>JAJXTH010000032.1 GCA_021783995.1 Pseudomonadota bacterium
AGGGTAAAAGTTTGAACGCCTGGGTATCCGAGGTGATTGAAAAAAACGTCAGTATCGCCTGACAGCCAATCAGCATGTAAATTTGACCATCTCACAGCGTCCAGTTTTGACCAGAAGAACACTGAGGCAAAGCTTCAAGGCCGGGACGCTGCCATGGGGTGGTTACTTCCTCGCGGCGCTGTTCCTGTCACTATCCACCGCGATGCTTCTGTCCAGGTATAGTCTCACAAGAAGGCTGGTCATGCTTCGACAAGCGCATGCTTCGACAGGCTCAGCATGAACAGAGAATCGAGGTAAGACACGAGCATCACGTATGGAGCGGCTGAACGACCAGTTTCACGCCAAGCGCATGGCACACGCGGGATATGGTCTCAAAGCGCGGGTCTGCCCCTTGGCGCAATGCCTTGTAAAGCGCTTCGCGCCCGATGCCGGCATCCTTGGCAATCTGTGACATACCGCGAGCGAGCGCCACAGTGCCAAGTGCATGCGCCAGCGCGGATGGATCGTTCTCCTCCATCACTATGGTCAGATATTCGGCGATGGCCTGCTCGTCCGGCAGATGTTCCGCCATATCGAAGTCCGGCAATCCGGAAGTTTTGATTTTCATGCTCATGCTCATGCTTCAGTCCTCCAGCATTTCAGCCAGAGCAATTGCCCTGGCGATATCTTGGCTTTGCGTGCTTTTGTCACCGCCGCCCAGCATCACGATCAGCATATCACCGCGCAGTACATAGTACATGCGCCAACCCGGACCGAAGAACTCGCGCATTTCCCATACGTTCGAGCCGACAGGCTTAACATCGCCCAGGTTGCCGCCTTCCGCCTTTTCCAGCCGCCGCGCCAGACGGCGATGAGCATGCCATCTTTCAGACCATTCAGCCAAGCATTGAACTCAGGAAGTACCTTGATCGTGTACATGTGCTTGTGTATTCGAATGAATACACAAGCGCAAGCGCCAAGACATTGCCACAAGAAGCATCGCCATGCGATTGGCAAGGAAGATCATTGACCGCCAGCTTGTTATGCTACATTATGACCAGCATGATCATAACGGTTGAATATCATGATTACCGAAACAAGTGCGGTTAACTTCAGGCAGAACCTGGGCGAAATGCTCAACCAGGTGCAGTACAGGCACGACAGCGTGATCATCAACAAGGATGGCAAGCCGGTTGCCGCGTTGGTTGATGCCAGGTTGTTCGAGCGCATTCGGCGCATGCAGGCCCGCTTTGACGCGCTATGTCAGCGCATCGAGTCGGGTTTTGCAAATGTGCCCGAAGCCGAAGGGCTTGCTGAAATCAATGCCGCCATCGATTCTGAGCGCGCCCTGGTGCGCTCACCGGCGAAGAAGCGTTAAGCCATCGTGGCTACGCTGCGTGTCATGCTTGACACGAATGTGCTTCTCTCGGGCATTGCCTATCCGGCGAGCGTGCCGGGAAAAATAATGTCGGCATGGCGCCACGGCTCGATAGAGATACTGCTTTCTGCATACATCCTTGACGAGTTGCGGCGCGTGTTACCTAGACTGGCAAACCGTCATGGTTTGACATTGGCGGAGATCGAAGACCTGGTAGACGCACTTTCCATACAAGCAGAAATCATTGAGCCGATACCATGCGCAGGGTCTGAATTGCGCGACGCCGATGATCTGCCTGTATTGGGCACTCTGCTGTCAGCGCTTGAAACATCGGGCGTTGACTACCTCATCACGGGTGACAAGGATTTGCTTGTGATGGCTCAACGCTACCCAATCGTTGCGCCCGCGCAATTCTGGGCAACACATGCGGGGCTTTGATCGTTCAGCGGTCGTCAAGCACGACATGCTCCATGCTTCGACAGGCTCAGCATGAACGGGGTTTGCGGACATACACCGGGCTCTACCCGTCACACCTCCCAAGGATTGATGACAGAAACACCGGCTGCCTCGAAAGGGGCAGTATCGCGCGATGCCACAATGAAACCCCGGGAGGCTGCAATCGCAGCGATGTAGCCATCGGGTGTCGGGAATCCCCGCCCGCCAGTCCTTGCTGTCACGGCCAATCCGGCATAGTGCCGGGCTGCATCGATGTCGAATGGCAACACCCGATCCCTGAACAGCCCCATCAGGCCATCAAGGGCCTGCGCCAGCATGTCCTTGCGCTTGCCGGCCGGAATTGCTCCGATTCCGAACAGCAGCTCGGCCAGCGTGACGCTGGACAAGTACAACGTTTCAGCGGCCTGATCGTTCAGCCAGGCACGCACGGCCGGTTGCAGCTCTGGCTTCATCGCCTCGGAAACGACGTTGGTATCGAGGAGTATCATTCAAACCTCAGCGGTTCGGCTGGCTCCCTGTCTCGTATCCGGTCGAATGCCTGGAAATCCTCGTTAGTCAGGCCTATCTTTCGACCCAATGTCGCCAGCGCGTCCCCGAGGCGTACGCGGTTTTCCGGTTTGACTGCGGTTGCCAGAATATCGCGGACTTCGGCCTCGGTGCTGTGTCCGTGTTGAGCTGCCCGCACCCGCAGCGCGCGGTGTACATCGTCGGGCAAATTACGTACTGTCAGCATTGCCATGGCATCACCTCATAAAATGCATTCACTGCATTCATTATAATTTTTTGCATGCATTGCCGCAAGAAGCATCGTCACACCGCACATCTGGCCTACTATCTCGCATATCCAGTCCTCGAGCGCATCAACAGGTCACATGCCCCCGCCACGGCATTCATGCTGTCAGCACTTCCCGTCACAACCTATCTGGATTTCAATGTCGCGTTGGCTATGCACTCGGGATGACCACATTCGGCTTCGTGCTCGGCACCTATGCGGGTCGCATGCCCGCAAGAATGTCGTTTGGCATGTCAGGCACTATCCTTGCGATCAGCGTCACGGCCATGCTGATCATGAACAGATTCTTCGGCGTGCATACCCTGAACTACTACTTCATCCTGGTCTCTGCCATCATGGCCTGCAACATCCTGCTGGTACACAGACTGCCAGATACGCTAGGGTCCATCTTCATGCCTCTATCGGGTGTCTCTGCGGAATTATTATTGCTCCAGCTCCATGAAGTCTCAGCCGATCAGTCAACATGACAACCCCCAAAGGATGCGGCCGTTGGTCAAGCAGAAAGTCAGATGTCCCATTCCCATGGCAGGAGCAGATCGCCGTTCTCCATGCGCGTGCCCAGCTTGTTCTGTTCGAGGGAAATCAGCGTATTGCGGCCTATGCCTGCGCCTTCGCTGTTGAGCTTCGCGATCGCCTCCGCGCTCACCACCAGGCCCTTGGTCTCCCTGACCGCGAGCGGGAAGAGCTTGCGCCTCACGAGCGACAGGCATTTCTGCGCGTTCCTGTGGCCCAAAAGCTCTCTGCCCTGTTCCATGTCCTTCTGGACATGGCTGACCATGCCGGGATGCTCCGCATCCTTTTCTGCAAGCATGACTTCCAGCTTCGCAAGCCTCTGCGACTGCTTCTCTTTCAGCTCGCCCGAAGACCTGAGCTCATCCCTTTCCCTGATGAGCATCTCGATTTCCTTTTCCAGTTTCACTTTGCGCTCCTCCTCGCCCGCATTATGCCATGCGGCGCTTCGTGATGCGCTTGCGAGTGCATCAGTCGCGCCTGATTCTTCCCTTATGCCTGCTGACGCTCCTGCCAAGCTCGGAGATGATTTCGGACGCGGCATCTATGATCTGCGCGGGGCTAAAGCCAGCACCTGCCATCTCCCTGTAGAAAGACTTGGCAAGTATCTTCGCCATCCTTTCGGGATTCTGCGCATCAGCCATCCTGATCAGTGTTTTCCCCTCCTCGCCCAGCGACATTTGCGCGAAGCGGGATTCCAGCGTGCTCCTGAGCTGCTGCGTCTGTATGATCCTGCCGACAAAGGACCCTGCCACCTCCATCGCGTGAAGGTCCTCCTCCACAAATCTCTCACGGCTATTCGGACTGTTGACGTTGAGCACGCCGAGAACGGATCCTTCGATCGCGATGGGCACGCATATCATGCCCTTGTTCGATGAGGAGGGACGCCTCGCATGAATTGCGAACTCGGACCTGCCTATGTCCTCTATCATCAGAGGCAGGCCAGTCGAGAGCACATGGCCGGATATCCCATGGCCCTTCTTCACAGATTCCCTGTAGGCTGCATCCGGAAGATTCCCGAAGCTCGCCCTAACCTTGAGGTTTTTGCCGTCATCGGAGAGCATGATGGAGCAGTTCTCGACGTCGAGAACTTCGGCAATCATCGCTGACATTTTTTTCAGGTCGTCATTCAGACTGTGGTCAGCACATTTGAAACGGGCAAGTGCGCTCAATCCGGAGAGAAGATCTGTGGCGTGACTTTCCATGGCGATACGCTTGTCAAATCGGATGCCTGAATATAACATAGCTACACGTATGGCAGCAGCAACCCCCTTTCCGGTTTCTCCTGCGCCCCCTCATGCGGACTGTTGACAGTCTGATCCTGATCACGGCATGAACCAGAATACATATCGCATGGATTCCACGCTCGCATTCTTCGTCGAAGACATGAAGAGCGACCCAGTCCCCGTCATGGAGTTTTCGGACCCCGTGCCGGGAGTGCACCATTTCAAATTCAGGATCGCCCAGAACCATCACCACCACCATACAGCGAACCAGCTGATAGACAGGATGTATTCGTGGCGCGGCTATGAAACCAGGAACGTGCTGGCTCACGACCCGGACAGGACGACCATTATCGCCTATTCCAGCGACAATGCGGTCGGCACGCTTTCCGTCAGTTCCGACTCGGACATGGGTCTTGTCGCAGACCAGCTCTATCACGACGAACTGAACCGCCTGAGGGATCAGGGCCTGAGTCTCTGCGAATTCAGGAGACTGGCCGTGGATGCCGCGATCAGGTCGAAGCGCATGCTGGCCAGTCTTTTTCACATAGCCTACCTCTATCCCTACCGCATTTCCGGAAACACGGACGGCGTGCTGGAGGTCAACCCGAGACATGCGGGATTCTACGAGAAGAGGCTGGGCTTCACGCGCATAGGCAATGAGAGAATATGCCCTCGCGTCAATGCCCCTGCGGTTCTCATGCGCACCAATTTCTCAAAAACGACAGAAATGATAGAAAAGTTCGGCGGTCTGATGGACGAGGCTGTGGACGAGAAATCCCTCTACCCCTACTTCTTCTCCCCATCCGAAGAGGCTGACATACTCTCCCGCCTTATTCGCTGCACCTCCTGAAAATCATACTCCCGACTTCAGCAGAAAATCGTTCTCTGCAATGAAGGTGCGCGTCGGGATCACGTTACGGTCGAGCTGGCCCTTGAGCGTGTGCGCCAGATCGTCATACCAGATCACGTCCTCCAGATACCACGAGTGCGAGACCATGCCATCTATGATCTTGAGTTCGCGATCCCTGAGAGCGGCATAGCGTGGCCCGCAATCCACGTCCAGCGCCTTCTCGTTCGCGGGCGTCTTCAAAGGCATGCCCACCCGGCCCACGCGCGAGCTGAAGTCTATGTTCTTCACGTTGGATGCAGCGAGCGCATGGTCATGTCCGCTGTAGTAGTTGGTCAGCCTTCCGCAGTGCCTGAAAACGGGAAGCATGTCTGGATTTCCCAGCGCAAAACAGTTCGATGAAATGTCGGCCGCAAAGAGCACGAGCTGCCCTATGCGCCAGTCGTTCGCGAGATAGGCGTCGCGACCCTTGTCGACGGAGCGGAAGGCCTCGCGCACCACGAAGCCGCCCATCGAATGCGCGATCAGGTGCACGTTGACGGGGCAGTCTTCAAGCGTGAATTTTGCAAACGGGATGATGCCCGCCCTGACGAGGGATGAAGCCGCATCCTGGGCCTCGAACCTGTCATAGGAATAGAGCGCTGCATTTCCTGCAGTAGGCCAGTCGAATCCGATGACCATGCATGCGAAACCGCGCTTCTTCATTTCCTCCTCGACCAGCCTCTGGCGCAGCAGGGCTTCCCTGGCGTCCGTGTTGTAGCCATGCACGAAGAAGACCACGTCCAGCCAGCCTTGAGCACCCTTCGGGTTCGCGTGATCCGCGATCTGTTTCATCCACTGCGATGCGCCGCCCGTGCTGTGAGCAGGCCGCGGAATCTCCTCCTCATCGGGAATGCAGAGATAGGCAGGCCTGCCGAAACTCTTTCCGAATGCATCCGCATCCCTTTTGCGCACGCTCAAGACGAAGCTTGTCATTTCCATCCCCCTTGAAATGCGCAATGCTGCACCGGTTCTGGCTTCCTGCATATATGCCGGATTGTCTATGAATGACGCGCTTGACCGTATCGCAGATGAGACACATAATCACAAATAAAGGAGCCGTACATGAGCCATTCCACAATGCTGCACATTCGAGTAGACGAAGAGACCAAGACGCAAGCCAGCGAAGCATTGGCCGCCATGGGGCTGTCCGTTTCGGACGCCGTCCGCATCTTCCTTAGGCGCGTGGTCAACGATCAGGCTTTCCCTCTGGAATTGAGAGTGCCCAATGCACAGACACGCGAGGCGATGGAAGAAGCGCGAGCAATGATGAAAACGCGTGATGCGCGTTTCGCCTCTGCTGATGCCTTGATCGATGACCTCGAAGAAGCCCGCCGGCAGTAAGCGGGCCATTCCGCCCAGGGCTTGCGATTACACCAGACCATTTCTCAAGGATTGGGATCGTCTCTCGCGCTCGGGTCGTTACGACCTGAACCGACTGAAAGAAGCAATGCTGCTGCTGATCGCCAACGATGCCCCTTTGGGGCCGGAATGGCTGGATCACCCGCTCAAGGGTGATTGGAATGATCACCGTGAGTGCCATATCGGAGGGGATTTCCTGCTCATCTATCGGCTGGAGAGCAGCTCCATCGTTTTCGTGCGCACAGGCACCCATTCCGACTTGTTTGAAGAGTGAGTCTTTAACAATTTTTCCTTCCCCGCAAAAAAGGCAGGCATGTCAACATCAGACCAGGAAGCAGATGCACCACTCATGAGCTCGTCGATGAGCCTGCTCGGGGTCGAGAACCTCACGGCAGGGCTGCGTCCCAATGCCGCCATCGTGGACGGCATCTCCTTCGACATCGCAAGGAGCGAGACCTTCGCGCTTCTGGGCGAATCGGGTTCTGGCAAATCCATGACCGCGCTCTCGCTGATGCGCCTCCTGCCCGACGGCGTCTCGCACCATGCAGGCACCGCAGAGTTCGACGGCGTGCGTCTTTTCGAATTGCCCGAGCGCGAGATGCGCAATGTCAGAGGCGGCAGGATGGCGATGATATTCCAGGAGCCCGGCCTGAGCCTCAACCCGGTGATGACCGTGGGCAGCCAGATCGCCGAGGTTCTGAAACTCCACGGCACAAGCGCAGGGGTCGTCGAACTCCTCGAGAGCGTGGGCATACCCGATGCTGAAAGAAGAGCCGGCGAATATCCCTTCCAGCTCTCAGGAGGGATGAAGCAGCGCGTGATGATCGCGATGGCGCTCGCAGGAAACCCTTCCCTTCTGATCGCGGACGAGCCGACCACGGCGCTGGACGTGACGATACAGGCGCAGGTGCTTCAGCTCTTGCGCGAGAAGCAGAAAAAAAACGGCATGGCCATGCTGCTGATCACGCACGATCTCGGCGTGGTTGCAGAGATGGCGCACCGCGTCGCGGTGATGTACGCGGGACAGATCGTCGAGATGGCGAGCCGCAAGGACCTCTTCGAGCATCCCCTGCACCCCTACACCCAAAAACTCTTCGCAGCGCTCCCCGGGCCCGACAGAAACAGACTCTCCGCAATCGCGGGCAGCGTGCCTCTTCCGGGCAGCATACCCAATGGATGCCGCTTCGCGCCCCGCTGCGGCCAAGCATGGGATCTGTGCCGTGAAGAAAACCCCGCATGGACGATGCTGGCTGATCGCCGGGTGAGATGCCATCTCTATGCGGCGCCAGTAGCGGGTAGCTTGTCGCCTGGGAAGCAAGAAGAAAAACTGACGACTGTGAGCAACCACGCGGAGGTTAATTACCAGCTACCAGCTACCAGCAACAAGCTGCTTGAGGTATCCGACCTCAAGGTTTACTTCCCGATCAGAAAGGGCTTACTGCAGCGCGTCGCGGGCCATGTGAAGGCGGTCGACGGCGTCTCCATCGAAATAGCAGAAGGGCGAACGCTCGCGCTGGTCGGGGAATCGGGATGCGGCAAGACCACGCTGGGCAAGGCGCTGCTGAATCTGGTCCCTTCAACCTCGGGCAGCATCCGTTTCGATGGAAATTCAAGATCGGCGATGCAGATGGTGTTCCAGGACCCCTACGCCTCGCTCAACCCCAAGATGCGCATCGCCGAGATACTCGAGGAAGGCATGATTTCGCTGGGCGCGGGAGGAAACCGATTGGCCAGGCAGTCCCGCATGAACGAACTGCTTTCGAAAGTGGGGCTGGATGCATCGGCCAGGTGGCGTTATCCGCACGAGTTCTCGGGAGGGCAGCGGCAGCGCATCGCAATCGCGCGTGCATTGGCCGTCTCGCCCGCACTCCTGATATGCGACGAGCCGACCAGCGCGCTCGACGTGTCGGTGCAGGCGCAGATACTGAACCTGCTGAAGGAGCTGCAGCATGAGATGCGGCTGGGCTACCTCTTCATCACGCACAACCTCGCCGTCGTGGAATATCTCGCGCATGAAGTGTGCGTGATGTATCTCGGGCGCATCGTCGAACGGGGAACAACCGATGAGGTGCTGAAAAGCCCCACTCATCCCTACACGAAAGCGCTGCTCTCCGCCGTGCCGCGCATGGACAGACCGGGGGCATACATACGCCTGCCGGGAGACCCGCCCTCTCCCGCAAATCCGCCCAGAGGATGCCACTTCGCGCCGCGCTGCAGCGATGCGATGGACATCTGCAGATCGGTCTATCCGAATCTTTCAAGGCTCACGGAGAGTCATACCGTGCACTGCCACCTCTACCCTTCTGATCTCATCCGCCCATGAGAAAGAACTCGATGCTGTCCATCGGGGATTTCGCATGGGGATGGCCCATGCTGATCGTGCCGCGCTCGCGCAACAGCATCTCCTCGCGGCGCAACCTCACCTCTGTTTCTTCCCTGATGGCCACATAGCTGCCGTTCGAGCTCATGTCTATCAGCGCATACTTGTCCTGCCGCCTCTCTATCCTCGCGTGCATCCTGGATGCATGCGGATTCCCTGTCACGATGTCCGCCTGCTCATCCCTGCCCAGCGTGATCACCGGGCTCGCAGCGCTCACGACGAACCGCTCCCCCCTGTGCACGAGCATGAGGCTGGATGCATCCGCGCCGGGATGATGCGTGTTTCCCGCCATCACCGTCATGTCGTCGCTCTCCTGCCAGAGCACCTCGCATATCTCGACGCCACCCTTCTTGCCCTTCACCGGCAGTGTGCTGAGCCCTCTCAACGATGTGCGCATGATGGAAGGCAGCATCGAAGCGGTGTCGGCCGTGGTGATGATCTGCCCTGCCTGGGCGATCCCCGCCATGCGCGCCGCCATGTTGACCGTGTCCCCGAAGATGTCATTCTCCCGCTGCAGCACCTGGCCACAGTGGAACCCTATGCGTATGCCGACTGAGATGCCATCGGCGGCCGGACATGCGCCGATCGCGGCCTGCATCTCGCAGGCAGCCTGCGTCGCCGAGACCGCATCCCAAAAGATGCACATGATTTCGTCGCCCATGTTCTTGACGACCGTCCCATGGTTTTCAAAAACCAGCTTGCGCAGCATGTCGAGCCTCTCGCTGATCGCGGCGAACGCGCGCTGATCTCCCAGCATCTCGTAGAGACTGGTGCTGCCGCAGACATCCGCGAACAGCACTGCCTTCCTGTCCGATGGCGATCCCCTTGTATCCTGACATTTCATGGCGGGCATTATAGTTGGCAACAAGTAGCCATGCATCGGATAGTTGAGTCATAATCCAGCCCATTGCGTCCCACAGGGGATATTGATGATACCTCAGCACATGTACGCGTTTGCCGGGATCCTCGCCGCGCTGCTGCTCGGCTTCATATTCTTCTTTCTGATCCCCGCCTTCATCGTGTCGCGCCGGCTTTCCGCAGCATGCAGGGAACTGGAGATGCTGAAGGGCAGGCCCTCGGGAAGCATGGAACAGATATTCAAAAACCGCGGCGTGCTGGAGCATCTGTGGCTGGAGTATGCGGACTCCCTGCACGAGCAGGCTGACGACCAGACTTCAAGGCTGCGCTCCACGCTGCCTGCAGGCGCTGTGTTCAGGCCTGACATACTGGTGGACATCCCTTTGCGCACGGATTTCTTCAAGCACCTCCCCGGCATCTTCACCGGCGTCGGCATCATTGGAACCTTCTACGGCCTCCTGACCGGCATGAAGTCCTTCTCCGTGTCGAGCAATTCCGTCGTCGTGAGAGACAGCCTGACGCGCCTGCTGCACGGCGTATCCGAGGCATTCCTGATCTCGGCTTCAGCGATCAGCCTGGCGATGATAGTCACGTTTGCCGAGAAGCTCGCCATCGCGCGCCTCTATGCGCAGGCGGAAAAGCTGGCCCAACTTCTGGACGGCCTGTTCGAAGGAGGCGCCGAGGAGGAATATCTGGCGAGACTGGTGAAATCGTCCGAGTCGCTACCCGCACAGATTTCGGAACTCTTCAGGGTTGAACTCAAACGCACGCTGTTCGAATTGCACGAAAGGCAGACCGCATCTGCGACCGCCAATGCAAATGAACTGGCCGCACGCATGGAGGCTGCGCTCAAAGAGCCGCTCGCAACGATAGCGGAAGCGCTGAAACGCCCCGAGTCCGGAATGGAAGCGCTGCTCAGTGAGCTTGGCGAGCAGATGAGGGAGCATGGCGAACTGCAGCGCAGCACCGCCGAAGCCGTGAAGGCAGCTGCCTCGCGGATGGAATCCTTCGCGGCAGCGCAAGAGGATGTCGCCTCCCGCATCGCAAAGGCCGGCGAGGAAGCGGCTACCCGCGAAGCCAGGGTGCAGGAGAAGCTGGTAGCGCTGATGGAGCGCCATGGATTGCAGACGCCGGGTGATGCGGCGCAGGAGATGCGCACCGCTGCGGGAGGAATCGCAAAGGCTTTCGAAAGCGCAGCGGAAAGAATGGATCGCGCGGCAAACGGGATAGCAAAGGCAGGCGAACATGTGGGCGTCCTGCTGGAAAAATCTTCCGCCGCATCCGGCAATCTCGCCGCAGCCGCCTCAAGCCTTGGGGAGATGTTCGGCGACTACAAGACTGAACGCGAAGCGCTTGCAAGTCAGGTGGAGTCGCTTCAGGCGCTATCAAAGCTGGTATTGCGCGATGTCTCGATGTCCGGAGAAATTCTGGAGAGGATGGAGGCTGCGACGGCAAGGCTGGCTTCAGCGCAGAAGGATGTGGACGTTTTTCTTTCCAGGGTATCCGATGTGATCGGCGAAGCACACCAGTCTTTCAGCGATGGCATGTCGCGCGCGGTAGGCGAGGCCAACCGCGAGTTCCATCAGGCGCTCTCGGATTCCGTGAGGCTGCTGCGCGAGGGAATACAGGAGCTGGAAAGCACCCTCGACGCCGCGCTCAGTCTGCCGCATGCTGAATAGATTTCCCATTCCGGGCAGGCGCAACATGGAGGAGGCCGAGAAGCCCTTCTGGATTTCTTTCGCCGACCTGATGACGGCGCTGATGGTGCTTTTCCTGCTGGTGATGAACGTGGCCTTGCTGTCCGTGACCGAAGAGACATCGGAAGCGGACAAGAGCCGCATCCAGCACCAGCAGCAGCGCGCAAACGACATAGACTGGCTGCTTGCAAGCCTCGGGAAGGCGGCTGCAAGACTGCCCGGCATCGTCGTCGACAAAAACAGGAATACGATAGATTTCGGCGATCGCGCGCATTTCGACACGAACAGCTCTACGCTCACAAAAGAGCAGGTCCTGTACCTCAACGAATTCGTCTCTGACATGCTGGCGACCGTTAAGAGCGCGCCTGGTGGAAAATGGCTGAAGCGCATCGTCGTCGAAGGCTATGCGGATCAGCGCGGGGATTATCTTCTGAACCTGAACCTGAGCCTGCAGCGCAGCGAGCGCGTGCTGTGCGCGCTGCTCTCCCCGCCTTCCGGTGATGAGCACATGCTGAGCAACGAGGAAAAGGAAATGGTGAGGGATTATTTTCTGGTGGGCGGCTACTCATACAATTCCGCGAAGAAGTCCCTAGAGGAGAGCAGGCGCATCGAGCTGCGCCTGGAATTTTTCGGCATGGATGAAAATCGTCCTGCGATGAGCGACATCCCCCGTGGAGAATTCGGCACCTGCCGCATCTAGCTTATGGATGCGACAGACAGACTGCAAAGCACCCTGCATGCCGTGAACGCCGTGGCATTGGCAAGGCTCAGGACCGGCGATCCGATGGGCATGCAAGGCGAGCTTGAAAGGACAAGGGCGTGGATGGGCGCTTTTTCCATGCCGGAAAAGTTCCCCGCGCTCACGATAGAACGCGCGGTCGAAATTTTCAGAAAGCAGGGTCATGTGGCCGGCACCCGCGGGCTGCTGCTCGTCTGCCACGGCATGGCGCAGGGAGACGATGCGCTGATCGAAAGCCGCGATGCGCTAGAGAAGCTCCTGCCCCTGGTCGAACGCTATCGAAAAAGAAAGCGCACCTTCCGCAAATTGTACAGGGCGCTGCTTGACTGCAGCTTCTCCCTTGACCCGAAAACCCCGGGCAGCACGAGGCTCAGGGCATTCCTTTCAGGACTATTGGAATCATTCGTCATCACTGAATTTTCCCCTGACTGGCTCGTAACGCTGAAGAAACATCCAGAACTGCTGGGCGATGACCCCGCAGACGTGCTGTCAAACACAGACTGGGCGTCATGCAGGGATGCGATGGAGAAGCTCGGGCTGGGCGGCGATACATGGCTGGTGCGCGAACTGGTGATGGCCCGCATCCACGCCGCAACAGGCATGGACGATGCGGCCTTCAGGGATCAGTTGCCCATTTTGCTGCTGATGCTGGACGCCTACCCCGTTCATGCTTCCGAAGGATTGAAGATCATCCTGGATCGCCACGGGCAGAAAGGGGATCCTGACGACGCGCTTGGTGAGTTCGCAGTCGGCCTCTGGGGAAACCCATGGCTTGCGCCTCACCAGTGGCCATGTTCCGAGCCAGCGCGCGAGATGATGACGCGCTGGCTAAGGCAGCTGCTGCTCGAGGAATTCTTCGGCATCCTGTCCGATGACGACAGGACGCTGCAGCGCAGGCTGAACTTCTGGGCGCTTTACGGCGACGACATGAAGGGCATGTATTTCGTGCTTGGGCAGGATGCCTATGCAAGCGAAGACATGGGACTCTACCGGTTCCGCCGCCATGCGAAAGGGCTGATCGCCAGGTTCCCCGAGGAGAGGCGCGGCATGCACGCCTGCATCATGCAATTCGAGCATCATCACGTCGTCGAATTCAACAGCGAAGACAGCGCTGCCTACTTCTACGATGCAAGCCAGGGAACGCCCTCATTCTATTTCGGGAGAGGCTGGGTGGACATAGGTGCGATAGGCGCACAGCAGATCATGCAGGGCGCATCCAGCCTCTCGAAGCCCATGCGCCATCTCGATGGTCTGAGGCTTTCCTGGGAAGGCAAGTTTGCGGCAGAGCTCAGGGAGACAGAAAGTGCGCGAGTAGCGTTCTGCCTCAAGTACCAGTGCATGTACGACGGCGCTCGCATCGTCCCCGAAAGCCGCGAGAAATACGGGCACGAGGTGTGGTCAGTTCTGCTGGGCTGGGGATATGCCTATTCCGAAAAGGAGCGCGCCTATGTGAAACAGTCCTAGAGCGGCAGGGATACTGCAATCCTCGTGCCCTGGCCCGGCCTGCTCGCGATGGCGACCTTGCCTCCGAGCTGATGGATGCGCTCCTGTATGCCGCGCAATCCGAATGAACGCGGCTTATTGCGTGCTTCCTCATTGAATCCGCAGCCGTCATCCGAGACGACGAGTTCGACGCGGCGGCGATCCTCGCTCAGTATCTCGACCTGCACATGCTTGGCCGACGCATGCTTCATGATGTTGTTGAGCGTCTCCTGGAACACCCGGAACAGCGTGATGGACTGTTCGTCTGTGAGGTCGAGATGATCATCGGACTTGACGATCTTGCAGGGAATGCCAGTGCGCTTGGAAAACTCTCTCGCCTCTATCTCTACCGTCGCCACGATGCCGAAGCAGTCGAGCGAGCCGGGACGCAGGCTGTGCACCAGATTGTTCGCGGCGCGACCCGCTTCATCCAGCAGGTTCGCCATGTCCTGCGTCTTTTCCAGCAGCGCCTCGCTTTCCAGCCTGCGCGCAAGCCACGACAGATCCATCTTCAGCGCGGTCAGATGCGCGCCTATCTCGTCGTGTATCTCGCGCGCGATGCGCGTGCGCTCCTCCTCCTTGATGAACTCTATGTGGGATGAGAGTTCGCCCAGGCGCTGCCTGGATTCCTTGAGCTCGAGCTCGGCCTGCTTGCTCTGCGTGATGTTGACCACGAATCCCTTCCAGTGCGTGCCGCCGGCATCCGTGTTGTGGTATCTGGCCCTGAGATTGATCCACTTGATGTCGCCGCTGCCGGGCATCACGATGCGCCCTTCCCAGTTCCACGCCGAGGCATGCTTCACCGAAGAAAGCATGCTTTTGTGGAAGGATTTTTCGTCGTCGCGATGCAGAAGCCCGAGCAGCAAATCCGGCCGCCTCGAAAGATCGACGGGCTTCACGCCAAGAAGGTCCATGCTCCCTTCGCTGACATAGGGAAAGCCAAGCTGTCCGCTCTTGTCCAGCGTGATCTTGCATGCCATGCCGGGCAGGCTGTCCAGAAAGGAAAAGTCGCTTTCCAGAATCTGGACTGGGCTGTGATCGTATGCTTTTCCTGTCATTAGGATGGCGACATGTAATATTGGAAGATTAGCTTACTATATTGCCGCGATGGACCGCAAATCCGGATGCAATGTCCGCGAATTGCTTTATAATCCCGGCCGGCCGATTGCCTTGCAAGCCTCGAGTTTATCTTAAAACCTGGAAGGAAAAAAATGCCCATTATCACTTTGCCTGATGGCGCAAAGCGCAGCTTCGACGCACCCGTCACCGTGCTCGGCGTGGCCCAGAGCATAGGGGCTGGCCTTGCGCGCGCGACGCTCGCGGGCCTCCTCGACGGCAAGCAGGTTGACGCATCGCATCTGATCGAAAGGGATGCGATGCTCTCCATCATCACCGACAAGGATGCGGCAGGCCTCGAGATCATCCGTCATTCCACCGCCCACCTGCTGGCGCACGCGGTGAAGGAGCTTTTCCCAGATGCACAGGTGACCATAGGACCCGTGATAGAAAACGGCTTCTATTACGACTTTTCCTACAGCCGTCCCTTCACACCCGAAGACCTGGAGGCAATCGAGAAGCGCATGGGCGAGATTGCGAAACGGGACATACCGATTTCGCGCCGCGTGCTGCCGCGCGACGAGGCAGTGGGCTATTTCAAGAGCATCAACGAGCACTACAAGGCCGAGATCATCGCATCGATTCCGGCAGACCAGGATGTTTCGCTTTATGCCGAGGACAACTTCACCGACCTTTGCCGCGGACCGCACGTGCCCTCCACCGGAAAGCTCAAGGTGTTCAAGCTGATGAAGCTGGCCGGCGCATACTGGCGAGGTGACTCGAAAAACGAGATGCTGCAGCGCATCTACGGAACGGCCTGGGCGAAGAAGGAGGATATGGAATCCTATCTGCGCCAGATAGAGGAAGCCGAAAAGCGCGACCACCGCAAGCTCGCGCGCCAGCTCGACCTTTTCCACATGCAGGAAACCACGCCAGGCATGGTGTTCTGGCATCCCAGGGGCTGGATACTCTGGCAGGCGGTAGAGCAGTACATGCGCGTCAAGTTCCGCGAGCACGGCTACCAGGAAGTCCGCACGCCAACCATCATGGACAGGACGCTGTGGGAGAAATCCGGGCACTGGGAAAACTATCGCGACAACATGTTCACCACGTCGTCGGAAAACCGCGACTATGCGGTCAAGCCGATGAACTGCCCCGCGCATGTGCAGATATACAACCATGGCCTGCACAGCTATCGCGACCTGCCTTTGAGGCTTGCCGAATTCGGCAGCTGCCACAGAAACGAATCATCCGGCTCTCTGCACGGCCTGATGCGGGTTAGAGGCTTCACCCAGGACGACGCGCACATCTTCTGCACCGAATCCCAGGTGCAGGACGAGGTATCCAGCTTCATCGTGATGCTGAACGAGGTATACAAGGACTTTGGCTTCAGCGAGGTGATCGTGAAGCTCTCCACACGCCCGGAGAAGCGCGTGGGCTCCAATGAGAGCTGGGACAAGGCCGAAGCCTCTCTGGCTGCAGCACTGAAGCAGAACGGTCTGGAATATGAAATCCAGCCGGGCGAAGGCGCATTCTACGGCCCCAAGGTCGAATTCACGCTGAAGGACAGCCTGGACCGCCTCTGGCAGTGCGGCACGATACAGCTGGACTTCAACCTTCCTGTCCGCCTGAGCGCGGAATATGTAGCCGAGGACAACAGCCGCAAGCCTCCCGTGATGCTGCACCGCGCGATCCTGGGATCGATGGAGCGCTTCATCGGCATCCTGATCGAGCACCATGCGGGCGCGTTCCCGCTCTGGCTCTCTCCCGTGCAGTGCGTGCTGATGAACATCTCCGAGGCGCAGGAGGAATATGCGAAGGAAATCGCGCAAAAATTGCAGGTAGCGGGCATACGCGTGCAATTGGATTTGCGAAATGAAAAGATTACCTATAAAATACGCGAACATAGCTTGCAGAAACTTCCCTATCAACTGATCGTGGGCGACAAGGAAGTATCTGGAAGATTGATAGCCGTGCGTACCCGCAGTGGTGAGGATCTCGGACAAATGACCCTGGAAGCATTGATCGGGCATTTCAAGGCCGAAGTCCAATCGGGCAGCACGGTTTAATTTTTGCCGAAACGGAGACATTCCAATAGCACAGAACAAATCGCAGCGCATCAATGAGATGATCAACGCGCCCCAGGTGCGCCTCATTGGTGTAGACAAGGAACCCTTGGGTATCGTGACGAGCACGGAGGCATTGCGCCTGGCAAACGAAGCGGACCTGGACCTGGTGGAAATCTCGCCGATGGCCGATCCGCCAGTCTGCCGCATCATGGATTACGGCAAGTTCAAGTATGCCGAGAGCAAGAAGCAGCACGAAGCCAAGCTGAAACAGAAGCAGGTGCAGATCAAGGAGATCAAGTTTCGCCCGGGGACGGACGAGGGCGACTACAACATCAAGCTGCGCAACCTGATCAAGTTTCTGAACGAGGGAGACAAGACCAAGGTCACCCTGAGGTTCCGCGGACGCGAGATGGCGCACCAGGAAATCGGCATGCGGCTGATAGAGCGCGTGAAGGCGGATCTGGATCCTTATGGAGTCGTCGAACAGTTTCCCAAGATGGAAGGGCGCCAGATGGTGATGGTGCTGTCGCCCAAGCCGTCGAAGAAATAGAAAATCAGCCTGTGGCCTGCAGCAGCAGGCTGCTGGCTTAAATTTTCTGGCAGCAGGGGCCGGCCGGAAAAAGCAGCACAAGAGATCCCCGAAAATAAGTGGTGTACGGGTAGATAAGTACTTCCATCCGGAAGACACCTCTCACCATAACTTTAAAGGAGCAGTCATGCCTAAGATGAAAACCAAGAGCGGCGCAGCCAAGCGTTTCAAGGTCCGCGCAAGTGGCAGCATCAAGCGCTCGCAAGCGTTCAAGCGCCACATCCTGACCAAGAAGACCACCAAGAACAAGCGCCAGTTGCGCGGCACTGCAGCTGTTCATGAAACCAACACGGCATCGGTTCACGCCATGATGCCTTACGCGTAAGGAGTAGACCATGCCAAGAGTGAAACGTGGTGTCGTCGCACGCGCAACGCACAAGAAGCTGTTAGCCAAGGCCAAGGGTTACCGCGGCCGCAGAAAGAACGTATACCGCATCGCCAAGCAGGCCGTGATGAAGGCAGGGCAATATGCCTATCGCGACCGCCGCCAGAAGAAGCGCCAGTTCCGCACACTGTGGATCGCGCGCATCAATGCGGCAGCACGCGAGTTCGGCATGCCCTACAGCGCATTCATGAACGGCCTGAAGAAGGCGGACATCCAGATAGACCGCAAGGTTCTGTCCGACATCGCCATCTTCGACAAGGCCGCGTTTGAACAATTCGTTGTTCAGGCAAAAGCCAGCCTCGCAGCATAGGCCAGCCTCGCGGCCGGCTTCATCAGGAAGGGGGCGCACGCCCCCTTTTTTGTCACGGTGTGCTTATGGATGAACTACAACAAATTCTCGATCAGGCGCTGGCGCAGTTTTCCTCGATCAACGACGAGGACCAGCTGGAACAGGTCAAGGCGAAATACCTGGGCCGCGAAGGCAGCCTGACAGCATTGCTCAAGGGACTGGGCAAGCTTTCCGCAGACGAGCGCCCCAAGGCAGGCGCACGCATCAATCAGGTCAAGCAGAGCATGGAGACCGCGCTGCAGGAACGCCGCGACGAGCTGAATCGCGCGAAGATGGAGGCAAGGCTGTCTGCGGAATCCCTCGATGTCACGCTTCCAGGAAGAGGCATGGGCAGCGGCGGACTGCATCCTGTCACGCTCACGCTCGAACGCATCGAAAAGCTCTTTCACTCGCTGGGATTCGCAACCACATCCGGTCCCGAGATAGAGCACGACTTTTACAATTTCACCGCGCTCAACATCCCAGAGAATCATCCAGCGCGCGCGATGCACGACACCTTCTACATCGATCCCGCGCATGTGCTGCGCACGCACACCTCACCGGTTCAGGTGCACTACATGGAAGAGCACAAGCCGCCGCTCAAGATCATTTCTGCAGGGAGGGTCTACCGCGTGGATTCCGATGCGACGCATTCCCCGATGTTTCATCAGGTGGAAGGACTTTGGGTGGACGAGGAAGTGAGCTTCGCGAACCTCAAGGGCGTGGTCCAGGATTTCCTGCAGCGCTTTTTCGAGCAGGATGACCTGAAGGTGCGCTTCCGCCCGTCGTTTTTTCCTTTCACCGAGCCCTCGGCAGAAATGGACATGAGTTGGCGCGGTGGCTGGCTCGAGATCGGCGGATGCGGCATGGTGCATCCCAACGTGCTGAAGCACGTGAACATAGACAGCGAGAAATACCTGGGCTTTGCCTTCGGCCTCGGCGTGGAGCGCCTCGCAATGCTGCGCTACGGCGTGAACGACCTGCGCCAGTTCTTCGAGAGCGACCTGCGCTTCCTGAGACAATTCAACTAGGAATGCCGAAATGAAATTTTCCGAAAACTGGCTGAGAACCTGGGCGAACCCCGATCTTGCGAGCGACGAGCTTTCGCATCTTCTGACGATGGCAGGCCTCGAAGTCGAGGCACTGGAAAACGTAGCCCCCGAATTCAACAGCGTGGTGGTGGCAGAAGTCCTGTCCGTGGAAAAACATCCCGATGCCGACAGGCTGAACGTGTGCCAGGTGAACGTGGGCGAGGCCGCTCCGCTCACCATCGTATGCGGAGCGGCCAATGTGCAGGCGGGCATCAAGGTTCCCTGCGCGCGCATAGGCGCCGTGTTACCCAACGATTTCAGAATCAAACAGGCCAAGGTGCGCGGCATGGATTCCTTCGGCATGCTCTGTTCAAGCAAGGAGCTTGGCATCACTGAGGAAAGCGACGGGCTCTGGATATTGCCAGAAGACGCGCCGGCAGGCAGCAGCCTTCGCGATTACCTGGACCTTGACGACAAGCTCATCACGCTCAAACTCACGCCCAACCGCAGCGACTGCTCAGGAATCGCAGGCATCGCCCGCGAAGTCTCGGCGCTCACCGGATGTGCGATCGACCCAGTACCTGTCGCAGAAATCCCTGCAGCGCTCTCCGACAAAATAACGATCAGAATCGAAGACAGCAGCGCCTGCCCGCTTTATTGCGGGAGACTCATCAAGGGCGTGAATGCGCAAGCCATGACACCTGCCTGGATGCGGCGCAGGCTTGAGCGCAGCGGGCTTCGAACGATCAATGCGATCGTCGACATCACCAACTACGTGATGATGGAACTCGGCCAACCCATGCATGCATTCGATGCAGACAGGCTATCGGGTGGCATTTCAGTGCGCCGCGCTGCCAACGGCGAGAAACTGACTCTGCTCAACGAGCAGACTGTCGTTCTCGATGAACAGGTGCTGGTGATCGCGGACGACAGCCAAGCGCTCGCGCTCGCCGGCATCATGGGTGGCCTTGGCAGCGGCGTGGAACTGAGTACCCGTAATGTCTTCCTCGAGGCCGCGTTCTTTAATCCCGACTCGATCGCGGGTCGCGCGCGCCGATTCGGTCTGGCGACAGACTCCTCCTTCCGCTTCGAACGCGGCGTGGATTTTGCAGCCACCCGCAGGTGTCTGGAGCGCGCCACGCAGTTGCTGGTCGAGATCTGCGGCGGCACGGTCTGCGAGGCAAGCGAAATCAGAGAAGGCGACCTTCCAGCACGGGAACCGATCGCGCTTCGCGTCTCGCGTGTTGCCCGCGTCCTGGGGATAGCGCTCGAAACAGAAAAGATTGCAGGCCTGCTGAAGCGCCTGCAGCTCGAATTCACATCGCAGGGCGACGACGCTTTCAGCGTGACTCCGCCCAGCTTCCGCTACGACATTTCGATCGAGGCCGATCTGATAGAGGAAGTTGCGCGCCTGTATGGCTATGAACACATACCCGCTCTTCCACCCATGGCGGAATTGACGATGCTTCCGGACAACGAGGGCGAGCGCCCTCTGTCGGGCATCCGGCAGAGGCTGGTATTGCGCGACTACCAGGAAATCGTGAGCCTGGCCTTCTCGGATGAAGGAACAGAGCGCGATCTTTGCGGAAATAGGGATCCCGTTGCGCTGCAAAACCCGATCGCAAGCAATCTCTCCACAATGCGCAGCTCGCTTATAGGCGGTTTGCTTTCCGCGCTGCGCTTCAATCTGAACCGCCGCCAGCCTCGTGTGCGCCTGTTCGAAACGGGCGCATGCTTTGCAAAGTCGGGCGACAAATACGTTCAGACTCAGCGCATCTCGGGCATCGCATATGGAAGCAGGCTGCAGGAACAATGGGGTGAAAGTGCGACGCAGGTCGATTTCTTCGACGTGAAGGCAGATGTCGAGGCTCTGTTTGCGCCCGCGTCGCTGAGCTTTGCAGCAGCCTCTCATCCCGCGCTTCATCCCGGCCGATCGGCAGAGATATTCCTCGACGGAAAAAGCGCAGGCTGGATGGGAGAGCTGCATCCGAACTGGCAGGGAGACATGCCAGAGGCCTGCATCTGGTTCGAAGTCGAACTGGATCCGCTGATGAGGACGCGGGTACCACGCTTCGCGGAAATAGCAAAATCGCTTCCGGTGCGGCGCGACCTCGCTGTACTCGTCGACGACCAGATCGCAACCCAGGAATTGATAGATGCGATGAATGATGCAAGCGCGCCCTATGTGCACGAAATCGCGCTGTTCGATCTGTACAGGGGCAACGGTGTGCCGCAAGGCAAAAAAAGTCTTGCATTCCGGGTGTCGTTACAAGATACTCAAAAAACGCTCAACGATGCCGAGATCGAACAGAGCATCGCAAAGCTTGTAAACGCATTGAACAGGAAAGGCGCGCAACTGCGCGTGTAACAAGGGGGAAAGATGGTATCAACACTAACAAAAGCCGAACTGGCTGATTTGCTTTTTGCCAAAGTCGGATTGAACAAACGCGAAGCCAAGGAAATGGTGGAAGCATTCTTCGAACAGATACGCGTGCAGCTCGAACAGGGGGATAGCGTGAAGCTTTCAGGGTTTGGCAACTTCCAGTTGCGCGACAAGCCGCAGCGCCCGGGACGCAATCCCAAGACAGGAATAGAGATCCCGATCTCCGCGCGCCGTGTGGTGACTTTTCATCCCAGCCAGAAGCTGAAGACGATGGTGGAAAAATCTTATCATGGAACTCCACAGACTCAACTCTGAATTGCCTCCGATACCCGCGAAGCGCTACTTCACCATAGGTGAGGTCAGCGAACTGTGCGGCGTGAAGGCGCATGTGCTGCGCTACTGGGAACAGGAATTCACACAGCTCAATCCCGTGAAGCGCAGCGGCAACCGCCGCTACTATCAGCATCACGAAGTGGTGCTGATAAGGCGCATACGCGAGCTCCTGTATGAACAGGGCTTCACCATCAGCGGCGCGCGCAACAAGCTGGACGGCGCGAGAGAATCTGTCAACGCACCTGATACACCGAGCATCGCGGCTATCAGGCGTGAAATCAAGGATATCATTTCGATGCTGAATGCTTAAAAATTCACAGCAGATCCAATTGCTCTGATATAATTGCAAGCTTCAGCGTGTAGCGCAGCCTGGTAGCGCACTACCTTGGGGTGGTAGGGGTCGGAGGTTCAAATCCTCTCACGCTGACCAGACAAAGGCCTGCTTCAAGCAGGCCTTATTCATTTCAGTTGTCCTTCGCGCCTTGCGCAACCCAACTTTTAAGCGTATCAATCTTCCTCGCAGGCAGGCCGCCCTTGAGCTCAAAAGGCATCTTGATCGCGGGATGCGCTCGCCCCTCGACAAGCTGTATCAAAACGCTCGAGAAACTGTCGCCTGGCTTGATGACAGCACCATACTTCGTCCCTTTCATCAGGCTTGCATAAGTGCTCATGTCGAGCCCGCTGGCCTCAAACCCCTTGCCACCTGGCTCGTGGCAGTTGAGGCAATAGTCGTGAAGTATCGGTTGAACATCGGACTTGTAACTCACATCGCCAGCAAGCGCAGGCACCGCAGACGCGGCAAGTAAAGTCCCAAGGAACAGAGCATTGCTTTTCATATCGCACCTCGCATAAAAGTTAGGAACAGGAATGTTTCGGGCACTGCAAATGAAAGTTGCCTGCATCATAGTCCAACGGTGATGCGTATGCCAGCAGTATAAACACCAAAGCCCTCATGAAGAGGGCTTTGGTGTTTGCAAGGAGTCTGACGATGACCTACTTTCGCATGGGTAATCCACACTATCATTGGCGCGGAGCCGTTTCACTGTCCTGTTCGGGATGGGAA
>JAJXTH010000052.1 GCA_021783995.1 Pseudomonadota bacterium
GGAGCAAGGCTGCAAGCCTCTAGTCGGCTTTGCAGGGGCGCGGATTATAACGAAATATACGGAATCGTCAAGCAAATTCATGCGGCAATGGCAAACCGGGAAGAATTCCAGAGCAGCCTGTCGGCAGAGCTTACACAATCTTATCTATATGAATTTTAATATTATTTAAGTCATATCAGGATCAGCAGACAGCTTCGCACCTCTCATTTCATTAGTAAATCCGTCGGATTTCTTTACAAGAATACGGGCAGAATCCACAAGAAAAGATTTACCTATTGATTAAAATACATAAAGATTATTGGCCCGGTTTTTGCATTCCTTGGAGCGCGTAGAAGTAAAATTCCCCGGTTTTTCATTTCTACAAGGAATGTCATTGATATTCCTTGCAAGCTGCAATTCAAGATCTCTCACCTAACGCAGTTTGCAGATCATCTCTCCTTTGACACGCCCGCCCTTCTATACATCAGGGCGAACGGACTATTCACCGAACGGGTGAGTGCCTCAAAAACCGTTCGTGCTGATGTCCTTCGATACCTCAGGAGACGCTATAGAAGCATGGACGGTATTTTATAGTTTCAACTGCTTTTTTTAGGTTCAATGCTGTCTGGACAATATTTCCATATCGATCTGCTGCAATTGCTCGACATCCTTGGAATATCTGAGGCGGTAGTCAGCTTCCCTAGCCCGCTCTAAGGCAAGATGCTCTTCCAGATTTTGCTGATTGAGCAGTATCCCAAAGCCTTCTCTTTCGCCTTGATGACCGAATAATCGGTCCAAAACCAGCTCGCCCAGTTCCTTCTTGAAGTGACCCGCCTCCCAATACCAATGCATTTTGCTCTTGCGGTCTGCCTTGGCGGGAACAGCCTCCTCAGTCAGTTCATTAAACTGGCTGAAATCCCACAATGAAACAGTACTATCTTTGTTCTGCGAAGATTCGGATGCAACGATACGCACCACCTCGCGCTTCCACGCCTCAAAAGCAGGCCAGTGCCCTGTAATGCGAAAAATTTCAAGCAAATGCGCGTGATAGGGATAAATCACGAGGTGCAATTCAATGCCATGCTGTCTGCAAAGGCGTATCACTGCTCGAAGATTATCCAGATCAGGCGAGGAGTTGCCTGCACTGTCGTATAAATTCGTCGAACGGCGCAGATACGCCTTGATATTCTCAATATCTCTCTGGCGAAATACGGCCCAATATCCTTCATCAGCAGAAATTTTTATATAGTCATGCATAGGGTTGAAACCGAAAGCTGTTAAATTTTCGGCGTAAGGATCTGACTGGCTGGCAATCGTCCTGATTGAATCCACAAAGGCGTCAAGCGAAAGGGTAGCTTCCGCATAATCCTTTACCTGCCTTGGAAAATGTATTGTGAATTTCGAACCTGAGGAACTAGCCAGCAGCCTGTTATCCTTTGGGGGCGACTGGCCTGGCTCCTTGATATTGTCAAGGAAATTCATGAAATCGATACCCCAGACAACCACTTCCGGCTTTTCTGCATGGCCTTGTTGAGCATCGTTCAGCACATGTTGCAGAGATTCCAGGCTAGCGCGAGGACCCGTGCCCGGCAATGCCAAATTAAATACCGGGCGCGCTTTTTCAGGCCAGGCAACAGACAACGGATCAAACCCTACTTCCGCGCGCGAATTTCCCAGAACCACCCCGCGCGGCTGAACACGCATCACCTGATAATATTTTCCGGTGGCACCATGTCCACCCGCTGCGGGTTTGATGCCGTTGAAACCCGCTTTGTCTACAAAATAAAATATCCCGTAAGGATCGACGACCAGATTGATTGCGCCCATAACCAGCATCAGACAGGAGGTTAAGGCCAGCCAAAAAAACAGATAATGTTTCATCGCGAGGCCCTAAAACTGGAAGTAGAGAAACTCGCCCGGATGAGCGAGGGACAGCAAACCTGCAGCAAGCACGACTGCCATGACAATGCCCCAACGCATATCAGGCGACCAGCCCAAAGCGGCAGTATCATCCGCTCGTTGATCCAGTGCAGGCCTGAATCGATACAGTATCTGCTGGGTATTGGGCGCCAAAAATACGATGGGCAGCAACACGGCCACCCAGACAGCATTCATCACAAATTCATGCCCGCCACCCGGATTGAAAACCACTCCCAAACTGCTAAGACGCGAGGCAAGTGGCCCAAGATGCAACGCGATGGCATCAGGCAGGCTGACACCATTTAGCCCGCCCATGCTGCGAAGCATGGATATCGCACCATGAAAAGTTTGCGCGCGAAAGAATACCCAGCCCACAACAACTGCGATAAAGGTGAGTCCCGTACCCATGAAACGACCCGCTGCTGATGGGTCGCCGAAACCCAGCCTGATCCTCAGTGCCTGCCATGCCTGGTGAATGATCAGATAAGCGCCGTGCAATCCACCCCAGATAACAAAAGTCCAACCTGCGCCATGCCACAGGCCGCCGAGCAACATGGTCGCCATCAGGTTGACATATCGGCGGCCCTGCCCTTTTCTGTTGCCACCCAGCGGAAAATAAAGGTAATCACGCAAAAAACGCGACAGCGTCATGTGCCAGCGGCGCCAGAAATCAGCAATATTGGCGGCCTTGTATGGCGAATTGAAATTCAATGGAAGCCGCACACCTATCATGCAGGAAAGGCCAATAGCCATGTCGGAATAACCGGAAAAATCAAAATACAGTTGCAGGGTATAGGCCAGCGCACCTTCCCATGCCTGAAACAGGCCAAGAGTATCGCCGTGATCTGCAGAGGCAAACAAAATGCCGGCATAAGGCCCGACGCCATCTGCGATAACGACTTTCTTGAACAATCCAAGCGCAAAGATCGTCAACCCAACCGTAAAATCATCCACACTGAAACGATAGGTTGATGCACGCCCAAACTGCGGCATCATTTCCTTGTGATGCAAAATCGGTCCTGCAATCAGATGCGGGAAATAACTGACAAACAAACTGTAATGGATGAAGTTGAATTCCCTGGCTTCGCCGCGCGCTGCATCCACCAGAAATGCAATCTGTGTAAAGGTAAAAAATGAAATGCCCAAAGGCAAAACGATGTCGGCAAAACCGTAAGATGTCCCCAGCGCAGCGTTGGTCGTATGGATAAAAAAATTGGCGTATTTGTAGTAACCAAGCAATGACAAGTCGGTGATTACCCCCAGAGCAAGCAGCAGCTTGCGCCTGGGAGAAGCGATATCGTTGCTGCGTGCCAACGCATAACCCACGGAGTAGTTGAATACGATGGAAGCAAGCAAAAGCCCGACATAGGCAGGATTCCACCAGGCATAAAAGAAAAACGAACCTGCAGCAAGCCAGAGTGCTGCCAGACGACGACTGTAGCGTCCTAGCTGAAAAAATATAACGAGAAGCACCGGGAGAAAAAGAAAAATGAACTCTACCGAATTAAACAGCACTCTTCTGGCCTCCCTGATTGATTATTTTCCCATTGCGAAACAGTTCGCAAAAATGCAAGGCATTAAAGCCAGTGCCAAATTCAGGATTATTTCGCTTCGACGCAGCTCACTGGTTCAGCATTTCGTTCAGAAGCCGTTTCCTGTCTATCTTGCCGTTCGGGTTGCGCGGCAGGCTGCCAAGATAAGGCCTGATCTCTGCCGGCACCATGTAAGCCGGCAGGCGCTTTTTGCATTCGGCCATGAGGGCATCTGCATCCAGGAGCAACCCTTCTCGCGCCGCGACGATCACGACGATAGCCTGCCCCAGCACTTGATGCGGCACGCCGACCGCCGCCACTTCCCCGGCCATCCCGGTGGCATAGATCACTTCCTCAACCTCGGTGGGGCTCACCCTGTAGCCCGAAGTCTTGATCATCTCGTCTCTGCGGCTGATGAAGTAAAGGTATCCCTCCTCGTCCATCCTCACCGTGTCTCCCGACCATACCGCCATTTCGGCCATGGCAAGCCCGCTTTCACGGTTGGGCGCAGGCTTGAAGCGCTCGGCGGTCTTTTCAGGATCGTTCCAGTATCCCAGAGAGACCAGAGCGCCGCGATGCACGAGCTCCCCTGGCTCGCCGGGCGCGCAGGGAGAACCGTCTTCCCTCACCACCATGATCTCCGCATTGGGGATCGCCTGACCTATCGAATCGGGACGGCGGTCGACTTCTCCGGGCGGAAGATAGGTCGAACGGAATGCCTCGGTCAGCCCGTACATCAGATAGGGGCTCGCATTGGGGAAACAGGCGCGCAGATCATTCAGCGTGGTCAGGGGCATCGCGCCGCCAGAATTGGTGAAATAGCGCAGCCGGCCTGCCGCGCCGGCCGGCCACTCGAGCTGCGCTAACTGTATCCAGAGTGGCGGCACGGCAGCAAGACCTGTGATGCGTTCCTTTTCCGCAGCCTTCACGATATCCCTGGGCAGAAGGTAGTTCATCAGCACCGCTGCTGCCCCGACATGAAACGCGGTCGTCAGCTGGCTGAACCCGTAATCGAAACTCAGAGGCAGAACCGAGAGGATGCGGTCCTCATGCGTGTTTTCCAGATACTGCGCAACGCTTTTGGCTCCCGTCACCATGTTCAGATGCGAGAGCACCACCCCCTTGGGCTTGCCTGTGCTGCCAGAGGTGTAGAGTATCGCCGCCATGTCGGAATTGATCACGCGGTGTCTCTTTCCGCCATCGCGCTTCGCTCCGTCCCATCCAAGCACATCGAGCCCCGCAACCTCGGGGAGCTCATTGCCCACGACAATAACGGTGTGCAGGTCGCGGCAGTCCTGCAAGGATTCGGAAAGCAGCTTCAGCCTGTCTGCGGAAGTGACCAGGATGCGCACGCTGCAATCCTTGAGTATGTAAGCCACCTGCTCGGCTTTCAGGATGGGATTCACCGGAACGAATACCCCGCCCGCGGCTGACGCGCCGAACATTGCGGTGA
>JAJXTH010000033.1 GCA_021783995.1 Pseudomonadota bacterium
TCCCGGCTGATCTGTTTTTTGTTCAATCCTCGCTTGTACGCTCGGACCACCTGTTTGCGCCGCTCCTTTAGCTCCAGCGCGCTGAGCTTTCTTCCATCGTCTTTTTCCATGCAGAGTCAGACAGTACTCCAGCTATTAAGTTCATATTTTATTCATGCCGAATCTATAATATCTCGAAGCGAAGAACCTCGCCAGTCAATCTTTTTCTCTTCCATGTTTCCTGTTCCTAAAAAGTTGCGCATATCTGCGCATAGGATTTATCCGCAGTCGGTTGACGCACTTTCGTACCCAACTCGACCCTCTTGACGCTCAGTTGCGCCGGAGAACGAGCAAGCAGGATTCGACGCACTTCCTTGTAGGGAGTGAAGCGAGAAATCTCGCAATCGTCTAATCGCGCCAGCACGTTCAAAGCAGCGTTGTGGTCGGCTTGGAGAACGTCCCCGTTTGCACGATAAAACTTGTCGCCTTCGCGCCTGCCTTCCAGCAAGCCGTTGGTCGAGTCCATTTGCGACGTATAAGCCCCATTCACCAAGGTATGCTTGGCGTCACGCTGCTCACATACAGAGTCCAAAGCTTCGGCTAAAACGCCTTTGGCCCATGCACTCATCCTTCGATTGAACCGCTTCCATTGATGCTTTGATGCGATGACGGCGGTCAAATCCTCAGAAGCGACTATCGCTGCCTTATCAACTATTGAGTGTGCTGCCTGATAGGCGATGGCGCGCAGTCGCTTCTGAGTTGTTTCCTTACGGGCATCAATTTTCTTGCGCCCAAGGTTGTTCTTCTTTATCCGGTCTGCCTTGGCAATTCGCCCTGCTTCGCGGTGCTTCTTCTCCAGCGCATGCAGCTTGTTGCGCTGCTTGCCGGTGGCAGAAGCCTTGTCGCTGTAATCGGTCATCACCTTGCCGAAGTTCCGGCCGTGATGGGTGCCATCGGAGTCGGTAAATGCTTCGGTGTAACCCTTGTCGATACCCAGCACTTGGTCGCCGCATTTGCGACCGTCGCCTTTCTCGGTGGCATAGTGAATCTCTGTGAAGCCGTCCTTGACGATGACGCGCAGGTTGCTGCCGGTCAGGTCAACATTCTTTCCGCTGGTGGTCGTGGTCAACATGATGTTGTCGCCGTACTTCTTGGCGACCCTGACAGTGATGACTAGATTGCCGTCGATTACATCAGTTGAATACCTGTCCGAGCGGACGATGAACTGGTTGGCAACTTCTGACTTGCCGTGGCGGAAATGCTTGCGCATCTGGCGGTGCAAAAACGGGTCGGCAAGCCACTCGTCGCGCTTGAGCAGGGTATAGAGTCGCTTTCGCTCGTTCTCGTCGCCGGAGCGCTTGGCGATGGCCTGCCGCACCCTCAGCTTCGCTGCCGCCTTGTAGGTCAGGATGTCGTTGACGATGTCTTTGGTCGTCTCGGCGCGGATGGTTCCATCGATAGGCAAGCTGTCGTAAATCTTCTTCTCGACAACCTCGGTGCGCACGGCGGATGCCGATACGCCGACATTGCCGAGCGCACCATACCGACGCCAGATGTCGGCGCGGATGTAGCCTGCCGTCTTGCAGATCGCTGCAAGTTGAGGCGGCACATCAGCAAGTATGGTGCGGGTGACTTTCACTTCTTTTCTCGTTTAGCTTGACGCAGTTTTGATGCCTTGCTGCGGTAATGCACTGGTGGCGGGAACTTCTCGTTATGCTCTTTGACAGCCCTGCGCATTTCCTTGTACTGCCGCTTTGCCTCAGCACAATCCGGGTCAATTCCATCCTTCAGCGCGTACAGCATCATTTGCGCCTCAGTCAGGTCGGCATCTGCTTTTGGTATCGGCTTGGTTATGTCGAACCACTGCTCAAGAGGGAAGGTCATATCAGTCGTTCTTTCGTTTGTATTTCCTCATGCCGTACAGGCGGCATGAAAAGGTATGGACGATGGACAGCAAATCCTCAGTCATTTCTTCCTGCGGCGACAGCGATTCCTGATTCACCACCTCAATGACGCAGGCGCTGCGCTTGGCAATGTGCTCGAGCAGGTCAAACCCGAATCGCACCAGACGATCCTTGTGAGCCACAATTAGACGGCCAATGTCACCGGCAGCAATGCGATCCATCAGCGACAGGAACTGCTTGCGCTTGAAGTTCATCCCTCCGCCAACTTCCTGTACCCACTCATCGACGGCAATACCTGCGCCGAGGCAATACTGCTCCATCGCCGAGACTTGCGATTGCAGGTCGTCTTTCTGCCCGTGGCTGGATACGCGGCAATAGACCACTGTCAGGCGCTTTTCGTCCGCCCTGCCAAGAATGCCGCGAACGTCATCCTCGTCGAAGTAGCGATGCCCGGAAGGGAGACGCTTGCTTTTAAGCAGCCCGTCGCGCTCCCACCGGCGAACGGTTGAAGCTGATCGACCTATCCGGCGGGCGAAGTTGCTGATGTTGTAGTGCTTGTCCATTTAGCTAATTATAGATATATATGAACAAGATTCAAGCATCAGTTAAAACCTCCATTCGCAGTGTATCAGAACTTATACGCTGTGCAATAGGTTACATATAAGGGACTAGCCGTCCCTAAAAATTAAATAATGGCACGGTGTTGCGCATTTGGCTTGGCGCAGAGGACTTTAGTCCTCTGCGCCAAGCTGCGCTAACCCACCTGCTTTAGCATGTGGTAGTTCAGTGGACGATGGGTCAGGCTCTGTCCATCCAGCTAAAACCGCGACACCCATGACCATCAAATAATGGAAAGCATTGGAGCCTTTTGCTTCCTGTTCATCCTCATTGGTCTTGGTCGGGTCTGTGAAGATAGGCATGATGGCCAGCCATTTTTTTGCCTTGATGTGAGGTTTGCCATCGTTAATCTTGGCAACCGGGTAGCTTGCACTGAGATTTAACATGGTTCGCCATCGTGGGATATATTGGGAGCGCTCGGCTTGATCAAATGAAATCAGCTTCATCTGGGACTTTTTGATCCCAATGGCTTTCAGAAACCGAATAAACTCCATGGCAGATTCTGGATGCAAATAGTCCCTGAATACCACAAAACCCAGATTGCTCCAGACATTGTCAAGATAATAGGAAAACACGCTCTGGCATAGCTGCGGTTCCTGCTTCATTAAAGCCGTCAGGCTTTTTGCAAGACGTGCCGAAATTTCCTTTTCCATCTTAGTCCGTGGTGGTTCAGGGCAAGGAAGGCGAACCGTTTTTTCAGGGGTGCGTCGATCAAATGCCAACCGCATCATGCGGTGCCGATAACCCTTGTTGCCGGTTTGGGCGCGCATCTCGCTGATCCGGGTGGCCTTGTCCAGCATTCTGGTAGCCATGTCTTCTGGCATGCCGTGAGACTGGCAAAGTTCTGCAAGAGGTTTGCCATGAAAAGTATTTTGAAAAATCATGTCCCAAGCTTTGCCAAACATGTCATCGGAAAGAACCGGATGGACTGTTATTTTGGGTGTGCCAGCAACTGGAGCCGCAACGGGGGGAGAGGTTATTTTTGTTTTTCTGACCGGGAAATGACCAGACCGTTTGGCCATCTGATAGGGTACATAGCCAACACCTTTGGCAAGCCAACGATAAATAGTTGACTTTGGACGTGCCGCCTGAAGACGAATGGGTTTGATGAGAGGGGTCGACTCATCTCTGGACAAGGCTAACCTTAGCAGAATATCGCAGGTGTGAATGTAATGCTCGAGAGAAATTTCTGGTCCTGAGTGTCCCATCAGTGAAGCCACAGCATAGGTATGACGGCGCGTCATGCTGTCTCTCACATACAGTTTGGTTCTGAACGAACGGGAATCGGTCAGAATCGCAGACGTTTTTGGGTGTTTGGGAAATAGATCCTGTACTTCTGGCATATCGGCCAACATAAGACGCAAGAAGGTCCAGCTGGCAAAACTGTGACGCAGATGGTGAAAATGCAGGCTGTCGTCACCCGTGACGCTCCGCATGGCGGCATGGATAATGGGGAATACCATGTCCTGGGTGAGAACGCTGTTTCCAAATTCTGGAATGTGGAAAAGAAAATTGTTCTTGGGGTTTGAAGCGTTGGCGGCAGATTGCTTACTGGGCGGGGTATCCATAATAAGCCTAGACTTTTTCCATTGCCTCAGGTCATCGATGTCGGATTGGTCCAGCAATGCATACAGTGGGATTTTTCGGGTTGAGCTTTTTGTTTTGAGTCGTCGAGCTTCAGAGGGTCTGATCAACAGTTCAGCAGGATCATGTTCTGCAAAATCAGCGCATGTCAGCATCAAGACCTCCATCCGTCGCAGACCGCATTTGAAGGACAGCATGAAAATCAATTGCAACGCTTTGCCTAGTTTGTTAGTGGCCGGGAACGTGGGATGCATGCGTAATATCGTTTCAGGTATCGCATCTTTGATAGCCTCGTATTCATCCCATGTAATCAGATTTGCATCGACTGGAAGTAGTCCTTTGCCTATCCCCAGCACGTCACGAACATTGATGGGGGCGAACTGATGGCGTTGCACCAGAAAATGGTGAAATTCCCTTAGTGCCTTTGCAATTCGCCGACGCAGTCCTCGAAATTCCCCATCCTGATCGGCATCCTGAAGAATCTCCTGATAGAGATCTTCGAGTGATTCAGCGGATAACGTGACAGGGCTGACGTTTTCAAGTCTGCCGCCCAATCGTTTGGCCACCATGATCAGATAAGAGCTGGCAGTGGAGGCGGCCAGCATGTTTCCGCTGGCAGAACGTGCGGACACCAGATGAAGGGAAAAATCCTGAAAGCAGCGCTCAGGAGAATTGGGATCCGTTGTGATCTGAGCCAATGCCTTCCGAATGGTTGGCAACTGCTTGTGGGTAGCGAAAACTCGCCGGTATTTTCGCAACCAATGCGGCTCAATTTCAGCCATATCCAGGGAAGTCTGATTCTGTTGAGTAATCAGGTCATGACTATCTTGATTGGATTCATCCATCGAGACTAAAAGATTGCGGTTGGGGTTGGTAACGTTACATATTCGTTCAATTATCGTGATCGGGAGCGAATGGGAAACCAAATGGCGGCGCGCATAGTTGGCCAGGACCATGGGTATTCTGCTTTGAAAATCTGTTCGAACGGTTTCAAGCATCATGCCCAGGCTTGAGGGACGGTCTGACTTTACCAGGCTGGTGGTCTTGAAATAACGCTGGATATGGCTCCAGATTTGTGCTCGCAGTGCCTTGTCAGTTTGTGCGCCGCTTGCGCATCCTGGATGCAAATTGGAAAACTTATCGCCGGCCACCTTGAGAATCAGGGTTCCTGTTAAATGATCCGCAAACCAGAGTCTATGTTCTGATGCGGCTTCACCCTGCCATGAAACGGATAATTGGATGACCAGGGTGTTTTCCAGCAGAATCGATGAGGCCGGAAATGTTGCCAGTGCGCGCGCCAACGCAATCAAGAGATTTGCGTCCGTCAGGCCGCCGTGTATCACTGCGCTGCTGAAGAGTAGACCCACGTCATGGTCTAATGTTGAGTGGTTTGGTACTTTAGGGTTTTGACCGGTTTGATTGAGAACCTTCCACCATTGTCTGGTTCTGGTCAGCGCATTGGCCAAGCCCTCACTGAAAGGATTTTTGGGGCGCGCCACTAGTTGAGGGATTTGAGGAGTGGGAAGTTTCGGGGTGGATTGATGATTGATCGCATCGACCACTTTACAGAGAACCCTGAGATAACGTTCTGCCTCGGGTAACGGGGTAAATTTCTTGATGATCTCATGTTCAAGAACGCGCATTTCTTCTGGTGAAAATTCGCCGCCAGCACCTTGTCTCAGCGCATTGGCTAGATCCCCCTGTTGGTATGTCAGCCAGTCAAACAATTTATACGCAACGGAAATTTGATCTTCAGAAAGACTGATATCTTGCAATTGCCAGGCAGGATGAGCCGCATGCGTAGCAACTGAAATGGGTGATTCAATTGCATTGTTCATGGAGAAAACCCATCGAGCCCTAGATCTTCCAAGATCGGGACCAAATATTCTTTGATTTTTGAGCGGTACTCAGCGAAACTGAAGCTTGAATATGGGCCCCATGGTTCTTCACCTGCATGCCAGTGGCCCATCCACGCATCGACAACTTCAGTCGGGCAGCCGCGTTCCAGCAGCGTCGTTCTCATGAAACGCCGATGGAAATTTGCGGGGTAAGGCAAAAATGGTGCCATGATAGGTTTCAAGGTGCGTGGTTGTACAGGTTCGGCCAAGAGTTTTCCTTGGGATACAGTTTTCAGAAAATAGGGAAGATGGCTGCTGTATCGAACAGTCGAATTTTGTTCTATGACCTTGCTCAGATGAAGCTCAAGTGTTGACATCAAGTCGAGCATAAACGGGGGGATCCAGATCAACCGCGATTTGTAGCCAGTTCCATCGTCCTTGTCACTCAAAACACCGACACCTGTTGCGCAATCAATTTCCCGAGTCGGAATGTACGGGTCCTTGATGGCGCGACACGCCGTCGCAAAGTTAAAGTGCCACAGCGCCCATAGAACGAACTGGTTATGAAAGCCATTTTCAATCGGGGCGTTCCGGTTCGATATGAGAGATTTTTTCAAGCAGGCTACGGAGTTCTTGACTGTATCGTAGGTCGGACAATGGCGACTGCCAATAGAATACGGGTTTTGTACGATCGGCAGCTGAGGTAATTTTGCAGTATGTTGATTGGCGGCCATGAGTTGGCTGCTTAGCTCTTCGATTGCAAGCCGATACAACTTTTCCAGCTCATTGACAGCATTCACTGAGTAAAACATTCTGACCCGGGCAAGTGGATGCGGACGCCCACAGATGATCGAGGCCGCGCAAATATCCCCCTGACTAACGTCAAGAATTCTGTTGAATAGAAACATCGAGAGCTTGTGTTCGGTGATTCGCCTGGATGGGTCAATCTTGGCTATGGTTCTCAAGAAATATTGTCGAAAATTTGCGGAGTTACGGATCAATGGAAACTGGGAGGGAGGAGTTTCGAGAGGGTTTATTATTTCTAAGGTGTGCGACACAAGGCGAGTTATCACTTGGTTTGTATAACTGAGGTCCGGCAGCGCAAAGAAATCGGTTCTGGGTCTGTCCAGCGGGCTGCTCGACTTTAGATCTTGGGATTTATAGTCTGGACTCATGGCGCGATGATGCCATTTCCCCGGCTTGTTCCGTTCAAACAAATATGTAACATCAGTGTTTCGATTTGGCTGGTTATCCAGGCAAATGATGGTTTTTATGGCGCGATCGTAATCAGATCCAGTGAAAACCATGACTCTTATCAGGCACATGGCTTCCAGAGCTGTTTGCTCTAGTTCGGACAGGATTTTGCTTTTTTTCTCTGAAGTAAACTTTTTGAACCATTTTGCCAGTCTGTTTAAAAACTCACTCAGCTCTGCTATGGTCAATTGCTGGTACGACCACGGAAACAACTGATTTGCCATGGCAATGTGGCGTTGCTGTGCGCTGGAATTGGCAGAAACGGTTCCTGTTTGATCTGTGTTATAGTCTATTAGCAACATTTCATGCTGGTCGACTTCATCCGGTGCCAGATCGTCATTCAGTCTTTCCATCTGCAGCAGATGATCGATGCCGATTTCGTTGATGATCGCAGTGGAAACGGAGTTTTCAAGTAAATCAATCGCCTCATGAAAGGGAAAGTCTGTTTTGATTAGCTGAGGAGAGATTTCCACATATCCTGTGACTCTGGGGCCTGCGCCGTTGGAGGTATTGCCCGAGGCGTTGCGATTTCGCATTACCCAACTCTCAAGCCCGTGATGTTTCTGCAGAAAACGCTTGAGATTGTTCAGGGAATCAAGCAGCGGTTTTGAACGAGCCGATGGTGGTGTATTGAGGGATAATGCAAAATTATATGGGGAAGCAGAGACTTTCAACTCTTTGATGATTGGTGCATATAGCGCTTCACTCAGTTTCCTGACGGCCAGGGATGCCAAATATGGGGAGTTCGGAAACCCCTTCCACTCTTCTTGGTCTCCATAGGCTTCATAATCCAACTGATTGTCTTGATTAAAAAGCTCTCCGGCGTGTGCTAGAAGAAGATGCCCTTGCAAAATTTGGTAGTCATCTTTGACCGCGTGGTCTTCAGCAGTATTCCAAAGCGTCGTATATAAGGGATGGCGGGTAGAACCAAGTCCTATGACGGGGTGGTCTCTTGGTCCGGAGGGTTGCCGGTTGAAATCAGGCCCGATTAATTGTGTCAGTACTGATTGATTTTCTATAACCCAGTTAATAACCGGCATCGAATCGTTCAAAACTCGCGTCGCTAATGAGGTCTTATCGAGCGGGCTGATCAATTTAATGATATTGCTGATATTTCGGCAGATGCGAGGGAATGAAATTAGTGAATCATGAGCATTAATTATCCAAAGAAACCGCTTGAGATGATCTATGTCGATTCCATCCAATATTGCCGAGTTAATAAGTGAGACATGTTGGGTGGAGATTTTGGGGGCGTTGTGTATCATAGACCTTTATCGATAGGTGATAGAGGTACGTTGTAGTCTTTACAGATTAATTGCTATGTCCCATACTGTCAATGAAATAACAAACAAAAAGTACGTTAACACTGATTTTTAGGATGCCAACACTTGTTATAGTAAATTGATTTTTATTGATTAATATATATTAAAGTGGGATGGTGTTGTGGAGTGGCAGTGCATTCGGGACGAGAAGCCGGAGGTTCGAATCCTCTCACCCCGACCAGATCCAGTATCGGAGTCCCCATGAGTCGTTTGATTTTCTTGATTGCGATTGCGGCGCTGATCTATCTGCTGCTCAAGTCCTATCGCAGGGATACGAGCTCAAACAAGCCGGGAAAGCCGGAAGACATGGTGCGTTGCGCGCATTGCGGTGTTCATCTGCCTGTCAGTGAAAGCGTGCGCGACGGGGACGCATATTATTGCAGCGCCGCGCATCGCGATGCCCATAGGACATAGACGTGCAGATGGTGAAGGCTGAGACTGCCGATCAGACGTCCATCGAATTCTGGCGTTCCCTGAAGTATTTCAATATATACCGTTTCGGGCTGGCTGTGTTCGTCCTTGCCCTGCTCTGGGTCTTCGACGTCCATGCGCTGTATGGCGAGACCAAGGGGCATCTGTTCGAAATTACGGCCTGGCTTTATGCATTGAGCGCGCTGCTCTCACTCGTGGTCCTGCGCCAGCGCTGGTTGCATTTTTCATGGCAACTGGCGGTGCAGGTATGCAGCGATATCGCTGCGCTCACCGTGCTGGCGTATGCCAGCGGAGGCGTGCTGAGCAGCGTAGGATTGCTTCTGATGGTGTCGCTGGCCGTGGCTGGCATGATTAGCCGCGGAAGACTCACGCTTTTTTTTGCGGCGCTGGCAAGCATTGCGGCGCTGCTGGAACATTCCTATGCAGTGCTGCATGACGGCGCGCCCGCAATGCAATACATCCAGGTCGGTTTTCTGTGCATGGCCTATTTTGCGGCTGCCTGGCTTGCGCACAAGCTGGCCCGTTATGCGCTTGAAAATCAGAATCTGGCGCAACGCCGTGGGCGGGACCTGATCGGCATGGCCGAAGCGAACCGCCTTGTGATGCGCGACATGCAGGATGGTGTGCTGGTTCTGGACGAGCATGACAGGATATTGCAAATGAACCCGAGTGCTGCGCAAATGCTGCACAATCCTGGCTCACCGGGCAGTCTGCTTGCGGAAAGTTTCCCTCTGCTCCATGAACAGTATGTGCTTTGGAAGAACAATGCATTGAGCGGCCGCGAGACACTGCAACTGGACGGCGGCTTGCAGGCCAGGTTGCGGTTTGTGGGGGTGGAGCGCCATGCATCACAGGGTGCCGTGATCTTCATGGAGGACATGCGGCATGTGCAGGCTGAGGCGCAGCAGATCAAGCTCGCAGCGCTGGGCAGGCTGACGGCGAATCTGGCTCATGAGGTGCGCAATCCGCTCTCCGCAATCAGCTATGCGACAGAACTGCTGCAGGAGGAAACGCACGACGCAAGGCAGGAGAGGCTGCTTCAGCTGATTAAGGAGAACACGCAGAGGATCAACCGCATCGTCGAGGATGTGATGCAGCTCAACCGACGCGACCGCGCAAGGCCTGAAACTTTCGATCTGGCAGCGCTGCTTCCGGGATTTTCGGATGAATTTGTCGAAGCCGAACGGGTCGAACCTGGCGTGCTGGCTCTCAAGGCCGAGCAGGTGGGCACGGTGGCTTTCGACCGCGGACATTTTCGTCAGGTATTGTGGAATTTGTGTCGCAATGCACTGTATTATGGAAGACATGAAACGGCTAGCCTCGTGCTTGCGACAGGCATGGATCGCGGACGCGTGACGCTGGAAGTAAAGGACGATGGGCCTGGCGTATTGCCGGAGCACAGATCGCGGCTTTTCGAGCCATTCTTCACGACTGCAGAGCAGGGAACAGGACTGGGCTTGTACATTGCCAAGGAACTTTGTGAAGCCAACGGTGCATGGCTGGAATATGTCGATGTGGGGGGCAGGCAGGGCGCCTGCTTCCGCATCACATTCGGCGAGAGAAGATACATAAAGAGACCGGTGCGCGAACATGGCTGACAATATGAGGTATCACGATGCAGCCAATAAAGTCGTGCTGCTGGTCGACGACGAGCCGGACATACTGGAACTTCTGGAAATGACGCTGTCCGGCATGGGGCTCAGGGTGGAAAAGGCGCGAGGGGTGAAGGAGGCAATAAGTCTCCTGGCCGGTAATCGCTATGACCTTTGCCTGACGGACATGCGCATGCCGGACGGAGACGGCCTGGAGGTGGTGAGATACATCGCCGCGAAGAAGATCGAGGTGCCGGTAGCGGTGATCACCGCCCACGGCAACATGGAAAATGCAATCACGGTGCTCAAGGCGGGCGCATTCGACTATCTTGCGAAGCCGCTTTCCCTGGAACAGCTGCGCAACCTCGTGAAGTCTGCGCTGAGCCTGCCGAAATCGATTCATGCGGACGATAGACAACTTTTGGGCAGCGCAGCCGCGATGCAGAAGGTGCGCGATCTGATCGAAAAGGTCGCACGCAGCCAGGCGCCTGTGCACATCAGCGGCGAGTCGGGCAGCGGAAAGGAACTGGCCGCACGCCTGATCGTGCAGAGCGGAGCGCGCCGCGACCAGCCCATGGTTTCGGTGAACTGCGGAGCGATACCGGAGAACCTGATGGAAAGCGAATTCTTTGGCTACAAGAAGGGCTCGTTCACAGGAGCAGACAAGGACAAGGAGGGACTTTTCCAGGCAGCCAACGGCGGCACGCTGTTTCTTGACGAGGTGGCCGATCTGCCGCTGACCATGCAGGTCAAACTGCTGCGCGCAATACAGGAAAAACGCGTGCGCAAGGTCGGCGCGACCGCAGAAGATCCGGTGGATGTGCGCATCATCAGCGCGACGCACATCGATCTTGCCGAGCGTGTGAAGCAGGGGCAGTTTCGCCAGGACCTGTTTTACCGTCTGAACGTGATCCCGATACAGATGCCTGCGTTGCGTGAATTGCGCGAGGACATCCCGAAAATAGCGCAGCAGAAACTCGAGAAACTGAGCCTGGACAGCCCGGTTACGTTTTCCGAAGCGGCGCTCGAGGCGCTCAGCAATTACGATTTTCCCGGTAATGTGCGGGAACTGGAGAACATCATAGAGCGCGCTTTGGCACTGTGCTCGGGAGACGTGATCGAAGTGCAGGACCTGCATCTTTTGTCCTCCGAGCGGGCAGAACAAGGCGTGGGCGACAAGTATCCGCTGCCGGATTATCTCGACAGGGTGGAAAAGGAAGCGCTGCTCGAGGCATTGCAGAAAACAGGCTTCAACAGGACTGCTGCGGCAAAATTACTGGGACTGACATTCCGCACGATACGCTATCGCATGGAGAGGCTGGGCATCAGGAGCCCTTCCGGGGCAGACGATGCGGATTGATGCCGAGGGCTGGGTATCAGATGCCCTTCGCATTGCTTCGCCCAATTTTGACCGGCGCGAAAGCGGCATAGAGCTTCTCGTGATACACAACATCAGCCTGCCGCCAAACGAGTTCGGCGGGGACGGCGTCGAGCGCCTTTTCACCAACACGCTGGATCGGAATGAACATCCGTATTATCGAACCATACCGGAGGGGCGGGTGTCATCGCATTTTTTCATACGCCGCAACGGGCATCTGATACAGTTCGTGTCTATCCTCGGTCGCGCCTGGCATGCAGGATTGTCATCCTGGCAGGGACGCGAGCGCTGCAATGATTTCTCGATAGGCATAGAACTTGAGGGAAGCGATTTCGTGCCTTTCACGGACGCACAGTACGACGCGTTGCATACGCTGACCATGACGCTGCGCTCGGCATTTCAGATCGAGGGAATCGCGGGCCACAGCGACATAGCGCCTGGCCGCAAGACTGACCCCGGTCCCTGTTTCGACTGGAAGCGTTACCTTGTTTCGCTTTCCGCGATTGAAGAGTGATTGCAGATGCATCAGATTGACATGCTGTTTCTGATCGCCTTTGCCGGTTTTTATGCCGGCATCCAGAATACGCTGGCAGGAGGCGGTTCCTTCATCACATTTCCCACGCTGATGCTCGCCGGAGGATTGAATCCGCTGGCCGCCAACATCACCTCCACCGTGGCGATGTTTCCGAACCAGATCACATCTTCTCTTGGCGGCAGAAGGCTCGCTGGCGGCGTCGGTCAGTTGAGCCTGGAGAGGCTTTTCTTTTTGAGCGTGGCAGGCGGATTTCTGGGTGCAGTGCTGCTGCTCAACACACCTGTGAGCTTCTTCACGCATCTCGTGCCCTGGCTTGTGTTGTTTGCGACGAGCATCTTTGCCTGGGGCAGCTTCAAAAAAAAGCCGCTGCATGCGGCATCATCGTTCCCGCTGCCCATGCTCGCGGCCATACAGTTCGGCATCGGCATATACGGCGGCTATTTCGGGGGCGGCATAGGGTTTCTGATGCTGGCGACCTTGATCATGTCCGGCCAGGAAGTGCGCATGGCGACGGCGACCAAGAACATACTGGCGATGGCGATGAATGCGTCCGCCGTGCTGCTTTTCGTTTTTTCAAGCCAGGTGGACTGGATCGCGACCCTTGCTTTGGCGCTGGGTGGCGTGGGCGGAGGCTTTGCAGGAAACTGGCTGGTTTACAGGTTGCCCGAAAGAATGCTGCGCATCTTTGTGGTGCTGGTCGGATTTGTGCTCACCGTCTGGCTGTTCATGCGATGAGGGCGCATGCATGCAGAACGTGACATCTACATGCGTGCGAAACTGCTGTCTCGACAAAGGCGATATCTGTCTTGGTTGTTTCCGTTCGCTCGAGGAAATCATGCGCTGGAGCGAGGCGGATGATCAGGAGCGGCGCGCCATTCTGCAAAATGCGCTGCAGCGAAAACGGCTGAACGCACAGTTCTGCAAATCAGAATCATGACGGATTACATGGATCAGCGCATCAGGGTGCTGTGCGCAGGCATATTCAGTATCGTCCTGGCGCTGGGCATCGCGCGCTTTGCCTATACACCGCTATTGCCGCTGATGCAGCAGCAGGCGGGGCTCGGTGTCGCCGAAGCGGGGTGGCTTGCCGCGATCAATTATGCAGGATATCTGAGCGGCGCCTTGATCGCGTCATTGATCAGCGACATGATGTTGAAGGATCGTCTCTATCGCATAGGCATGGTGCTGGCCGTTTTCAGCACCGCGATGATGGGAGTGAGCACGGACTTTTCGGTATGGGCGCTGTCCCGTTTCGTCGCAGGGTTGAGCAGTGCGGCCTCGCTGCTGCTGGGCAGCGGCCTCATCCTGAACTGGCTGATACGCCATCATCACCGCAGCGAGTTGGGGCTGCATTTTTCCGGCATAGGGCTCGGCATTGCAGGAGCGGCTGCAGCAGTATTGTTGATGAATCATGTTTTCAACTGGCGTGAGCAGTGGTTCGCGTTGACGCTGCTTGGCGCGTTGCTTGTAGTTCCGGCGCTGCGCTGGCTGCCTGTTGCTGAAAAAAACGCGGTGACCAGCACCGGCAAGAAGATGGAAGATGCACCTCCGGCTCCTCTTTTCATGCGGCTTTTCATGCTCGCCTATTTTTGCGCAGGTATAGGCTATGTAGTGAGCGCGACCTTCATCGTTGCGATCGTCGACCACATGCCCGGGCTTCAGGGCAAGGGAACGCTCGTGTTCTTCGTGATCGGGATCGCGGCTGCACCCTCGTGCATCGCCTGGGATCTGATTGCGCGCAGAACCGGTAAACTCAACGCGCTGATCCTTGCATCAAGCCTTCAAGTCGTCGGGATACTGATGCCGGTATTTTTCGGCGGGCTGCTCTCGGCGATCGCGGGTGCACTGCTCTTCGGCGGCACGGTGATGGGTATCGTGAGCCTGGTGCTCACGATGGCAGGACAGTATTATCCGACGCGTCCAGCCAAGATGATGGGGAAGATGACGCTCTCATACGGCGCGGCACAGATATTGGGACCCGCATTCACGGGCAGCATGGCAGTTCACCTGGGAAGCTATGCGTCGGGCCTCTATCTTGCAGCAGGATTCATGATCGCAGGAACGCTGGTGCTGATGCTACTCAAGGCCGTGGAAAGTCGGGGAATGCACCATGCATGATCTGGATGCGCAGATGAAAATGGCCTATGGTCTTCATGCGGCAGGCAAGCTGGAAGAGGCTGAATCACTCTACAGGATGGTGCTTGAAGCTTCGCCTTCACACATGCAGGCAATGGCCATGCTGGGCATGATCTTCATGGACAGTCAGCGCAATGAAGAGGCAGATGCGCTGTTTGGCAGGATGCTGGACATGGCTCCGGAACACCCGCATGCGCTCCACAACAGAGGCAGACTCGCGCAGCTGCGCGGCGATGATCTCCGGGCTGTCTCGCTGTTGCAAAGAGCCTGCAAAATCAAGCCGGATTTCGCGCCCATTCATAACGATCTCGCAGTCTCGTTTCACCGGATCGGAAAATTTGAGGAGGCGCTGGTGGCGCTTGACCATGCGCTGTCCATCGATCCCGGCTTTGCGATGGCCCACGACAACATGGGCGTGGTGCTTTATGACTGCCAGCGTTTTACTGATGCTTGTGAAGCGCATCTCAAGGCGCTGCAGCATACGCATGCGATGGAGAAACGCAGCTCTGTACTGTTGAATCTTGCGGCCGCAGCATGCGAGGCATCCAACCTCGCTCTTGCCGAACAGGCATGCAGCGCCATGCTGGATGCAGATGAAAATCATGCTGGCGCAATGGAGCAGCTTGCAAAGGTCTTTTATCGTCAGCGCCGCGACGAAGAGGCGCTTGCGTTGCTCAACCGTCTTGCGCGCATGCAGGGACTGGAAAGCAGGGCCGGTCCGGAATGTCCTGAGGCGACCATACTGGTTCTGGGCGGAGCGGGCGCAAGTCATGTATCCACAAAATATCTTTTCGATCCTGCGCTGTTTGCGAGGCTCTCTCTCGTGATGCTGACTCCCGATCAGCCGGATGCACCTTTGGGTAGCGTGTCATGGAGGGCTCTGGCTGGCGTGGATATCGTATTCATTGCGCTGAGCGAGGTCGAAAAGAATGGAGGCCAGTTTGAAGCGGTGAAAGAGCTGTCCGCAAGACTGAAAAGACCGCTCTTCAATTCGCCTGATCTCATCGCTCGCACGGGACGCGACCAAGCGCCCGAAATTTTTGGCCGCATCGAGGGATTGCGTGTGCCTTGCGTGCGCTGGATGATGCGTGGTGAATCCTGTCCCAGCTTTCCTCTGCTGATCCGCCCAGCAGGCACACATGGCGGCAAGGATCTCTCCCTGATCGGAACGGCTACCGAGCTGGTCGAATATATGGGCAGGACGCCGGAAGACCGGTATCTTCTGAGCGAGTTTGTCGATTTCAGGAGTGCAGACGGGCACTACAGGAAATACCGATTCATCTTCGTGGATCGCGAGCCCTATCCCTACCACCTCGCGATTGCCGAAAACTGGATGGTGCATTACTGGCGCACCGATATGAGAAGCGTCGACTGGAAGCGCCGAGAAGAGGAAGCGTTCCTTGCTGACTGGAAACAGGTGTTCGGCTCATCCGGTGCAGCCGCAGTGGAACAGGTCGGACAGTTCATGAACCTGGATTATGGTGGGATGGACTGCAGCATCTTGCCGGATGGGCAGGTGCTTTTCTTCGAGGCGAATGCGAGCATGCTCACGCACCTGGATGATGCGGATCCGGAATTCAAGAAACATGCGGTGTCACGCATCCGCGATGCGATGACGAGGATGGTCAGGGCGTCATTGGCCAGACGGTCATGAAGGATCAGTTTTCAGGAAGAAGTCACCCGTCCACTGACCGTTTTTGAAGTCTATCGAGATGCGCTTGGGCACATAGGCCTCGGGCTTGACGATGGGGAAGTCGGTCAGAGGGGGTGCGTCTGCAAAATCGCCAACACTGCATGCGCGCGTCATCACGGGGCGAAAGCCGATCTTTAGATTGGGGGAGGCTACGGCAAAACTCGAGGCTTGAGCATCGGCACCGAAGCGCACTGCCTTCCTGATCAGGCAACTGAAGTAAAGCTCCATCTCGACCATAAGCGGTTCGACCAGCGACTGCATTTTCTGGTCGGCAGAACGGCTCCATTCGACAAGGACCTGTTTGCCGAGAATCTCAATCGTCGTTTTCATGCTCGCTCCTTGTCTGCTCCTGCTTTTTTCTGTCGCTCGCGCGCTTGCTCATGCGCCAGATCAGATAGACGATGGTCGCGGCAACGACGAAGGTGGACGTCTCTATCGTCCAGGAAATCATCTGTATGTCTTCTTTGGTCATGGCGCCTTTCTGTATTCAGCAAGAACTGTTGACGCTTGTCTGCAGGCGCGCGAGATCTGTGATTTCTATGGAGCGTGCCCTGACCGCAATGATACCCTTATCCTGGAAATGGGAAAATGCCCGGCTGACCGTTTCGATTTTCAGCCCCAGATAGCTGCCTATGTCCTGACGCGACATGCTGAGCTGAAATTGTGTTGGGGACAGGCCGCGTGCGGCGTAGCGCTGAGAAAGGGTGAGCAGGAATGCTGCGACGCGTTCTTCGGCGCGCATCGAGCCCAAAAGCAGCATGATGCCCTGGTCGCGCACGATTTCCCGGCTCATGATCTTGTGCAGATGGCGTTGCAGCGAGGGGATGTCCCGGCTCAAGGTTTCCAGCCTTTGGAATGGGAGCTCGCAAACGACGCTGCTTTCGAGGGCGACTGCTTCTCCGTCGTGCATGTCGGTGCTGATCGCATCGAGTCCGATGATCTCTCCGCCCATCTGGAATCCCGTGACCTGCTCGCGCCCGTCTTCATGCAGGATGCGCGTCTTGAAGGAACCGCGGTTGATTGCAAACAGCGCGCGGAACTTGTCCCCGCCGCGGTAGAGATAATCGCCCCTGGAAAAGCTGTGCTTTTGCATTCTGAGCTCGTCCAGCCTTTGCATTTCTTCTTCCGTGAGGCCGACAGGCAGGCAGAGTTCGGCGAGGTTGCAGGTCGAGCAGGAGGAATTGGATTGCAGCACGATGAAACCTTGAATACGATGATCTTGTTTCAATATGCCATGTTTTTTGACGCACATCAAACCCAATTTTTATTTTGGCTGGCATAATGCATCATTTTCAGCGGGCAGCGCATGTCGAACAGCAATCATTTAGTCGTGGACCTCGATCTGATACGCAGGCTGGACAAGAACGGACCACGCTACACATCCTATCCGACTGCGGACCGTTTTGCCGACACCTTCGATGCTGCATCCTACGCGCACTGGCTTGCCAGGCGCGAGGTCGGCGGCATCAGCCGCCCGCTGTCGCTATACATCCACATTCCTTTCTGCAATACCCTGTGCTTCTATTGCGCCTGCAACAAGGTGATCACCAAAGACAAGAGCAAGGCGGCCGTATATGTGGACTATCTGATCAGGGAAATGCAGATGCAGGCTAGCCTCCTGGGCGATGTGCAGGTTGTGGAGCAGTTGCACTTCGGCGGAGGGACTCCGACTTTTTTGTCCGACGAAGAAATGCGTCGGGTGATGGCCGCGATACGCAAGAATTTCAGGCTGATCGACGATGGCGAATATTCCATCGAGATCGATCCGCGCAAGGTGGGCATGGATACCATCGCGCTTTTGGGTGAGGAAGGCTTCAATCGCATCAGTCTTGGTGTGCAGGATTTCGACGCTGCCGTGCAGCGCGCGGTGAACCGTATACAAAGCGAGGAAGAGACGCTGCGCGTGATCCAGGCTGCGCGCGCCAACGGCTTCAAGTCGGTGAGCATAGACCTGATCTATGGATTGCCCAGGCAGACCATTGATGGATTCGGCGTGACGCTGGATCGCGTGATCGCGGCGGATCCCGACCGGCTTTCCATATACAACTATGCGCACATGCCGACCATCTTCAAACCGCAGCGGCGTATCAACGAGGAAGACCTGCCCGCACCGGAGGTGAAGCTGGACATTCTGAGCATGGCCGTCGAGAAACTCACCTCTGCAGGCTATGTGTACATAGGCATGGATCACTTCGCAAAGCCCGAAGACGAACTCGCGATCGCGCAGCGTCAGGGCAGGCTACATCGGAACTTTCAGGGCTATTCAACGCATTCGGATTGCGATCTCGTTGCACTGGGCGTGAGCTCCATCGGCAAGATAGGGCCCACTTACAGCCAGAATCACCGGGACCTCGAGGGATATTATGGCGCGCTTGACCAAGATCAACTGCCCATCATGCGCGGCATGGAATTGAACGCGGACGACCTGGTGCGACGCGCGATAATCCAGGCATTGATGTGCCACTTCGAGATTGCCAAGTCTTCATTCAACATCGGCTACCTGATCGATTTCGACAGCTATTTCGCGACCGAACTCGAGGAGCTTCTCGAATACGAGCGCGAGGGGCTGCTCGAAATGGACAAGGACTGGATAGGCGTCACGCCCAAGGGAAGAATGCTGATACGCAACATCTGCATGGTGTTCGACCGTTATCTGCGAACCCGAACCGAGCATGCCAGATATTCCAAGGTGATCTGACAGAAAAGCCTGTTCCGCTTGCATGCAAAGAGCGAGCCTTGACTATTTTCAGGGAGCGTGAGATTGTCCATGGCATGAATGCGGAAATTTCACGATTGCTGGAGGATGTGGGCGGACTGGTCACGCTTCCCCAGGTGTTTTTGCGAATCAGTCAACTGGTGGATGATCCCCAAAGCTCTCTCTCCGATATCGCCAAGGCGGCAAGTCATGATCCTGCTTTCACCTTGCGCATGCTGCGTGTGGCCAACAGCGCCTTCTACGGTTTTCCATCGGCGATTGATACGGTAGACAGGGCCGTATCGGTAATCGGAACAACGCAGATGCGCAATCTCGCCTTGTCGATGTCGGTTGCGAGCAGCTTTGCGGGATTGCCCAACGATTTGGTGACCATGGATAATTTTTGGCGTCACAGCCTGTATTGCGCGCTGATCGCGCGTGCGCTTGCCAGGGAGGTGCGCGGCTGCGACCCTTCGGCAGTCTTTACGGCGGGATTGCTGCACGACATTGGCGAGCTGGTCCTGTTCAACCGCCTGCCGGAAAAAGCGCGCGCTTCGCTGCTGCTCGTGCTCGACGAGGCAGACGACTTGCCTGTCTATCGAGCCGAACAGCGCATCATCGGTTTCGATCACGCCGAAGTCGGCGGTGAACTCGCAAAACGCTGGGGCTTGCCGGAGCTGTTGGTGGAGTGTATCGCATGCCATCACGATATAGGCAGGGCGGATCGTCATCCGCGCGAAACGGCGCTTGTGCATCTCGCCAACATACTTGCGCAAATGGCGGAGTTGGATCTGCATGCCATGGACGACGTCCCGCCTGTAGACCCTGCTGCCTGGGTTCTCACAGGGCTTGACGAAAGCATCGTCGAGCAGGTGGTGTACGAAGCAAGGCGAGAGATTGCAGAGACTCATGAACTGTTCTTCGGGAGCTGACCTGTGATGCCGGCCAGCCTGCCAGGATTCGAGCATATCCGTAAAAGCTGGAATGCCACCTATTCGGCTTATGCTGCGCGCATACTGCCCGGCGAGTACTATGTCACCAGAAGCGACGAAGGCATCTACACGACGCTGGGCTCGTGCATCTCCGCCTGCGTACGCGACAAGGCATGCCGTGTCGGCGGCATGAATCACTTCATGTTGCCTGCAACTGCGGATACCGACAAACTGGGCGGACTGAGCGCTGCGACGCGCTATGGCAATTTCGCGATGGAGCACCTGATCAACGACATCCTGAAGAACGGAGGGAAGCGCGAGAATCTGGAAGTCAAGCTGTTTGGCGGCGGACGCATACTGCAGAACATGACCGACGTCGGAATGAGGAACATCAGTTTTGCGCGCGAGTATCTCGAGACGGAAGGAATCGAGGTCGCCGCGGAAGACGTCGGGGATGTATTTCCGCGCATGGTGGTTTACTTTCCCGCGACAGGAAGGGTGCGCGTGAAGCGTCTGCGTTCGCTGCACAACAACACCATTGCCGATGAAGAGATCCGCTATTTGAGGAATGTGGAGGGAAAGCCCGTAGGCGGGGAGGTCGAGCTATTCTGATGCGATCTGAGCGGGGCTTTGGAAGGCAGCCTTGTGGTAAACTGCTCGTTTTGCACACGATGATGGTTAAACGGTACGATTTAATTGTGTTCGATTGGGACGGCACGCTGATGGACTCCACCGCAGTGATCGCGGGATCGATACAGGCCGCCTGCAGGGATCTGGGTTTGCAGGTGCCAAGTGACGAGGCTGCGCGCCACGTGATAGGCCTGGGTTTGTCG
>JAJXTH010000007.1 GCA_021783995.1 Pseudomonadota bacterium
CAACATAGCGGGCGGATGCTGCGGCACCTCGCCTGCGCACATCAAGGCCATCGCGGATGCGCTGAAGGATGTGCCTCCGCGCAAGCTGCCGGAAATAGAGCGGCGCTGCAGGCTTTCCGGGCTCGAGCCCTTCAACATTGGTGAAGATACGCTGTTCGTCAATGTCGGCGAACGCGCCAACGTCACGGGCTCTGCAAAATTCAAGCGCCTGATCCTGGAAGGTCTGTACGACGAGGCGCTGGAGATCTGCAAACAGCAGGTAGAGACAGGCGCACAGGTCATCGACGTGAACATGGACGAGGCAATGCTGGACGGGCAGGCCGCGATGGTGAAGTTTCTGAACCTGATCGCGTCAGAACCGGACATCGCCAAAGTGCCTCTGATGATAGATTCATCGAAGTGGGAAATCATCGAGGCAGGCCTCAAATGTGCACAAGGCAAGTCCATCGTCAATTCGATTTCGCTCAAAGAGGGTGAGGAAAATTTCATCAAGTATGCCACGCTGGTGCACCGCTATGGCGCGGCCGCAGTGGTGATGGCTTTCGATGAGCAAGGGCAGGCGGACACCTTCCAGCGCAAGACCGAGATATGCCGCAGAAGCTATGACATTCTCGTGAACAAGGTGGGCTTCCCGCCCGAGGACATCATTTTCGACCCCAACATCTTTGCGATCGCAACGGGGATAGAAGAGCACAACAACTATGCGGTCGACTTCATCGAGGCGACCCGCTGGATAAGAGAGAACCTGCCCTATGCGAAGGTCTCGGGCGGCGTATCCAACGTGTCTTTCTCCTTCCGCGGCAACGAGCCTGTCAGGGAGGCGATACACACCGTGTTCCTGTACCACGCTATTCATGCCGGCATGAACATGGGCATCGTCAATGCAGGGCAGTTGGGCGTGTTTGAAGAGATCCCGAAAGAGTTGCGCGACGCAGTGGAAGACGTGGTGCTGAATCGCCATCCCGATGCTGGAGAGAAGCTCGTCAAGATTGCCGAGACGGTAAAGGGCGGTGGTAAGGAACAGGTAGAGGATCTGGAATGGCGCAAGGGTACAGTGCAGGAGCGGCTGACTCACGCGCTAGTGCGCGGCATCACGACCTACATCGTCGAGGATACGGAGGAAGCTCGTCTCGCGGCCAGATTCCCTGTTGAGGTGATCGAAGGTCCTCTGATGGCCGGCATGAACGTGGTTGGCGATCTTTTTGGCGCGGGCAAGATGTTCCTGCCGCAGGTCGTGAAATCCGCGCGCGTGATGAAGCAGGCTGTGGCGCATCTCGTGCCCTTCATCGAAGCCGAGAAGCTGCGTTCGGGCGACAGCAAGCCCAAGGGAAAGATCGTGATGGCGACGGTCAAGGGCGACGTGCACGACATAGGCAAGAACATCGTCACCGTGGTGCTGCAGTGCAACAACTTCGAAGTGGTCAACATGGGCGTGATGGTGCCCTGCCAGCAGATACTCGATACTGCGCGTGAACACAATGCCGACATCATAGGTCTTTCCGGGCTGATCACGCCGTCGCTGGAAGAAATGGCGCATGTCGCTAAGGAGATGGAGCGTCAGGGATTCAGGATACCGCTTCTGATCGGAGGAGCGACCACATCGCGTGTTCATACCGCAGTGAAGATAGAGCCCAACTACCCATCCGGCAGTACGGTCTATGTCGTCGATGCTTCGCGCGCCGTGGGCGTATGCAGCAGCCTTCTGTCGGATGTGCAGCGCGATGAGTACGTCGCATCGGTCAGGACGGAATATGCAGAACTCAGAAAGCAGCATGAGGAGAGGCAGGGAAGAGCCGTCTATGTCGCGCTTGAGGAGGCCAGAAGGCACAGATTCGAGACCGACTGGAAGAGCTATACGCCGCCCAAGCCCGCATTCATCGGCGTGAAAGAGCTTCGCGATTATCCTCTTTCCGAAATTGCCGATTTCATAGACTGGACCCCTTTCTTCCAGTCATGGGAACTCGCAGGAAGATATCCGAAAATTCTGGATGACGAAGTGGTGGGTGTTGAAGCGACCAAGCTTTTTGCCGATGCGAAATCGATGTTGAAACGAATCATCGAGGAGAAGTGGCTTACCGCCAATGCGGTATTCGGACTTTTCCCGGCGAACACCGTAAATTCTGATGATATCGAAATCTATACGGGCGAGACGAGAAGCAAAGTCGCGATGATCTGGCACAACCTGCGCCAGCAGACCAAAAAGCCTCAGGACATTCCGAATTATTGCTTGGCCGATTTTATTGCGCCCAAGGAATCTGGCGTCGCAGACTATATAGGTGGGTTTGCGGTGACTGCGGGCATAGGCATAGACGATCATGTGGCAGAGTTCGAAAAGAATAACGATGACTACAGCGCGATCATGTTGAAGGCGCTGGCAGATCGATTGGCCGAAGCATTCGCCGAGCTCTTGCACCAGCGTGTGCGGCGCGAATTCTGGGGCTATGCATCGGACGAGAATCTGAACAACGATGACCTGATCGCCGAAAAATATCGCGGAATACGCCCGGCGCCCGGTTATCCAGCCTGTCCGGAACACACCGAAAAGGGTCCTTTGTTCGAACTGCTCGATGCACCGAACAAGGCGGGCATCAGCATCACCGAAAGCTTTGCGATGCTGCCCACCGCGGCGGTCAGCGGCTTCTACCTTGCGCATCCGAAGTCGCAGTATTTCGCGACAGGAAAGATAGAGAAAGACCAGGTTGCAAGCTATGCCGGGCGCAAGGGCTGGGACATCGAAACGGCCGAGCGCTGGCTGGCTCCGGTGCTGAGCTATTAGGGAATATGAATGCGTTTAAATATTGATAAACAAATAACCTGTTAATTCTGGAAGAACTTATGACTACCCTCATCAAAACCGACACCAAACTAGGCGAAGGCGCAGAAGCCCAAGCCGGACAGACCGTCATCGTGCACTACACAGGCTGGCTGTATGACGAAGCAGCCCCAGAGAACAAGGGGCAGAAATTCGACAGCTCGCTCGACCGCAACGAGCCTTTCGATTTCCCGCTGGGCGGCGGGCGCGTGATCCGCGGCTGGGACGAGGGGGTGGCGGGCATGAAGGAAGGCGGGCAACGCACGCTCATGATTCCACCCGAGATGGGTTATGGCCCACGCGGTGCGGGTGGTGTGATTCCACCGAATTCGACGCTGGTGTTCGACGTGAAGCTTCTGAAGGTCATCAGGACAGACATCATCGACACCAAGCTGGGCGAAGGTGATGAAGCGCAGGAAGGCCAACATGTGACCGTGCATTACACAGGCTGGCTCTTCGACAAGAATGCGCCGGAGAATAAAGGCACGAAGTTCGACAGTTCTCGCGACCGCAGCGAGCCGTTCGAATTCCCGCTGGGTCAGGGGCAGGTCATCAGCGGCTGGGACATCGGCGTGCAGGGAATGAAGGTGGGCGGATGCCGCACGCTGGTGATCCCGCCAGAGATGGGCTATGGCAGGCGGGGTGCGGGCGGCGTGATTCCCTCGAATGCAGTGCTTGTGTTCGAGGTTGAACTTCTGGGTGTTAACTGAATGAACGATGCCGGCAAAAGAATCAAGAGAGGAGATCGAATGAAAAACCGTATTATTATTTTTCCGCTGATGGCGGCACTTGCCATTTTTTCAACCGCCGCTTGTTCCAGGCAGGCCTCAGCGCCTCCGGAGAAAATCGAAAAGAGCGATGTGGTCGATCTGATCAAGACCGACGTGAAACTGGGAACTGGCGCTGAAGCCACACCTGGACACAACGTGAAGGTTCACTACACGGGCTGGCTGTACGACGCAAAAACGCCAGACCACAAGGGGCAGAAATTCGACAGTTCGCGCGATCGCGGAGAGCCCTTCGAATTTTCTCTGGGTGCCGGCCATGTGATCAAGGGCTGGGACGTGGGTGTGGCAGGCATGAAGGTGGGCGGACAACGCACTCTGATCATACCGCCTGATATGGGCTATGGCGCGAGCGGTGCAGGCGGCGTGATCCCGCCCAATGCGACGCTGGTGTTCGACGTGGAACTTCTGGGTGTAAACTAGACTTCCGGGCGCGTCGAGTCGCGCCCAGATTACTGCTGGGAGGATGCATGTTCCAGATCCGGGTTCATGGTCGCGGCGGGCAGGGGGTGGTGACTGCGGCCGAAATGCTTTCCATCGCAGCCTTTGAAGAAGGCCGCCATGCGCAGGCTTTTCCGAGCTTCGGTTCGGAGCGCACCGGAGCGCCTGTCGTGGCGTTCTGCCGCATATCGGACCGCGAGATCAGGTCGCGTGAGCCCATCGTGGAGGCGGATGCCGTGATCATCCAGGATCCCACGCTGTTGCATCAGGTCCCGGTGTTTGCGGGCTTAAAGCCTGACGGCTATGTTCTGATCAATTCGCAACACAAGATCGGGGAACTGGGCATAGACGAATTTGCCGCTTCGCGCAGGGTAGAGCGCTTCTGTTCGCTGCCGGCCACAGAGCTTGGAGTCAGGCATATCGGGCGTCCCATTCCCAACATGCCGCTGCTTGCCGGGTTCGCAGCGCTTTCCGGCGTCATCAGACTGGAGTCGGTGATAAGCGCGATCAATTCAAGGTTCAAGGGCCAGGTGGCAAGCGGTAACATTTCAGCCGCGGAAGAAGCCTATCGCCTGGTGAAGGAGGCTTCATGCTAAAACAGATAGAAGGCTCAAAGGCGGTCGCCGAGGCAGTCTCGCTTTGCCGTCCTGAAGTGATCTGCGCCTATCCCATCTCGCCGCAGACGCACATCGTCGAGGCGCTGGGCGAGATGGTCAAGTCGGGAAGGCTTGCTCCCTGCGAGTACATCAACGTGGAGAGCGAGTTCGCCGCGATGTCCGTTTCCATAGGTGCGTCAGCCGCCGGTGCTCGAGCCTACACCGCGACCGCATCCCAGGGGTTGCTGTTCATGACGGAGGCCGTATACAACGCGTCCGGGCTGGGTCTGCCCATCGTGATGACGGTTGCAAACCGAGCGATAGGTGCGCCGATCAACATCTGGAACGACCATTCGGACTCGCTCTCGCAGCGCGACTCGGGCTGGATGCAGTTGTTCGCGGAAAACAACCAGGAGGCGGTCGATCTGCATATACAGGCATTCCGCCTGGCAGAGGAGCTTTCCATGCCCATCATGGTGTGCATGGATGGCTATATCCTGACTCACGCCTTCGAGCGTGTGGACATTCCCGTGCAGGAACAGGTGGATGCCTATCTTCCGTCATTCGAGCCGCGCCAGGTGCTCGATCCTTCGGAACCCATCTCCATCGGTGCGATGGTGGGGCCCGAGGCATTCATGGAAGTGAAATATCTTGCGCATGCCAAACAGCTGCAGGCAATTGAGAGAATACCGCAGCTCGCTTCCGAATTCAGAAACATCTTCGGGCGCGACAGCGGCGGGCTGGTGCGCACCTATCGGGCTGATGACGCCGAGACCATGGTCGTTGCGATGGGGTCGGTGATCGGCACCATCAAGGATACGGTGGACGAGATGCGCGATGAGGGGCACAGGATAGGTGTGCTTACCATCGTCAGCTACCGCCCCTTTCCGCTGGAACAGGTGAGAGGCGCGCTCCTGCATTGCAGGCGTTTTCTCGTACTGGAAAAGAGCCTCGCGGTCGGCATGGGCGGAATCCTTGCGACCGATGTGCGCATGGCCGTCACAGGTGCAGGTCTCAAGGGATACACGGCCATCGCGGGATTGGGCGGACGGCCCATCTTCAAATCCCAGCTGCACCAGCTTTTTCGCCAGGCTGAAAAGGATGAATTGCCGCCAGTGACCTTTCTCGACCTCGACCGGGATGCGGTCAACAGGCAATTGGAAAGGGAACGTCAGACGCGACGCTCGGGCCCTGTCGCCGAAAACATGCTGCACGACAAGGGCATCGTGTCGGCAAAGTTTGGTTGAGGAAATGTCATGGGATTTCAGACGATCAAGTTCTACCAGACAGGCACCTATACCGTCGGCAACCGCCTCTTGTTGCCAGATCAGCGCAGCGTGCAGGCGGGGGAGTCGCGCAGCAACTCGATCAATTCGGGACACAGGGCGTGCCAGGGTTGCGGAGAGGCTTTGGGCGCGCGATATGCGATCGATGCGGCGATGGCTGAGAGCGACAATCGCCTGATCGCGGTCAATGCCACTGGCTGCCTTGAAGTTTTCTCGACACCCTATCCCGAGTCTTCATGGCAGGTGCCGTGGATACACTCGGTGTTCGGCAATGCGCCTGCAGTCGCAACGGGAATCGCGGCTGCGATGAAGGTAAAGGGAAAGAAAGATGTGAGGGTGGTTGCGCAGGGAGGTGACGGTGGAACGACCGACATAGGCTTTGGTTGCCTCTCGGGCATGTTCGAGCGCAACGACGATGTGCTCTACATCTGTTACGACAACGAGGCCTACATGAACACCGGCGTGCAGCGCTCGAGTGCGACACCTCCTGCAGCGCGCACAGCGACCACCATGCCGGTAGGGCCTGAGCCTGGCAACCCCTTCGGACAGGGAAAGAACCTGCCCGAGATCGCGATGGCCCACGGCATACCGTATGTGGCCACGGCGACGGTCGCGGACCTGCGCGATCTTGAATACAAGGTGAAGAAAGCGATGAAGATGCACGGCGCGCGCTACATCCATCTCTTTGTGCCATGCCCGCTGGGCTGGGGAACGGCGTCAAGCGACACCATACGCATCGCGCGTCTTGCGAAGGAGTCAGGCCTCTTTCCGGTATTCGAGGCGGAGCATGGGGAAATCACGGGCGTACTCAAGATACGCCGCAAGGTCGGGGTCGAGGAATATCTCATGCCGCAGAAGCGCTTCGCGCATCTTTTCGGTAGCCATTCTCACCCCGAGATGGTGATCCGCATTCAGGAGATCGCGGATCGGAATATTCGGAAATACGGTCTGCTGGATGAGGAGGCCGCATGATCAAACCCTACGCGATCACGCTGAAGCCGGGCACTTCCCTTTCCAATCTGACTGGCACCTGGCGCACGGAGCGTCCCGTATACCTCGATCGTCTGCCTCCCTGCAACAACGCTTGCCCTGCCGGCGAAAACGTCCAGGGCTGGCTTTATCACGCAGAATCGGGAGACTACGAGCAGGCGTGGCGGGTGCTCGTGGAAGAAAATCCCTTTCCTGCGGTGATGGGGCGCGTTTGTTATCACCCCTGCGAAGGTCAGTGCAACCGCGGAAAGCTGGACAGTCCGGTGGGCATCAATTCGGTCGAGCGTTTCCTGGGAGACGAGGCGATCAGGCGTGGCTGGAAATTTTCTCTGCCTCCGGATTCATCTGGAAAGAAAGTCCTGGTCGTAGGCGCGGGACCCTCCGGCTTGTCTGCGGCCTATCACTTGGCGCGCATGGGACATGAAGTCGAGATACAGGAAGCGGGTCCAATGGCCGGTGGCATGATGCGCTTCGGCATACCAAAATACCGTCTTCCCCGCGATGTACTGGATGCAGAGGTGCAGCGCATCGTCGATCTAGGCGTCCGGCTCAGGCTCAATTCCAGGGTCGATAACATCGCGCAGGGCATGCAGAACTTCGATGCAGCCTTTCTCGCAGTCGGCGCGCATATCGCGAAGCGCGCCTTCATCCCGGCAGGAGATGCAACTCATGTCGTCGACGCTGTGTCTTTGCTGCGCTCGATGGAGGGAGAAGAAAAACCGATGCTGGGCCGACGCGTGGTGGTTTATGGCGGAGGCAACACCGCGATAGATGTTGCGCGCACCGCAAGGCGCCTGGGGGCTACCGACGCGATCATCGTGTACCGGAGAACACGCGAAAAGATGTCCGCGCATGATTTCGAAATCGAGGAGGCGCTGCAGGAAGGCGTGATGATCAAGTGGCTTTCCGCAATCAGGCAGGCCGGTGAAGGGCAGCTCACCGTCGAGAAGATGGTGCTGGACGACAAGGGCATGCCGGTGCCGACGGGAGAGTTCGAGACCATGGAAGCGGACTCTCTGGTCCTGGCGCTGGGGCAGGATGTGGACTTGTCTCTGCTCGAAGGCGTCCCCGATCTCGAAATCAAAAACGGTGTCGTGCAGGTGTCCGCCAGCATGATGACGGGATATCCAGGGCTTTTTGCAGGCGGGGACATGGTGCCGTCCGAACGCAACGTCACGGTGGCGGTAGGACATGGAAAGAAGGCCGCGCGCCACATCGATGCCTATCTTCGCGGCACTTCATATGAGCCGCATTCTAAGCACGAGCTCGCGGATTATGAGAAGCTCAACACGTGGTATTACTCGGATGCGGACAAGACGGTGCGGCCCATGCTGGACATCATCCGCCGCCAGACCAGTTTCGACGAAGTCCAGGGAGGACTCGATGAAACCACTGCGCTTTTCGAGGCGAGGCGCTGTCTGTCTTGCGGAAACTGTTTCGAATGCGATAATTGCTATGGCGTGTGCCCCGACAATGCAGTGATCAAACTGGGGCCGGGCAAGCGCTTCAAGTTCAATTACGACTACTGCAAGGGATGCGGTCTGTGTGCGGCGGAATGCCCGTGCGGCGCAATCAAGATGGTGCCTGAGGAAATTTGATGGGAATGATATCGCAGCCGCTTCTGGTGACGGTCCTGATGCTCGCCGTCTCCAACCTTTTCATGACTTTTGCATGGTACGGGCATCTCAAGAACATGGCTTCATCCCCCTGGTATATCGCAGCACTGGCAAGTTGGGGCATCGCGCTTTTCGAATACCTGATCCAGGTTCCTGCTAACCGCATCGGCTACACTCATTTGAGTCTCGGCCAGCTGAAGATACTGCAGGAGGTCATCACGCTTTCCGTGTTCGTGCCTTTCTCCGTGATTTACATGAACCAACCCATGAAATGGGATTATCTCTATGCCGGCCTTTGCATGATGGGCGCGGTGTACTTCATTTTCAGAGCCTGATCGATGAACAAACACATACACATACTGGGCATTTGCGGTACCTTCATGGGCGGCATCGCCGTCATCGCCAGGCAGGCCGGCTATCGCGTCACGGGCTGCGATGCAAACGTATATCCGCCGATGAGCACGCAGCTCGAGGAACAGGGCATAGAGCTCATACAGGGATTCGGGCTGGAACAAATGGAACTCGATCCCGACGTTTATGTGATAGGGAACGTGGTGGCGCGGGGAAATCCGCTGATGGAGGAGATCCTGAACCGCAATCTCCCTTATGTCTCCGGACCGCAATGGCTTTCCGACACGCTTTTGAGAGACCGCTGGGTGCTGGGCGTGGCAGGCACGCACGGCAAGACGACGACCTCGTCGATGCTTGCGTGGATACTCGAGCATGCGGGTATGAATCCCGGTTTCCTGATTGGGGGCGTGCCGCAGAATTTCGGAATTTCGGCGCGCATCAGCGACTCGCCTTTTTTCGTGATCGAGGCGGACGAATACGATACAGCCTTTTTCGACAAGCGCTCCAAGTTCGTGCACTACCGCCCGCGCACGGCGATACTCAACAATCTGGAGTTCGATCATGCGGACATTTTTGCCGACCTGGCCGCCATCGAGACGCAGTTCCACCATCTTGTGCGAACCGTGCCGGGCAACGGGTTGATCGTCTGCAATGGTCTGGAAGAATCGCTGCAACGCGTTTTGAAGCGCGGTTGCTGGACGCCTGTGGAAACATTCGGCAATTCCGCAGGGTGGGGCATGGACGACGAGAACCGCATCGCCTTGAAGGGGGATATTCAGGGGACGCTGCACTGGGAACTGCAAGGGGAACACAACCGCATGAATGCCCTTGCGGCCATTGCGGCTGCGCGCCATGCAGGCGTCCCTGTCGCGTTGGGCATGGAAGCGCTGTCGCTTTTCAGGAACGTGAAACGGCGCATGGAGGTGCGCGGAGTGTCAAACAATATTACCGTTTATGACGACTTCGCGCACCATCCCACGGCGATCGCAACCACCGTGGCAGGCTTGCGAAGCAAGGTGGGAAATGCGCGCATCCTGGCCGTGCTGGAGCCGCGCTCAAACACGATGAAGCTGGGCGTGATGAAGGATGCATTGCCGGGCAGTCTGAAGGATGCGGATCATGTGTTCTGCTATTCCGGGGGGCTGGGCTGGGATGCAAGGGAGGCCTTGCAGCCCATGGGTGACAAGGCTGATGTGTCAGACGATTTAGATCTGCTGATAGGGGAGATTGCAGAGTTTGCAATGCCCGGCGATCACATACTCGTTATGAGCAATGGCGGATTCGGCGGGATACACGAAAAGCTGCTCGAAAGACTCGGCGCTGACTGCTAGGCTTCTGCGTCATCCAGCCCCAGTTCATGTACCTTGCGCGTCAGGGTGTTTCTTCCTATGCCAAGCAGTGTGGCGGCCTCGATGCGGCGGCCATGGGTGTGATGCAGGGCCTGCAGGATCAGCGTGCGTTCGAATTGCGCGAGCAGGCTGTCCATGATGCCGTCATCTCCCCGCTGCAGTGCAGCCGCGACCTGGCCTGCCAGCACAGCGCTCCAGTCGCCCTGCTGCGCGCCCTTGCCCTCGTGATCTCGCCACTCGGGAGGCAGATCTGCGATCTCCACCACCTGCGACGGAGTCATCACGGTCAGCCAGTGGCAAAGGTTTTCGAGCTGGCGCACATTGCCCGGGAAATCCTGTGCGCTCAAATGCTGCATGACTGATTCGCTCAACTGTTTCTGTTCGACGGCCAGTTCGCGTGCGCTTTTCTGCAGGAAGTATTTCGCAAGCAGCGGGATATCCTCCTTCCTCTCGCGAAGCGGAGGAAGGCGCAGGCGGATAACATTCAGCCTGTGAAACAGGTCTTCGCGGAACAGGCCTTCCTTGACACGCTCTTCCAGATTCTGATGCGTTGCGGTGATGATGCGCACGTTGGCCTTGATCGGCTGATGTCCTCCGACTCTGTAGAAGTTGCCATCAGACAGCACGCGCAAGAGACGCGTCTGCAGCTCGGATGGCATGTCGCCTATTTCATCGAGAAAAAGCGTTCCGCCTTCTGCCTGCTCGAATCGCCCGTGTCTGGTTGCGGCGGCACCGGTGAAGGCACCGCGTTCATGCCCGAAGAGTTCGGATTCGAGCAGGTCCTTGGGGATCGCGGCGGTGTTGATCGCGATGAATGGCTTGTCTGATCGCGGGCTGTGGCGGTGCAGGGCGCGCGCAACCAGTTCCTTGCCGGATCCAGATTCACCGTTGATCAGCACGGTTGCATGGGACTGTGACAGCCTGCCTATTGCGCGGAAAACATCCTGCATCGCGGGCGCATGGCCCAGGATGTCGGCTGCAACCTCGACCGATCCTGTTTCTGCCGACTTGCTGCTGCTTTGCTCCAGCGCGCGGCGTATCAGATCGACTGCATGATTGATGTCGAAGGGCTTGGGCAGATATTCGAATGCGCCGCCCTGAAAGGCGGAAACCGCGCTTTCCAGATCGGAATAAGCGGTCATGATGATGACGGGTATCAGCGGGTGACGCTGATGGAGCTCATGCAGAAAATCCAGACCCGATCGCCCCGGCATGCGTATGTCGCTCAATACGACCTGCGGCAATTCGTGATTCAGCGCGTGCAGTGCATCGTCGGCGGTCGCGAAGCTTTCGAATTCGATATTGGCGCGGGCAAGGGATTTCTCCAGCACCCATCGTATCGAGCGGTCATCGTCAATTATCCAGACGGGTTTCATAGTTGTCAGTCTATCCACATGGTTATATATCCAATAAGCCTGTCATGCGTTTGCATGCAAGGGCAGCATCACGGTGAAACAGGTGTGCCCCGGCTCGCTGTCGAATTCGATGGTGCCTTGATGCTGGCTGACAAAATCCTGTGCAAGGGTCAGGCCCAATCCGTGGCCGTCGGCGCGGCCGGACACCAGAGGATAGAAAATCTTGTCTTTCATCTCGGGTGCGATGCCTGGGCCGTTGTCTATTATCTGCACTGCGATGGCCAGGCGATGGCGTTGTTTGAAAAGCGTTACCTGGCGTGCAATCCTTGTGCGGAAGATGATGCGCCCGTGACCCTGCATCGCCTGGGCGGCGTTGCGCACGATGTTGAGTATGACCTGTATCAGCTGTTCCTTGTCGCCTATCAGTTCAGGCAGACTGAGATCGTAATCGCGCCTGATGGTCAGTCCTTCCGGTATTTCGGCCAGAACGACCGAACGCACTCGCTCCAGCACTTCGTGGATGTTAAGTGCGCTGTGTCTGACATTTCCCTGCGGCGTCAGCAATTTTTCCATCAGGGTGCGCAGGCGGTCTGCCTCCTGAACAATGACCTGGGTATATTCGCGCAAGGCGGGCCTGTCGAGTTCCTGCTCCAGCAATTGCGCGGCACCTCTTATGCCTCCCAGGGGATTCTTGATTTCATGAGCAAGATTGCGCAGCAGCAGCCGGCTTGCCTGAGTCTGATCCAGCATCTGTTCCTCCCGTGCAAGCTTTAGCGGCATGTCCATGGGGTGGAATTCCAGCACCAGGCTGGGTTTGTCAAAACGCAGCGGCGTGACTGTGCCGCGTACATGCAGCTTGTTGTGCGTATGCGTCATGAGCATCAGGTCGTGCTCGATATAACTTGCATTGCTTGCCAATGCGCGCTGCATTGCGTTGGCCAATTGCCCTGTGTCGGTGAACACCATCTGCAAGGGTTGATTGAGCAGGTTCTTGCCGCTGACCTCGAACAGGTTTTCGGCTGACGGGTTCAGATAGATGACATGCAGTGTCTCGTCCACCAGGATGATGGCGGTGGTGAGATAATCTAGCGTGAGATGTAGGAAGTCGGACATGCCGATATCAAAGCAAGGATCATGCCTGACAGCGACTGTTATTTCAGCTTGGAAATTTCAGCCTTGAGTGCATCCACATTGCCCTGATGCAATTCGACCTGACGCTGCATCGCGTCCATTTTTTCATGGTCCTTGGGATTGCCCGATTTCAGTCCCTGTTTGGCATTGTTGAGCTGGCCTTCTTCGGTTTTGAGTTCGTCTTCGAGTATCTTTCTGCGCGCGCCATCGCGCTCTTTCTGCGTTTCGTCATTCACCCTGGGAAAGTCTTGAGGAGTTTCGCGGCTATGGTCGCGGTCTTTTTCGCCTGGCGGCAGGAGATTGAGACGTTTTCCACCCTTGATCGGCGTGCTGGAATAGGTTACATGGCCATCTGCATCGACAGCCTTGTATATGTCGGCTTGCGCCACCATGGGGATGAGGCACAGCAGCAAGCATACAGATTTCATTGAAAATCTCCTGCGGAAAGACCGGATGAGTATAGGGCATGCCTTCTTCCCTGACAAACGGTTTGAAGCAGTTTGAGACGAAAAAAACGGGGCGCGAGGCCCCGTTTCTGGATTCGACGGATGCGAATCAGATGCTGTAGTACATGTCGAACTCGACAGGATGTGTCGTCATGCGCAGGCGCGTGACTTCGTCCATCTTCAATGCGATGTAGGCATCGATGAAGTCGTTCGAGAACACGCCACCGCGGGTCAGGAACTCGCGATCCTTGTCCAAGTGTGCAAGCGCTTCGTCGAGAGAAGAACAGACGGTGGGAATCTTTGCATCCTCTTCGGGGGGCAGATCATACAGGTTCTTGTCTGCGGGATCGCCTGGGTGAATTTTGTTCTGTATGCCGTCGAGCCCTGCCATCATCAGCGCTGCAAAGCACAGGTAAGGATTGGCCGTAGGATCGGGGAAGCGCGTCTCGATGCGGCGGGCCTTCTCGCTTGGCACATGCGGAATGCGGATCGATGCGGAACGGTTCTTGGCCGAATAGGCGAGCTTGGTCGGCGCTTCATAATGGGGCACGAGGCGCTTGTAGGAGTTCGTGCCGGGATTGGTGATCGCATTCAATGCCTTGGCATGCTTGATGATGCCGCCGATATAGTAGAGCGCTGTCTCGGACAGGCCTGCATAGCCGTTGCCTGCGAACAGGTTTTTGCCGCCCTTCCAGATGGACTGGTGCACGTGCATGCCGGAACCATTGTCGCCGACGATGGGCTTGGGCATGAAGGTCGCGGTCTTGCCATACTGGTGTGCGACATTGTGCACGACGTATTTCAGCACCTGGGTCTGGTCGGCGCGGCGCACCAGGGTGTTGAACTTCGTGCCGATTTCGCACTGACCCGCGGTTGCAACTTCGTGGTGGTGCACTTCGACTTCGATGCCGATGTCTTCGAGCGCCAGGCACATCGCTGCGCGTATGTCGTTCAGGCTGTCGACAGGAGGAACGGGGAAATATCCGCCCTTGACCGAAGGGCGATGTCCTGTATTGCCGCCGTCGAATTTTTCCGCAGAAGCCCATGCTGCCTCTTCGGAATTGACCTTGACGAAGCAGCCAGACATGTCGATCTGCCAGTTGACGGAGTCGAAGATGAAGAATTCAGGTTCCGGGCCGAAGTAGGCGGTATCGCCGATGCCGCTTGATTGCAGGTAGGCTTCGGCGCGCTTTGCGATGGAGCGCGGGTCTCGGTCGTAGCCCTTGCCGTCGGTTGGCTCGATCACGTCGCAGGTGAGCACCAGCGTGTTTTCGTCCATGAACGGATCGATGTAGGCGGTTGCGGGATCAGGCATCAAAAGCATGTCTGATGCCTGTATGCCCTTCCAGCCTGCGATCGAGGAGCCATCGAACGCATGGCCATCTTCGAATTTATCCATGCCCACATATTTTGCCGGCACGCCGACATGCTGTTCCTTGCCGCGTGTATCCGTAAAGCGGAAATCCACGAATTTGACATCGTGATCCTTGATCATTTGCAACACATCTTTTGCCGACAACGACATAGCTTTCTCCCAAAAGTATCAATCAAAAATGAACCCGAAATTGTCTTATGCAGAAAGCGTGCCAGCCCGATCTGCATGTCAGAGCGACATTGTGCCATAAGCGCGCGGCGCAACACAAAAATAAATAGCACCAAAACCGGGCGTCAGGTTTCCGATATTGCACTATTTTTGTGCATGGCTGACATGAACGTGGATGGCGCGAAAAAGCGGATCATCCTTTGTCAGTTCATCGCATCTGGCTTGCAGAGCGCCTATGCCTTCGGATGGCAATTTGTCTGCGGGCAGATAGAGCTCGACATCCACGCGCCCATCCAGATAATGAAACACCACGCGGTTATCGAGAAGAACGCCGCCTAGTCTCTCGGCAAGCAGTTCAAGCAGCTTAGGACGGCTGTGTGAACGGGCGTGGTGCGCTGCCTGTATGTCGTCTTCCGGATCGATATGCACCATTACGTCCAGCACATGATGGTTATTGAGCACAGCATGGCGGGCAGACTCTGCAATGTGATGGCCTTCCGACACGCTTATCCTGGGGTCGACCAGAACATGCGCGTCCACAAGCGCATTGTCTGCCATTTTGCGGGTGCGCAGTTCGTGCAGCCCCAAGACGCCTGGCGTGTTGAGCAGGGTTTGCCTTATTGATTCCACTTCTTCGGCGTCGAGGCCGGTGTCGATGAGTTCAGACAATGCTTCCAGGGCAAGCTTTCCTCCCATATAGGCGATCATCACGCCCACCACTGCCGCCGCAACCAGATCGAGGAAGGTATAGCCCAGCAGATTGCCGATGACGCCGGCCACGACCACCAGGGAAGAGGCGGCATCAGAACGCGCATGCCAGGCATTGGCCACCAGCATCTGTGAGCGTACCTTGAGCGCCATAGCCATCATGTAGCGGAACATGCCCTCCTTGGCGATCAGCGCGAGAATTGCGATAGCCAGGCCCAGCGGGCTGACAGCGTGCAAGTCGCCTGGTTGTTGCAGGCGCATCGCAGCCGCGATCAAGAGTGCGATCCCCAGCGCTGCGAGAAACACGCCCAGTATCAGAGTGGCTGCGGTTTCGATTCTTGCATGCCCATAAGGGTGTTTGTCATCAGCATCGCGGTTGCCATGACGATTTGCATACAGGACCAGCACATCGGAGAGCAGATCGGACAATGAATGCAGGCCATCTGCCATCAGAGCCTGGGAATGGGCAAAAAACCCCCCCACGACCTGCAGCAGTGTGAGCAGGAGATTGATTCCTATGCTGACCCAGGTGCATTTTTGTGCAACGGCATATCGTTCAGGGTGCAGCGGTTCGAATTCCTGGTCTTGTTGGGTGTGATTTTTCATTTCGGTTGAGCTAGTATGCGGCTATTGATGCGAGCATAGCGCATGATTGGCCAAGAACCAAACATAAATGGAAAACATCGCCATGGGTAAAATCACTGCCATATTGCAGGGCGCTCAGCAGCGCGCCAGGGACATGGGGCTATCCTACGAGGGGGCGCTGCTGCCGATCGAAGCCCATGAAATACTTCAGTCCGCACCAGGCGCCAGACTGGTGGATGTTCGCAGTCGTGCCGAACTGGATTGGGTCGGTCGCATAGCTGGTGCCGTCGAGATCGAATGGATGAGCTATCCAGGAATGAAGCCCAATCCGGTTTTCTTGGCAGCACTGGAACAGCAGGTGGAGAAGGAGGCGCTGGTATTGTTCATCTGTCGCAGCGGCGCACGCTCGCATTCCGCCGCGATTGCCGCGACGCTTGCCGGCTACAGCGACAGTTACAATGTGCTCCAGGGTTTTGAGGGTGACAGGAATGCAGAAGGGCATCGCAACAGCTTCGAGGGATGGCGCGCTGCCGGATTGCCATGGACACAGGGCTGAAATCTTTGAACCTTAAGATAGGCCTTCGAGACGCTCTTGACAGGGCGGCATGGCAATCAGCGCGACGATGAGCGAACGCAAACAATTTTTTCCCAGGCAGGTTGTTGAAACCGGGTGGAACAAGTGGGACTGGGCACTGCTTCCGATGGTTCTGGCACTGCTGGTTTTGCTGGCTTACGGCGGCGAGGAGATGGCGCGTCCCTATCAGATAGGCCAGACACTAGATCTTTCGCTCGATCCGGAATATCTGCCGTATTATCTGCTGCGGACGACCCTGCGCATGTTCATTGCGCTTGGCGCATCCATTGCATTCAGTTGCGTCTTTGCGGTGCTGGCGACGAAATACCGCGCGGCCGAAAAATTCCTGATTCCGATGCTAGACATCCTGCAGTCGATTCCCATACTGGGTTTTTTGTCCATCACGGTCACTGCGTTCATCGCGTTGTTTCCGGGCAGCCTCCTGGGGGTGGAGTGCGCGGCGATATTCGCGATATTCACATCGCAGGCCTGGAACATGGCATTCAGCGCATACCAGGGGTTCCGCACCGTTCCGGCAGAGCTGAAGGAGGCGGCGAGCGTGTTCAACCTCTCGTCATGGCAGCGCTTCTGGCGGCTTGAGCTGCCGTTCGCAACACCCGGCCTTTTGTGGAACATGATGATGTCGATGTCGGGAGGCTGGTTTTTCGTGGTCGCGTCGGAAGCCATTTCAGTATCCAATCAGAACATCAAGCTTCCCGGCATAGGTTCGTATATCGCGCTCGCCATCGAACAGCGCGATCTACATGCGATTGCATGGGCCATCTGTGCGATGTTGGTCGGCGTGATCCTCTATGATCAGTTTTTCTTCAGGCCCTTGCTTGCCTGGGCAGACAAGTTCCGTTTCGAGGAATCCGGCGGCGAAACGGCCCAGGAATCGTGGCTCCTGAACTGGCTGCGCAAGACCGAGCGCACCCAGGGTATTGCGCTTGCTGCAAGCAACATGCTGGAACGTTCTTTCGTGCTGCTCAGGCACAATTACGACGGCACTTCGATACGCGCAAGACCGCAAATAATCTCCGCGACACCCGAACGCATCTGGGACGCCATGCTTGCCGCAATCGTCTTTTATGCATTGTGGACGCTGGTTCATTTCATCCATGCAGAGGTGAGCTGGAGCGAGGTCGGTCTTGCGTTCATGATGGGTTTCTACACGATGACCCGCGTGGTCGTGCTGATCTTTCTGGCCGCAATCGTGTGGATACCGGTCGGTGTCTGGATAGGCATGAACCCGAGGATAGCGGGCAGAGCTCAGGCGATCATACAGTTCCTGGCTGCATTCCCGGCCAATCTGATGTTTCCCGTGGTGGTGTTTTTGCTCGTGCGTTACCGGCTCAATCCCGATATCTGGCTTTCTCCGCTGATGATACTCGGCACGCAATGGTACATCCTGTTTAACGTGATTGCAGGGGCATCCTCGATTCCGACCGAGCTGCGTTATGCGGCGCAGAATTTTGGCCTTTCCGGCATGCTGAAATGGCGGCGCTATCTGCTTCCGGCGATCTTCCCGAGTTTTGTGACAGGAGCGATCACCGCGTCGGGTGGTTCATGGAATGCAAGCATCGTCGCCGAATATGTGAGCTGGGGAAACACCACGCTGAAGGCGCACGGCATAGGCAGCTATATCGCGGAAATGACCGCGAGCGGGGACTTTCCGAGGATTGCGCTCGGTATCGGCGTCATGTGCATCTTCGTGATGGGATTCAACCATTTCATCTGGCGCAGACTCTATCGCATGACCGAAAACCGGCTGCATTTTTAAGGATACGCATTCATGAGTTCACCCATCATCGAGCTGAAATCGGTTGGCAAGTCTTTCCGCTCTGCGGACGGATCGGCCAGATCGGTGCTGGAAAATGTCGATTTTGCGCTCAACGAGGGAGAGATCGTGGCCCTGCTCGGCAAGTCAGGCTCGGGAAAATCGACCATGTTGCGCATCATGGCAGGCCTGATATCTACCGACAGTGGCCAAGTGCTCTACCGGGGGTTGCCGCTCTATGGCCCGGCTCATGGCATCAGCATGGTATTTCAGTCCTTCGCGCTGTTTCCGTGGCTGACCGTGCAGAAGAATGTCGAACTGGGTCTGGAAGCGAAAGGCATGTCTCCGGACGAAAGGATGCAGCGCGCCAAATCCGCGATCGAGCTGATAGGACTGTCCGGTTTCGAGGGGGCGCTTCCCAGGGAATTGTCGGGTGGCATGAGGCAGCGCGTGGGGATTGCGCGTGCCCTGGTGATGGAGCCCGAGGTGCTGCTGATGGATGAGGCTTTCTCGGCGCTCGACGTTCTGACCGGTGAGCGGCTGCGAGAGGACATCCTCGAGCTTTGGGAGGATGGCCGCCTTCCGACCAAGGCCATACTGGTCGTCTCGCACAACATCGAGGAAGCAGTCATGATGGCCGATCGGGTTTTGGTCTTCGCGAGCGACCCGGGACGCGTGAGGGACGAATTGCAGGTCAAGCTTTCGCGTCCCAGAGATGTGGAGGGGACGGATGTGCGCAGTCTGATCGACAAGGTCTACGGGCTGATGACGGCAGGTGCGCTGCGCAGCGGTCGCATGGCTGACAAGGGCATCAAGATGGGCATAGGAGACCGCCTGCCGGAAGTGGGAATCTCGCGCATGGAAGGCACACTGGAAATCCTTGCCGACGAACCCTTTCTGGGGCGCGCGGACCTGCCCAAACTCGCCGAAAAAACCGAACTCAGCGACCATGAGCTGCTCGATGTGGGAAGCGCACTGATGCTGCTCGGGTTCGCGCTTCTGGAGCAGGGTGACATCATGCTCACCCCGCTGGGTTTGAAATATGCGCAGGCAGAGAATTCCGAAAGAAAGGCAATCTTCGGGCAGCAGCTTCTGGAGAATGTGCCGCTGATTGCCTACATACGCCATGGCCTGGTGCAGGATCCTTCAGGGGATCTGCACGAGGATCTGTTTCTCAAGCTCTTGCGCTTCACGCTTAGCGAAGCGGACACGCTTACCGCTTTGCGCGTTGCCATCGAATGGGGACGTTATGGAGAGCTTTTCGAATACGATTTCAACACCGGCATACTGAATATGCCGAAGGACAAGGAAATCCCGGCGGAATAGCGGGATTTTCCGCGATCTTATTTGCGCAGGTAGGCTTGCACAGCTGAATATACCAGCAGCACGACGGTGAGGCTCGACAGGAAGCCTGCGAGCACGTCGGCGGGGAAATGCGCGCCCAGGCTGATGCGCGATATGCCCACCCAAAGCACGAAGAATACGCCAGCGATGCGCGCATACCGGTTGAGCACGGGCCAGAGGCTGGCCGTGCACAGCATTGCAAATGAGGAGTGGCCGCTCGGCAGGCTATGGTGGAATTCCGCCCTGCCAACGATGTGCACTGTCCCTTGCGGCAATGCCAGAGGTGGGCGAGGAAAATCGAGCAGTGGCTTCAGAAAGCCGATCAGCAGGCCGTCCAGCAGATAAGCGATGCTGAACACCGCGATGACGGCCAGCCAGCGCTGCGTTTCCTGACAGTTCTTTGCGGTTTCATGCAATGCGAACAACGCGATCAGACACATGTAGAAAGGAAAAAGCGCGTGCTCGCCCAGCTGCGTTCCAAGCAGCATGAAGCTGTCCAGAAAACCATAGCGCACATCATTGATTGCATGAAAAATCCAGGCGTTTGCGCCGCCCCAGTCGTACAGGATCTCCTTCATCGCATCAGGCAAACAGTGCGGCTATCCACATCGCGATGCCGCCTGCGGCTGACACGCCCGCCAGCCCGAACAGCCATTTCTGTCTTGTCAGAACCGTGACGGAAGCGAGCGAAATGGCGATCTGTATCAGTGTCATCGCCTGCGCCAGCCGGTGGTGTGGGTGCAGCATCTGTTCGCTCTCCCGGTTGGCCTTCTCCGACTCGGCTTCGAGCGCTTCTGCCTTGAGTTTGATCTCCTTCTTGTCCGCTTCGTACTTCTTGATCTTTTCGCTGTAAACCTGGCGGTTCTGCTCCGTGGAAAGATCGGCGGCAAGTTCCATCAGATGCCCCTTGTTGCTCTTGGCCTCATAATAATTCCACTGGTCGGAAGCCTGCGCCTTTTTTAGCACTGCCTCGTTTTTCAGCAGCATCGCCTCGTTCTGCGTCGCGGCCCCCTGATAGCTGATGATCGCGCCTATGGACGCCAGAATCGCGGTGAAAATGGCAACCTGTCCACCCAGCCGATCGCCGCTCTGTGCGTGGTGCTCGACCGCGTGATCATGGGCGCCGTGCACATGAAATCCATCTCCTGACATTTTTACTCCTGAAGTTAAAAACTGAATGGCTGAGTTTAATCTGGCCCATCGGATAGGGCAACGTTCACGCGCGCTTATAGTCTATGATCAAAGGGGCATGGTCGGAAAAACGCTGATCCTTGTAAATGCTGGCAGAACTTGCAAGCCGAGCAATACCCGGTGTGGCGATCTGGTAATCGATGCGCCAGCCGACGTTCTTTGCCCAGGCCTGGCCGCGATTTGACCACCAGGTGTAGGCCTCGAGTTCCGGATGTATCGTCCTGAACACATCGACGAAGCCGACCTCGTCGAACACCTGGGTCAGCCAGGAACGCTCCTCGGGCAGGAATCCGGAATTCTTCCTGTTGCCTTTCCAGTTCTTCAGGTCGATTTCCCTGTGTGCAATGTTCCAGTCGCCGCAGATCACGACCTCGCGCTTGTTTGCGCGCAATTCTTTCAGATGAGGCAGGAATGCCTCCATAAATTTGAATTTGACGGCCTGTCTTTCATCTCCGCTGGAGCCGGAAGGAAGATAAACGGAGACTGCGCTGAAGTCCTCGAAGTCTGCGCAGAGGTAACGGCCTTCGACATCGAACTCGGTTATGCCGAGTCCCTGAATCACCTGCAGAGGACTTTTGCGGCAATAGATGCCGACCCCGCTGTAACCCTTCTTTTCCGCGTAATGAAAATAGCCAAAGTAGCCGTCCGGATTCAACATCTGTTCCGTCATGTCGGATGCCTGCGCCTTGAGTTCCTGCAGGCAGACGATATCGGCATTCTGATTCGACAGCCACTCATAAAATCCCTTGCCTGCGGCAGACCTTATGCCATTCAAATTGACCGAAATGATGCGCATGAAATTTCCCAATGTTAGTCAGCACGAGATTATAATGTTTTCAGGCAGCATTCAGACATCGAAAACATGTTCAATTTCAGGCAAGATTTCATCCGCTTCGCGGTCGGAAAAAAAGTCCTGCGCTTTGGCGAATTTCAAACCAAGGCCGGGCGCATGTCCCCTTATTTTTTTAATGCGGGTCTGTTCAATGACGGAGACTCACTGAGAAACCTCGCACAGTTTTATGCGCAGGCGATATTGGCTGCCAATCTGCCATTCGACATGCTGTTCGGGCCTGCCTACAAGGGTATTCCGCTGGCTGCATGCACAGCGATCGCGCTGGCTGAGCAGGGTTGCAACGTTCCCTATTGCTACAACCGCAAGGAAGCCAAGGACCACGGAGAAGGGGGGAACACCGTAGGCGCGAAGCTCGAGGGGCGCGTTCTGATCATAGACGATGTCATCTCGGCTGGAACCTCGGTGCGCGAATCGATCGAGCTGATATGCGATGCGGGCGCTAATCCATGCGGGGTCCTGATTGCACTGGACCGGATGGAGCGGGGGCTTGGCGATCTTTCGGCAGTCCAGGAAGTCAGGGAGGCTTATGGCATCCCGGTCATTGCGATTGCCACGCTCACCGATCTGCTTGGCTATTTGCAGGATGAACCGGAAATGCAGGAAAATCTCGCGGCAGTGAAAGCATATCGTGATCTCTTTGGGGTGGAAGATGAGGAAGCGTGAGCTGTTCTCATGCATGATCGCGGCTCTCAGTATGCCCGCCTTTGCCGACACCTACAAATGGGTCGACAACCAGGGGGTCACCCATTATTCCGAGACGCTGCCGCCAGAATATGCCAACAAGAACCGCCAGATACTGAACAAGTCCGGTGTCGTGATCAGGACGCAGGATGTGCTGACCCCCGAAGAACGCCGAGCGAAGGAAGAGGAATCTGCCAAGGTCAGGGCCGAGGCTGCAGCGACAAGGGATCAGAGGCGCTACGACAAATCCCTGGTGGACAGTTACAGCAGCGTGGATGAGATCGAGCTGGCAAAAAGCCGCAGCATGCAGCAGCTGGATGCCGGAATCTCCAGTATCAATTCGCAGATCGCGATGGTAAAGAACCACCTGTCTGATGTGCAAAAAGAAGTTGCCGACCGGCACAAGGCGAACAAGAAGGTTCCGCAATTCATGCTCAACGAGATCAGGGAGTCGCAGGATCGCTTGAACAGCCTGCAGCTGGACCTGGCCAACAGCAAGGCGAAAAGGGCTGCAGCCCAGGCACGCTTTGATTCAGAGAAGGCGCGCTACAAGGAACTGACGGGGAAGTAGCCTCGAGCCGTTCAGGCCGTCAGACGCGTGAGCGCTTCCTGGTATTTTTCGGAGGTCTTTTGCAGCACTTCTTCCGGAATGCGCGGTGCCGGGAATTTCTTGTCCCAGCCCGAGGACTCCAGCCAGTCGCGAACATACTGCTTGTCGAAACTCGGCGGATTCCTGCCAGTCTGGTACGACTCCGCAGGCCAGAAGCGCGAGGAATCGGGCGTCAGCGCCTCGTCGATCAGATACAGCATCCCGGTATCATCCACGCCGAATTCAAACTTGGTGTCTGCGATGATGATGCCCTTGGTCGCGGCATAGTTCGCAGCCTCGACATAAAGGGCGATCGCTGCATCTTTGACCTCGGCAGCGCGCCTCACACCCAGCAGGCGCTCCGTTTCCTCGTAGGAGATGTTCTCGTCGTGCTTGCCCACTGCAGCCTTGGTGGAAGGAGTGAACAGCGCCTCGGGAAGCTTCTCGGCTTCCTTGAGTCCTGATGGCAGACTGATGCCGCAGACGCCGCCCGTCTTCTGGTAGTCCTTCCATCCCGATCCCACCAGATATCCGCGGACGATGGCCTCGATCGGCAACGGTTTGAGTTTTTTCGTCACGAATGCGCGGCCTTTCACCTGTTCCATCTCTTCTGCTCCTTTGACCACGGATTCAGGCGAGATTCCGCTCAGGTGATTGGGAATGATGTGGCTGAGTTTCCCGAACCAGAAATTGGACATGGCGGTCAGCACAGCACCCTTGCCCGGAATTGGGTCGGGCAGGATGACGTCGAACGCGGACAGCCGGTCGGTCTGCACGATCAGCAGATGCCGTGCATCGACCTCGTAGAGGTCGCGCACCTTGCCGCGATGCAGCAAGGGCAGGCTGGTCAGGCTGGATTCATGCAATGATGATGCTTCCATCAGTATTGCCAGCCGGGAAGTTATGCGCCCTTGTGGTAACTCACCACGCGCTCGACTTCGTTCCTGGATCCCAGAATCACGGGCACGCGCTGGTGCAGGCCGTTTGGCATGACTTCCATGATGCGCTCGCGGCCGGTGGAGCTTGCGCCACCGGCCTGTTCGACGATGAAAGACATCGGGTTAGCTTCGTACATCAGGCGCAGTTTGCCCGGTTTGGTCGGATCCTTGGTGTCGAACGGATACATGAAGATGCCGCCGCGTGTCAGGATGCGGTGCACTTCGGCGACCATGGAAGCCACCCAGCGCATGTTGAAGTTCTTCTCGCGGCCGCCGTCCTTGCCCTTGACGCATTCCTCGATGTAGCGCTGTACGGGTTCTTCCCAGAAACGGCGGTTGGACATGTTGATGGCGAATTCAGCTGTATCGGCAGGAATGGTCATGCTCGGATGGGTGAGGAAGAAGTCACCCACGTCGCGATCCAGCGTGAAGCCGTTCACGCCGTTGCCGGTGGTCAGTACGATCATGGTGTTGGGGCCGTAAAGCGCGTAACCGGCGCATACCTGTTTGGTTCCGGGCTGCAGGAAATCCGCGGCGGTCGGGTTGGTCACGCCATCGGGACAGCGCAGGATGGAGAATATCGTGCCTACCGAAATGTTCACATCGATATTGGAGGAGCCGTCCAGCGGGTCGAAGCAGATCAGGTACTTTCCCCTGGGATATTGAGGCGGTATGGGATAGATATCGTCCATCTCTTCGGACGCCATTGCGGCCAGATGGCCGCCCCATTCGTTGGCCTTGATGAAGACCTCGTTGGTGATGACGTCGAGTTTCTTCTGTGTCTCGCCCTGCACGTTCTCGCTGCCGGCGCTGCCCAGCACGCCGATCAGCGCGCCCTTGTTCACGTCGTGGGCGATCTGTTTGCAGGCGGAGACGATGTCGTTGAGCAAACCGGTGAATTCCCCGCTGGCATGTGGGATGTGGCGCTGCTCTTCGATGATGAATTGGATCAGGCTCTTGCTCATTCGTTTATCCTTGTCGTACAGGGTTGAAATTTTGAACTCGCGATTGTACCGCTTTTACGATGGTTTGCGTAATTGTTTGTTCTGGCCTCTGTTTGCTCTGAACGCAGCCATGAATTCGTAAAGGCGTCATGCAGGCGGGCGATGGCATTCATACATGCTTTGGCCTGGAGCAGGGTGGATGATATAGTGGCCGGGTGATGAAAAAGGAAATGCAAATATTCTCCCGGAACTGGGCTGTAATGATTCGTCCATGAAAATTCTCGTCGTAAGACTCTCGTCTCTAGGGGACATATTGCATCTGTTCCCGGCCGTCAGCGATCTGCGCCTGCGCTTCCCGGATGCCGAGATACACTGGCTGGTGGAGCCCGCATTCGCCGAGATGGCTGGCTGGCATGCTGCTGTAGACAAAGTGATAACGGCGCCGTTGAGACGTTACAAGAAGACCTGGTGGAAAATCCCCGGTTTGTTGCGCAGCCTGAAGAAGCAGCTGGGAGAGGAACATTACGACATGGTGATCGATGCGCAGGGGCTCATCAAGAGCGCGCTGCTCGCGCGCCTCGCAGGCATCGATATATATGGCTTTTCTGCTGACAGTTCGCGAGAGCCGCTGGCCGCAAAATTCTACAAGAAGACTGTGGATGTTCCGCGCGGCATGCATGTCGTCGAGAAGAACCGTGCGCTCATCGCAGGGCTTTTCGGGACGTATGCGAGCTCACCCTTGGATTTCGGGCTTGCCGCATTCCGGCAGGAGCAATTGGAGCTGCCCTCGCCATTCTATGCCGGAAAGAAAGACATCGTGTTGCTGCACGGGACGACCTGGAACAGCAAATACTGGCCGGAGGATTATTGGCTGGAACTGACGGGCATGCTTGCGAAAAAAGGATACCGTTGCCTTCTGCCATGGGGAAACGAGGAGGAGAGGCAGCGCGCTGAACGGATTGCTGTTCTAGGAGGCGAGGTTTTGCCAAGGCTGCCGCTCAATGAGCTGGCTCGCGTGTTGCTGCATGCGCAAGGATTTGTCAGCGTCGAGACCGGCATTGGTCATCTCGCCTCGGTGCTGCGTGTTCCGGGCGTCATGCTGCATGGCCCTACCGACCCTTATTACAGCGGAATACTGGGCATGTCCTGCAGGCATGTTTCGAGCGGCCTTGAATGCTCGCCATGCTTCAAGCGGGACTGTCCCATTCCTGATGCGGGTCTGCCTCCATGCCAGAAGGCCATCACGGCCAAGCAAGTCTTCGATGCTTGCGTTGAGCAGTTTTCCGATAGAGGCGGCTGAGGGGCATGCTAAAATCCACGGCGTTTAATCCACGGTAGCATCCATGAGCCAATATTCTCCGCTGATCTCGGCCGCAGTCACCATGCTGCTGGCGCTGATCCTGACTTTGAGCAAACACGGCACGATAGAGGACATTCCCAACGAGCGTTCGCTGCACGACAGGCCGATCCCGCGCACGGGTGGCATTGCGCTGTTGGCGGGCATCATGTCGGGCTGGGTATTGCTTTTCAAGTTCTGGTCATGGTGGATCGTCGCGCCCTTGATGGGCCTCTTCATCCTGTCACTCATCGACGATGTGCGCGGCCTGAAGCCATCGACTCGTCTGGCTGGACATTTCATTGCGGCCCTCTGCGTGGTGCTGGGATCGGGTATGAGCTGGATGTGGATGTTGCCCGTGCTGCTCTACATCGTCTGGATGACCAATCTCTACAATTTCATGGACGGTTCGGACGGGCTGGCAGGCGGCATGGCTTTGGCGGGTTTCAGCTTCTACGGCATCGCTTCATTGATGAGCGGCAATGCATCCTTTGCGATGCTGAATTTCACCGTGGGCGCGGCGGCCATGGGATTCCTGTATCACAATTTCCATCCTGCAAAGATCTTCATGGGCGACGCAGGCTCGATCCCGCTGGGTTTTCTTGCGTCGGCCTTCGGTGTGATGGGGTGGCAGAAGGGGTATTGGCCCTTCTGGTTCCCGCTTCTGGTGTTCTCGCCTTTCGTGGTCGATGCGACTCTCACGCTTTTCAGGCGCGCGCGCAACAGGGAGAGGCTTTACGTCGCACATTGCAGCCATTATTACCAGAGGCTTGTGAAGATGGGCTGGGGGCACCGCAATACGGCGGTCGTTGAATATGCGCTGATGGTGCTGGCCGGCATCTCGGCGCTGACCGGATTGCGCATGGATGCGGCAGGACAGGGTAATCTCCTGGCCTTCTGGGCTGCTGTCTATCTGGGCCTGAGCATGTGGATAGACAAGCGTTGGCGCATGCGCCAGGTTGGACGCGATGCCGAGTAAAAATTATACGCGCACCCTGCTTGCGATCCTTCACGACATCGTCGCGGCGGCATTGGCCTGGGTGCTCGCCTACCTGCTGCGTTTCAATTTCGATCTGCCAGCCAATTTCAACGCAGAGATGCGCTATACCCTGCTCTGGGTCGTCCCGCTGCAGATCCTGATTTTCTGGCAGTTCGGACTTTATCGCGGCATCTGGCGCTATGCGAGCCTGAACGATCTGCGGCGCATCGTGCTTGCAGTTCTGCTGGTTGCGATAGTCATTCCGTTTGCGCTCAGGATGGCAAGGAGCCACCTGATCGTGCCGCGTTCGGTGCTGGTGCTTGACCCGCTGCTGTTGATCCTGTTCATGGGAGGGAGCCGTGTTCTTTATCGGACATGGAAAGAGACGCGGTTCCACGGACGCATGAAACTTTCGGGTGAACCTGTGCTGGTGCTGGGCGCGGGGGATGCGGCCGTTGCGCTTTCCAAGGATCTGGCAAAGAACCCGGCGTGGCAGCTCGCCGGATTCCTGGATGACGATACGAGCAAGCATGCTCATACGCTGAACGGCGTGAGGGTGCTGGGCAGCCTGGAAGAGCTTCCTCGCTGGGCAGAGCATTTCGGTATCGTTAGGGCCATCATCGCGATGCCTTCCTCATCTCATCAGCAGAGGCAGCGCGCCATCCAGATATGCAATGCGGCCAAGGTTCAGGTGCTCACCGTGCCATCCTTCGATGATCTGATGAGCGGCAAGGTCGCCGTGTCCCAGCTCAGAGCCATCGAGCTCGACGATCTGCTGGGACGCGATCCAGTGGTGCTCGACACGGCTGGTCTGATCGAACTGCTCAACGGCAAGACGATCATGGTGACTGGGGCAGGCGGTTCCATCGGTTCAGAGCTGTGTCGCCAGATTGCACGCTTTTCGCCCGGCAAGCTCTTGCTATTTGAGCAGAGCGAATTCGCACTCTATACGCTGGAGCAGGAGCTTCAGCAGACATTTTCCGCGCTCGACTTTGTCTGCCTCATTGGAGATGTGCGTGATGCCGCACGAATAGACGAAGTCATGGGGCAATATGAGCCGACGGTGGTGTTTCATGCTGCGGCATACAAGCATGTCCCGATGATGGAAAATCACAATGCGTGGCAGGCGATACGCAACAATGTGCTGGGCACATACACGCTCGCACTTGCGGCGCAGCGCCATGATGTCGAGAAATTCGTGATGATCTCGACCGACAAGGCGGTCAATCCGACCAATGTGATGGGCGCTTCGAAGCGGCTTGCAGAGATGGTCTGTCAGGCGCTGCAGGGTTCTGAGGGGACGCGATTCATCACGGTGCGCTTCGGCAATGTGCTGGGCAGCACGGGCAGCGTTATCCCGAAATTCCGCGAACAAATTGCCAAGGGTGGACCTGTGACTGTGACCCATCCGGAGATCACGCGCTATTTCATGTCCATACCGGAGGCGGCGCAGCTGGTGCTGCAGGCGGGGCTGATGGGTAGAGGCGGCGAGATCTTCGTGCTTGACATGGGAGAGCCCGTGAAGATCGTCGATCTTGCAAGACAGCTTATCCTTCTGTCAGGGTATGCCGAGGATGAGATCAGGATGGAATTCTCCGGGTTGCGCCCCGGTGAAAAACTGTATGAAGAATTGCTGGCAGACAACGAGCATACGCTCCCCACGCCCCATCCCAAGCTGCGCATCGCGAAGGCCAGAGATGCGGATGAGGCCTGGCTTATAAGACTGCTGGACTGGTCCTCGGTTTCGAGCATGCCGGACAACGACGTAAAGGATGCGCTGCAGGGCTGGGTGCCGGAATATCAGCCTCAATCCGGCAAATGATGCTTTCCGTCATCATCATCGCGAAAAACGAGGCGACCAATATGCGCGGTTGCATGGAATCGGTCGCGTGGGCTGACGAGATCATCGTTGTGGATTCCGGAAGCAGTGATGAAACAGTGAGCATTGCGCGTACGATGGGAGCAAAGGTATATGTGCATGCCGACTGGCCGGGGTTCGGTCCGCAGAAGAATCGTGCTCTGTGCTATGCGACCGGCGAATGGGTGTTCTCTATCGACGCGGACGAGCGGGTGACGCCGGAACTGCGCAAGGAAATACAAGAGGCGATGGTGAGGTCAGAGGCAGATGGCTATTACTGTCCGAGACTTTCGCAGTTTTGCGGCAAATATATCCATCACAGCGGCTGGTATCCGGACTATGTGCTGCGGCTTTTCAGGCGCGACAAGGGCAGGTTCTCGGACAACCTGGTCCATGAGATCGTGCTGCTAGACGGGAAAACGGCCAGGCTCGGGAGTCCGCTGTTCCACTACAGCTATCTCAATCAGGGCGATGTCGAGCGCAAGGTGGAGCAATATTCAAGCGCAGCAGCAAAGCAAATGCACGAGGCAGGCAGACGTTCCAGTTTTTTTCGCGCCTTGTTCAGCGGCATGTGGGCTTTTGCGCGTACCTATCTTCTGCGCCTTGGTTTTCTGGATGGTGTTGCAGGCTTTCAGATCGCGAGCATGAATGCGCGCACGACTTATCTGAAATACAGCAAGCTGGCCGCGTTGAACAGAGCTAGCTGAAGGCGCGCTTCAGCCTGCTGCGAAGCATCTGCCAGCGCAATTCGCGCGTGTCTTCTGGTTCATTGAGCCTCGTTCCTTCAGCGATCTTTCCTCGCCTCAGGTAATGGCGGTCGAACACGGACTGGCGCATGCCCCACTTTTGCAAGAATTGCTTTCCGCCGTCGTTCTTCTTGATCTTGCCGGTGGACTTGCACTGGAAATGATAGACGAGGGAATCGCCCACGCCGTAAAAGATACGGCAGCCGGCATGCCACAGCTTCATAGAGAAATCGTTGTCGCTGCTCATGCCGGGAGAAAACTCGCTGCTGTAACCGCCCACCCTGAACCACCATCGTCTGCTCACCAGCGTCGGAGGCCAGGTAGCACCGTACCAGTCTGCCTTCTTGTGGCTGTGCAACTCGGCAAGCAATTTCGCCTCGTCAAAATTTCCCGCATCGCTGCCATAGTCCGCAACGATCACGCAAGGGTTGTTGGTGTCCTTGGGCTCTATCATGGTGCCCGAGAGCATGAAGAGATCGGTGTCCAATTCCTTAATCTTGTCTGCAAGCGCCTTGTCCCATCCCGGGCAGCAATACATGTCGTCGTTGAGATAAACGATGTAGTCCATTCTTGCATGCATCGCGGCCTCGTTGACGGCGAGGCAGATGCCGATGTTCTCTGGCGAACTCGTGTGTTCGATCTCCTGTTCTTTCACCCAGGCAAGGCTGCCGTCGCTGCCGTCGTTGACATGCACGATGATCTGATGGGGATATGCGGAGTTCTTCCTGATGCTATTGATGCAGAGCTTAAGCAGTTCGAGGTTGTTCCATGTGGGGATGATGATGGAGAACATTCAGAGATGGCCTGGTCGGTTCATTCGATTCATATTCGGGAGCGGCAAAGCTGCTGATTCATGTCGTGATAAACTGTGCACTTTAGCTGATGGCAGATGAAGTGAATGGTAGAGCAAGAGGACGAGGATGGCTAGAGACTTCGGTGCAAAAGAAGATGTGGTGAAAGTTTATGGCAGGATCTTCCCCAGCTATTCACGTTCGGAAATTCATCCTGCGATCTCAAGGATATTGAAAGACATGCCCAGAGGGAAGCTGCTGGATTTTCCGACAGGCTCCGGGAGCCTTGCCTGGCGTTTGCAGAACGAGGGATTTGAAGTGACGGCCGCAGATGTCGTGCCTGAAGCTTTCAAGAATCCTGAAATCGGGATTGTGCGCGGTGACCTGAATCATGCATTTCCCTTTGAATCGGATCGTTTTGACTATGCGTGCTTTGTCGAGGGCCCTGAGCATGTCGAGAACGTGTTTCAATGTCTGCGGGAATTCGCGCGCATATTGAAACCTGGCGGGACGCTGGTGGTTTCACTGCCGAATTATTCCAATCTCCAGAACCGGATCAAGCAGTTTCTGAATGGTGTGATCGAACCTGTGGTTTCATATGAGTCCCTGAAATCCGATTATGTCGGCAACGAATTCATGATACACATCAATCGCCTTTCTTATCCGATGATGCGCATGGCGCTTGAGTTTGCCGGCTTCAAGATAGAAAGCGTTCATGAAGACCGGCCCAAGAAAAAGCAGCGGCTGTTGTGGCCTCTCGCGTGGGCAATACAGCTGATCACCTATCTTAGAGGAGAGAAGGCGCAGAAAAAATACTGGATGAAGGACAACAATGCCACAGAGGTGCTGATGGGCGGGAATACGCTTGTTCTGGTGGCAAAACTGAAGTTCAAACAGGCGCCGCATTGAAGCTGCTTCATATAGTCAGGCGCTATGGACCAGTTGGTGGGATGGAGCGCTATGTATGGGAGACAACGAAGGAACTTGCAAGACTTGGGCACGAAGTTCGGGTGTTATGCGAATATCGTGCTGCAGAAAAACCCGAAGGCATCGAGGTGCATGAACTGGGGCGGATGTTCTATCGTCCCCGCTGGCTGTATTACTGGCGGTTCAGCCTGCGCGTGAAAAAGTGGCTGCAAAATCATCCTCATTCCGATTGGGTCATACACAGCCACGAGCGGGTTGGCGTGCACGATGTGACGACGTTTCATGGCCCGCCTTTCGCATCCGTGCGCGAAAAACCGTGGTGGAAGAAAATGTCTCTTAGGGTTGCAATGCAGCTCTATATGGAAAGGCGCGAATTACGCGTGGCAAAATGCATCGTGCCGAATTCAAGGATCATTGCGCGAAAACTGGCCCATTATTATCCGGAGTATGCAGAAAGGCTCACAAAACCTGTCGTGCCTGGCGTGCAACCTGGCACTGTTCGTGGGGTGCAAAAGGCGCCTCAAGACGGCGGCGTCATCGGTTTCGTCGGCAAGGAATGGAAGCGCAAGGGTTTGCAGAAAGCAGTTGAAATTGTGGCAGTGTTGCGCCGCGCGAGGCCCAATCTGGAGTTTCATGTAGTTGGCCCTAATCCTGCTGAAGTGCAGCATCTTTTTTCTGATTGGCAGGGCGGGTACAAACTGGCGGGATTGAGTAGCCATGTCGAGTATGCTGGGTTAGATGTGTTGCTCCACCCCGCAATCGCCGAACCCTACGGGATGGTGATAGCGGAAGCCATGGCGTCATGTGTGCCGGTCGTGATTTCGGATGTGTGTGGTGCGGCAGATGAAGTGACGCCTGAGGCAGGTTTGGTGTTGCCGCTGTCATCTTCCATCGAGGCGTGGGTCGATGCCGTTGAAGAACAGTTGAAAAGGGAAAATTCCGTGCCCCGGTACGAGCGCGGATGGGACAAGGTGGCCAGGGAATATGGACGCATCTACAGTGAAATTCCAAGATGAGGTTTTTTGATACTGGCGTGAAATGGAGGGAATATGCTTCGGCATTGCTGCTGGCAGTCTACCCGTGTCTGATGTTTGCAGTGAAAGGCGGAATCAATGCCGCCTTTTTGATCTTGCTGCTACTCTCGGCATGGTCGTTCAGGCAGATGCGCACATGGGACAGAGAAGAGGCAATGTATTTGCTTGCGATGGCTTCGATGCCGGTCGCGATTTTCCTGAGCCAGAGCTATCATGGTAACTTCAGCGGCCATCCCTACGACGCCTCATCGCGCTTTCTGCTTGGCGTGCCAGTCTTCGTGATGCTAAAGCGCATGCGCTTCTCCGTCGCTGCGGGAGTGCAGTACGGCTTTCCCCTGGCGACCATCATGGGCAGTGCCATGATCCGGCAGATTGAAGATGGGCGCTATGGCATTCCGACCATGGATCTGATCCACTTCGGAAACTTTGCACTGGTGATGGGCGTGCTGTCGATATTGGGCATAGACTGGGTTAAGCGGGATTCGCTGCCTCTGCGAATCTTGAAAGCAGCGGGATTCATTGCGGGGGTCTATGCATCCATCGTATCCGGTTCACGGGGAGGGTGGATAGCCTTGCCAGTCTTTCTGATCATCTTCGTCTATTTCAGATATAGCAAAGTTTCGCTTAGAGCGCTGTTGGCGATTCCCGGGGCGTTGATGCTTGCGGGCTTCATCGCCTATGCGTCCAGCCAGACGATACATCACAGGATAACTGAGTTGGTCGGCGACGTGACGGGCCTTGAGCATGGCAATCCCGACACCTCGACGGGTATCCGCTTGCAATTATACAGGGCGGCAGCCGAGGTCTTCATCAAGAACCCGATCTTCGGCGTCGGTCCTGAGGGTTTTGCCAAGGAAATGGATGCGATGCAGAAAGCGGGAATAGTCACGCCCATGGCGGCGGATCTCGGGCGCGGGGAAGTGCACAACGAGCTGCTAAGCAGGGCGGCAGGATTGGGGATATTCGGCTTGACTGCAATGCTGTCGATTTATCTTGTGCCTGCTGGAATCTTTTACCGGTCCATGCGTTCATCGATTGCTCGTATAAGTCAGTCTGGCATGCTGGGGCTGGTTTTCGTCAGCGGATTCATTGTGTTCGGCCTCACGGCCGAGACGCTCAATCTGACCATGTCGAGCGCATTTTATAGCCTGACAGTGGCGGTGCTGCTGGCTGCTTGCCTGAATGTACATCACCGCGAAACATCTCAAAGGAACCATTGTGTTTAGCATCGTCATTCCAAGCTGGAACAACCTTTCTTACCTCAAGCTCTGCATCGAAAGCCTGAGAAAGCATTCGAGTCTGGAGCACGAAATACTGGTGCATCTGAACGACGGTTCGGATGGTTCGCTGGAATGGATCAAATCGCAGGGAATCAGATATACGCAAAGTGACAAGAATGTGGGCGTATGTCTGGCCGTGAACCATCTGGTGGCTAAAGCGAGCCGCGACTGGATACTGTATATGAACGATGACATGGTCGCAGCACCCGGCTGGGATGTCGGATTTGCTGAGGCGATAGCATCAGTCGACACGGATCTTGCGATGTACTTCGGCACACTGATACAGCCCGAGATCGGCAGGAATGCGACCATGATCAGGGGAAATTTCGGGCTGACGCCCAAGGACTTCGATGAGGAAAAATTTCTTGCGGAGTGCATGTCGGATAAAAGGAGAGACCTAGAAGGCGCTGCTTCGCAGCCCACGCTGGTTCACAGGAAGTGGTGGAGCATGCTGGGGGGATACAGCCTAGAGTTCAGTCCTGGCATGAGCTCGGATGATGACCTGCTGATGAAGTTCTGGGTCGCAGGGTGTCGCAATTATCGCGTCGTCACCGCCAGCCGCTTCTATCATTTTGGAATGGCCAGCACCGGGCGCATCAAGCACAATCTTGGCGGGCGCATCTTCGTGATGAAATGGGGAATCACGCAGATCGAATTCCACAGGATTTACATGCCCTCGTTGAGAAGGGGAGATAAAGGTAATACTGTTTCAAATCCGCACAATTTCGTGCGCAACTCACTGCTCGGCAGGATGCGCAGGGTGGGTTACGGACTGACGAAAGATTATCCCCTGGGGGACATCCAGGCATGGGATCCCATTGCCGGTGTTGGTGTATGGAACGAGGGTAATTACTGATGCTGCCTGGCCTTCAGGCGCTGGTAGATCTCATCGCCCAGCATCAGATACCCCGTGGTTGAAAGGTGCGTCTCGTTGGCGGGGTATAGGTCGACTGTTCCGGATACTATCTTTTCGCGTGTCAGCTTCAGGAGATTTGGGGCCTGAAAACGTCTCTCTATCCTGTTCCAGAACTGTTTCTCAGGATGGAGATAGGACGTGGTCTTGTTGGGCACGATCACCCATATGAGACTCAATCCCTTGAGTCTGTCGTCGACGATCTGCATTTTGTCCAGCATATCTTCGCCAAAATCGTCGATCTGGTCGTCCGCGAGAAACAAGGCATCGTTGCAGCTCTTGTGGCTGAAAAGTTTGCAGCCGTCCTTGACCCTGTTCATGCGTACGTTGTTGCCCAGATACCATGTGCTGAAATCGGGACGGGCAGAGAGCCATTCATATTGCAGCGCATGCAGCTCGGTTTCGATTCCGACCGAGAATCTTCCAGAATAGTCGGAGGCATTGCGCACCATGATGCGTGGGGGCGGTGCGACAGGAAGCTCGACAGTGGTGCGGTAGTCCATCTTCCTGCAACTGACCGAACGGTTCAACGTGTCTTTGAAGTTGTGCTCGACCACTTCAATCGCGACATAGCGCCCCTTGAAGCCTCGGCTTGCTAGCCAGCTAGAAAAGTCATCGCAGACATCGCGCATGCTTTCCCATGTTTCCGTGTGGACCTTGATGCCGTTTTTGACCAGCACGCTCTGCCAGAGATGAGGGATGGAGAAGCTGTCTCCTATGACCAGGATGTCCGCTTCCTGCAAAGACACATTCGCAAGATTGGATGGGTCGATCGCGGGTTGCTCCTTCGTCCAGCCGAAGAGTGATTCGGGGATCTTGCCCATGCGCGTCAGGGGGCCCGTGAAGCTTGCTAGCGGAAGGAAATAAAATCCGACTGCGCCGTAGATCGCCAGCGCTGCAAACACGATGATGGAAAAGAGTCTGGCATGTTTCATCGATCAGAACCTGAAGTAGAGAAACGGGCTATAGCTGCCGAACTGGTCTATTGCAAGCGCCATGAAAAATGCGACGGCGGCTGCCTGAAGCAGCGCAAGCAAAAGACTACCGCCGACGAATTTCAGCTGACTGGAGTTGGGCAGCAGCCAGACCCAGGCCAGTGATAATAGTAATATTTTTATCAGGTCTCGTCCCGACAAATCGGTCGCAAGCAAAAGCTGGCCGTGCAGTACCGCATCGAAAGAAATGGGGCGAGCATGGATGCCGAACATCGCTTCCAGCATGGTTCTTGCCTGTGCGATGTCAGTCGACCTGAAAACCACCCAGGCTGCGACCACGGCGATGAAGGTGATTGCACCCCCGAGCAAAGAACCTATCCTGCCAGGTAACAAAACTTTTCCGGCGGTTGCGTCCCGCCATAGATTGTTGATGGTCAGATAGACGCCATGCAGCGCACCCCAGGCGATGAAGGTCCATCCCGCGCCATGCCACAGGCCACCCAGGAGCATCGTGATCATAAGGTTGGCATAGCGGCGCAGCTTGCCTCTACGGTTCCCTCCCAGCGGGATGTAGAGATAGTCGCGCAGAAAACGGGAGAGGGTCATGTGCCAGCGCCGCCAGAAATCGATGATGCTGGTCGCCTTGTATGGGGAGTCGAAGTTGATAGGCAGATGGATGTTGAACAGCAACGCTATCCCTAATGCCATATCGGTGTATCCGGAAAAATCGAAGTAGAGTTGCAAGGTGTAGGCCAGCGCGCCAGCCCATGCTTCGTAGATTGTCGGCAGTATGCCCAATTCGACTGCGTGGAATGCGCCGTTGGCATAGGGTGCCAGCGCATCGGCCAGCAGCGTCTTCTTGCAAAGGCCCAGCGTGAAGAGCATCAGCCCGTTCGCCATGTGCTCCCAGTTGATCTTGTAGCTCGATGCATGTGCGAACTGCGGCATCATCTCCTTGTGGTGCAGGATAGGCCCTGCGATGAGATGCGGAAAATAGGTGACGAAGAGCACATAATGGATGAAGTTGTATTCCTTGACCTTGCCCTGATAGGTGTCGACGAGGAACGCGATCTGGGTGAAGGTGAAGAATGAGATGCCGAGCGGCAGCACGATGTTTGTCATCTGCCAGTGAAATTCAGTGACGCTGTCGATATTGCCGATGAAGAAGTTCGCGTACTTGTAATAGGAAAGCAGCAACAGATTGGCGCTGATCGCCATGATCAGCAGCTGTTTCTTGCTTGTCCGGCGATTCTGAGTCCTCGATCCTCGATCCTCAATCCTGCCTTTGGCGATCCATGTCCCCAGCGCGTAGTTGAACGCGATCGAACCCAAAAGAAGACCGACATACGCTGGATTCCAGTAGGCATAGAAGAACAGCGAGGAGAGCGCAAGCCACCCAGACGCATAGGCGTGGCTGATTTTTGCAAGGCGGAAGTATCCGGTCAGCACGACGGGCAGATAGAAAAAGATGAAGGCGTAGGAATTGAACAGCATCAGGCTATCTGCACACGGACAAGCGGGATGGATTTCATCTAAGGCACTTCAAAATCTGTTACGCTATTTTATCAGGTTATTTTGTTTCAAATGCGCGATGGCGACATATGCGGTAGGCGACATACAGGGTTGCTACACGGAGCTTTTGCAGCTCATGGAAAAAATCCGTTTCGATCAGGTGCGGGACCGGCTCTGGCTGGTGGGAGACCTGGTCAACAGGGGGCCGGGATCGTTGCAGGTTCTTCGCCTCATCAAATCGCTGGGAGAGTGCGCGATCACCGTGCTGGGGAATCACGATCTGCACCTTCTTGCAGTGGCCAATGGCACGGGAAGGTTGCACAGGGGAGATACGCTGGATGACATACTGAATGCTCCCGATCGCGAAGAGCTTCTCATCTGGCTGCGCAATCAGCGCATGCTCCATGCAGAGGGAGATTATGTGATGGTGCACGCAGGGCTGTTACCTGGCTGGACCGTTGAAAAAGCGGCAGGTCTCGCGCGCGAAGTGGAGACAGAGCTGAGAGGCAAAAATCATGCCGAGTTTCTTGCGCACATGTATGGCAACAAGCCGGATGCCTGGAGCGAGGAGCTTGTCGGATATTCAAGACAGCGCGTGATCACCAATGCGCTCACGAGAATGCGCATCTGCACGGAAAACGGAAAAATGGAATTCGACTTCAAGGCTGAAATGCAGTCCATTCCGCAGGGATATCTGCCCTGGTTCGATGTGCCTGATCGCGCGAGCTCGAGATCCACCGTGATCTTCGGCCACTGGTCCGCGCTGGGATTGATGGTGAGGCTTAACGCGATTGCGCTGGACACGGGCTGCCTGTGGGGCGGGCCGCTTACCGCGATGCGCCTGGAGGATCGCGAGGTGATCCAGGTGGACTGCGTGAATTCTTCGGTGGCAAGGCACTGGTGAATATCATATATACTCTTTTCCTCTGGCTTCTGCTGCCCCTGATCCTTTTTCGCCTCCTTCTGAAGTCGCGCCGCCAGCCTGAATACCTGAAGCATGTCGGGGAGCGCTTCGGCTTCTATCCTGCGCCCCCTGAAAAATCCGTCATCTGGCTGCATGCGGTATCGGTCGGCGAGACGCGCGCAACTGCGAGCCTCGTGGCAAGGCTGAAGGAAGCCTATCCCGGTCATCGGATATTGCTCACCCATACGACGCCGACGGGGCGTGCCGCGGGCGAACAGCTCTATGGCGAAAGCGTGCTGCGCGCCTATCTTCCCTACGACTATCCGTTCGCGGTGCGAAGATTCTTCCGCCATTTCAGGCCGAGTCTTGGCGTCCTGATGGAAACCGAAATCTGGTTCAATCTGATCCATGCCGGAAAAGAGGCGGGCGTGCCCATGCTGCTGATGAATGCGCGCATGTCGGAAAAATCAGCAAGAGGCTATGGACGCATATCTGCTCTAACAAGAAAAGCCTTAGGCGAATTGTCCGCCGTTGCGGCACAGGGAAAGGACGATGCGGAACGCCTCGTGAGGCTGGGTGCGAAAAATGTATCGGTGATGGGCAATCTGAAATTCGATATCTCGCCGCCTGCAGCGATGCTTGAACTTGGCGCAGCATTCCGCGAACAGTATGGCGTTAGGCAGGCCTTTCTGCTGGCCAGCACGAGGGAGGGGGAAGAAGCGCTTGTTTTGGACGCATGGCAGAAATGCACGATTGCAGCCTTGCTGGTCATTGTGCCGCGCCATCCAGAGCGCTTCGAAGAGATAGCAGGCATGCTGGAAAACCGCGGCCTCAAATATCAGAGAAGGAGCGAAAATAGAACTGTGAAGGATGAAGTCCAGGTCGTGCTGGGCGATTCCATGGGCGAGATGTTCGCGTATTACGCCGCTTCAGACATCTCCTTCATCGGCGGAAGTCTGCTGCCTTTCGGCGGACAGAACCTGATCGAGGCGTGCTCGGTCGGGAAGCCTGTGCTGCTCGGGCCGCACACCTACAACTTTGCCGATGCAACGAGGCTTGCCGTCGAAGCGGGCGCTGCGGTGCAGGTTCAAAACGCAGACGAATTGATGCAAAAAGCGACGCTCATTCTGGAAGATCAAGAGAAGAGGGTTCTCATGGGCAGGCAGGGGCTTGCGTTTGTCGCATCGCACCAGGGCGCGACAGGCAAGGCGATGGACATCATCGGGCATGTTAAGATTGCGCCTGCTGCAGTCCAATCAATTCGACCATAAAGGATGAAAACATGAATCAATTGCGCTTCGTTTTTGCATTGCTGCTGTCCCTGTTTTTGCAACCTGTCATGGCCGCCACTGATGCTAATGGCATCGATTATGTCGACGTGGGACTGCAAATCGCGCGCATACCGGTGCAGAGCGGGGTGAGCTTCGACGATGCGGTCGAGTCTTTGAAGCTCAGAGCCAACCAGCACAACCTCAAGTTTGCAGGTGTCAGCAAGGTCTACAAGGAGATAGAGTCCTTGACCGGGAAGCCAGCGAAACGCACCGAGATTTTCAGCTTTTGCGACGGACTGACCGCGAACAAGATGCTCAATGCGGATCCGCTGATGGTCGCCTTCATGCCATGCCGCATTTCCATCCTGGAGGATGCGAAGGGCAAGCTCTGGGTGATCTCGATGATGATAGACCTGAAAATGCTGAAGGACATGCCCGAAGACACGCAGAAGAGCGCGGAAACCGTGATGGCGGCTATGAAGGACATGATGGTCGCGGCAAGCAAGGGCGATCTCTGAGCTTGGCAGAATCGAAGACAGTCGAGGTTGCAGCCGCTGTCCTGCAGCGCGCTGACGGCACCTTTCTTCTGGCAGAGCGGCCTAAAGGAAGGATATGGGCGGGTTACTGGGAATTCCCCGGGGGCAAGCTCGAGCCTTCCGAGACGGCGAGCGATGCGCTATGCCGCGAGTTGAAGGAAGAGCTGGGCATTGAGGTCGTGACGGCCTATCCATGGATCACCCGCGTATTCGTTTATCCGCATGCGAAAGTCAGGCTACATTTCTTCAGGGTCACGGAGTGGCGTGGGCAGCTTCATCCGCACGAGGGGCAACAGTTTTCCTGGCAGCGTGTGCACGAGGTCTCGGTCCGCCCGCTGCTGCCGGCCAATGCGCAGGTGCTGCAAGCGCTGGCGTTGCCGAGTCTATATGCGATCAGCAATGCCGAAGAGCTGGGCGAAGCCGAATTCCTCGTCAGACTGCAAAGAAGACTGAGTGAGGGATTGAAGCTGCTTCAGCTCAGAGAGAAGAACATGCCACGGAACGTTTTGAAAAAGCTCGCGCATCGCGTCGTTGCGATGGCGCATGAGCATGGGGCCAGAGTGATGGTAAACGCTGACCTGGATCTCGCAAATGAAGTCGGCGCCGACGGCGTGCAGCTCACAGCATTGCAGCTCGCCTCACTGACGGAGCGTCCCGGAGTGAGCCTTTGTTCGGCATCCTGCCATAGCCGGGAAGAGCTGCGCCGGGCGGAAGGGCTGGGTTGTGACTTTGCGCTGTTGAGCCCTGTGCTGCCGACTCTGAGTCATCCGGGAGCAGAGACGCTGGGGTGGGAGGGGTTGTCGGACATCGTTTCAGGCTCGTCGATCCCTGTGTATGCGCTGGGCGGCTTGACCCGTACCGACATGATCAACGCATGGCGGCAAGGCGCTCACGGCATCTCATTGCTCAGAGACGCCTGGTAGGCTGTCCTGTTCTGCATCGGGAAAGGTTACGCGAAATTCCTCGTCCGCCCATTTTCCCAAATCTATCATCCTGCAGCGCTTTGAACAGAACGGCCGGAAAAGATTGCTTGCGTCATAGCGCGAATCCGCGCCGCAGTGCGGGCATGCGACGATGAGAGGGCTAGTGGTCGTCACGAGGAAAGGGTGCAGAAAGTCAGTTCGAAAGGCACGTCGTGCTCATACAGCGGAGGCTTGGCGCCGAAGGTGGCAGCCACGAAGCGGATGTTGATCGCATATTTGTTTGCGCCAAGCTCGGGTATGCACGGGATGTCACTGTTGACACTGATGCGCAAGAGCAGTGCGGCGCGCCCCCCCTGCATCTGCTGGAATGAGCCGTGATGCGCGGTGAAACTCATCTTCCTGCCATTTTCGCGCAGCAGATTCAGGAGGAGGTTGACGGCGACGCTGATGGGCAACAGCGGCGAGAGCCACTCCTTCAGATTGCTGCGGCGCACACTGGCTGGCTGCTGCTGCCAGTAATGGTAGGAAGGCAGGTCGAACTGGCAGGTGCCGCCAGGCATGCTGGCGCGCTGCTTGATGCCCATCAGCCACTCATTTTCGCGCAGCATCGCCCCTACCTTGCCCGATAATGCGAGCAGACGGGTCGACGACTGTTCGATCTCGTTCAGTATGCTGTCCAGCGCCTGTTCGGAGATGGCCGGATTGTTGTGCAGGCTGGACAGCGCGCGTTTTTGTTTTTCCAGTTCCTGCAGCAGTTCGGATTTGAGGTCCGGCCTGCATGCGACCTCATGAAGTTCGAACAGCGTCATCAGCGCCACATGGTGTTCCATGCTGAGATCGCATTCCAGAAAATGATTCATGCGCGTGAACAAATCCTCGAGGCGCAGCCAGGTACGCACTTTTTCGCTGTTGAGGGGGAATTCGTAGCTGATCACTTTTTTCTGGGTATCGGGATTAAATAAACACCAAGTGTGGAAGATATATTGAATGTCAGTCTGCCGTCAAATGATTGTCGGCAAGATCCAGATATCTCGGGTGTAGCGCTTTGACGAGTTTCTCCAGCTCTTCGCGCGTGCCGTCGTTCCGGATGATGTCATCGGCGCGTTTGATGCGTTCTTCACGCGGCAGCTGCAGCGCGATGATGGCGCGGATTTCAGCATCTGACAATGCGCCGCGCTGCATGACGCGCGCAATCTGATTCTGTTCGGAACAGTCGACAAGCAGTACACGGTCCGAGAGATTGAGAAAATCCGGGGCTTCGAGCAGTAGCGGGGCCACCAGCACGTGGTATAAGGCTTGTTCCTGCAATCTTTTCTTGCAGGCGTCCAGGATCATGGGATGAAGGATCTGTTCGAGTCCGGCTTTTGCAGACGCATCCTCAATGATCAGACGACGCATCTTGACCCTGTCCAGTGCGCCATTTTGCGTTGCATATTCGGCGCCGAAAGCAGCCAGTATGGAAGGCATGGCCGATCCGTCCGCTGCAGTCAGCTCATGCGAGATCGCGTCGGTGTCTGTGATGGAAGCGCCCAGCTTCCTGAATATTTCTGCAGCAGTGCTCTTGCCACTTCCTATGCCGCCTGTAAGACCTATGCAGAGTCGCGTCACAAGGCGCTCTCACTGCGCGAAGAGCTGCAGATAGCGCTGTACCAGATCATGTCCCCAGAACAGCCCGATCAATCCACCTCCTGCGAGATACGGGCCGAAAGGAATGGGAATCTCACGGCCGCGTCTGGCCGCGATGATCAGCGCGATGCCGACGACTGCGCCGACCAGCGAGGACAACAGGATGATCAATGGCAGCATCTGCCATCCCAGCCATGCGCCGAGCGCGGCCAGAAGCTTGAAGTCGCCATATCCCATGCCCTCCTTGCCGGTCACGATCTTGAAAAGCCAGTAGACAGCCCAGAGCGAGAGATAGCCGAATAATGCACCCAGCACTGCGTCGTGCAGCGTGACATAGGTTCCGCCGATGTTGCAAACCAGGCCTGCCCAGAGCAGCGGCAGTGTGATGTCGTCCGGCAGGAGTTGCGTGTCGATGTCGATGGCGGTCAATGCGAGAAGTGACCAGACGAGGAGAATTGCGCCGACGCTTGCCATGCCGAAGCCGAAGTGCCATGCGGCAAATCCGCAAAACAGGCCGCTTGCGGCTTCGATCAAGGGATAGCGCAGTGATATCGCAGCGCCGCAGCCGCGGCATTTGCCGCGCAGCAGGATGTAACTCAGGACAGGGATGTTTTCCATCGCACCTATCGGATGATGGCAGTGGGGGCAGGCCGAGCGTGGCACAAGCAGGTTGTACTTCTCGTGAACTTCGAGTGTCTCGCCGCGCAACTCGGCGCATTGACGCTGCCATCCTAACTCCAGCATTTTGGGGAGGCGATGGATCACCACGTTAAGAAAACTGCCAACCAGCAGGCCCAGCACGACGCAAAGACCGATGAAGGCCGCAGGCGTTGCTTGCAAAAGATCCAGGAGGCTCATGGGGCAATGGAAAGCAGAATGCAGAAGACAGAGAGCAGACTGTCGGGAGCGCGGCATAGCCGCGACGATGCTGCTGACTTCTGTCCTCTGGTTCCTGTTTTTTGATTATCCAACGACCGAACCCATCTTGAATATCGGCAGGTACATCGCGATCACCATGCCGCCGATCAATGTGCCCAGGACCACCATGATGATCGGCTCCATCAGGCTTGAAAGCCCGGCGACCGCATCGTCCACCTCTTCCTCATAGAAGTCCGCGACCTTGGAAAGCATCGAATCCAGTGAGCCCGCTTCCTCGCCGATGGCGACCATCTGGATCACCATGCTTGGGAACACGTTGGTGCCCTGCATTGCGGAGGTCAGGCTGTTGCCGGTGCTGATCTCGCACTGTATCACCTTGGTGGCGTCGTAGTAGATGATGTTGCCTGCGGCGCCTGCAACGGAATTGAAGGATTCGACCAGAGGCACGCCGGCCGCGAACATCGTCGACAGCGTGCGCGCCCAGCGTGCAATGGTGGCCTTGCGGATGATCTCGCCGAAGAGCGGAAGCCTCAAAAACAGTCTGTCCATGAAGTATTGCATGGCGCGGTTGCGCTTCCAGGTATAGAAGAATCCATACAGTCCCGCGCCTATGCCGCCGAAAATGAAGAACCAGTACTTGACGAAGAAATCGGAAATGGCCATCACGACCAGCGTAGGTCCGGGCAGGTTGGCGCCGAAGCTCGAGAAGAGCTGTTTGAATGCCGGTATCACGAAGATCATGATCACGGCCGTGATGATGAACGCAACGACGATGATGGAGATCGGATAGAAGAGCGCCGACTTGATCTTGCCCTTGATGGCGAGTATTTTTTCCTGGTAGGTTGCAAGGCGGTCCAACAGGCTGTCCAGTATGCCTGCGGCTTCTCCTGCACCTACTAGATTGCAGTACAGATCGTCGAAGTACAGCGGGTGCTTCTTGAATGCCTGCTGCAGGCTGCTTCCGGTCTCGATGTCCGTCTTGATCGAGAACAGGAGCCTGGAGACCGAAGGGTTGCTGTGTCCCTTTCCCACGATGTCAAAAGCCTGCAGAAGCGGGACGCCCGAGCGCAGCATGGTCGCAAGCTGCCTTGTGAACAGCGCGATGTCTTTTGGCTTGATCGATTTGCTGCTGGTTCGCGAACGCTTGATCTTTGTGACGTTGATACCCTGGCGTCTGAGCTGGGCTGACAGGCTGGCTTCGCCGGCTGAACGGGTTTCTCCTCTGACATACTTGCCGGATTTGTCTTTGCCTTCCCAGTTGTAGGTATATTCTTTTACATTATTGGGTGCGACAGCCATAGCTTTGGGTTCCCTGAGTTGCCGTGGTTCGGTATCATGCCGAGCTTTCCGCGACTTGTAAAGCGAAAGCGGTCGGCGCGAGCCGGCCGGAATTCACGCATTTACTGCCCGATTGCGGGGCGCGGGAACAGCCTCGCGACCTTGACGGTGCGATCCTGGACCTGGATGATTTCGATGGGGCAGCCGGCAATCTTCAGGCTGGTGCCCGTCTCCGGAATGTCCTCGAGATGCTCGAGTATCAGTCCGTTGAGTGTCTTGGCGCCATCCAAAGGCAGATTAAGGCCAAGCTTGCGGTTAAGCTCGCGCAGGCTGCTGCTTCCTTCTAGCAGTATGCTGCCGTCTTCCTGCCGCAAAAATTTTCCGGTCTGCGAAGGAGACTGGGTAGTAAACTCTCCGACGATCTCTTCCAGGATGTTTTCCAGCGTGACCAGCCCCAGCAGTTCACCGTATTCGTCTACGACCAGCCCCATGCGCGCATGGCGCTGCTGGAACTGTTGCAGCTGCTGGAGCAGCGGCGTGCCGGTCGGAATGAAGTAGGGTTCGGAGAGGATGTCGCGCAGCGCCGTCGCGTCCATTTCTGCTTCATTGAACAGCGCGGGCACACGCTTGATGTGCAGTATGCCGATGATGTTGCCTGGTGTGTCTTCATATACGGGCAGCAGCGTATGATGGCACGTGATGATCTGCTGGCGCAATGTATCCTGATCGGCGTTGATGTCAATCGATTCGATCTGGTTGCGCGGGATCATCACGTAGTTTACCGTGATGCGCTCTAGGTCAACCAGGTTGAGCAGCATCTTCTGGTGTTGGCGCGGCAAGAAGTGTTCCGCGTCCAGCACGAGCCCTCGCAGTTCCTCGAGCGTCATCCTTTGCTTGCTCTGGTCTGTCTGGATCTTGATGTGCAGCAGGGCGAACAAACCCTTGACGATGCCGCTTGCCACGACGACGACAGGATGGAATAGCTTGATCAGCGGGGAAAGCAGATAACTGGAAGGGAGTGCGACGCGCTCAGGATAGCTCGCCGCGATAATTTTGGGCATGATCTCGCTGAACACCAGAAGCAGAAAAGTGATAAGCAGCGTGCCAAGAAGAAGTGCGAGCTCGCTGGTGCCAAACAGGCGCTGTATCACGATGTTGGTGATCGCGGCAGCCGTGACATTTACCAGCGTGTTGCCGAAAAGGATGGAGCCAAGCAGTTTGTCGACCTTGGAAAGAAGGCTGGACGTGAGCCTTGCTCCGCGCACATTCTTGCGAACCAGGTGGCTTAACCTGTAACGGTTCAGCGCCATCATGCTGGTCTCGGATGCCGAGAACCAGGCGCCGCACAAGAGCAGAAGCAGAAGGATGAAGAGCAGCGTTTCGAGTGAGAGGTCTTCCAAGATATTGCTACCTTTTCGGAGCCCTGCGATGGCTCCAAACCATCATCGCGATTCCCGCAAGAACCATCGGCAGGCTCAGCCACTGTCCCATGCTGACGCCGAAGGTCATCAGGCCGAAGATGCCGTCATCGGGGTTGCGCGCGAATTCGGCAATGAAGCGAAAGCTCCCATAGCCTATCAGGAAGAGGCCTGATATGGCCCCTGTGGGTCGCGGTTTTTTCGCGTATATCCATAGAATCGCGAATAACAGCACGCCTTCAAGCGCGAATTCGTAAAGCTGGGACGGGTGGCGCGGCAGATTGTCTACCTTGGGGAATACCATGCCCCAGGGGAGATCGGTGGGGCGCCCCCAGAGTTCTCCGTTGATGAAATTGCCCAGCCTGCCGAAAGCAAGCCCTGGCGGCACCAAGGGCGCTATGAAATCCATCAGCATGAGCCAGTTGATCCTGTGCCGTTTTGCAAATAGCCACATCGCCACCAGCACGCCCAAAAAGCCGCCGTGGAATGACATTCCTCCTTCCCAGACTGCGAGGATTTTCGTGGGGTTGGCAAGATAGTAGCCGGGGTTGTAGAACAGCACCTCGCCCAGGCGTCCTCCCATGATAACACCCAGCACACCGTAGAACAGCAGGTCGTCCAGTCCCTTGTAGTCGAGTAGAGGAGGGGACATGTTTGCGATGCGGCGCCTGCCAAGAAGCATGAAAGTCAGAAACCCTGCCATGTACATGAGCCCATACCAGTGGACGGCGAGTGGACCAATTTTTACGGCGATCGGATTGAATTGCGGGTAAACGAGCATGATGGAATCGGGTAGAATCGGTAACTTGATTATAGCCTACGAGAGACATCATGCCAGTTTACCGTTCACGCACTTCCACACATGGCCGAAACATGGCCGGCGCTCGCTCGCTATGGCGTGCAACCGGCATGACGGAAGGTGACTTCGGCAAGCCTATCATCGCGATTGCCAATTCGTTCACCCAGTTTGTGCCCGGCCACGTGCACCTCAAGGATATGGGGCAGCTTGTTGCGCGCGAGATCGAGAAGGCAGGGGGCATCGCCAAGGAATTCAACACCATTGCGGTGGACGATGGCATCGCGATGGGACACAGCGGCATGCTGTATTCGCTGCCCAGCCGCGACCTGATCGCAGACTCGGTCGAATACATGGTCAACGCGCACTGCGCCGATGCGCTGGTCTGCATCTCCAACTGTGACAAGATCACGCCTGGCATGCTGATGGCCGCGATGCGCCTGAACATCCCAGTGGTATTCGTCTCAGGCGGTCCGATGGAGGCGGGCAAGGTGAACTGGCAGGGCAAGGTGAAGGGGCTGGATCTGGTCGATGCGATGGTGGCCGCGGCCGACAGCCGCATCAGCGACGAGGAGGTCGAGGCGATCGAGCGTTCGGCATGTCCCACTTGCGGCTCCTGCTCCGGCATGTTCACCGCCAATTCGATGAACTGCCTGACCGAGGCGCTGGGCCTCTCGCTTGCGGGAAACGGCTCTTTGGTCGCGACACACGCAGAACGCAAGCAGCTTTTTCTGCGCGCAGGCCGGCTTATCGTCGAGCTGTGCAAACGCTATTACGAAGAGGACGACGAGACGGTGCTTCCGCGCAGCATCGCAAGCTTGGCCGCATTCGAGAATGCGATGACGCTGGATATCGCGATGGGCGGTTCGACCAATACGGTGCTGCACCTGCTGGCGGTCGCTTATGAGGCGGGCGTGGATTTTACGATGAAGGACATGGACCGCTTGTCCCGCCATGTGCCCACGCTTTGCAAGGTCGCGCCTTCAAGCGAATATCACATGGAGGACGTGCACCGCGCAGGCGGCATCCCGGCGATCCTGGGGGAACTCGACAGGGCAGGACTTTTGCACGGTGATGTGGCGACGGTGCACAGCAAGACGCTCAGGGAAGGGCTGAAGCAGTGGGACATCATGCAAGGCAATGAAGTGTCGGCAGGGTTCTTCCGCGCGGCCCCGGGCGGCATTCCGACCACGATCGCGTTTTCCCAGTCCATGCGCTATCCGGATCTGGACATCGATAGAAAAGCCGGCTGCATCCGCGACATGGAGCACGCCTACAGCCAGGACGGCGGGCTTGCGGTGCTGCACGGAAACATCGCGCTTGACGGCTGCATCGTGAAGACGGCAGGCGTGGATGCCAGCATCCTGAAATTCAAAGGGCGCGCACGCGTGTTCGAAAGCCAGGACGATGCGGTCTCGGCGATACTGGCAGACAGGATCGTTGCAGGCGACGTGGTGGTGATACGCTACGAGGGACCCAGGGGGGGGCCTGGCATGCAGGAGATGCTTTATCCGACTTCGTATCTGAAGTCGAAGGGACTGGGCAAGGCGTGTGCGCTGCTTACCGACGGACGTTTCTCGGGAGGAACCTCCGGCCTTTCCATAGGCCATGTCTCTCCTGAGGCTGCGAGCGGCGGCGCGATCGCACTGGTAGAGGAAGGGGATGCGATAGAGATAGACATACCGAATCGCAGCATTGTCCTTGCGATCACGGATGCCGAGCTTGCCGCCCGCCGCGCGGCGATGGAAGCGAAGGGGAGCGCGGCATGGAGGCCGATGAACCGCGACAGACATGTGTCGGTTGCGCTTAGGGCCTATGCAGCGATGACAACCAGCGCGGACAAGGGCGCCGTACGCGATGTGTCAAGGATAGAGAAATGATTGCGAAGCGACTCGGATATTTTCAAAAGGACAGACCATGATCAGGGAATTGAATACACAGTTTGGCATCAAGGGGCATCTTGAATTCGTCGAGGATGCAAGCGGTTTGATTTTGGCTAAGATCAGCAATGACCAGGGTTCGGCATCGCTTTGTCTGCAGGGCGCGCATCTGATGAGCTGGCAGCCCAGGAGCCAGAAGGTGCCGGTGGTCTGGCTGTCGAAGGACGCGAAGCTTGCAGTTGGCAAGTCGATACGCGGCGGTGCACCGGTATGCTGGCCGTGGTTCGGCGCGCATGCGACAGAATCCGCGTTTCCGGGACACGGATTTGCGCGCACCGTGCCATGGCGCGTGATCGAGGCAGGTCAGGATGTTGGCGGCGAGACGCGTTTGGCGCTGCGCCTCGTCGCGTCCGACAAGACGCGCGAGCAGTGGCCGCATGCGTGCAATCTGGATCTGAACGTGGTCGTGGGCGAGACGCTGCGCATGGAATTGATCACTGAGAACACGGGCAGCAGCGATTTCGTGATCGGCGAGGCATTGCACACCTATTTTCAGATCGGTGACATCGGCGCTGTCAGCGTGGGAGGCCTCGAAGGTTGCGCATACTGGGACAAGGTCGGAGGATCGAGCCTCAAGAAACAGGAGGGCGAAATCCGCTTTTCCGGCGAGACCGACAGGGTCTATATAGACACTTCTGCCGAATGCGTAATCCGCGATGAGAAGTTGAAGCGCCGCATCCACATCGCAAAATCAGGCAGCCATTCCACCGTGGTCTGGACGCCCTGGATCGAGAAGGCAAACAAGATGGGTGACATGGGGCAACCCGACGGATGGCGCGAAATGCTCTGCGTGGAATCTGCCAATGCGCTCGAGAATCAGGTAAAGGTCGCTGCGGGCAATCGCCATACGCTGATCGTCGAATATCACGCTGCACCGCTTTGAATGCGCGAAGACCTGATGCGCGTTCTTGGAAAACGGACAGGCGCCTTGCGGTTGCTGACCCCAAATTGACAAGAGGCGCGCCTGCTCCGCATAATCCGGGCGTCTGTTGCCCATCAGGAATTCGAAATGTCACTGCGCTTTATCCCTTTATTGTTCGCAGCCCTGCTGCTTTCCGCCTGCGGCAAATCAGCCACCGATCAGGCATCCGACCAGTTGACAGTTCGCATAGGCGCAGCAGCGCCTCTGACCGGCCCTCAGGCGCACCTCGGAAAGGACAACGAGAACGGCACGCGCATGGCGATCGAGGATGCGAATGCAAAGGGCATCTCGATAGGCGGCAGGAAGGTGCACTTCGAACTCGTGAGCGAGGACGATCAGGCAGATCCCAAGACAGCGACCATCGTCGCGCAGAAGCTGGTGGACGATAACGTCAGCGGCGTGATAGGTCACCTCAATTCAGGCACCACCATACCCGCGGCGAAGATATACAGCGACAACGGCATCCCCCAGATTTCTCCTTCCGCAACTGCGGTTGCCTATACCCATCAGGGATTCAGGACCGCATTCCGGGTGATGGCCAACGATGCGCAGCAGGGCCATGCGCTGGGCGTATATGCAGTCAAGAATCTGGGAGCTAAGAGGATTGCGGTGATCGACGATCGCACCGCATACGGACAGGGGCTGGCAGACGAATTCATAAGAGCGGCAACCGCCGCCGGGGCGGAAATCGTCTCGCATGAATACACCAGCGACAAGTCCGTCGACTTCACGGCCGTCCTGACCGCTGTCAAGGCAAAGCAGCCCGATCTCCTGTTCTACGGCGGAATGGATGCACAGGGCGGGCCGATGGCGAGGCAGATCAGGGCGCTTTCATTGAACGCCAAGTTCATGATGGGTGATGGAGGGCGCACGCCGGAATTCATCAAGCTCGCAGGCGACGCTGCCCAGAGTGTGTATGCATCTCTTCCCGGCGTGCCGCTCGAGAAGATGGCCGGAGGTACGGAATTTTCAAGGCGCTACGAGACCGAGTTCAAGCAGCCCATTCAGCTTTATGCGCCCTATTGCTATGACGCGGTCAACGTGATGATCGCTGCGATGCAAAAGGCAAATTCGACCGATCCAGCGAAATATCTGCCGACACTCGCAAACATCACGCACGACGGCATCACCGCAAAGATCCAGTTCGACGGAAACGGCGACCTGAAGGGAGGTGCTGTCACACTCTATCAGGTGCAGCAGGGGCAATGGCAACCTCTGGAGACCATAGGCGGGGCAGCGACTCCATGAGGTCTGTTCCTGAGTAAATGGAAATATTCCTACAGCAAATCATCAACGGGGTGGTTCAGGGCAGCGTATATGCGCTGGTTGCCCTGGGCTACACCATGGTCTACGGCATCCTGGGGCTGATCAATTTCGCGCACGGTGAAGTGGTGATGATGGGCGCGATGATCTCGCTGTCGGCGCTGACTGCGCTGATCGGCATGGGCCTGTCGCCATTGCTTGCATTGCCGTTGAGCCTTGTCCTTGCGATTGCCGTTTGCATGCTTCTGGGTTACGGCATAGAGCGCATCGCGTACCGCCCATTGCGACATGCGCCGAGGCTCGCACCGCTCATTACCGCGATAGGCGTCTCCATCGTGCTGCAAAATCTGGCGATGATGATCTGGGGAAGGGATTATCATTCCTTTCCGCAGCTCTTCGTGAATCAAGCGCACCAGATGGGCGGCGCGATCATCAACGACATCCAGCTCTTCATCGTGATTGCAGCAGTTTGCGTGATGGCAGGTCTCATGTTCGTGGTTCACAGAACGCGCCTGGGTCGCGCGATGCGCGCGGTGGCTGAAAACCAGCATGCAGCCCAACTGATGGGCGTGAATGTCAACCGCGTGGTCTCCATCACATTCATGATAGGTTCGGCACTTGCTGCGCTGGCGGGGATGATGGTCAGCGCAAATTACGGACTTGCGCATTACTACATGGGGTTTCTGCTTGGACTCAAGGCATTCACCGCCGCGGTGCTGGGCGGCATAGGCAATCTGCGCGGCGCGATGCTGGGCGGGCTACTACTGGGACTCATCGAGAGTCTGGGTGCGGGCTACATAGGTGATATCACGGGAGGTTTCATGGGCAGTCAGTATCAGGACGTGTTCGCGTTTATGGTGCTGATCGCAGTGCTGCTTTTCCGTCCGTCGGGGCTTCTGGGGGAACGCCTTGCCGAACGCGCCTGATCGTGTTCTATTCCAGCGCATCCTGTTCACGGCTATCCTGCTGCTTTTGCCCTTTGCGGTCGATGCGCTGCTGGGCCGAGGATGGCTGCGCATCGTCGATTTTGCGATGCTCTACATCATGCTGGCGCTGGGCCTCAACATCGTGGTGGGCTATGCAGGCCTGCTGGATCTGGGTTATATCGCTTTCTTCGCAGTGGGCGCCTATTGTTATGCGCTTGCGGATTCGCCTCATCTGGCACTCGCCTTCCCCCAGCTCTTTCCGGATGGAGTCCATCTTTCCTTACTCATCGTGCTGCCGATGGCAGCGCTCCTGGCGGGCGGCATGGGCGTGCTGCTTGGGGCGCCTACATTGAAGCTGCGCGGTGATTATCTTGCGATCGTCACGCTGGGGTTCGGGGAAATCATCCGCATCTTCATGAACAACCTGAACGCGCCGGTGAACCTGACCAACGGTCCGCAGGGCATCAGCCGCATCGATCCGATAAGCATCGCTGGGGTTTCGTTCAATGCCACGCAGAGGATATTCGGAATTACGTTCCCTTCCGTGCATCTCTATTTCTACCTCTTTCTTTTCTTTGCTATGCTGGTAGTTTTCATATCGCGGCGCCTGGAGAGATCGCGCATAGGGCGCGCGTGGATGGCGATCAGGGAAGACGAGATTGCGGCGTCTGCGATGGGCATCAATACCAGGAACCTCAAGCTTTTGGCATTTGCGATGGGCGCTGCATTCGGCGGAATTTCCGGCACGCTGTTCGCGGGATTCCAGGGGTTCGTGAGCCCGGAGAGCTTCAGCCTGATGGAATCCGTGATGGTGCTTTGCATGGTGGTCCTGGGTGGCATGGGGCATATCTACGGAGTGATCCTGGGCGGACTCTTGCTCGCGCTGATGCCCGAGATCCTGCGCCACAGCGTGGTGCCATTGCAGCAGGCGCTGTTTGGCAAAACCATCATCGATCCGGAGAGCCTGCGCATGCTGCTGTTCGGCATCGCGCTGATCCTGGTGATGCTTTATCGCCCGGCAGGTCTCTGGCCATCGCGGGTGCGCCGCCGCGAACTCTCTACTGACGAGAAGACAAGATGAACCTGCTCGAACTCTCCGGCATGGTCAAGCGTTTCGGCGGGCTCAGCGCGCTGACTGACGTGTCGCTGCATATCGGGCGGGGCGAGATATATGGCCTGATCGGGCCGAACGGTGCCGGAAAGACCACGCTGTTCAACGTGATCACGGGACTTTATCAGCCCGACTCAGGGGAATTCAACTTCAACGGCAAGAGCTACCGGTCGGCCAAACCCCATGAGCTTGCAAAGGCGGGCATCGCAAGGACCTTTCAGAACATCCGCCTGTTTGAGAATCTCACGGCGCTGGAAAACGTGATGATAGGACGCCATGTCAGAACCAGGGCGGGAGTGATCGGTTCTATCATGAACAGCAGGGCGACGCGTCTGGAGGAGAAGGCATGCAGGGATAGAGCGGGAGAACTGCTGCAGCTTGTCGGTCTTTCGAGGCCTCATCAGACGTTGGCCAGGAATCTTTCCTATGGCGAACAGAGGAGGCTCGAGATCGCACGCGCGCTGGCAACCGAGCCTCTCCTGCTTGCGCTCGATGAACCGGCTGCCGGAATGAATCCGACAGAGACGGAAAACCTGAAGAGTCTGCTCGAAGGCATACGAAATTCCGGCATCACAGTGCTTCTGATCGAACACGACGTGAAGCTCATCATGGGGCTTTGCGACCGAGTGGCAGTGCTGGACTATGGGCGCAAGATCGCGGAGGGGGTGCCAGACGAGGTGCGTAACGACCCTGCGGTGATTTCGGCCTATCTCGGGGTGGATGTTGAATAGCTTGCTTGAAATCACGGGTCTTGAGGTTGCCTATGGCGGCATACAGGCAGTCAAGGGCATCGAACTGCATGTGGGGAAAGGGGAGCTCGTCGCGCTGATCGGCAGCAACGGCGCTGGCAAGACCAGCACGCTCAAAGCCATCGCTGGCCTGCAGCCATCGAGTGCAGGCGAGGTGCATTTTGACGGGAAGAGCATGAGCAGTGTGGAAGCGTGCAGACGCGTCTCCATGGGCATCGCGCTTGTGCCCGAAGGCAGGGGCGTCTTTGCGCGCTTGAGCGTTTCAGAAAACCTGCTGATGGGCGCATATAGCCGCAGCGATGCCGGCATCAGTGATGATCTCCAGCGCATGTACGATCTCTTCCCGCGCCTTATCGAGCGGCGCGACCAGTTGGCGGGCACGCTCTCGGGCGGTGAGCAACAGATGCTGGTGATGGCGCGCGCGCTGATGAGCCGCCCGCGCCTGTTGATGCTGGACGAACCCAGCATGGGGTTGGCGCCGCTGATGGTGAAGAAGATATTCGAGACGATCAGGGAAGTCGCCGCTCAGGGCATGAGCATACTGCTGGTCGAGCAGAACGCCAGACTCGCACTGCAGGTTGCAAACCGCGGCTATGTGTTGGAAGGCGGGATCATCGCGCTGTCTGGCAGAGCTTCCGATCTGCTTCAAAGCGATGAGGTGAAGCGGGCATATCTGGGCGGCTAGGGGCTGGACGGCATCAGTGCGCATCCAGGGCAGGGCGACCGAAATAGTAGCCCTGAGCCCAGTCTATGCCGATATCGCAAAGTATGTTCGCGGTGTCTGCATCCTCGACGAATTCTGCAACTGTGATGAGTCCAAGATCCTTTGCGATGTCGTTGATGCGTCCGATGATCTTCCTGATGCGGTTGTCCTTTACCTGCTTTACGAGACTGCCTTCTATCTTGAGAAAGGAGACAGGCAGTTCGGCGAGATACTGGAATGACGAATAGCCGCTGCCGAAATCGTCCACCGCCAGGCGCATGCCGAAATCCAGAAACGGCGCGAGCTTGGCCTTTACCGCATTCATGTCTCCCAGCAACTGCCTCTCTGTGATTTCGAGCACCAGCGGCTTTACGGGACCGAGATCGATGCCGCAACTCTGACATACCGACTGCGCCTTTGCGAACAGATCGCGTATCAGTTCCTGGTGGAGCAGGAGGTCGCCCGAAAGGTTTACGAAATGCGCTATGCGTTCTCCGCCTGCCGCGATGTTGCCTGCGCAACGGTTCATGGTCTGTTTGATGATCTCGACGTCTATCAGGTGCGTCAACTGCAGTTCCGATGCTGCCGAGATGAACTGCATCGCTTCGATGGGTTTTCCGTTTTCGTCTATCAGTCTCGCCAGCGCTTCTTCGGCAACGGTCTGTCTGGTCTTCAAGTCGACGATAACCTGATAGGCGGGAACCATACGGTTGTTTGCAATCGCGCTGTTTATTTTCGAAGCGATCGAGTAGATTTCATGTTTTTCCTTGGCGATCACGACGCGGTTGCGCCCGGCCTTCTTGGCCTCATACAGCGCGGCATCCGCGGCCCTGATCAGGAAATCCGGCGTCTCGCCATCCTGAGGGTAGCTTGAGATGCCTATGCTCGTCGTGGCATTCAGTTTCTGCCCATTGAGGTCTATCGAGAACTGGTCGATGCTCTCCCTCAGTCTTTCGGCGATGGCCTCTGCCGCTGCTTCATCGGTGTCAGGCAATATCGCCAGAAACTCTTCGCCGCCCCATCGCCCTATCCAGTCACAGGACCTAAGCGTGCTTCTCGATATCTCGCTCACACCGCGCAGTATCCTGTCCCCGGTCTCATGGCCGTAGTTGTCGTTGATCAGCTTGAAGCGATCCAGGTCCATCAGCAGCATGCTGAAAGGTTTTCCGGATCTCTTCGATTGCGCGTATTCGCGCTGGATGACTTCCGTGAATGCGCGCCGGTTCAATAGGCCTGTCGTGTGATCCATGTTCGCCATCCTCTCCAGTGTCAGCTTGAGGTTGGCCTGCTCGAGTGCCACAGAGGCAAGATGGGAGAAGGCGATGAAGGACTCGATGCCCACCTGTTCGAAATACGCTGGTGTATCCGCGAAGATCACGATCAGCCCGCGATATGTCTTCCCGGGATTACCTATGGGCAGGGTCAGCCCCTCTTGCAAACCGAAATGGATGGCGCGCTCACGCCATATTTCGAAAGTGGGATCGGAATGCACGTCGACCAGCACGGGCTGGTTCGTTGCCAGCGAACGCCTGCCCGGTCCGTTCATCGCCTCGGGGGACAGATCCAGCCTCAGGTCTTCTGTATATTTTGATTCGCGACCTATCGAATACGAAGGCGTGATGTTCTCGTTCTGAGGGTTTCCGAGATACATCCATGCAAGGCAAATGTGTTTGGAAGAGGCAACGAGCGCATCGCATGCAGACTTCAGGACTTCGTCTGGCGAGCTTTCTTGCGCCAGACTTGCGGTGGCGGTCAGCAGCGCCCTGCTGATCAGCAGTTGCTCTTGGATAGGCTCCATCGGATTTGTTGATTGTGTATGTGGGTGCGAGTTTAACCCAAAGTCGATAGGGATGTATCGAATCTCGATCAGGAGAGGGGCGGCATGCTGCTCCACACCGCATCGAGCAGGCGCTCGGTATGGCTCTCCTTCATGCGCAAGATATGAACGCAATCCTGGCGATGGATGGCAATGCCGCGGTCGCGCGTGACATAGGCCCTGATGTCATCGGGCGGGCTGGGGTTGCAGCACTTGGCCATGCGGCACACCAGGTTGCCCACGCCTTCGATCAGAACCCCGGTGGAACTCTTGCGTTCAGGCTGTCGTCTTAATGCCGGCTTCGTGACTGCAGCGATCCTGTGCGGCAACTCCTCGTGCAGGGCCTTTGCGATGCGGCGCAGCGTGATCTCATTGCGCCCTATCGCGGCGAGCAACTCATCGGGCTTGTTGAAGTCCAGCCGCTGTGCGAGTTTTTCCTGGTTGATGGATGTGACACCCAGCCTGATGAGTTCCTTGTCCAGCTGCATGCGGCCCTGGGCGATGCTCTCATCCAGGTTCTGGTTCTTGAACCAGGCACGCACCTTGGCGCGTGTCCTGCTGCTGTGCAAAAATCCCAGCTGAGGGCTGAGCCAGTCGCGGCTGGGAGCGCCTATCTTTGCCGTCAGGATTTCGACACGCTCTCCGTTCTGCAATGAATAGCTCAACGGCACGATATGACCGTTCACCTTGGCGCCGCGAGTGCGGTGCCCGAGATCGGTATGCAGGCTGTAGGCGAAATCCACGGGTGTTGCGCCATTGGGCAATGCGATGACCTTGCCCTGTGGCGTGAAGACGTAAACCTGGTCTCTGAACAGGTTGTTCCTGAATTGCTCCTTGAGATCGCCGGTGTCGGCGATGTCCTGCTTCCATTCCAGTATCTGGCGCAGCCAGATGATCTTCTCGTCCAGTCTTGAGTCGGCCTTGCCCCCCTCCTTGTAGCGCCAGTGCGCCGCCACCCCGAGTTCCGAGTGCTGGTGCATCTCGTGTGTGCGTATCTGTATCTCGAAGGCCTGCCCGCGGCTATCCCTGACTGCGGTGTGCAATGATCGGTAATTGTTGCTCTTTGGGTGGGCGATGTAGTCGTCGAACTCACTCTCTATCGGTGTCCACATGGATTGCACAAGCGAGAGCGCGGCATAGCAGCTCTCCACGTCATCGACCAGTATGCGCACCGCGCGCACGTCGAAGAGCTCGTCAAATTCAAGGTGCTTGCGCCTCATCTTGTTGATGATGCTGTAGATGTGCTTGGGACGCCCCGTCACCTCGGCTGTGATGCCGGTACTGTCCAGAGCCGTCTTCAGCTGCGAGATGATGTTTTTGATGTACTGTTCCCGGTCGATGCGTTTTTCGTCGAGCAGCCTGGCGATCTTCTTGTAGAGTATAGGCTCCAGGTAACGTATCGAGAGGTCTTCGAGTTCCCATTTTATCTGCCACACGCCGAGGCGGTTGGCCAGTGGCGCGAAGAGATTGTGCGCCTCCTGGGCGATCAGCCTTTGCTGCTCCGGCTCTGCGATGGACAATTCGCGCAACATCTGCGCGCGTTCTGCAAGCTTGATCAGAACCACGCGTATGTCTTCGACCATAGCCAGGAGCATCTTGCGCAGGCTTTCGATCTGCATGGACTGGGCAGCCTTCACTACATGGCTCTCACGGCCAAGCTCCTGTATTTGTTCGAGACGCGAGAGACCAACGATCAGCCCTGCGATGCTCGAACCGAAATCAGCCTGGATTTTTTCCTGCCAATCGCCAATGAATTCTGGAACCGCTTGCAGGATGGATGCCGTTATTGCCTCATGATCCATGTTCATGCCGGACAGTATGCTTGCCGTGCCAAGCGCATGCTGTAGCATTGGCGCGCCTATCGCATTTGTCTTGCCAGTATAGACGGATTCTGCAAGGCGGCAGGCGCGGCTCACGGTTTCAGTTTCGGCGTCAGTATAGTTGCGCGCAAAGCTTGCAAGCCAGGATGCGCTGTCAAGCTTCGGAGCATGCGTGGAAACCATGGCTATTCCTGATGCGGGCGCACCAGCTTCGCGGTGATGTATTCCCACTCTGCGGGATCGACCGGCGTGATCGACAAGCGGTTGCCTGGCTGCAGCGTGCGCATGCGGGAAAGTTCGGTATGTTTGCGCAGTTCTGCAAGTGAAATCAGTTCGATTTTTCTGACCAGCTGCACATCCACGTTGAACCAGCGCGGCTGTTCCTGTGTGGCCTTGGCATCGAAGTATTTGTTTTTTTGCTGGAATTGCGTGGCGTCAGGATAGGCTGTGCTTGCCACTCTGGCGATGCCGGCGATGCCGGGTGTCTTGCAGTTGGAATGATAGAACAGCACGCCATCATTGATCTTCATCTGGTCGCGCATGAAGTTGCGTGCCTGATAATTTCTCACACCATACCAGGCCACGCTTTGATTCGGGAATGCAGCCAGATCGTCTATGCTGACGTCTGCGGGTTCGGATTTCATCAGCCAGTAACGCAAGTTGCACCTCGTCATTCATCGTCCGGAGTCTCTGCCGGATTATAAGGCAATAACGCATGGTGCATGCTGCGCAGCTTCGTGGCTGCCATAGCCCATTTTTTGGGGAAGATGGCATGAATATGGACGGCTGCTCCGGATATGGCATGGGCATGGGGCTATATTTGCATTGAAAAAAATGCGACTATGCGCAACCATATAACAAAAATATAAAACATCAGAGCGGTTCTCGAGACTGCCGCGGTCATTGTTATCAATCAGGGAGGTAAAATATGAGTAGCGGATCACCCGGTTTTTTCCGTCAGCTTCCGAGTGCGCTTCCAGGCCTGGTATTGATCGTCGTCACCATGATGATCATACGCATCTGGATCGAACCCTGGATGGCGCACACCAAGATATTCGGCATGTCCAAGCCGCTCACCGACGCATTCCATCTCAATTACATCCTGCTTGGAATCATGAGCGGCATGTTCTACCGCAACGTGATCTTTGGCGGAAGAATACCCGAGATGCTGGTCGACGGCTTCAGGCTTTCCAGGTTGATGATCAAGACCGGGATCATCCTTCTGGGATCGCTTTACACCTTCTCCGCGATCATCAAGCTGGGCGTCACTGCGATCGCGCTGATCAGCGCGTTTGTCGTGCTGACTGTGCTTCTGGTGCTGTGGCTCGGCAAGGCCTTCGGCCTTGACCGCTCGATGACGGCAGTGCTTGCCAATGCGCTGAGCATCTGTGGCGTGAGTGCGGCGGTTGCGACCTCGCCTGCGGTGGAAGCCAAGGCTAGCCATGTGGCCTATGCGATTGCAACCATACTGGGTTTTGGCGTGCTGACGATGTTCATCAGCCCTTTCATCGGCCGCGAGCTTGGGCTTAGCAGCATGCAATACGGCGCATGGATAGGCACGGGGATATTGAATACCGGACAGGTGCTGGCTTCTGCGCTGGCTTATGATCCGATGGTGGGCCCTGGCACGGCGCTGGCCGTCGCCGAGGTGTGGAACGTCATGCGCGTGATCGCGATCCCGTTTGCCGTGTTTGCAGTCACGCTCTGGTACTGGGCAGGCAAGGATGCAGTCGACAGCCACGGAAACAAACAGAGCCTGGGTTCGCTGCTGGTCGAGAAATTTCCGGTTTTCGTGATCGGGTTCATGGCGATGGTGTTTCTGACCAGCCTGGGCGCATTCGGCGATGTCGGTGTTGAAAGCGGCCATTCTCCTTCGGCCGCGATCATGTCCTTGCGCGTCACGATGCAGTGGATCTTCGGTTTCGGCCTGGTGGGTCTGGGCGGATTCATCGATTTTGACGAGTTGCGTCAGGCTGGAGGTGCACCCTTCAGGCTGGGCCTCTTGGTCGGCGCAACCAAATATATCGTTGCGCTGCTGATCGTCCTGCTGCTCAGGCAGTACTTTGTTTGATTTTCATGCTACCGGGAAAAACAATGGCAAATGAAGAGAGATTCGGAAACGAAGAGACGGCCGATGCTGGCATGGGAAACAAGGCATCGCTGTTCAAGGATGACCGCGCGGAGGATATAGGCGCGATCATCATCACATTGATCATTGTGGTCGCCATCGTGTTGCTCAAGAAATAGCATGCGCTTTGGCAACATCGTCGTTGCAGTCGACGGTTCAGAGGTTTCAGAGGGCGCGCTGGATCATGCGGTCTATCTTGCGGTTGACGGGCATGCAAGCCTCACCGGCATCTTCGTCGTCGACTCGAAATGGCCCGACTTCATCGGCAACGACTGGCAATCAGCCAGGGGGGCGCGGCAGGGTTTTCTCGACTATGTACGCTGGGAACAGGAAGAACAGGCTCAGCTTGCGCGCGCGCAGTTTTCGCTTGCCACGCATGGAATGGATCGCGCGGTGTTTACGGTTCATGCCGGGGACCCCGCTTCGGTGCTTTTAGCGCAGTCAGCCAATGCGGATGTTCTGATTGCTAGCCGGCGGGTGTTCCAGATCAGCGGGAGGCCGAGCCTGAAATCTCTGGCAGCCACGCTTTCCAAGAAGGCGTCTTGTCCGCTGATGCTGTTTCCCTGAGTCATGGCTAAACGCACAGGAAAGATACCGCAGTGATCGTTGCGCCAAGCGCTACGCCGGCCAGAACGTCGGTCGGGTAGTGCAGGCCCAGTACCGGGCGGGAGAGTGCGACCAGAATGGCGAACGGCATCACCAGCCAGATTAGCTCCGGGAAATAGTATGACGATATGATGCTGAAGGACACGGCGTGCATGGTGTGCCCGGACGGAAAGCTGAACTGATCCAGCGTCTTTCCTGCGCAGACGATAAAAGGGTGGACGCTGAACGGGCGAGGTCGCAACGTTTTTGACTTGATGATTTTGTAGATCGCGGTGCCCAGAAGGGCGACCGCAAGCATGTGAAGCACGGCGGGCAACGCATGCTGCTGGTATCGGAGCAGGAGTGCCGCCATCAGCGCATACCAGAATATCCCGTCTCCCAGGCGGCTTACCAGACGGAACAGGTTGCGCACGTAGAAATTGCGGCTTTGCCGATTGAATTGCAGACAAAGCGCTGCGTCGAAATTGTTAATCCGTTGCAGCGGCGAATTCGGGTTGAGCATGAGAGTCTCCCTCTGTATGCAGCGTCTTGAACAGCATGGCCTCCATCTGGCTCATGATGTGATCCCAGCCCTGCAGTCTGACTGCTTCGTGCGCAGCGCGGCGCAGGCGTGCCACGCGCTCCATGTCTGCGATAAGCAGCGTGGCCTGCAGGATGAATACCTGTTCATCGCCCAAAGGCACCAGCACACCGCTCGCGTCGTTGACGATATGCTGACGCGCAGCGGCATAGTCGTAGGCGATCGTCGCAAGCCCGCTTGCCATCGCCTCCATGGTGACGTTGCCGAAAGTCTCGGTTGTGCTTGGATAGATGAAGATGTCGCCAGAGGCAAAATGCTCGGCCAGTCGCTCGCCCTTCTGCATGCCGGCAAAAAGGATGTCGGGATGCTGTTTTTCAAGCCCAGCCCTTGCGGGCCCGTCTCCAACCAGCACCATTTTGGCGTCCGGATTCAGTTTGCGCATTTGATAGAAAGCCTCTATCGCAAGGCCAAGATTCTTCTCTGCTGCGAGGCGACTCACCAGCATCACGACAGGCGAATTTTCACCCGCGCCCCAGGACGCGCGCAGCTCGGCGCTGCGCCTCGACGGGTTGAAGAGTGCAGTGTCCACGCCGCGCGATACGACTTCCACGTTGCGATAACCTTCATCTGCAAGCTGCTTCTGAAGTTCGTGCGTGGGCACCAGGGTGCATGCCGCCTTGTTGTGGAAGTGGCGCAGATAAGCGGCGATGGGCCATTTCAGGAGGCCCACTCCGTAGTGCCGGGTATAGCTGTGGAAATTGGTGTGGAAGTCAGTGCTTGCAGGGATGCCGAGCTTTTTTGCGGCTGCCAGCGCTGACCAGCCCAGCGGTCCTTCGGTTGCGATGTGCACGACGTCGGGCCTTTCCTTTTGCCACAGGCGCAGCAGCATACCCTTTGCGGGCAGACCGGACTTGAGTTCCGGATAACCGGGGATGGGCATGCCTTTTACCAGCGTCTCGCGATAATTGGAATCCAACGCAGCGTCGTCATTGCGATGCTGGCGCGGGCGTATCAGGTGGATGTCGTGACCGCGTTCGCACAGCCCGTGCACCATCCGACCTATGGTGATGGCGACACCATTGACCTCGGGCAGGTAGGTCTCGGTGACCAGCGCGATGCGCAGGCGTTTTTCCAACCCTGAGGCTTCATTGTCTGTCTTCATGAGTCGCATCCTGCAGCGGACGCATGAAGCTTTCGTGAAGCTTTGTTGAATATTTCATGAAGCCATCAAAACCAGCGTCCAGACGACCACCACGTTGACGAGGCTGACCAGCACTGCCGCGCTGCCGATATCCTTTGCGCGCTTGGCCAGGTCGTGGCTGTCCAGCGAGATGCGGTCCACCGTCGCCTCTATGCCGGAATTGATCAGCTCTACGATGATCACCAGAAGAACGCTGCCTATCATCAATGCGCGGCCAATCTGGCTTGCCGGCAGAAAGAAAGCGAGCGGTATCAGGATCGCGGCGAGCAGCACTTCCTGGCGAAAGGCATCTTCATGTTTGTAGGCCGCACGAAAACCGGCCAGGGAGTAACCGAACGCATTGATCAGGCGCTTAAACCCGGTTTTGCCTTTGTAGGGACTTTCCATTGAATGTTATCCGTTATGGTTGCATGAGATTCAGGCATGCAACAGTATCATGTACAAAAAAAAACGCGCAATGCGCGTTCAAGGGGGAGAGTCATGGTTATGATGCGTGGCGCATGAAATGTCGGGTGGCGCGCGGACTGATGCGCGACACGGGCAACAGGATGAACAGGTCGGCGCAGTTGAATTCCGGATCCCAGGCCGGCTCGCCCGCGATATATGCGCCCAGACGCAGATAACCCTTGATCAGCGGCGGGATGATCACGTCCAGGTTCTGGTCCAGCGTCTCTATGGGCAGGCGGCAATGCGGCGTGACGCGCAGCTCCTCGGGCGAGGCGTGCAGCTTGTAGACCTTGTTGAACACGCTCGCCGCATAGTGCCCGCCATCGCTCATGCTGATGCTCGCGCAGCCTATCAGGTATTCGTGATTGCGCTTCGTGATGTATTCTGCAAGCCCTCCCCAGAGCTGTGCGATCGTTGCGCCATCGCGGTAATGAACATCGACGCAGGAGCGCCCGACTTCGGCCATGCGGCCGCGCAAGTGCTGCAAACCTGTCATGTCGAATTCCGTTTCGGAGTAGTATCCGCCAGCCTTGCAGGCCTGTTCCGGGGTCAGGATGCGGTAGGTGCCAACCACCTTGCTGTTGACTTGGTCGCGCACCAGAAGATGGTCGCAGAACGGGTCGAATCGGTCGATGTCGAGACCTGTCTCTGCGCTGGGAAGTCTGGCGCCCATCTCGATCCCGAATACCTGGTAGCGTATGCGCTGGGCTTCCATGAGTTCTTCAGGCGTGCTGGCAAGTTCGCAGCTCAGGCTGCGGGCAGGCTTGACGGCAGAGGGGTGCAACAGATCGAGCATAATCGCCTCCTTGTGGATAGTGCGAAAAGCTTAGGGCTCGCATGTTGCAGGCGGGTTAATTCTGTGTGAAAAATAGATTAAACAGGTTCCTTTGGCAGTTCCTGGACATCGACTCTGTTTCCCCAGAGTTTCGACATGATGAGGCTTGCTAGCGGTACATACCCGCTGGTGAAGAAATGCGCGGATCCATCGCCAGGCGGGCTTTCCGACAGCTCGGTTTCGATCCTGCGCTGCAACTGGCGGGCGACAGCAAGACCCGTATCTATCAGCGCGACATGCTCACCCGCGACTTCGCGTATCAGCGGCGCAAGAAAGGGATAATGGGTGCAGCCCAGAATCATCGTGTCGGCACCGCTCGAGAGCAAGGGCTGCGTGTAGCGCTCGACGAGCATTCGGGTGTCCGACCCTGCAAGGTCCCCCTTCTCCACCTGTTCCACGAGGCCGGGGCAACCTTGCGTGATGATCTCTATGCCATTGGCATGGCGCTCAAGCAACGCGGCAAAGCGCGCGCTCCTGAGCGTGCCGACTGTTGCAAGCACGCCCACCACGCCGCTTCTGGTGGCGGCCACCGCTGGCTTGACGGCGGGCTCCATGCCGATGATGGGATGTGCAAAATTCTGGCGCAGCGTTGCCGCGGCTGCGGCAGTGGCGGTGTTGCAGGCGATCACGATGGCTTCAGCACCCTGTTCGATCAGGAAGCGCGTGAGTGAAATGGCGCGCTGCTCTATGTAGTGCAGAGGCTTGTCGCCATAGGGCACATGTGCCGAATCTGCAATGTAAAGCAGGCGCGCATCGGGAAGCGTCGAGCGGATATGGCGCAGCACGGAAAGCCCGCCGACGCCCGAATCGAAGACGCCTATCGTTGTCATCCTGTCAAAGCGTCATGCCCTGGTCGCGCAGATATTCCTCGTAGGTGCCGTGATAGTCGGTCACACCCTTTTCGGAAATCTCGATGATGCGCGTGGCAAGCGAGGAGACGAATTCACGGTCGTGGCTCACGAAGACCACTGTGCCCTTGTATTCGAGCAGCGCGGTGTTGAGCGATTCGATGGACTCCATGTCCATGTGGTTGGTCGGCTCGTCCATCAGCAGCACGTTGGGCCTGGTGAGCATCAGCTTTCCAAACAGCATGCGTCCCTTCTCTCCGCCGGACAACACCTTCACCTGCTTTTTGGCCTCGTCGCCCGAAAACAGCAATCTTCCCAGGGTCGCGCGCACTGCCTGATCGTCGTCATTGGCGCTTCGCCATTGCGTCATCCAGTCCGTCATGCTCTGGTCGACAGCAAAATCTGCGCTGTGATCCTGGGCGTAGTAGCCTATCCTTGCCTTGTCCGTCCATTTGATCTGTCCTGAATCGGGTTGCAAATCGCCTGCCAGGCAGCGCAGCAGCGTGGTCTTGCCGATGCCGTTTGGGCCGATGATTGCGATCTTCTCGCCTGCGTCGATACGGAAATTCACATTGGAAAAAAGCACGCGGTCGAAACCCTTGGACAGCTTCTCTACTTCGACGGCCACGCGGTGCAGCTTGTCCTTGTCGTCGTATTCGAAACGGATGAAGGGGTACTGCCGGCTGGATGGCTTGATGTCCTCGATCTTGATCTTGTCGATCTGGCGCGCGCGCGAGGTGGCCTGTCTGGCCTTGGATGCATTGGCCGAGAAGCGCGCGACGAAGGCCTTGAGTTCTGCGACCTTCTCCTTTGCGCGCGCGTTGTCCGCTGCCTGCTGTTCGCGCGCCTGGGTGGATGCCAGCATGTAGTCGTCGTAGTTTCCGGGGTAAGTGGTGATCTTCCCGTAGTCCAGATCCGACATGTGGGTGCATACGCTGTTCAAGAAATGGCGATCGTGCGAGATGATCACCATCGTCGAGGTGCGCGCATTGAGGATGTTCTCCAGCCAGCGTATCGTGTTGATGTCGAGGTTGTTGGTTGGCTCGTCCAAAAGCAGGATGTCCGGGTTTGAAAACAGCGCCTGGGCCAGCAGCACGCGCAGCTTGAAGCCGGGTGCGATCGCACTCATGGCTCCCTGGTGCAGTTCGATCGCAATGCCCAGGCCCAGCAGCAGTTCTCCGGCCCTGGCTTCTGCGGTGTAGCCGTCGTACTCGGCGAAAATGGCTTCCAGGTCGGCCGCGCGCATGTAGTCCTCTTCGGTCGCATCCGCATTGGCGTAGATCGCATCGCGCTCGGACATCACTTCCCACATCTCCTTGTGGCCCATCATCACGACATCCAGCACGCGGCGGTCCTCATAGGCGAACTGGTCCTGACGCAGCTTGCCCAGCCGTTCGTCCTTGTCCAGCATCACTTCGCCCGAAGTCTGAGCGAGATCTCCGCCCAGTATTTTCATGAAGGTGGATTTGCCGCATCCATTTGCGCCTATCAGGCCATAGCGGTTGCCGTTTCCGAATTTCACGGACACGTTTTCGAACAACGGCTTGGAGCCGAACTGCATGGTGATGTTGGCGGTGGAAAGCATCTGGGACTCGTTTCTGATAGTTTCTGATCGGCAATTTTAACATGCGTGAACCAGAATTCTCAGTTGTGCCTGAAATCGGCATGATTGCAGGCGATAGGCTAGAATACGCGGAACTCATTATCCGTTTGGAAATCCATGGTTCCCCATCTGACGACTGCACTCACTGGCCCGCTGCTGGATCTGGAGCGGCGCTTTTTGAATGCATTGCCCAACATAGAGCACTGGTTCCGCAAGCAGTGGCAGGAACATACTGCGCCCATTTATGCCTCTGTGGATCTGCGCAACAGCGGTTTCAAGCTTGCTCCTGTCGATACCAATCTCTTTCCTGGTGGCTTCAACAATCTCAATCCGGACTTCCTTCCGCTCTGTGTGCAGGCGATGCAGGGCACGGTGGAGAAAATCTGCCCCGAGGCGAGGGGCGTGCTCCTGATCCCGGAGAATCACACGCGCAACCTTTTCTACCTGCAGAATGTCGCACAGCTCGTCACGATACTCAAGCAGGCGGGCATGCTGGTGAGGGTGGGCAGCCTGCTGCCTGAGATCAAGGAGCCTACAAAAATTGCATTGCCGGACGGGGGCGAACTGACGCTAGAACCATTGGTGCGCAGCGCCAACCGCCTGGGACTCGAGGGCTTCGATCCCTGCGTGGTGCTGCTCAACAACGACCTGTCGGCAGGCGCGCCGGAAATTCTCAAGGGTCTCGAGCAGACGATATTTCCACCGCTGTCAGCAGGCTGGTACACGAGGCGAAAGTCCAGGCATTTTGCCGCATACGATCGCGTAGCGAACGAGTTTGCAGCGCTTCTCGGCATAGATCCATGGCTCATCAATCCCTATTTTGCGACATGCAACCAGATCAATTTCCACGAGAGGGTGGGGGAGGAATGTCTTGCAGCACAGGTGGATGCGGTGCTGCAGAAGATGCGCGCAAAATATTCGGAATACGGCGTGAAGAACGATCCCTTCGTGATCGTCAAGGCCGATGCTGGCACCTATGGCATGGGCATCATGACGGTGAAGGATGCGAGCGAAATCACGGGCCTGAATCGCAAGCAGCGCAACAAGATGGCCGTTGTGAAGGAAGGACTTGAGGTCTCCGACGTATTGGTGCAGGAAGGCGTTTACACCTTCGAGAACATCAACGAAGCGGTGGCCGAGCCAGTCGTCTACATGATCAACCACTCCGTGGTCGGCGGATTCTATCGCGTGCACACCGGCCGGGGCGTGGACGAGAACCTCAATGCGCCTGGCATGCATTTCGTGCCTTTGGCTTTCGAATCGTCCTGCACTCTGCCCAATCCCGACAGGGCGCCTGACGACATGCCGAACCGTTTCTACGCGTATGGCGTTGTCGCACGCCTTGCCTTGCTGGCGGCCTCCCTTGAGCTTTCAGAAGATGTATCTGAAGGCAGGGGATAGAAGACAGATGGCAGAATGCTGCCTGCCGCTGCGCGACCAATCTGTAAAAGGCACGACGCCGCAGCAAAGAAACGGACTCCTGTTCTCGATCTTCTGCTTGCTGATCCCTGTCTTCTGTCTTTTGGGGTGCAGCAAGGAGCCTCTGTATCAGGAAGAAGGCTACGTATTCGGCACGCTGGTCGAGGTCACGATCTATGGCGAGAATGAGCAGCAGGCGAGGCTTGCCTCGGCCGAGGTGATGCATGAATTCCAGAGACTGCACGATATGCTGCATGCGTGGAAGCCCTCGGAATTGAGCGAATTGAACAAGGCCATCGCGGAAGGAAAGGATCACGTTGTGACCCCAGAGCTTGCCGCGATATTGCAGGATGCGGGAAATTTGTCCGCGCAGTCGCGTGGCCTCTTCAATCCATCCATAGGCGGTCTGGTCGGGCTGTGGGGTTTTCATGCGGACTCCTTCAAGCCATCCGAGCCCGATGCAAAGAAAATCGCCGCATGGGTAAGCGCCAATCCGCAGATGAGCGATCTTTCCTATGCGCCCGCTGCAGGTGGAGTGAAGGTGCACAGCAGCAACAGGGCCGTGCAGATCGATCTGGGCGGATATGCCAAGGGCTATGCGCTGGACAGAGCCGCAGAGATTTTGAAGAAGGCGGGGATAAGAAACGCGCTGATCAACATAGGCGGAAATGTCCTCGCGCTCGGCAAGCACGGCCGGAAGCTCTGGCGCGTCGGAATACAGCATCCCAGGGAGTCCGGTGCGCTGGCCGTGGCCGATCTGCAGGATGGCGAGGCAATAGGCACGTCTGGCGACTATCAGCGGTATTTCATGCTTAAAGGCAAGCGCTACTGCCATTTGATAGACCCAGCGAACGGCTATCCCGTGCAGGGAGTCGAAGAAGTGACCGTTTTGACGCATGGGACGCACGCGGGGGTGTTGTCGGATGCCGATTCCAAACCTTTGTTCGTCGCCGGTGTCCAAGGTTGGCGGCAGGCAGCGGACAGGATGAATCTTGCTGATGCGATGCTGGTGGATGGCCAAGGTAGCATACACATCACAAACGGGCTTAAGAAACGGCTAGAATTCACAGACAAGAATGTGCGCCTGCAGGTTGAATAGCAGTGCTTGGAGGAATCTGAATTGGTTGGAATATTACTGGTAACGCACAACGGACTGGGCAACAGCCTAGCCGACTGTGTCAGGCATGTGCTAGGCAGGATGCCCGAGAATCTCAAGGTGCTGTCCGTGCTGGCGGAAGAGGATCCGCAGAAGAAGCTTGCGGAAGGTGAAGAGCTTATCAAGGAGCTCGATAGCGGCAGCGGCGTGCTGATCCTGGCCGATGTGTTTGGCGCAACCCCAGCAAACATAGGGCGCAGGCTTTGCCATGCCGAGCGCGTGTCAGGCGTGGCCGGCGTGAATCTGCCGATGCTGCTGCGCGTGGTCTGCTCGTCCAGCAGGCCGCTGGAAGAAATGGCCGATCTGGCAGTCGAAGGCGGGCGTGAATGCATCGTTCACATGGAGCACTAGCATGCAGCAGGACATGATGATCATCAACAAGCTTGGCCTGCATGCGCGGGCTTCCGCAAAACTCACGCAACTGGCGTCGAGCTTCAAGTGCGAGGTGATGCTCTCACGCAACAACCGCCGCGTGAATGCCAAGAGCATCATGGGGGTGATGATGCTGGCGGCAGCCAAGGGTGCAACCATCACGATAGAGACCAAAGGAGAAGACGAGGAAGCGGCAATGGCTGCGATCGTCGCCTTGATCAACGACTACTTCGGAGAAGGCGAATGACTTTCGCGCTGCATGGCATCGCGGTTTCCAGCGGCATTGCGATCGGTTATGCGCATCTCATTACACACAACTCTCTGGAGGTTGCGCATTACACCCTCCCCAAACCATTCGTCGGCGACGAAGTCGCGCGCTTCGATGCTGCGCTGCAGGCGACGCGCAGCGAGTTCGCCCGCCTGCGCAGCAACCGTCCAAGCTATGCGGCAGCGGAATTCGATGCGTTTCTCGAGCTGCACCAGATGATACTGGACGATCCGCTGTTGAGCATAGGCCCGCGCCAGATGGTCGAGCGCGAACACTGCAATGCGGAGTGGGCGGTCAAGGTGCAGACGGATGCGCTGGTGGCTCAGTTCGACGAGTTCGAAGATGCCTATCTGCGCGAAAGGCAGGCGGATGTGAAGCAGGTGGCGGAAAGGTTGCTGAAGCAGCTTTCCGGACAGCCTGGACATCAGCCAGCGCATCTGCGGCGCGATGTGGAGACGATACTGGTCGCGCATGATTTGAGCCCGGCCGACATGATCCAGTACAAGCCTCAGCAATTTGCCGCCTTCGTCACCGATGCAGGGAGCGCGACCTCGCACACGGCGATCGTCGCGCGCAGCCTGAATACCCCCTGCGTGGTCGGCTTGCACAATGCGCGCGAGCTGATACGCGAGGACGATCTTTTGATACTGGACGGCGAACAAGGCATCCTGATCGTTAATCCTGACAAGGCGATCCTTGCAGAGTACAAGCTGCTGCAAAGCGAATGGGAACTCGAGCGCAAGAAACTGAAGCGGCTGCGCACCGCGCGCGCCAACACTCTGGATGGCGAGACGGTCGAGCTGCATGCCAACATAGAAAAGCCGGATGACATCGCAGACGCGAAGGAGAACGGTGCGACAGGGGTGGGGCTGTTCCGCAGCGAGTTCCTTTTCCTGAACCGCGACGAGCTGCCGGACGAGGATGAGCAGTTCGAGGCATATCGCGCGGCGGCGGCGGGAATGAACGGCATGCCGGTCACGATACGCACTTTCGATCTGGGTGCTGACAAGCAGATCAAGGGCGTGGAGCGCGTCGCGAGCAATCCTGCGCTGGGTTTGCGCGCGATACGTTTGTGCCTCGCGGAACCACAGCTCTTCCGCACGCAGTTGCGCGCTTTGCTGCGCGCAACGCACTATGGCAACGTGAAGATACTGATACCCATGCTCTCGTCTGTCTCCGAGCTCAACCAGACGCTGCAGTTCATAGACGCGATCAAGCAGAATCTGGACATGGAAGGCATACCCTACGACAGGGAGGTGAAGATAGGCGGCATGATAGAGATACCCGCGGCAGCACTGTCTCTCAATGTGTTTGCAAAGCGGCTGGACTTTCTGTCTATAGGCACAAACGATCTTATCCAGTACACGCTGGCGATAGACCGCACCGACGAAGACGTGGCGCATCTGTACGATCCGTTGCACCCCGCGGTGCTGCATCTGCTTTCCCATGTGATCGGCACTGCGAACAAGCTTGACGTGCCGATCTCGGTGTGCGGAGAAATGGCGGGCGAGCTTGCCTACACCAGGCTGTTCCTGGGGCTCGGGCTGCGCCAGTTTTCGATGTTCTCGGCGCAGGTGCCGAACATCAAACAGCGCGTGCTGACCACGAGTCTGCGCGAGATCGGGCCGCTTACCCAAAAGATCATGCGCACCGACGATCCGATGAGGATACGCGAGCTGCTGGACAAGCTGAACGATTGAACAAGAATAGGTCAGGGAGAAATCAGATGGAAATGAAATACTCGAACGAGGCAATTACCAAGATCATGGAACAGTCCATGATCTACCAGTGCGCCTGCCCTGCGCAGGTTTGCAGGAACATCAACGAATTGCGCAGCCTGTTTGCCTATCAGGCGGGCTGCCTCAATCTCACCGACACGGATCTCGCTGTTCATCAGCGCATAGTCGAGGCGGTGAAGGTGAGCCATGCCGAGATGGAAAGATGCCTGGAAGACATCCTGCGCATGGAAGGGTGGGATATGGAAACTTTTCATATGCCCGAGGCCTTGATGAACCGGATGCTCCAGCAGCTCTAGATCGTTTCCTGTGAAACGCCATTCCCGCGCGATCTGCTGGTTCCGCCGCGATCTGCGCCTTTCAGACCATGCAGCGCTCTACCATGCGCTGAAGGAAAGCGAAACGGTATATTGCGTTTTTCTGTTCGACAGCGACATTCTGGATCGCCTTGCGGACAGGCAGGACAGGCGGGTCGAATTCATCTGGAAAAGCCTTTTCGAACTTCATGAGCGCCTGTCGAAATTGGGCAGCGCGCTTCATGTGCTGCATGGAATGGCTGAGGCCGAGATCTCCGGGCTTGCGCGCAGATTCGATGTGCAGGCGGTGTACTGCAACCGAGACTACGAGCCGGACGCTGTGCAGCGCGATGCTGAAGTGGCAAAGTCGCTTAATGGCATCGCGTTTTGCCAATACAAGGATCAGGTGATTTTTGAATGTTCGGAAATCCTGACCGGTTCCAGGAAGCCTTACAGTGTGTTCACGCCCTACAGAAACGCATGGCTCAGGAAACTCAACGGCTATTATCTGCGCGCATACCCTGTCGAACGTTATCTCTCCGCTCTCGTTCAATGCGCACCTCAATCTTTTCCTGCACTCGAGTCTTTCGGATTTTCGAAGGGAGAGTTGAATGTCGAGGCAGGAGAGTCGGGCGCAAAAAAATCGCTCGACGAATTCATGCAGCGCTTGGACGAATATCACAAGGCGCGCGATTTTCCCGCGCTCGATGCGACATCGCATCTTTCGGTGCATCTGCGCTTCGGCACGATCTCGATACGCGCGTTAGCGGCGCTTGCATTCAAGAGAAGAGGCGACGGGGCGTCATCCTGGCTTTCCGAACTCGTCTGGCGCGACTTCTATCAGATGCTGCTCTGCCATCATCCGAGGCTTGCGCAAGGGCATGCTTTCAAGCCGCAGTTCGAGAACATCGCCTTTACCAACGATGCGGAAAAATATGCGGCCTGGCGCGATGGGCGCACGGGTTTCCCGCTGGTCGACGCAGCCATGCGCAAGCTGAACCGCACGGGCCAGATGCACAACAGACTGCGCATGGTGGTCGCATCGTTCCTGGTGAAAGACCTGCATGTGGACTGGCGCTGGGGAGAGAAATACTTTGCGGAGCATCTTCTGGACTTCGATTTTGCAGCCAACAACGGCGGCTGGCAATGGGCTGCTTCGACGGGCTGCGATGCGCAGCCCTGGTTCAGGATATTCAATCCGGTTGCGCAATCCGAAAAATTCGACCCGGACGGGAGCTTCATCCGCAGCCAACTGCCTGAGCTTGCAAACTGTCCAGACAGATGGATACATGAACCGTGGCTGATGCCCGATAACGAAATGCAGCGTTTAGGCGTTATCATAGGGCCGCCTGTCGTGGATCATGCAGAAGCGAGAGCGGAGACATTGGCAATGTTCAAGGCGGCAGAAAAATTCCAGACCAGAGGAGAAGATCATGAGACTGATAGGCACGCTGACGAGTCCCTATGCGAGAAAGGCGCGGCTGGTGCTTTTGGAAAAAAACATTCCGCATGAGTTCGTCAATGACCTTCCGCAGGGAGAAATTGCGCGTCAGGCGAACCCGATGGGTCGCATCCCGTCGCTTATACTGGATGACGGATTTTGCGTTTTCGATTCTTCGGTGATCGCGGATTATGCGGACGCGCTGAATGACAACCCTGTGCTGATTCCACGCTCTGATGTCAAAGCCAGGCTGCGCGTCAAACGCTGGGAAGCGTTGGCCGACGGGATTGCGGATTCGGCGGTCGTGGTGCGCACCGAGCGCATCAGGGATGTGGACAGACAGGATGCTGCCACGCTCGAATTGCACAACAGGGCGATATCCAATGCGCTTGACTATGCAGCCTTGCTTCTTGGCAAGAACGAATGGTGCGAAGGAAAATCGATCACGCTCGCGGATCTCGCGCTTGCGAGCGCATTGGTCTATCTTGATCTGCGCCAGCCGGAGCGTGACTGGAGAGGCGCATATCCCGACCTTGCCGCATGGTTCGGTAAGATGAGCAAACGCCAGAGCGTGATTGCCGCAAGTGCCTAGAGGAAGCTTTCCTGGCTGACATGGGGAAGTCCCAGACTTCCTGCCAGTGCAGCATGAGCGATTCTGCCATGTGCGATATTGAGCCCGGCTTTCAATGCGGGGTTGTCCCGCATCGCCTGCTGCCACCCCTTGTCAGCCAGCGCCAGCAGATAGGGAAGAGTCGCATTGGTCAGCGCGAACGTGGACGTGCGCGGAACTCCCCCCGGCATGTTGGCGACCGCATAGTGGAGCACGCCATCGACTGCATAGACCGGATCTTCGTGCGTGGTGGGGTGGGTGGTTTCCGCGCAGCCTCCCTGGTCCACGGCGACATCGACGATCACCGAGCCCGGCTGCATCAGCTTCAGATCATCTCTTCTTATCAGACGAGGAGCGGCAGCGCCCGGAATGAGCACCGAGCCCACGACAAGATCGGCAGTGACGATCTGCTCGAGAAGATTCTGGCGGCTAGAGTACAGCGTCTCTATGCGCAGCTTTTCATCGAGATCGCGCAGCCTTTCATGCGATACATCCATCACTGTGACGCGCGCCCCCATGCCCTTTGCGACTCTTGCCGCATGGCTGCCTGCGATGCCGCCTCCCAAAATCAGCACGTGCGCAGGCAAAACCCCCGGCACGCCGCCAAGCAGAATGCCGCGCCCGCCATACTGTTTTTCCAGATACTTTGCGCCTTCCTGTATCGCCATGCGGCCAGCCACCTCAGACATGGGTGCGAGCAAAGGCAATTCTCCCGAAGGCTGTGCCACGGTCTCGTAGGCGATGCAGACCGCGCCCGAATCGAGATGCGCGCGGGTCAGTTCAAGGCTTGATGCAAAATGGAAATAAGTGAAGACAATCTGGCCAACCCTGAGATGTGGCCATTCAGACAGGAGCGGTTCCTTGACCTTGACGATGATATCGGCCTCCGACCATATGGATTCGGCATCCCCGGCGAGCCTTGCTCCTGCGCTGCGGTATTGTTCGTCAAAAAACCCGCTGCCTGTTCCCGCCCCGCTTTCAACGATCACGTCATGGCCTGTCTCGACCAGTGCGGCGGCTCCCGAGGGAGTGAGAGCAACCCTGTGCTCGTTCGCCTTGATCTCCTTGGGTACGCCGATCTTCATTTCCGGGTTTTCCGGGAACAGGTTTCGGGGTTGTCACAGCAAGCGATCTTCATCCTGTCTGCAGCTCTGGCAAAGTTGAATGGCGTTGTTCATTGTAGAGCAATCCTGTATTTCATGGCGATAAATCGGCGTCCGAACAACCCTGGCAGCACAGTTGACGCGCAATATTTTTATGCGCGTAGATTATACGCATAATATCACTGCTGTCCAAAATAGCCGAATCCGAATGAATTCCCCCTTGATCTGATGCGGGTTCTGGACGGGTTGTTGTGGTTTTCCAAGATCGTGCCTCCTTGTGCTGTCCAAGATCAAGCGAAGGCCAG
>JAJXTH010000008.1 GCA_021783995.1 Pseudomonadota bacterium
CTTGATCCTTGATCCTTGATCCTTGATCCTTGATCCTTGATCCTTGATCCTTGATCCTTGATCCTTGATCCTTGATCCTTGATCCTTGATCCTTGATCCTTGATCCTTGATCCTTGATCCTTGGCCTCTGTTGCAAAAATGCAACACTTTGTTAAGTTTTTGTGACAAACCGCGATATCCGCTTGCATCAAAAATTAATATCCGCATAATGCGCTCCAGAATTTTCTGATGAAGAAAATTTAATTTGACTTGCCGAGATTCTGGCAAATCAGAGAACCTAAAACAATTTTATCGAGGATAAATAGATGAAGATGAACAAGATTCTGTTGGCCATCCTGGCTATGGGTGCGACTGCAGGCGTTGCGCAAGCCGAAGTCAACATGGTCAGCACCGATAGCACGAGTGTGAGCCTGTACGGTATTCTGGATGCAGGCATGGTTCAGATGACAGGCGCTGGCAACATCAGCCCCAACTTTGTGACTGGTGCTGTGCCTACTGCTTCTGCAGGTGCTCACGTTGGCACGGTCCGCGGCATGATGAACGGTGGCGAGTCGCAATCACGTTGGGGCATCATGGGCTCTGAAGACCTGGGCGACGGCAACAAGGCCTTCTTCAAATTGGAATCTGCAATCGATCTGGGTAGTGGCAATCTGGCTACTTCAGGCCTGTCGGGCAGCAACGGCATTTCCGGTGCGACTTCTACGCCCACTCACAACATGATCGCTGACACTTCACTGAACGGTCAGCTGTTCAACCGCAATGCATTGATCGGTCTGTCCAACAAGGACATGGGCGCAGTGTCTTTCGGTCGTCAGAACAGCGTGCAGTTGGACGTCATTACTTCTACTGCGGGCGGCTATGATCCTGTGAACGCACAGATGTTTTCTCCTATCAACTTCTCCGGCGCTTACGGCGGCGGCGCAGTGACCGACAACGCGCGCGTTGACAATGCGATCAAGTATGCGAACATGTTTGGCAATTTCAACGTGAACGCGATCTATGCATTCGGCGGTATGGCAGGTTCCTCGACTGCTCGCAGTAATGCGCAGTTGAACGTCGGCTATGAAGCTGACACCTTCGGTATTCAGTTGGCAACTCAACAGGCACACGATACAACTGCCCTGAATCCAGGCACCGTAGGCGCTTTGGCAGCTGGTCCCTACACCATCAATGCGCAGTTCCTGAACCAGACTTCCTACATGCTGACAGGTCGCGTGAAGGTGACAGATCCGCTGATGCTGAAGGCCGGTTACGAGCGCATGGAATACAATGCGCCTAGCGACTTCTCTGCTGACAAAGCGATGAACACGATCTACAGCTACACCATCGCAACTGCGACTGCATTCACGGGCCCACAAAAGAACCTGAACGTGTACTGGCTGGGTGCGAACTACGATGTTTCTTCCAGGACGAAGGTGTCTGTCGGCTACTACGATGTAGAACTGCCATCCGGCACCGGTACTGGTGGTGGTACCACTTATACTACCAGCGGCAGCGACAAGTACTTCTCTGCGATGGTCGAGTACAACCTGAGCAAGAAGACTAATGTCTATGCGGCATTCATGCAGGATAAGAAGTCCGGTGCTATGGCATTCACAGGTGCAGCTGGCGCTTATGTGCCTAACACCTTCAACACCTACGGTGCTGGTCTGCGCGTCAAGTTCTAATGCATTGTCGTTCCCGCGAAGGCGGGACCCAGTTTAAGAACTGGATCCCTGTTTGCAGGGAGATGACGAATGAATTAGGATGAACAAAGAAAAACCCACCGCGGAAACGCGGTGGGTTTTTTTTGGGGTTTAAATGATGAAATATTGTTAATGGATGCTGTCTTGCGATTGTGATATTTTTCATATGTTTAATGCAGTCAATATCATTTCATCTGGAGCGCGGATGGCAAGAATTCTGGTCATAGAAGACGATGCGATCACGGCGCAGGAAATCGTGAACGAGCTTGCCAGCCACGATTTCGAGGTCGAATGGGCGAGCACGGGTAACGAGGGTTTGGCGCGCGCGCTCACCGGGAATCACGATCTGATCACACTGGACCGCATGTTGCCTGCGATGAACGGGCTTTCCATCGTCACTGCGCTGCGGGAGAAAAAGATAGACACGCCTGTGCTGATGATCAGCGCATTGAGCGACGTGGACGAACGAGTGGACGGCCTGCGTGCAGGCGGCGACGATTACATGGTGAAGCCTTTCGCGCCAGAGGAGATGGCGGCAAGGGTGGAGGTCCTATTGCGCCGCCGCAATCCCCCTTCGCGTGAACACAAGCTGCGCGTATCCGATCTTGAACTCGATCTCGTTGCAAGGCAGGTGATGCGAGGGGAGAAGGTGCTGGACCTTCTGCCCACGGAGCTCCGGTTGCTTGAATACATGATGCGCAATTCCGGACAGATACTCACGCGCACCATGCTGTTCGAATCGGTCTGGGGCTATCACTTCGATCCCGGCACCAACATCATAGACGTGCACATCGCGAGGCTGCGCCGCAAGGTGGATGCACCCAACATGCCGCCGCTCATACACACGGTGCGCGGTTCGGGCTATACGCTGAGCGAACATTTCTCCAAGTGAGCATTTCCTCCAAAGTCTCGCGCACGGTCGTGTTCAGGCTGACGCTGTTCTACAGCCTGTTTTTTGCGCTCTGCGTGGTGTTGTTGCTGGGCTTCGTGTATTGGCAGACAGCGCGCGAGATGAACAGGCGTGTGGACCAGATCCTGACTCTGGAGAAACGGCATTTTGCCGCACTCCCGACTGATCGGCTGCCGGACGAAATAGACAGATCCGTTGCGCGCGATCAGCGTCATGTCTATCTTTATGGTCTGTTTGCGCCAGACGGGCACTGGATTTCCGGCAACATGCAGCAGTTGCCGGGAGGTATCCCGATGAATGGCAGGATATATCAGGTGGATCTCCTCGTGCCTCACATCCAGGAGGATCTGCTTCCTGCGCGGGTTATGATATACAGGCTGGCGAGCGGCGAACTGCTGTTGCTCGGGCACGATGTGAAGCAACTGATCGAGTTTGGCGATTTGATGAAGATCACATTCGCCTGGGGCGGATCTCTCACCATCCTGCTGGGTCTCGTGTTCGGCATCGTGCTGAGTTCGCATCCCCTGAGCAGGATAGAGCAGATCCAGAAGGTGTGTGAGCGCATCATGCTGGGCGACATCAGGCAGCGGTTGCCGGTCGGAAAGCGCAGCGACGAACTCGACATGCTTGCCGCCATCGTGAACCGAATGCTGGACGAGATAGAGAGACTGATGTCCGAGATCAAGGGGGCGGGCGACAACATCGCGCATGATCTGCGCACGCCGCTGACCCGTCTGCGCGTGCTGCTCTACAGGGTGCAGCAGCAGCTTGGCGAGGCCCCGGCGCAGCGCGTCATGGTGGATCAGGCGATCACCGAAGTGGACTCCCTGCTCTTGAGATTCCGCGCGCTTTTGCGCATCTCCGAAATCGAGAACAAACAGAGGCGCGCGGGCTTCAAGACCATACGCCTCCCGGACATCCTGGAGCAGGCGGTCAGCCTGATCTCGCCGCTTGCGGAAGAGAAGTCAATACGGATGTCCATGAAGACCGAGGTGGTCAATCCGGTGCATGGCGACGGAGAGTTGCTGGTCGAGGCGATGATCAATATTCTGGACAATGCGATCAAGTTCACTCCTGCGGAGGGAAGAGTCGAAGTGAGCCTGAAACAGGATGACAGGGGGCCGCGCATCGACATTACGGACAGCGGGATCGGCATCAAGGAGAGCGAGAGGGTGCTGGTTCTGAACCGTTTCTATCGCAGCGAAAACGATCTGAAGCTGCCGGGCTACGGTCTGGGTCTGGCGATCGTGATGGCGATTATCAAGCTTCATGGCTTCGGGTTCGAACTCTCGGACGCCGGACCCGGCACGCGCGTGACGATATTCTGCTGGCCGCACAGCATCTAGGTGCTGCATTATCGGGCCTGATCGACAGGCTTTCAATTCATCGACAGGAGTGAGCTCGCATGTTGTGGATTGTAAGGATAGCACTGAGTCGCCCCTACACATTCATCGTGCTGGCGCTGCTGATCCTGATCATAGGCCCGCTGGTCTATGCGAACATGCGCACGGACATCTTTCCCGACATCAGGGTGCCCGTGGTGAGCGTGGTCTGGGCATACAACGGTTTGCCGCCGGACGACATGTCGGATCGCATCATCACCTATTACGAGAGGCAGCTGTCCACTGCCGTCAACGACATAGAGCACATCGAGTCGCAGTCTTTGCCGGGCATGGGTGTAGTGAAGATATTCTTCCAGCCCGACGTCAACATCAATGCAGCGGTGAGTCAGGTCACGGCGCTCTCGCAGACGGTGCTGAAGCGGCTGCCGCCCGGCATCACACCACCGCTGGTTCTGAGCTACAACGCATCCAGCGTGCCGGTGATGCAGCTCGCACTGTCCAGCGATACCCTGCTTGACAACCAGCTGTTCGACCTGGCGAACAATTTCATACGCCCGATACTGGCCCAGGTGCGCGCGGCCATTCCCTCTCCCTATGGCGGAAAGAACCGACAGGTCCAGGTCGATCTCGACATGCAGGCACTGCGCTCCAAGGGGCTGACTCCCCAGGACGTGACTACGGCCATCCTGAAGCAGAATCTGATCATCCCGGCCGGAACGGAAAAGATAGGGCGTTATGAATTCAACGTGAAACTCAATTCCAGCCCCACCGTGCTGGATGAGCTAAACGACCTGCCGGTCAAGTCGGTAAAAGGATCTGCGATTCTCTTGCGCGATGTGGCGCATGTGAGGGACGGATATTCTCCGCAGCAGAACATGGTGAGGGTGAACGGAAGGCATTCTGTTCTGACAACCATACAGAAGAATGGTAGCGCCTCAACGCTCGACATCATCGAAAACGTCAAGGCGCTTTTGCCGCGGGTGATGGCGGGCTCGCCGCCCGGGCTGATCCTCAAGGTGGTGGGCGACCAGTCGGTATTCGTGAGGTCTGCAGTGGACGGCGTGATCCGCGAAGGCGTGATCGCAGCAGCGCTCACGGGGCTGATGATATTGCTCTTTCTAGGTAGCTGGCGCTCCACGCTGATCATCGCGATATCGATTCCGCTCGCAGTGCTCTCAGCAATCATCGCGCTGGCGGCAAGCGGGCAGACGCTCAACATCATGACGCTGGGCGGGCTTGCCCTTGCGGTCGGGATACTGGTCGACGATGCCACGGTCACGATAGAGAACATGAACTGGCATCTGGAGAGCGGCAAGCATGTGGAGGCTTCCATCATGGACGGTGCGCATCAGATAGTCGTGCCCGCGTTCGTGTCGCTGCTTTGCATCTGCATCGTATTCATCCCGATGTTCTTTCTCGAGGGTGTGGCGAAATATCTCTTCGTGCCGCTGGCCGAGGCGGTGATATTCTCCATGGTCTCGTCCTTCATCCTTTCGCGCACGCTGGTGCCCACGCTCGCCAAGTATCTTTTGCGAGCCCGTCTGCAGCACGGCGCAGAGGAAACGCACTCGAAAAATCCGCTGGCAAGATTCCAGCGCGGATTCGAGGAAAGGTTCGGCCGGGTAAGGGAGGGCTACAAGGCGCTGCTGCATCTAGCGCTCTCTCGTCGCCATGGATTCATCGCACTGTTTCTGGGCTTCGTGCTGATTTCCTTCTCACTGGTCCCATGGCTTGGCCGCAATTTCTTTCCCGCCGTGGATGCGGGTGAGATCAAGCTGCACGTGCGCGCGCCTACCGGAACTAGGATAGAAGAGACTGCGCGACTCTGCGACGAGATAGAGAGGAGCATCAGGCGCGAGATACCGCCTTCGGAGATCAAAAATATTATCGACAACATCGGGTTGCCGGTAAGCGGGATCAATCTCACCTACAGCAATTCGTCCCCGGTGGGGCCGGCCGATGCGGACATACTGATCTCGCTGAACCGCGGGCACAGGCCCACGGAACAATATGTGAAGTTGCTGCGCGCCCACCTCGAGGATGATTTCCCTGGCGCATCCTTTGCATTCCTGCCTGCGGACATCGTGAGCCAGATACTGAATTTCGGCATGCCGGCGCCGATCAATGTTCAGGTGGTTGGCTTCAATCGGGCGGTCAACCGGGAATATGCAGCAAAAATCTTGAGCCGCATCAGAAGGGTGTCGGGTCTGGTCGATGTGCGCATCCAGCAGGCGTTCAATCAGCCCGAACTCGATGTGAATGTGAACCGCACGAGGGCAAGAGAGCTTGGGCTTACCCAGAGCGATGTCGCGACCAATTTGCTGGTCGCGCTTTCTGGCAGTTTGCAGACAGCACCCAACTTCTGGGTCAATCCGGGCAACAAGGTTTCCTATCCGGTTGTCGTTCAGGTTCCGCAGTACCGTCTTGATACGCTGAACGAACTTCAGGACATTCCGGTATCGCAGGGGCAGGGAAAATCGCCGCAATCCGAACTGCTGGGTTCGCTTGCGACCGTCACCATGGGGCAGGGTGAGGCCGTGGTCTCGCACTACGACGTCGAGCCCACGATAGACATATATGGCTCCGCGCAGGGACGTGACCTGGGCGCTGTGGCAAGAGACATCAGGAAGATATTGCAGGATACAAAAATGGAAGTGCCCAGGGGTTCCTATGTCGTGATGCGCGGCCAGGTGAAGGCGATGGATGAATCGTACAGGGGGCTGCTGTTCGGCCTGCTGGGCGCGATCGTGCTGATCTATCTGCTGATCGTGGTCAACTTCCAGTCGTGGCTCGATCCATTCGTGATCATCACCGCGTTGCCCGCAGCCCTCGCAGGCATCGTCTGGATGCTTTTCCTGACAAACACCACGCTGTCCGTGCCCGCGCTGATCGGCTCCATCATGTGCATGGGGGTGGCGACGGCAAACAGCATACTGGTGGTGAGCTTCGCGCGCGAGAGGATGCGCGAGGGAGATAGCGGCATGACGGCGGCGCTCGAGGCGGGCTTCATCCGATTTCGTCCGGTGCTGATGACGGCCCTCGCGATGATGATAGGCATGGCACCCATGGCGTTGGGTCTGGGCGAAGGCGGAGAGCAGAATGCGCCGCTTGGTCGCGCGGTGATAGGCGGTCTGGCCTTCGCCACGGTCGCGACACTGTTCTTCGTGCCTGTGGTGTTCAGCCTTGTGCACAAGGCGCACGAGCACGTTGCCGAGGTCATGCATCACCCTGTTTGAATTCTATAAGGAGGCTACATGAAGCTGGAAAAGGAAGTCGAGGAGTTGATAGGAGTGGAGGTCGAGTTGAGGACGAAGGCGGATCTCAAGGAAAGCCAGTCGCACAGGCTTGCAGGGGTTGAAGCGAGGCTTTCCGAAATAAATGCTGCACATCCCGGCATCATAGAGCACGTGCGCAGGGATATCGCGCAGGGCATGGCCTTGCAGGGACACAGGAATGCACAGCATGGGCTTTCCCTGGCCAGGAAAAAACTTTTTCCTCTGGCCAAGAGAACGGCCCGGGGGTTCGTCGTCAGTGCGGAGGCAATAGAGCAGCTCAACCGTGAAGGCGCTGCGATAGGTCGCCACACGCAGATTGCGCTGGAGCAAAACAAGCTTTGCACGCGCCTCGAAAACGGCGATCTTCTGCTTCCGTGGGAATGGGCGACCCGATGATACACGCGCATGCAACATGGATATTTGCATTGCAATCAAGGCTAAGCTGTTAATTAAACTTTGTTAATATTCCGTTGCAATTTGCATAGTTCGGTACAATGCCGCAGCTTTGGCGATCCGCAGGCATGAGCGGATAAGCCGGGAAGAAATCTTTAAAACTGGAGTGGCCTCATATGTTATGGATTGTCCGGGTGGCGTTGAGCCGCCCCTATACGTTTATAGTGCTGGCGTTGCTGATTCTGATTCTGGGCCCTCTGGTTTACACGAACATGCGCACGGATATCTTCCCGGATATCAAGGTTCCCGTGGTGAGCGCGGTCTGGACCTATAACGGCATGCCGCCGGGAGATATGTCTAGTCGCATCATCACCTTCTATGAAAGGCAGCTGACGTCCTCGGTCAACGACATCGAGCACATCGAATCCCAGTCCCTGATGGGGGTTGCGATCGTCAAGATTTTCTTTCAGCCCAGTGTGGATATCAATGCCGCGGTGAGTCAGGTGACCGCGCTTTCCCAGACGGTGTTGAAGCGTCTGCCGCCCGGCATTACCCCGCCGCTGGTCCTGAGCTACAACGCAACCAGCGTGCCGGTATTGCAGCTGGCGCTTTCAAGCAAGACGCTGCTCGACAACCAGCTTTTCGATATCTCAAACAACTTCATCCGGCCCCAGCTGGCGGAGGTTGAAGGCGCTGCGGTACCTTCGCCTTATGGCGGAAAGAACAGGCAGACACAGGTCGATCTCGACATGCATGCATTGCGTTCCAAGGGGTTGACCCCGCAGGATGTCACTGATGCAATCCTGCGTCAGAGCTTGATCATCCCTTCCGGTACCGAGAAGATGGGCAGGTTCGAATACAACGTGATACTCAATGCGAGTCCGTTGGTGCTCGATCAGTTGAACGACCTGCCGGTCAAGTCGGTGAGGGGTGCGACTGTGCTGCTTCGGGACGTTGCGCATGTCAGGGACGGTTTCTCGCCGCAGACGAACATGGTGCGCGTCAATGGCGGGCATTCGGTGCTGACAACGATACAGAAGAACGGCAGCGCTTCGACGCTTGACATCATCGCCAAGGTCAAGGAGCTGATGCCGCGCATCGAGGCGGGTGCGCCTCCCGGACTCGTGGTCAAGATGGTGGGCGACCAGTCGATATTCGTGAAGGCCGCCGTGGACGGTGTTATCCGCGAGGGTGTGATCGCAGCGGGGCTGACCGGCATGATGATCCTGCTGTTCCTGGGCAGCTGGCGCTCCACACTGATCGTGACGATCTCGATTCCCTTGTCCATCCTTTCGGCGATCATCGCGCTCGCGGCAAGCGGGCAGACGCTCAACATCATGACGCTGGGAGGTCTCGCTCTCGCAGTGGGCGTGCTGGTCGACGAGGCGACCGTGACCATAGAGAGTATCAACTGGCATCTGGAGCAGGGCAAGCATGTGGAGGCTTCCATCCTGGATGGTGCGAACCAGATCGTGGTGCCAGCCTTCGTTTCGCTGATTGCGATCTGTATCGTGTTCGTGCCCATGTTCTTCCTTACGGGCGTTCAGAAATATCTCTTCGTGCCGTTGGCCGAGGCGGTGATCTTCGCGATGATCTCATCCTTCATCCTGTCCCGCACGCTGGTGCCGACACTCGCAAAATATCTGCTGCGCGCTCATGTGCAGCACGAGGAGGGTCATCATCCGGCGCCGTCGAAGAATCCTCTGGTCAGATTCCAGCACGGATTCGAGCGGGTCTTCAGCTGGGTGCGCGCAAACTACAAGGAACTATTGCTGCTCGCGTTGTCGCGTCGCAAGTCTTTCGTCATCGGATTTCTGGGGGTGGTTGCGATCACTTTTGCGCTCGTGCCTTTCCTGGGAAGGAATTTCTTCCCTGAGGTGGACGCGGGCCAGATCAAGATGCATATCCGCGCCCAAACCGGCACGAGGCTGGAAGAGACCGCGCGCCTGGTCGACGAGATCGAGAATGACATCCGCGCCCGGATTCCTGCCAGCGAAGTCAGGAACGTGGTGGACAACATAGGCCTGCCTGTGAGCGGCGTGAACCTGACCTACAGTAACTCTTCTCCCATCGGTCCGGGGGATGCGGACATACTGGTCTCGTTGAACGAGGGCCATCAGCCGACTGCGGATTATGTGCGCATGTTGAGAGAGAAGCTGAAGGATGATTTCCCGGGTGTATCGTTTGCGTTTCTGCCTGCCGATATCGTGAGTCAGATACTGAACTTCGGCATGCCGGCGCCCATTGATGTCCAGGTGATCGGGTTCAAGCGCAAGGAAAACCAGGTGTATGCTGCGGAGATCATGGAACGACTGAGGAAGGTCAGGGGGCTTGCAGACCTTCGTATCCAGCAGGCGTTCAATCAGCCGGAGATCCATGTGGATGTGGACCGCACGCGCGCAAGGGAGCTTGGCATGACGCAGCACGACATCGCGACCAACATGCTGGTGTCGCTGGCGGGCAGTTTGCAGACGGCGCCTACATTCTGGGTGAACCCGAGCAACGGCGTGTCCTATCCTCTGGTGGTGCAGACGCCGCAGTATCGCCTTGATACACTGAACGATCTCAGGAACATTCCTGTAGCGCCTGGCCAGAAGGCAAACCTGCCATCGCAACTGTTGGGTAGTGTTGCGGATATCAGCAGAAACCAGGGCGAGGCGGTCGTGTCGCATTACGACGTTCAGCCCACGATAGACATATTCGGTGCGGCTCAGGATCGCGATCTTGGCAGCATCGCGAGCGACATCAACCAGATCGTCAAGGATACGGAGAAGGATGTGCCGAAGGGCTCCTTCGTCGTGGTGCGCGGCCAGGTCAAGGCGATGAGCGATTCCTACCGTCAGCTGCTTTTCGGTCTACTGGGTTCCGTCGTGCTGATTTACTTCCTGATCGTGGTGAACTTCCAGTCCTGGCTGGACCCCTTCGTGATCATCACGGGATTGCCGGCCGCACTCGCGGGCATCGTCTGGATGTTGTTCATCACGCATACGCCGCTATCGGTGCCTGCGCTGACAGGTGCGATCATGTGCATGGGTGTTGCGACGGCCAATAGTATTCTTGTGATCAGCTTTGCGCGAGAACGTCTGCAGCTGGGTGACAGCGGCATCACCGCCGCAGTCGAGGCGGGCTTCATCCGTTTCCGCCCGGTTTTGATGACCGCGCTTGCGATGATCATAGGCATGATCCCGATGTCGCTTGGCTTTGGCGACGGCGGTGAGCAGAATGCGCCGCTCGGACGTGCGGTGATCGGCGGCCTGCTATTTGCGACTGTGGCGACCCTGTTCTTCGTGCCGGTTGTCTTCAGCCTGGTACATGGCAAGAAAGGTAAAACTGACCCTACACCAGAGGGTACTTTGATAATGGAGCATGCATGATGTCTGAAAAAATTCCTAAACAACCGATACCGGGTCGTCTTCGTCTGGCAGGAATCCTCTTTGCGATATTCCTTATTGTGATGGCTGTTTGGGGCATACTTTCGAGGATGCGTCATGAGCATGAACTGCAGAAGGAAGTCGACAATCGGCATATGATGGTCAAGGTCGTGATACCGGAATCCGGCACGAGCGACCAGAGGCTGATCCTGCCCGTGAACGTCCGTGCGGATGTCGATGCCCCGATATATGCGCGGGTAAATGGCTATCTCAAGACCTGGTATACGGACATCGGTGCACATGTCAAAAAGGGGCAACTGCTGGGAGAGATAGAGACACCTGAACTCGATCAACAGATCTATCGCGCGAAGGCGGATGTCGCGACTGCGCATTCGAACTGGGAGATTGCGGATGTGACGGCAAAACGCTGGCAGAATCTGGTCGCAACAGATGCGGTCTCGCATCAGGAAGCCGACGTGAAGACTGCGGACGCGAAAGCCAGACTGGATCTTTTGAATGCAGCCGAAGCGAATCTCAAAGCGCTGCTGGCCGAGCAGTCTTTCCAGAAACTCATCGCACCATTCGACGGAATAGTGACCGAGAGGAACACCGATATCGGACAACTGATCTCTGTCGGCACAACGAGCGGGCAGGCGCTGTTCAGGGTGGTCGACAACACCAAGTTGCGCATCTATACGGAGATACCGCAGAATTACGCATCCTTGATAAAGCCCAAGATGACGGTGCACATCGTGTTCCCGGAAATGCCAAGAGATACTTTCGATGCGACCGTGCTGGGTGTGTCCAGCGCGATACGTGAAGACTCGCGCACGTCCCAGGTCGAGCTTTACATGGACAACAAGGAAGGAAAGCTTCTGACGGGTAGCTATGCGGAAGTGCACTTCGAGCTGCCTGCAAATACGACGGTGTTCCGCCTGCCTGTGAGCACGCTGCTGTTCCGCAAGGAAGGACTGCAGGTTGCGACTGTAGGGAAGGACAACAAGGTGGTGCTGAAGAACATCACGATTGCGCGCGATCTCGGCCGTGTGGTTGAAGTCTCAAGCGGAATTAACAACACGGATCGTGTGATCGACAGCCCTTCGGACTCCATCGTACAGGGCAATTCGGTCGTGATAAAGGATGCGCCGCATAATCCTAACGGTGAACATTCAGGTCATGAGCCCGAGGGGGCGCTATGAGTTTCATTCGTCCCGCAGTCATATTTTGCATGGCTGCGCTTGCGGGCTGTTCTCTGGCGCCCGCATACAAGACCCCGGTGATAGATCAGCCAGCCGTATACAAGGGTTCGGCTGGAAACTGGCAACCTGCACAGCCCGCGGACAACAAACCCAGGGGTGACTGGTGGAAGTACTACAAGGACCCGACGCTCGACAATCTCATCGTGAAGCTCGATGCAGCGAATGCCGATCTGGCTGTCGCCGTAGCGAACTTCGACCGTGCGACGGCCTATGCAGCGCAGGCAAGAGCAGATTATTTCCCGACCGTTTCGGCCGCAGCCTATTCGACGCGCAACCGGCAATCCGATAACCGTGCGCGACGCGGCAAGGGGCAGCCCGACGTGTATGGCGACAATGCGATCGGATTGCTTGCAAACTACGAGGTCGATCTCTGGGGCAGGGTGCGCAACTATGTGAAGGCCGGAGAGGCTGGCGCCCAGGCTGCGGCGGCAGATCTGGTATCCGTGCATCTGAGTCTGAGGGCTGAGCTCGCGAACGATTATCTCGCGCTGCGCACGCTGGATGCGCAGGCGAAGTTTCTGGGAGACGAGATAGCCGACTACCAGAAGGCGCTCAAGCTCACCGAAGATCGCTTCAGGGGCGGGATAGATTCTGATCTCGATGTGGCGCGCGCAAAGATTCAGCTCGAGACGGCCAAGGCCAAGATTTCCGAGCTCACCGCAAGCCGTGCGGAATACGAACATGCGATTGCAACACTGGTTGGAGAATCGGCGTCTAGCTTCAGCATCGCGCCCATGATCATCGACATCCAGCTGCCGGAAATTCCTGTGGGTGTGCCTGCCGATCTTTTGCAGAGAAGGCCGGATATTTCATCGGCTGAGCGCAGGCTGGCTGCGGCCAATGCACGCATAGGTGTGGCCAAGGCTGCATTCTTCCCGACGGTAGATCTGTCTGCAGCGGCAGGATACGAGAGCGCCTATCAGGCATCGTGGTTGACTGCCCCGAATCTCTTCTGGATGATAGGGCCCAATGCGCTGATGACGATCTTCGATGCGGGACGTCGTCAGGCAGTGGTGGATCAGGCGGAGGCAGTATTCAGAGCTGATGGCGCGCAATATCGCTCTACGGTGCTGCATGCCTTCCAGGAAGTCGAGGACAATCTTGCGCTCCTGAACAACTTGACCGAGGAGTCGGTATCCCTGAAGGAGGCGGTGAAGGATACCAACCGCGCGCTGGATATCGCGATGACCCGATATAAGGAAGGCGTGGCGAGCTATCTCGACGTGGTTGTGGCGGAAGCTGCCGCCCAGCAGGTGCAACTGGATGAATTGAATGTGCGCGGCAGGAGGCTGGAGGCGAGTGTGAACCTGATACGTGCCTTGGGCGGCGGATGGAGCGCAGAGCAGACGACCGCCAGCAAATAGTTTTTCAACGTCACAGAGGGGGTAGCATGAAAAAGAGCAGTCTGGTTTTGGGCCTTGCATTCGCGGCTTTTTCATACGCAGCAGTTGCGGCCGATGCGGATCTCGACAAGATGGTTGCCGAAGGGCAGAAAAATTATCAGCACAACACCTTCAATGGCAATGGCAAGGTGTGTGAATCCTGCCATGTGGGCGGCGGCAAGGAAGCAGGCAAGCTACCCAACGGCAAGGCAATTCCCAGCCTTGCCAATGCGGCTGCCATCTTCCCGCGAATCAACATGAGGAGCGGCAAGCTGGTAACGCTGTCCGATCAGGTGAGGAATTGCGCAGCCAATGCGCTCTCCGGCACCCCTCCGGAATATGGCAGCGTAGAGCTCAATTCCATCGTCGCCTATATCACGTCGCTCTCCCAGGGCAAGGCGATCGACATGGGCGGCATGCCGAAATAAAAGACGGTTGGTTGCAAAACTTCGGGCGCCCTTGGGCGCCCTTTTTATTTGACGCCGGCATATAATCTTTACATTGCAGGCCTGCTAGGGGAGCATGTGACTACTATTCTTCGTTTGTTAGTGAGGTGCTGATTTATTTGATTTTGTCGTTCCCGCGCAGGCGTGACCCGCTTTTACAAAGGCACGGGTTTCCCGCTTGATGAACCGACTAAGTATTGACTAGGCAATCAAGGCGCGATTGCAAAGTCACTACTTATTTGCGGGGAAGACAAATAAATCAGTGCCTCGCAGGCGCCCTTTGCAATTGATCCCCTGCGTTAGAAGTAGTCATGGAGTATGTAACTCGAGTTGTGCCGCGAGATGATTTTTCGCTGGAATTGTGGTTTAACACAGGGGATCATCGTCTGTTTGATGCTCGCCCTTATTTGGAGCGAGGTGCTTTTATCCGTCTAAAGGACATAAAATTATTCAAGCAGGCATACGTTGCATTGGTTACTGTGTGCTGGCCTGATCATTTGGATATCGCTCCTGAAACGCTTTTTGATCCATCCATCCCTGTTGAAATAAAGCTGCCTGCATAATCGGTTTAAGGAGACATCATGTTTAATCTGGATCGCATCATCATCGAATTCGACAAGGGGCTGCGCACGCTTTTGGCTGATGCGCACAGCGTGCGTCCGCATCCGGATGCGGATGTGATGGAGTCGCCTCTCGACGAGAACGAAAAGAAACACGCGGCCGCGCTGATGCGCGTCAACCACAGCGGGGAGATCTGCGCGCAGGCCCTGTATCAGGGGCAGGCGCTGACCGCTAAAGATCCCGTCGTTCAGAAGAAATTGCAACAGGCGGCATTGGAGGAGACCGAGCATCTAGCCTGGACTGCGCACCGCGTGCAAGAACTAGGCGGTCATCTGAGCGCGCTGAATCCGCTCTGGTATACCGGATCGCTCGTGATGGGTGCGTTTGCCGGCATGCTTGGAGACAAATGGAACCTGGGATTCTTGTCCGAGACCGAGCAGCAGGTGGGACGCCATCTGCAAAGCCATCTTGCAAGACTGCCCGTTGAAGACGGCAAGAGCCGTGCGATCGTCGAGCAGATGTATACGGACGAGATCGGGCACTCAGAAATGGCGATGGCCCTGGGCGGCGCGGTCTTGCCAAAGCCAGCGAAGATGCTCATGAAGATCAATGGGAAGATCATGACCAGTGTGGCGTATATGGTATAGGAGTGAGGCGTTAAGATGAAACCATCGCAAACATTGGAGACACACCGTGTGCACATCCGGCGAATTGTGGCTGCACATCGCGCAAAGAATGCCCGAGTCTTCGGTTCGGTGATCCATGGCGAGGACACCGAAGACAGCGATCTGGACATCCTCATCGACCCGACTCCAGAGACGACCTTGATGGATGTGGCGGCAATTCAGGTTGAACTGGAGAGACTTCTTAGAGTGACTGTTGATGTGCTGACGCCAAAGGCCTTGCCTGAAAAATCCCGCTTTCTCCTCTGTGGTAAAAAAGCAACAGTATGAAGATTATTTTTTGACAGTGCCTCGCTTCCTTCTATACAGTACGGCGAGTGGTGTCAAGGAGGGCTTGGCGTCGCTTCTAAACAAAAATGAGGACAAAATCATGAAGAAAATCGTTCTATCTCTCGCAGGCGTTGTGGCCGCTGCGGCGTTCGCGCCTGAAGCTTCCGCTCTGCCAGTGTTCGCGCGTCAAACCGGCATGGCTTGTTCCGCGTGTCACTTCCAGCATTTCCCGCTGTTGAACGCTTTCGGTCGCGCATTCAAGGAAGGCGGCTTCACGATGATGGGCGCAGAGCCCAAGGTTGAAGGCGACAATCTGTCCATTCCCGCATACCTGAACATGGCAGTGCTGACCAGCATGGGCTATATCAAGAGCAATCAGACTGCTGATACATCAGGCGTTACCAAGAACTACGGCAACGGCGTATGGGGCGTTCCAGGCGTCGGTTTTGGCGGTCAAGGTGAGGCATCCCTGTTCGTTGGCGGCCATGTGAGCGATTTCGCTGGCTTCCTGTCCGAGATCACTCTGGGCGGTACTGGCGCAGCGCTGGGTTCGGCCAAGCTGCCGATGCTGTATGACATGGGTTCCGCCAAGATCGGCGTGGTTCCATTCGCAACCAATGGCCAGGGCGCTTCCTACTCGATGGAAGTTGCGAACACCGGTGCGAACGCGATTCATTCGATCACCAACACGGTCGGTCCTAACGGCGAATTCATCAACGCGGTTTCCGCTCAGCAGTACATCGGTACAGCCACCAATGCATTGGGTCTGGGCTTCGTTGCAAACAGCGACATGGGCCTGATCAACATCACCAAGTTCCAGCAGACAGGAACCACAGCCGGGAACTATGGATCCTTGGGTTCTACCTATTCTCGCGTGCTGGGTACTTTCACCATGGGTGACTGGGATACTGCTGTCGGTGCACAGAACTGGAGCGGTGCATCTATGTTTACACCTGGATATGGTATGAACGTAAATCCAGCGGATGGCACAACGGGTGCTTTTGCTGCGCAAACTGGCACCGCCACTATGCAAGCAACCAAGGCATGGGCACTTGACGGCCAGATGCAGGGTTCGCTGGGCGGCATGCCAGTCGGCTTCTACGCAAGCTATGCGCGCGCTCCCGGTGGACTGCAGAACGGCGAGATCAATACCTACAACAGCGGTACTCTGACTCGCAGCTCGTTCAACATCGATGCCGAACTGGGCGTGGTTCCTGAAGTCGCAACGATTGGTGCTGCTATCCGCCGTGGCAAGAGCGGTTTTGCCGATGCGGGTGGTAACAACACCAACGACAACGCGATCTTCCTGACTGCAACCTACAAGCTGCAGCAGAACATGCTGGCTCGCCTGTCGTATGTGAAGCAGAGCGGCAGCTACTGGGATCAGCAAAACATCGGCGGCGGCGGCACCAACTCGCAGGTACTGGGCAGCCAGACTTACGAGCTGAACATGTACGTGCTGTTCTAATCGATGCTTCCTCCGCTCGCGGAGGATTGATTCGATCTTGAGCGGGGAAGGCGTGAGCCTTCCCCGTTTTTTACGCTTGCGCGTACTGCATTCATGAGTAAGAATGCGGCGTATGTTTAGAGAATGGTGTAAGGATCATGGCGATTGTGTTGGATGGCGATATTGAAAAGGTAGTGCAAAAGTTGGCTGCATCGCGACATTGCACCGAGCAATTAATTATGGCGGAAGCCGTGCACCAATTGGCTGTGCGTGAACAAATGCGTGGTAGTTTGTGGCAAGCGGGACATGCGGCCTGGCAACAATATCAGGAAACCGGTTTGCATCTGACCATGGAAGAAATGGATAGCTGGATGGCAAAACTTGAGGCAGGTGAAGATGCTGAACTGCCAAAATGCCACGTTTGATATGGTCGTATGCGGCGACGCTCGATTTGGCGCGTTTGCATCGGTTTCTCGTTCGTAAAAATGCTGATGCAGCCCGGCGCGCCATTCAGTCAATTCGCGTAGGTGTAAAGAACCTTGCGGATCAACCGCAGATAGGCCGGGTTGCCGAAAACCAAAAGCCAGAGTTCCGCGAGTTATTGATTGGATTTGGCAATAGCGGTTACATCACTCTCTATCATTATGCAGATAATGTGATTACGATTTTGTCAGTGCGCCACCAAAAGGAAATTGAATAGGCCGTCATTTCCTGCAGGCGTGGGGTACATTTCCGCCGTTACAGTAAAGAGGTGAATGATGGAATGGGACGTGGTTGATTTGAAAACCGGAGATGACTGGAATATGCAGGTGCGCTTTGCCGACGGTACCGAGGGAAGTGTCAAGTTTGAGCAGAGCCATCTTTATGGGGTGTTCGAATCCTTGAAAGATCCGAACTTCTTTTTCAGGGCATATCTGGATTCGGGTGTTGTGACTTGGCCTGGCGATATTGATATTGCGCCAGATGCGATGTATCGCGAAATCAAGCGGCATGGCCTGTGGGTGCTGCGTTAATTCTTTTTCATCTTCAGGCTGCCCCGTTTTTCAGGAGCTGTGGTAAGCTAGAAACAGTTTTTCATACTGTTTTTAGCCTCAAATGTCCTCTGCGCTGGTTCACAATCTGATACGTCCGGAACTGCTCGCGCTGCATGCCTATCATGTGCCGGAAAGCGGCGGCATGATCAAGCTCGATGCGATGGAGAACCCATACCATCTGCCGCAGTTTTTGAAGGACGAAATTGCGACCATCGTGACGTCCTGCGAGATCAACCGCTATCCGGATCCCGATCCCCGGGAATTGAAGGAAAGGATACGTCAGATCGAAGCCGTTCCAGAGGGGTGCGATGTGCTCCTTGGCAACGGTTCCGACGAGCTGATACAGATACTCGCGATGGCTCTTAACAGGCCGGGTGCAGTGCTGCTCTCTGTCGAGCCATCCTTCGTGATGTACAGGATGATCGCGACCTTTGTCGGCATGCGCCATGTGGGCGTGCCGTTGTCGCCCGATTTTTCGCTCGACATCGAAGCCACCCTCGATGCGATACGACGCGAGCGCCCTGCGCTTGTTTTTCTGGCCTACCCCAACAACCCGACAGGCAATCTTTTTTCCGCCGATCATGTCAGACGCATCATAGAGGCATCGCCGGGGCTGGTCGTGATCGACGAGGCGTATTACGCGTTTGCCAGCGACAGCTTCATGAAGCATGTGGCGGACTACCCGAATCTGTTGGTGATGCGCACCTTTTCAAAGCTGGGCATGGCAGGATTGCGGCTGGGTTTTCTTGCGGGCCGGAGCGAATGGCTCGATGAGCTTGAAAAGCTGCGTTTGCCTTATAATGTCGGCGTTTTGCCGCAGCGGGTGGCGAAGGCGTTGCTCGACAATCACGGCGTGCTTTTGCAGCAGGCGGACCAAATCAGGAAGGATCGCATGATCCTGCAGCGTGAATTGCAGACGCTGGTGGAAGTCTATCCGTCGGAAGCGAACTTCCTTCTTTTCAGGATGGAGAATGCGGCGGCTGTTTTCGATAAGCTCAAGGCGCGCGGCATGCTGATCAAGAATCTGGGCAATGCCCATCCGATGCTGAAGGACTGCCTGCGCGTGACGGTGGGCACGCCGCTCGAATGCCAGAAATTCATCGAGGCATTGCAGGAGAGTATTGTTTGAACAGGCGTCATTGGTGAAACTACTAGCCAATCGACTAAGCAAGCGAGCTTGCAAGTCGTTGGTTATCCCGCGAAGGCGGGAATCCGGCTCAATATGGCTAAGGAACAACATGCGTAGCGCGAAAGTCACACGTAACACACTTGAAACGCAGATCAGCGTCGATCTGAATCTGGATGGGACCGGCAAGGCAGGCTTCGAGACCGGCCTGCCGTTTCTCGATCACATGCTGGACCAGGTCGCGCGCCACGGCCTTTTGGACATGAACATCGTCGCGAAGGGCGATCTGCACATCGATGCGCACCACACCGTCGAGGATCTGGGCATCACGCTGGGCCAGGCATTCACTCAGGCAGTGGGCGACAAGCAGGGGCTTTCCCGTTATGGCCACGCCTATGTGCCGCTCGATGAGGCGCTTTCGCGCGTGGTGCTGGATCTCTCGGGTCGGCCCGGGCTCGTGTTCAACTGCGAATTCGTGCGCGCCAGCATAGGCGGTTTCGACGTGGACCTGTTCCACGAGTTCTTCCAGGGCTTCGTCAACCATGCGCTCGTCACGCTGCACATCGACAACCTGGCTGGCAGCAATGCGCACCATCAGGCGGAGACGATCTTCAAGGCGTTCGGCCGCGCATTGCGCATGGCATTGATGGTCGATCCAGGAATGGCGGGCATGATGCCATCGACCAAGGGCGTTCTGTAATGGTCGATATCGCCATCGTCGATTACGGCATGGGCAATCTGCGCTCGGTCGAGCAGGCGGTGCGCCATGTCGCTGAAGGCCTTTCGGTCAGCGTGACCGACGATGCGGATGTGATTGGAAAAGCGGTGCGCGTGGTGTTCCCGGGGCAGGGAGCGATGCCGGACTGCATGCGCGAGCTGGACGCTCGCGGCCTGCGCGTAGCAGTGCTCAGGGCCGCAAAGGAAAAGCCTTTCCTGGGTATCTGCATCGGGCTTCAGATGCTTTTCGAGAAGAGCGCGGAAGGGAACGTCGAAGGGCTCGGCGTCCTGAAGGGCGAGGTGTTGCGCTTCGATGGAAGCATGAAGGACGCGCATGGCAACAGGCTCAAGGTGCCGCACATGGGATGGAACGAGGTGCATCATCTTGATCATCCGCTGTGGGAAGGCATAGGGCAGGATGCGCGCTTCTATTATGTGCACAGCTATTACGTCTCCCCCGAAGATCGTTCTCTCGTTCAGGCGACGAGCGAATACCCCCATCCTTTCGTTTGCGCGGTGGCGCGCGACAATCTTTTCGCGGTGCAGTTTCATCCGGAGAAAAGCCAGGCGGCAGGGCTCAAGCTGCTGCATAACTTTGTACATTGGAACCCCTAAATACTTGCCATGCTGATAATTCCTGCGATTGATTTGAAAGACGGTCATTGTGTGCGCCTGAAACAGGGCGTGATGGAAGACTCAACCGTGTTTTCCGAGGATCCCGCGGCGACCGCGCGACACTGGCTCGCGCAGGGTGCGAAGCGATTGCACCTGGTAGATCTGAACGGCGCATTTGCCGGCAAGCCCAGGAACGAATCTGCGGTGCGCAGCATCATCGAGGCGGTGGGAGACGAGTTGCCGGTGCAGCTGGGCGGCGGCATACGCGATCTGGAGACGATAGAGCGCTATCTCGATCTCGGTGTGACCTACATCATCGTCGGCACCGCGGCGGTCAAGGTGCCGGGCTTTCTGCACGAGGCATGCGACGCATTCCCCGGTCACATCATGGTGGGGCTGGATGCCAAGGGTGGCAAGGTGGCGGTCAACGGATGGTCCAAGCTCACCGGCCACGATGTGTCGGATCTCGCAAAGCGCTTCGAGGATTACGGGGTCGAGGCGATCATCTACACCGACATAGGGCGTGATGGCATGCTCACCGGCGTGAACATAGAGGCGACGGTGGAGCTTGCGCGCCCGCTGCATGTGCCGGTGATCGCCAGCGGCGGCATCACCAATCTCGACGACGTGCGCAACCTCTGCCAGGTGGAAAGCGAGGGCATCACCGGCGCGATCACGGGCCGCGCGATCTACGAGGGCACGCTGGACTTTGCCGCGGCGCAGGCGCTCGCGGACGCGCTCTCGCCGCGACTCTAGATCATGCTGGCCAAACGCATCATACCCTGCCTCGACGTGACCGCGGGCCGCGTGGTCAAGGGCGTCAGCTTCGTATCCCTGCGCGATGCAGGAGACCCGGTAGAGATCGCCCGTCGCTACGACGAGCAGGGGGCAGACGAGCTGACCTTCCTGGATATTACCGCGAGCTCGGACGACAGGGGCATCATCTTCCGCATCATAGAAGAGGTTGCGTCCCAGGTTTTCATACCGCTTACGGTGGGCGGCGGCGTGCGCGAAGTTGCTGATGTGCGCAACCTGCTCAATGCGGGCGCGGACAAGGTCAGCATCAATACTTCGGCCGTGACCAATCCGCAACTGGTCGCCGATGCATCGGCGCGCTTCGGCTCGCAGTGCATCGTGGTGGCTATAGACGCAAAGCAGGTGGATGACGGCAGATGGGAAGTGTTCACTCACGGAGGCCGCAAGGCAACGGGGCTGGATGCGGTGGAGTGGGCAAGAAAGATGCAGAGTCTTGGCGCAGGAGAAATCCTTCTGACCAGCATGGATCGGGACGGGCAGAAGAACGGCTTCGATCTGGCATTGACAAGGCAGGTGACAGACGCGCTGGAGATCCCGGTGATCGCAAGCGGCGGCGTGGGCAACCTGCAGCATCTCGCAGACGGAGTGCTGCAGGGTGGGGCGGACGCGGTTCTCGCCGCGAGCATATTCCATTTCGGCGAATACACGGTCGAAGAGGCAAAGCGATACATGGCTTCCCAGGGCATAGAGGTGAGGCTGTGAGAGAAGCCTGGCTGGACAGGGTGAAGTGGCAGGAAGATGGCCTCGTGCCCGCCATCGCCCAGGATGCAAGGACCGGCCGCGTGCTGATGGTCGCGTGGATGAACCGCGAGGCATTGAAGCTCACGGCGCAGAAGAACGAGGCGGTTTACTGGTCTCGTTCCCGCAACAAACTCTGGCACAAGGGCGAGGAGTCGGGGCATGTGCAGAAGGTGCTCGAAATCAGGCTGGACTGCGATGCGGACGTGATCCTCCTGATGATAGAGCAAAGGGGCGGCATCGCCTGCCATACCGGGCGCGAGAGCTGCTTCTATACGCGCCTTGAAGAAGGCGAATGGCAGGTCGTCGACGAAGTGCTAAAATCGCCCGACGAGATATACGGAAAGTCAGGGTCATGAACGACATCTTGCAGAGGCTCACCGAAACGATAGAGGCGCGCAGGATCGCATCGCCCGACAGCTCCTATGTTGCAAAGCTCTTCGCAAAGGGTGAAGATGCGATACTGAAGAAGGTCGGTGAAGAAGCCACGGAAGTGATCCTCGCCTCAAAGTCGGGAGAGCGAGAACAGATCGTGTACGAGACGGCGGATCTGTGGTTTCATTGCATGGTGATGCTCGCGCATCACGGTCTTGCGGCAGACGATGTGTTGCAAGAGCTTGCGCGCCGCGAAGGGCTCTCGGGCATCGCGGAAAAAAACGCCAGGAAGGAAAAATGAGCGACTGTCTTTTTTGCAGGATAGCGAGTGGCGAATTGCCCAGCCGCAAGGTGTACGAGGACGATGAAGTTCTGGCGTTCCACGACATACATCCGGTAGCGCCCGTGCACTTCATGCTGATCCCGAAGCTGCATCTGGACTCGCTGGCGGAAGCGGAAGATGCGCATGCCGCGTTGCTTGGCAGGATGCTTGTGCTGGCGCCGAGGCTTGCGAAGCAGCAGGGATTGGAAAACGGCTTTCGCACGGTGATCAACACCGGGCGCGGAGGCGGGCAGGAAGTGTTTCATTTGCATGTGCACGTCATGGGTGGAGGCGACATCCCGCCCATGGTGCGCCGCGGTTAATTTGGGAGAATATCATGGGTTCATTGAGCATCTGGCATTGGTTGATCGTACTGGTCGTGGTGATGATGGTGTTCGGCACCAAAAAGCTGCGCAACATAGGCAGCGATCTGGGCGGTGCCGTCAAGGGTTTCAAGGAGGGCATGGCTTCCGACGAGCCTCCCAAACAGGTCAAGGATGAGGGCAACACCATAGAGGGCGAAGTCAAGAGCAAGACGACGCACAGCTGAGCGAGTCTTGTGCAAACCTTTTTCCAGGATGAACGATGCTTGATTTCAGCGCAGGGGAGCTGATGGTGGTGATGGTCGTGGCGCTCGTCGTCATCGGCCCCGAACGGCTGCCCAAGGTGGCGCGCACGCTGGGACACCTGTATGGCCGTGCCCAGCGCTATGTGAACAGCGTGAAGTCGGACATCGAGCGCGACATGGCGATAGAGGAATACCGCCAGCTGCAGCAGAAGGTGCAGGCCGAGGCTGCCAGCCTGCAGTCGGCCGTCGGTGAGGTCGAAGAGACTGCAAACCAGAAGATGCAGGCGATCAATCGTGCGATTGCTGATGAGCCTGTCGCGAGCAAGCCGCCGATCGAGCCGCCCAAGTCCTGATGGTCGCTTCTGCATCAGCACAGGGATGGCGTCGATGAGCACCAGCGAAAGTTTCATCGCCCATCTGATCGAGTTGCGCAAGAGGCTGATGCGCTCGATGATCGCGCTTCTCGTGGTGTTCGTCTGTCTTTTCCCCTGGTCATCCAAACTCTATGCGCTGCTTGCGAGGCCGTTGCTGGCAAAGCTGCCCAAGGGTGGGCAGATGATCGCAACCGAAGTGACCACGCCGTTCTTCGTTCCGCTCAAGGTGGCGCTGATGGCGTCCTTCCTGATCGCGCTTCCCTTCATACTCTATCAGCTCTGGCGCTTCGTCGCCCCCGGGCTCTATGCGCACGAAAAGAAGCTTGTGCTGCCGCTGATCGTTTCCAGCACGCTGCTCTTCTTCTGCGGCATGTCATTCGCCTATTTCGTGGTGTTTCCCATCGTGTTCGGCTTCATCACGGCATCCGCGCCCGCGGGCGTTGCGGTGATGACCGACATAGACAAGTATCTGGGCTTCGTGATGACGATGTTCATGGCGTTCGGCATCACCTTCCAGGTGCCCGTCGCTGTGGTTCTCCTGGTGCGCATGGGCGTGGTTAGCGTTGCCAAGCTGCGCGAGATACGTCCCTACATCGTGGTATCCTCCTTCGTGGTCGGCGCGATCTTCACGCCTCCCGATGTCGTTTCGCAGATGATGCTGGCCGTGCCTCTCTGGGTGCTATATGAGGCGGGTATCATCGTCGCGAGCTGGGTTTCGCCCGTGAGCTCGAATGAAACCTGAAGCGTCCAACCTGCTCTTAGATCTTATCTCTCATGCTGAAGCGATCAGCCTGCTTTGGCAGATCGGCGCGATCGCTCTTGCGATGCTCCTTGCATGGTTGCTCGATGCGTTCTTCAAGAAGAGGCTCACCAGTGCGCACCAGACCGTCGCGATCAAGAGCGTCAAGCGCGTTGCCTTTCCCGTCTTTGCGCTCTTGGGCGTGCTCATGGCGCGATCGGCCTTCATCAGGCTGGATCGGCCGGTCACGCTCCTGAGGCTCGCGATACCCCTGCTGCTTTCTCTCGCTGCGATACGCCTCATGGTCTACGTGATGCACAAGGTGTTCCCGAATTCCACCAAGCTGAAATCGTGGGAGCTGGGCATCTCGGGCGTGATCTGGCTGGCACTCGCGCTCCACATCACGGGGCTTCTCAACGCGGTGCTCGATGCGATGGCGGACATGAATTTCAATTTCGGCCACCAGTCCGTATCGCTGCTGATCATCTTGCAGGGCATATTGTCGATCGCGGTCACGGTGATCGCGGCACTCTGGCTGGGCAGATTTCTGGAGACGCGCATCATGCGCATGGAGGAGATCGACACCAGTTCGCGCGTGCTGCTGACCAAGATCGTGCGCGGTTCGCTGCTGGTGGTCTCGGTGCTGGTTGCGCTGTCCCTGGTCGGAATAGATATACGCGTGCTCTCGGTATTCGGCGGTGCGCTGGGCGTTGGGCTGGGCTTCGGCCTGCAGCGCATCGCGAGCAATTACATTTGCGGGTTCATACTGCTTCTGGACAAGTCGATCCGCCTGGGCGATCTCATCACGCTGGACAACCGTTATGGCACGGTCACGAGGCTGACCGGGCGATACATGGTGCTGAGAGGCCAGGACGGAGCGGAGTCGCTGATACCGAACGAGACCGCGATCACGTCGACCCTGATCAACCATTCCTTCACCGACCGGAACATGAGCCTCAAGATCACCCTGCAAGTCGGCTACAGCAGTCCGATGGACGTCGCGATGCAGATCATGCTGGATGCTGCAACGGCTCACAAACGCGTGCTTGTCGATCCCAAACCCACGGTCAGTCTGACCGAATTCGCGGACAGCGGCATCACGCTGGAGCTGTCGGTGTGGATAGCCGATCCCGAAGTGTCGCAGACGGCATTGCGTTCGGAGATCAATCTTGCGATCTGGCGCGAGTTTCAGCGCGCCAAGATCGAGATACCCTTCCCTCAGCGCGAAGTGCGCATCCTGAACGCCTGATTCACTGATCCTTTGGTTTGGGACGCTTGCCTATCTTCACGGAAAGCGCGAGCTCCTTGCCGTTGCGCACAAGCTCTACCGGGACGATCTTGCCGGGTGCCAGATTGGCTATGGTGTCGAGCATCGTGCTCCAGTCGTTGATGGGCTTGCTGTCGATTGCGATCAACTGGTCTCCAGCCTTCATGCCGGCAATCTCTGCCGGGCTGTTGTGCAGCACTTCCGTGATCAAGACGCCTTTCGCACTGTTGTCGGAAAAGGCTGCGGCATCGGGGGACACCTCCTGTATTCCTGCGCCTATCCAGCCTCTTGTGACGGAGCCATACTGCATGATCTGCTCCATGGTCTTCTTGGCGATGGTCGCCGGGATCGCGAAGCCTATGCCCAGCGATCCGCCATTGGGGGAATAGATCGCGCTGTTGATGCCCACCAGGTTGCCGTTCGTGTCCACCAGCGCACCGCCCGAATTGCCCGGGTTGATCGCGGCGTCCGTCTGTATGAAGTTCTCGAAGGTGTTAAGCCCCAGATGGTCGCGCTTCAGCGCGCTGATGATGCCCATCGTGACGGTCTGGCCCACGCCGAACGGATTGCCTATCGCGAGCACGAAGTCGCCGACATGCGCGTTCTCGGGATGGCCGAAGGTGATTGCGGGCAGACTGCCGGGAAGGTCTATCTTGATCACTGCGAGATCGGTCTCGGGGTCCGAGCCCACCACATGCGCGCGGCTCTTCTGCCCATCGGCGAGCGCGACCTCGATCTGGTCGGCGGCCTCGACGACATGGTGATTCGTGAGGATGTAGCCGTCCGGGCTCACGATGACGCCGGAGCCCAGGCTAGATCTCTTGTGCGGTGTGTCGCCCTGATCTCCGAAGAAGAAGCGGAACCTCGGATCATCAAGCAGCGGGGGCGTCTTGATGATCGTGCTGGTATAGATGTTCACGACCGAAGGCATGGCTTTTTTTGCGGCAAGGCTCAAGCCCGTGAGCGGCGGGTTGACCGCAGGCGTGGCCGACTCGTAAAGAGTGATCACGCCGCTGCGCGCGGCATTGGGCAGGAGCTCAGGCTTCAGCGTGTGGATGACGAACAGAATAGCCAGTGCTATGGTTACGGTTTGGGTGAATAATAGCCAGTGTTTACGCATATCGATTCTGTCTTTGGGAAAGAAAATGAAACTTCTGGATCTTTGCGATTATATCGCAAGCCTGCTGCAACCTGATCAATTCAAGGACTACTGCCCGAATGGCCTGCAGGTGGAAGGCAGGGCCCAGGTGCTGCGCATCGCAACCGCAGTGACCGCATCCCAATCGGTGCTCGACGATGCGATTGCATGGGGTGCGGATGCGATCCTCGTGCATCACGGCTATTTCTGGCGCAACGAGGATGTGCGCATCGCGGGCATCAGGAAAAACCGCATCGCGGCGCTACTGAAAAACGACGTGAGCCTTCTGGCCTATCACCTGCCGCTCGATGCGCATGCCGTGCTCGGCAACAACGCGGAGCTGGGCAGGTTGCTCGGGATCAGGGAAACGGCCCGATTCGGAGAGCAGAGCATCGTCTGCAAAGGCGTGTTCGATTCCCCGGTGACACTCTCGCAGTTCGCGGCGAGGATCGAGGATAGGCTAAAGCGCAAGCCGCTGGTTCTGGGGGATCCGGGCGGCATCGTGAACAACGTGGCCTGGTGCAGCGGTGGGGCACAGGGCTACTTCGAGGCTGCCATCGCACAAGGCGTGGATGTCTATTTGACCGGAGAGATATCCGAGCAGAATTTTCATCTTTCGAGCGAGACTGGCGTGGCCTTCATCGCGGCCGGCCATCATGCCACCGAAAGACTGGGCATCAAAGCGCTGGGTATGCATCTTGAACAGAAATTTGATTTCGAGCACCGCTTCTTCGACCAGGACAACCCGGTCTAGTCCTTTTCCGCAAGCGCTGCATTGGCGTTGTTGATCAGTTCGAGGTGATCGCCCATGAACAAGGCCGATTCGGCCTTGAGCAGTAGCTTCCCGGGCTGTTGCGCATATTCGAGCAGAAAATCGCTGCGCCTCGGATATAGATCCGTCCATTTCCAGGCGAGAAAATGTTCATTGCTTCTGCAGCCTGCGCTTTCCAGTTCATGCTTCAGCTTCGAGACCGCGGGTGGTGATGGCAGGGCAGGCGCGCCCTGCCACGCCAGTCCCTGAAAGATGCGCCATTTGCCGCCGATGTGCTGCTGCTCCAGTATCGGGGACAGACAGCAAGGCTGATCCGGCTTGCACCGCAGGCCAAGCAGAATTTCTTCCGCGTTGTGGTCTTCGATGGTTTCCGTCTGCATATCTCCGGGAAGTGCATCCACGCGCTGTTTCAGGTCGCGCCAGAAGCGCGAATTCATCTGTTCGCAGATTTCTTCTATTCGGCTGCCTACCGAGAGCGCGAGATGCAGATTTTCGGGTTGAGAAAAAAATTCCAGGACTGCTTTTTCTTCATTCATGGGGGAATCGTCCGTTCATTTGTTGCAGTGTAGAAATATAAGCAAATAATGTAAAACCGCGAAATATAAATAATATTTTTTAGAACTATTAGTATATATAAAAAACCTTGTTGACTTTGAAAAACAAACCATACATTATCCGGACGTGCTCGCTAATAACTTGATTTGCAGTGATAAAAAAATCGGCAAATCTTGCTCTAATTATGCGGGACATCACACCAGAAAAAATATCCGATTGAAAAATTCATTCATGCTGAAAGTGGCATGTTGTTTGCTGGGGGAGTTCTTACGATGCATCGTTATTTACGTTTTCCTTTCATGCTGGCGAGCTTTTTGGTGGCTGTTGCTTGTCATGCAGCCACTGAACAGACGCTTACCACTGAGGACGATCTGGGGCCTCAAGTTCAGCAGCCCATCGAGTTTCCTCATTACCGCCATGCCGGGAATCGCAATCCGGTCGATCCGACCAACAGCGATCCGACCAAGGGCGGGATGGAGATCAACTGTCAGTACTGCCACACCTATGCTAGGCGCAGCCTGACTGCGGGGATTCCGCCGCTGCAGAAGTGCGTGGGTTGTCATCAGAACATTCCTACCGTGCGAGACAAGCCGCGCATCGTCGAGCTCTTCAAGTACTGGGATGCGAAGAAGGCGATTCCGTGGAAGAAGGTGCACGACTTGCCCGACTTCGTGCGCTTCAATCACGAGCGGCACATCAAGCGTTTCATAGAGCAGCAGGGGCGCCCCGTTCAGGAGGTCTGCGGATACTGCCACGGCCAGGTGAAGGAGATGGTCACTGCGCGGCGTCAGAAACCCATCACCATGGGTTGGTGCGTCAGCTGCCACATGAAGGAGCATGTCGTCGTGGCCAAGGGTGCGATACCTGAAGGCGGCACGCCGATTGGCAAGCAGGACTACTGGTATACCTTCCAGAAGCCCGCGGAGACCAGGAATGCGGAAGGCGAGCTGACTGCCAAGGGCCCCAACGATTGCTGGCTGTGCCACAAGTGATGAAAAAATTGAACAGAGAGGCTGTGATGATAGACAGTGAATCCACAAAAAATTTGTCCGGGCAAGCGTTTGATCGGCGTGATTTTCTGAAGGTATTGGGTTTTGGAGGCACGGCTGTCGCGCTTTCGGGATGCGGCAACACCTCCATCGAGGATGGCAAGGAGACCGTGGTTTCCTATGTCGAGGCCAAGGATTACGTGATTCCAGGCGTTGCGGTGTATTTCAATTCGACTTGCGCGCAGTGCGATGCGGGATGCAGCATCACAGGCAAGATACGCGAAGGCCGCGTGCTGAAGCTGGAAGGCAATCCCGAATCGTCGATCAACAGGGGCAAGCTTTGCGGGCTGGGTCAGGCTTCCGTGCAGCATCACTACAATCCGGATCGCGTGCGCGAACCTCTGCTGCGCAACGGCGACAAGGGCCAAGCGATCAGCTGGGAAAAGGCCTATGAGCTGATCAACGAGAAGCTTCAGGGTGCGAAGGGCGAAGAAGTCGCGTTCATCACGGGTGATGTGAGCGGGCATCAGAAGGTGTTGCTGACCAACTACATCGACAGCCTGGGCAGCAAGAATCATTTCGTTTATGAAGCTGTGGCGCCCGCTGTGGTTAGGGCTGGCAACCTGAAGTCTTATGGTGTCGAGATGCCGCGCTACCGAATAGACAAGGCCAAGGTGGTGTTGTCATTCGGCGCGGACTTTCTGGGCACATGGATATCGCCAGTGCATTTCGCGCAGCAGTATGCGGCATTCCGCAAGGGAGTGGACGGGCAGCGCGGCGTGCTGATCCAGGCGGAGTCCAAGATGACCCTGACAGGTGCGAATGCGGACCGCTGGCTTGCGGTGCGCCCCGGTACGGAAGGCATACTGGCGCTTGGCATCATCAATGCGCTGGGCATTGCGACAGGGGATGTGGCCGAGCTCGTGAAGGACTACGACAGGGCAAGGGTCAGCCGGGATACGGGCGTTGAGCCCAGCAACATAGACAAGATCGCGGCGATCCTGAGGCTGCGCAGCCCGAGCCTGATTCTGGCTGGCAGCGCTGCGGAAGGCTATGTGCACGGAATGCAGAATGCAGATGCGATCAATCTCTTGAACCATGTGCTGGGAAATGTGGGCAAGACGATAGAGGCGCCGGTATCCGTGCCCTTCCCGCAGTTGACGCAAACCAAAGGGAATACTGCATCCCTCAAAAAGCTCAATGACGATCTGGCGGCCGGCAAATACAAGGTGCTGTTCAACATCGCCACCAACCCAGTGTATACCGCGCCCGCCTCCTACAAGTATGGCGACAGCATGGCAAAGGCCGGCTTCAAGGTTGCGTTCGCGCATTATCTCGACGAAACCGCGTTGCAGGCTGATCTCGTTCTGCCTCTCGATTCGGAGATGGAGGATTGGGGGACGCATGTGCCGGAATATCTGGCGGATACCGCCCAGATCAACATACAGCAGCCGCTGATGGAAAGGCTGCATGCGAATACGCGAGGCATGGGGGACATTCTCCTGACGCTTGTCAAGCAACGCAAGCCTGAGGAATACAAGGCCTTTGACGATTACTACGGCTATCTGCGCTATGCGATGCTGCAGAACAAGGCGGCACTTGGCGGGTCCGGGGATGACGACGTGTTCTGGAACGATACGCTTTCCAAGGGCATCGTGAAACTTTCGGGTGCATCGGGCGCGTTGTCGGCAAAGGCCGCTGTGGAAGGCCTGAAGCTGCCGCAGCCGGAAGAAGCCGACAAGCAGTATCCGCTGCGCCTGATCCCGTCGGTGACGTCGAATCTGCGCGACGGCAGGCATACCAACCAGCCCTGGATACAGGAGTCGCCCGATCCGCTGACCACGATAGTCTGGGATTCGTGGGTCGAGGTGCATCCGAAGAAGGCTCTGGAGCTTGGCATCGTCGAAGGCGACATCGTCAAGGTCACCTCGAAGACGGGTTCTGTGAATGTGCAGGTTTATGTTTTTCCGGGCATACATCCTGAGGCGGTCTCCATTCCCATGGGGCGCGGACACGAGGCGATGGGTCGTTATGCAAAGGGGTACGGCGTGAATCCCTTCGGCATCATGGATGCTGTTTTCGAAGGCTCGACCGGGGAGCTGGCCATGCACGAGACACGCGTGAACATTGCCAAGACCGGGCAGCGCGTCATCGTCGTCAAGGATGAGGGGCCTGCAGGCGGGAAACAGATGGGAAGAAGGGTTGCGCTGAGCAGGTCAACCGATCAAGTCGATTTGTCTAAGGAGGTCTGAGTCATGTCTGTCACCAATTTGCTGAACAACTGGGCTGCGGTCCGCCATTTTCACCCGATCGACGACAAGCCTCACGATCCTTACAAGTGGGCGATGGCGATAGATCTGGATGCATGCATAGGCTGCAATGCATGCGCGGTTGCCTGTTATGCGGAAAACAACCTGCCAGTCGTGGGGCGCGAGAAGTTCCAGCACGGCCAGGCCATGCACTGGATGCGCATAGAGCGCTACTGGAATGAGGACAGCAGGGAGTTTCCTGATCAGGGGGCGGAATTTTTGCCGATGATGTGTCAGCAGTGCGAGGCCGCACCCTGCGAGACGGTCTGTCCGGTGGGTGCGACCAACCACACGCAGGATGGGTTGAACTCCCAGATATACAACCGCTGCATAGGATCGCGCTACTGCTCTGCGAACTGTCCGTACAAGGTCCGTTACTTCAACTGGTATGACTATCCGACGACGGACAATGTCTGGCCGGCCGAAATGAATTACCAGCTGAATCCCGACGTGACGGTGCGTGGCAAGGGCGTGATGGAGAAATGCACTTTCTGCGTTCAGCGCCTGCGCGCTGCAGAGGTGACTGCCAAGGGCGAAGGACGCATCGTGCGCGAAGGGGAGGTGCAAACGGCCTGCCAGCAGTCCTGCCCGACCAATGCGATCTCTTTCGGCAATCTGGTCGATCCGGAGTCGCGTGTTTACAAGCAGTGGAAGGCGCAGCAGGTCGACCTTGCGAAGGACGAGCAGGAAAAGGACAAGAGGGAAGGTGGAACAGATTTGCGCGGCTACCGGATATTCGAAGATCTGCGTCCCTATCCTTCGGTTATGTATCTGGAACGCGTGCGCGAGAGCGCTGTTTAGTCCGCTGAACATTTAAGGAACGACAATGAAAGATATCCGCGAAGACATCGCCTGGGCCAAGATCAACCAGGACGTGATGAAGAGTCTGGAAAACCCGAGGCCGCTTTACTGGGTGATCCTGTTTTTTGCCGTGCTGACTTTCGGCATAGGCATAGGCTGCGAGGTCTATCAGTACCAGATGGGCATGGGGGTGGCGAATCTGGACAATCCGCATGTGTGGGGGCTTTACATTGCCACCTTCATCTTCTGGATAGGCATGAGCCATTCGGGCACGCTGCTGTCTGCGATCCTGCACCTGATGCATGCCGACTGGCGTAAACCCATCTACCGTTTTGCAGAGGCGATGACCACTTTCTCGCTGATGACTGCGGGGCTTTTCGTGATGGTGCATCTGGGCCGCCTCTGGCAGTTCTATTACGCGGTTCCCTATCCCAACGAGCGCTGGGTGTGGCCCAACTTCCAGTCGCCTCTGCTTTGGGATGCGATGGCGATCTTCACCTATTTGAGTTCCTCCGTGCTTTTCCTGTTCGTGGGCATGATCCCGGATCTTGCGATTGCGCGTGACAACATGCACTCGGGATGGCGCAAGAAGCTCTATACGCTGCTGGCGCTGGGCTGGGAAGGGACTGACAGGCAGTGGCGCAATTTCCGCGTGACCTATCTGACTATCGCCTGCTTTCTGATCCCTCTAGCCGTGTCGGTGCATTCGATCGTTGCATCCGACTTCGGCATGTCGCAGCAACCTGGATGGCATGTGACCTCATTCCCTCCATATTTCGTCGCAGGCGCATTGTATTCGGGCTGTGCAGCGATCATCACGCTGTTCATCATCCTGCGCTATGTGTTCAAGTTCGAGGATTACATGACTTTGCCGATCCTGAAGAAGATCGTGCGCCTGACATTCGCGATCGCGATGGTCTGGACCTATCTCAACTGCATCGAGTTTGCATCGGTCTGGTACAGTCACGATGCTGTCTCCAAGGACCTGTTGATACAGAAGATGACCGGACCCTACGCTCCTTTCTGGTGGGCGATGATCTTCTGCGGCTCCATCGTGCCTCTGGTGTTCGCGATCAAGCGCTTCCAGACCAACATCCCGGTGCTGTTTGCGACCTCTCTCCTGCTGAACCTTGGCATGTGGCTGGAGCGCTGGATGATCGTTTCGCCGACATTCTCTCACGGCTACTATCCCTGGACATGGGATCACGATCAGTGGCCCTCGATGATACAGTGGGGCATCGTGTTCGGCAGTTTCGGCTGGTTTACGCTGCTATTCATGGTGTTCTGCAAGATGTTCCCATCCGTTTCCATGTACGAGGTGAAGGAGATGGTCTATCACCGCACGCTGCATCTGAAGCAGAACGGCGCATCTGAACAAACCGTTGAACAAGGAGTGCACTAATCATGAGCAAACGTCATCTACTTGCATTGTATGGCGATTTCGATCAGGCGGAGGCGGTCGTCAAGGAGCTGCGCAACACGAAGATTTCGGGTTTCGATGTCAACGACGACATGATCGTCAAGTCGCCGATAGAGCACCCCGAGGTCGAGAAATTTCTAGGCGAGAAGCCGGTCTACGTGCAATGGTTCACGCTGATAGGCGCAGTGCTCGGTGGCTCTCTGGGATTCCTCGGCATATCGAGTGCGCAGGCCAACTTCTTCATGCAGATGAAGGGCGGCAAGCCCATCGTGCCTTTGCCCCCCAACTTCGTGCTGACTTACGAACTCTTCATTCTGGGCGGTGTATACATCACGATCCTTGGGTTCCTGATCTGTTCCGGGCTGCCAGCGAAGCGCTCGCCCTTGTATAACGCCAAGGTGTCGGTGGACAACATCGGCATACTGGTAAAGGCGGAGGAGGCGGCAGTGGGTGCATTGAAGGCGATCTTTGCCAAGCACAAGGCGTTGGAAATACAGGAAGAGGCAGGTAAATGAAAAAGTTAACCTTGGCAGTTTCATTGTTGTTGGCGCCGGCACTTGCGCAGGCCTGGCCATGGTCCAGAGACATGGCCAACCAGATCAGCATCAAGCCTCAGGAAAGCCCTGATCCTGCACATCCGGGCATGTATCCGTTCCCCTCGCGCTCCGTCCCTGTGCCGGGAACGACGGTGTTCGTGAAGGATCTGGATGCGGCGAAACTGATGACCAATCCGGTCGTAGCAAACGCAGAGTCGATCCAGAAGGGCAAGCACCTTTTCGAGATCTATTGCACGCCGTGCCACGGATTCAAGGGTTACGGAGACGGCCTGGTCGGCAAGAAGCTGATCATGCAGCCCTTCAACCTCTCCTATACCAACTCCATGCACAGCTGGAGTTCCCCTGACTATCCGGACGGATACATCTTCGGCTACATGACGCTGGGTGGGGCGGTGATGCCCAGTTACGCGAACGATCTTTCTCCGACCGAGCGTTGGAACGTGGTGAACTATGTGCGCAAGGTCTTGCAGAAGGCGCCTCCTGGCTATGTGGCGCCGAAGTTGAATTAGGGGGATAAGAAATGTTGACATACAGCAATTGGTCGGTACTTACGGTAAGTTTCGTCGTCGTGTTGTCATTGGCATTGAGCGGCGTGGCTTTATGTTCGGTATTGCATCTGGTCGGCGCAAAGTGGCGCTACAACGTGCGCAACCTTGCGGTCTCGCTTTATGCGCTTTTTCCTCTTGCGGCCGTGCTGCTGGTGATCCTGTTGGCTGGCGGCGCGCATACCTTTCCGTGGTGGAACCAGCCAGTCAATTCGGATTATCACATGCCTGGCTGGTATCAGCCGTACTGGCTGATGTCGCGCGAGGTGGTCGGCATGATATTCATGATGGCGCTCTACTGGGTTTTCATCCAGCGCCAAGCGGAAAGCGACAAGGGGCCCAAGGAATACGCGAGCTTTCACAGGGTTGCGACCTGGATCCCGTTCTTCTTCGTGCTCTACAGCACGATGATCGCATGGGATTTCGAGATGACCCTGGTGCCGCAGTGGCACAGCGCGATCTACGGCATGCAGCAGTTCGTCAGCAACTTCGGCATGTTCCTGGCCTTCCTCGTGATCTGGATATATGTGCTCAACAGCAGGAACAAGCTGGTTTCGCCGGTGCCTGAAAAGATTTATAATTATCTGGCGCAGATGTTGCTGGCTTTCACGCTGCTGTATATATATACTTATTACGCACAATTCCTGACCATCTGGTATGGCAACCTGCCAGACGAGACGAATCGTGTGTTCGGCATGATGTACGGCGACTATGCCTTTGTCTGGTGGACCGTGCTGGCGCTGAAATTCGTCATACCATTCGTGTCGCTGTGTTTCCCGGTGACGCGGCACAGCATCAATGGGATCGCCGCGGTGGCGACGTCCATCATCATAGGCACGATCTGCGAACGTTTCATCTGGATCGCGGGCGTGAACGGCACGGGCAGCTATCCGGTCATCGCAGCCGTCCTGGTGTGGGGCAGCGTTGCGCTGGTGGGATATTTCCTGGTGCGGGCTTTTATGCAGAGCAGAAATTTGATTAAGGGGTAAGAAGGTAATGATGAGATTGTATTCGGGGACGGTTTGCCCCTACAGCCATCGGTGTCGCATCGTTCTTTACGAAAAGGGCATGGATTTCGAAGTGATCGACGTGGACCAGATGGACAGGTCAGAAGATGTCGCGGCGATCAATCCATACAACAAGGTGCCCGTGCTTGTTGAACGCGACCTGATTCTGACAGAGGCAAACATCATCAACGAATACATCGACGAGCGCTTCCCGCATCCGCAACTGATGCCGGCTGACCCCGTCATGCGCGGACGCGCCAGGCTGTTTTTGCATCGCTTCGAGCAGGAGCTATATGCAAACGTGAACGTCATCCAGCAGGGCGGCAAGTCTGTCGACAAGGCGCGCGCGGTCATCAAGGACAACCTTCTGCAGCTTTCGCAGATACTCTCAAAGCAGAAGTATCTGCTCGGCAACGAGTTTTCCATGCTGGATGTGGCGGTTGCACCGCTGCTTTGGCGTCTGGATCATTACGGCATACAGATGGGCAAGGACGCGGCCCCGCTGATGAAGTATGCAGAGAGGCTGTTTGCGCGCCAGGGTTTCATCGATTCCCTGACGCCGGCGGAAAGAGCGATGCGCAAGTGAACGATCTGTCCACGCGCCCCTACCTGATACGCGCCATATTTGAATGGTGCATGGATGGGGGGCATACGCCCTACCTCGCGGTGCGCGTCAACGAAGAGACCAAGGTCCCGCCTTCCTATGTCAAGGATGGCGAAATCGTGCTGAACGTCAGTCCGACTGCGGTGCGCAGCCTCGACATGGGCAACGAGTGGATCACATTCAGCGGACGTTTCGGCGGCGTTTCATTCGATGTCCTGGTTCCAGTCAATGCGGTGATCGGCATCTTTTCCAGGGAAACGGGACAGGGGTTGGTCTTCCAGCCGGTGGATGCGAGCCCCGAACCCACCGAGCCCACCAGAAAACCGGAGCCTGCGAAGCCGCAGCTCAAGGTAGTCAAGTAAAATCGTGTAGCGGTCTTATGCGGCAGACAGCGCTGCGTGCATCTTGCTCATCGCCTTCTGTTCTATCTGGCGGATACGCTCGGCCGACACGTTGAATTCCGCAGCAAGCTCGTGCAGCGTGGCGCTGCCTTCTTCGTTCAACCAGCGCGCCTCGACGATGCGCCGGCTGCGTTCATCCAGGCTTTCCAACGCCTTCGACAACCCCATCGTGCGCAGCTGGTCGCGCTCCGAGGTTTCCAGCACGTTCGAAGGCTCGTGCTCGCTGCTGTCCGTCAGGTACTGGATGGGGGCATAATCATCGTCCTCGCTCGAGCCCGCAGGCTCCAGTCCGAGTTCGTGGCCGGCAAACCGCGCCTCCATTTCCACGACATCCTGTTCGCTTACGTTGAGTTGCGCTGCAATCTCGCTGATCTGTTGGGGTTTAAGCGATTCCAGGTCGCGCTTCAGGCTGCGCAGGTTGAAGAACAGCTTGCGCTGCGCCTTGGTGGTGGCTATCTTGACCAGGCGCCAGTTGCGCACGACGAACTCGTTGATCTCGGCACGTATCCAGTGCACTGCAAAGGATACCAGGCGCACGCCGAAATCCGGGTCGTAGTGCTTGACCGCCTTCATCAGGCCGATGTTGCCTTCCTGTATCAGGTCTGCCTGGGGCAGGCCGTATCCCGCATAACCCCGTGCAATGCTGACGACCACGCGCAGGTGCGAGAGAACGAGCTGGCGTGCAGCCTCGAGATCGTTTTCCTCGCGGAAACGCACCGCAAGGGAGCGCTCTTCCTCTGGCGTAAGCAACGCATAGCGCTTGACCAGGCTGATATAGCTGTCAAGGCTGCCAACGGAAGACGGCATCGGTAAGCTGTAACTCATGATCATAGTCTCCTAGGAATTTTCTCTAACGCTAAGAGTCCTGAAAGCGGATTAGGTTCATTCTGCAAAAAAACATTACGCTCGCAAGCCGTTTGCCTGCGAGAATTGCATTGCGAGACCCGTGTTTAAGCGTGATCCTTGGGGAGCGTGCATTCGGAGTTCATCACCTTGCCGGCAGCAATGCCGCCTATCCAGATGCTGATGATGACGCAGATGATGCCGAGCTCCTTGCTCAGGAAAAATCCGCCCGCTATCCAAAGTGCAACGGCAAATAATATGGGCACTACGAGCGATTTGCAGCCTGGCTTTTCCATGATCTTTCCCTCTTAAGTATGTACGCGCGTTATTTGACACCGTTGTGGCCATGTCTGTCAAGCGCAACGTTCAGCGCGGCTCTATTTCGGACAGGTGGCGCGCGACCGAAAGCCATGCGCCCATCAGACCGAGGTAAAGCGAGAACAGCATGAGGGTGAGACTGTCGGCTGCGCTTAGCGGTTGCAGCGCAAAGTTGCTGCCATAAAGGCGGGACAGGGTCGAGACGGGTTGTTTGAGGAAGTGCAGGCACAGTACGATGATCAGCCATGCCGTGATGCCTCCCAGCATGCCCTGCATTGCACCCAGGTAAAGAAAGGGCCTGCGCACGAAGGAATTCGTCGCACCTATCAGCTTGGCAACCTGGATCTCGTCCTTCTGGGTCATGATCTGCAAGCGTATCGTATTGAAGGTGATCGCGACCAGTGCGAGGCTCAACAAGCCGGCCAGAATGAAGGTCAGGATGCGGGCGAAGTCCAGCATCGCCTCAAGTTTGTATATCCACGCCGAATCGAGCTGTGCAAGATCGACATGGGGAATCTTCTGGAGTTGGTTGCGCAGGAGATCCAGCGCCTGGGCGCGGGTTGCCCTGGGCGAGACAACGAACGCATCCGGCAGCGGATTGCTCTCGAGACCGGCGATGACATCGGCAAGCCCGTTGCTTTGCGCGAGGTTCTTGAGCGCATCTGCGCGCGGGACGAAGACGGCCTTGCCGATCGCGGGATTTTGCGCGAGCTGTTTGCGCAGGGTGGCGATGTCCTCGGCGTTTGCATCCATCGTCAGAAAAAGGCTGATCTGCGGGGAGGCGGACACTTCGGCCAGAAGGCCCTGCGCGTTCTGCATCAACACATACATGCCGGAAGGCAGGCATAACGCGATGCCGATCACGATGATGTTTAAAAATCCGGAAATCGGAGATGAAAAAAGGCGACGCAGCGCGTTTTGCGCAATTCCTGCGTGTTGTGCAAGCGCGCCCATCACGATGCGGCTCCTGTTATTTTGCCGGAGGATTCGGTCGCGATCTCGCCGTGTCTCAGGTTGATGGTGCGCACGCCTTTCAGCATGCCCGCATCGTGGGTCGAGATCAAGAGGGTCGCGCCCACCTGGTGGAATGAGTCGAATATCTTCATGATCTCCTGCGTGTATTCCGCATCCAGGTTGCCGGTAGGCTCGTCCGCGAGCAGGATGGATGGGCGGTTGACGATGGCGCGCGCGATGCAGAGCCGTTGCTGTTCGCCGCCGGACAGTGCGATGGGGTTGGCCTTTTCGCGGCCCAGCAATCCCACCTTGTCCAATGCTGCGCGCACGCGCTTGGCGGTCTCCCTGTGGTCGAAACCGCAAATTTGCAGGGGGAGTTGCACGTTGTCGAACACGCTGCGGTCGAAAAGCAGTTTGTGGTCCTGGAAGATCATGCCTATGTTGCGGCGAAGAAAAGGGAGTGCCGCGTTTTTGAGCGCGCTGACATTCTGGTTGTTGACCAGCACGGAGCCCGAGTTGGGGCGTTCGATCGCGGCGATGAGCTTAAGCAAGGTGCTCTTACCCGCACCTGAATGCCCGGTCAGGAATGCCATCTCCCCCTTGGCCAGATCGAAGCTGACGTTCTTCAGAGCTTCGAATCCGCCAGGATAGCGCTTGCTCACCTGGTTGAAGGAGATCATGCAGGCTCTCCGAGCAGTGCGGCTACGAACTCCTCTGCGACGAACGGCCGCAGGTCGTCCAGCCCTTCGCCCACCCCGATGAATCGCACGGGGATCGGGTGCGCGCGCGCGATCGCGGCGATGATCCCGCCTTTTGCGGTGCCGTCCAGCTTGGTGAGTATCAGTCCCGTGACGCCAAGCGCCGTGTCGAAGGCCTTTACCTGACTCAAGGCGTTCTGTCCCGTGTTGGCGTCCAGCACCAGAAGCACCTCATGCGGCGCGTCAGGCATCGCCTTGCCGATCACGCGCTTGACCTTCCTGATCTCCTCCATCAGGTGCGCCTGTGTGGTCAGCCGACCTGCTGTGTCGGCCAGCACGACGTCTATGCCCCTGGCCTCTGCCGCATGTACCGCATCGAAAATCACGGCCGCCGCATCGCCGCTTTGCTGCGCGATCACCGTGACATCGTTGCGCTCTCCCCAGGTCATGAGCTGTTCGCGCGCGGCCGCGCGGAATGTGTCGCCTGCCGCGAGCAGGACGGACAGATTCTGGGACTGCAGATATTTCGCAAGTTTTCCGATGGATGTGGTCTTGCCTGCGCCGTTCACGCCGACCATCATGATCACGAAGGGTTTGCGCGATTCGGGCGTCAACGGGATGGCCAGGGGCTTCAGCAGCTTCACCATGCAGTGCGCGAGCGCTTCCCTGAGTTCACCCGCTTCGGAAAGCTTCTGCTCTCTGACATGGCGGCGCAGGTCGGAAAGCAGGGAATGCGTAGCTTCCATCCCGACATCTGCGGTGATCAGTATCGTCTCGAGTTCCTCGTAGAGCTCCTCGTCTATTTTGCCGCCGCGTCCGAACAGATCGGCAAGCTGGCCGCCTGTTCTGGCGAGCCCCGACTTGAGGCGAGCAATCCATCCCTCGGTGGCCTGGGCTCCGGTCTTTTCGTTCTTCTTCAGGAAACTAAACATCTTGGATGCATTCCGATAGTTGGGGCATAATATGCTCGGTCACGCAACGTGACCATTTTTTCTATTTTAAGCCGATTAGGCTTGCCGAGGTTGGGGATTATGCGAATATTGTATTGCATTGCACTGCTGGCATTCGGTACGCAACAGGCGGCCGCGGCCGAAGTGTTCGAGAAGACGCTTGCAAACGGCCTGAAGGTCATCGTCAAGGAAGATCACAGGGCGCCGGTGGTGGTGCAGCAGGTCTGGTACAAGGCCGGCAGCATGGACGAGGTGACGGGCAAGACAGGTGTGGCCCATGCGCTGGAACACATGATGTTCAAGGGCACAAAAACTGTGCCGGCAGGCGAGTTTTCTCGCCTCATCGCTGCGGCAGGCGGGCGCGAGAATGCGTTCACCAGCGACGACTATACGGCCTACTTTCAGCAGCTCGACAAATCCAAGCTGCCGCTGGCGATGAAATTGGAATCCGACAGGATGCACAATCTGGCTCTATCAGAGAAGGAGTTTTCGAAGGAGATCAGGGTCGTGATGGAAGAGCGGCGCATGCGCACCGACGACGACGCCCACGCGCTGCTGCAGGAAAAAATGATGTCGGTCGTGTATGAGGAACATCCTTACCGGCATCCCGTGATCGGCTGGATGAACGACCTCGAGCACATGAAGATCGGCGATGTCAGGGATTGGTACAGCAAATGGTATGCGCCCAACAACGCGACTTTGGTGATCGCCGGCGATGTGAACCACGACGCGGTGTTTGCGCTGGCGAAACGCTACTACGGTCCGATACCCAGGCGCATGACGCCCAGTCACAGGGATTACATAGAGCCCCCGCAGGTCGGCATCAAGCGCATGGTGGTGAAGGCGCCGGCCGAGCTTCCGCTTCTGGTGATGGCATATCACGCGCCCAATGTGGTCGATCCGCTCAAGGACTGGCAGCCCTATGCGCTGGAAATGCTGGCAGGGGTGTTGAGCGGCAACGACGCTGCGCGCCTGAACAAGCACCTGGTGCGCGAGCAAAGGATCGCAAGCGATGTGAGCGCGGGGTATGACGCGACCTCGCGTGGTCCTGCCATTTTCACGCTGGAAGCCACACCAAGCGAAGGCAAGACGGCTGCCGATGTCGAAGCCGCGCTGCGCAGGGAGATTTCGGCCATCGTCAAGGATGGTGTCGGCAATGACGAGCTTCAGCGCGTCAAGGCGCAGGTCACGGCAGCCGAAGTGTACAAGCTCGATTCCGTTTTCTATCAGGCGATGCAGATAGGGCAGATGGAGAGCATAGGGCTGGGCCAGAAGGCCATACCCCAGATGCTGGACAGGTTGCAGGCGGTGACGGCAGAACAGGTTAAGGAGGTTGCAAGCATGCTTTTGAAGGACGACAACCTGACCGTGGCAGTGCTCGATCCTCAACCACTGTCTGGCAAGCCCAGGCATCAAACCGGAGACTCCAGTCATGTCCGTTAAACATCCCGTTGCAGGATTGCTGGGCGCCGTCCTGCTCTGCTGCGCTTCAGGTATTGCATTCGCAACGCCCAGCATCCAGCACTGGCAGAGCAGAAGCGGCGCGAAGGTTCTGTTCGTGGAGGACCACGACATTCCGATGCTGGACGTTGCCGTGAGCGTGCCGGCGGGCAGCCGTTACGACAGCAAGTCCGGGCTTGCCAGCATGACGCACGAGATGCTGGACCTGGGCGCTGGAGACATGGACGAGGATGCCATATCCAGCGGCATGGCGGACATAGGCGCGGAGCTTGGCGGAGATATGGACCAGGACATGGCAAGCATCTCGCTGCGCACCTTGAGCCATGATCGGGAACGGGAAAAGGCGCTCTCGATCATGGCAAAGGTGCTGCAGCATCCGGCATTCAAGGACGAGATACTGTCGCGCGAGAAGACGCGCGTGATCGCAGCGCTGAAGGATGAAGAGACCAAGCCCGAGAGCATCGCCAGCCGCGCCTTCTACAAGGCGATATACGGCAAGCATCCATACGCCCTGCCGGTGTCCGGCGATGTGGCGGGCGTCGAGAAAATCAGCGATCAGGATGTGAAGGATTTCTACCTCGGCCATTACAATGCGGCGCGTGCAGTCGTGGCCATCATGGGCGACGTGACCCCGGCCGAGGCGCATGAGATCGCAGAGCAGCTGACGGATGAACTGCCCGTCTCGAAAGATGTGCTTCCGATGCCCGCGGTGGACATGCAGATCAAGGCTGTAGAGGAGCGCATCCCGCATCCCGCCACTCAGAGTCATATCCTGATGGGTGCGCCCGGCATGTCCCGAACCGACCCCGACTATTTCACGCTTTATGTCGGCAATTACATACTGGGCGGAGGTGGCTTCGTCTCGCGCCTGATGAACGAGGTGCGGGAAAAACGCGGCCTGGCTTACAGTGTATACAGTTATTTCTTCCCGCTGGGGCAGCCCGGCCCTTTCCAGATCGGCCTGCAGACGAAGAAGGATCAGGCGGATGAGGCGCTTAGAATCGTGCGCAAGACGGTGGCGGATTTCGTGGCGAATGGCCCTACCGAAGCGGAGCTGAAGGCCGCGAAGCAGAACATCATAGGCGGATTTCCGCTGCGCATAGACAGCAACCGCAAGATCCTGGGATATCTGTCCGTGATCGGATTCTACGACCTGCCGCTGACCTATCTGGACGATTTCACAACGCGCGTTGACAAGGTCAACGTCAGTGAAATCAGGGATGCGTTCGCGCGCCACATCCATCCCGACGAGATGGCGACCGTGATCGTCGGCGCACCGGACGAAAAATCGGGTGGTCCGGAGCACAAGCAGGCGGAATGAACAGGGTCAGGATAGGTGCGGGCGAATTCAGGAGCCGCATCATTTGCTTTCCCGATGCCGAAGGATTGCGCCCGACGCCTGACCGCGTCAGGGAAACGCTGTTCAACTGGCTGGGGCAGACGCTTTACGGAAGAAGCTGCCTCGACCTTTTCGCGGGCAGCGGCGCCCTGGGTTTCGAGGCGGCTTCCCGCGGCGCAGAACATGTGGTGATGGTGGAAAAGAGCCTGCCCGTGTTTCGCGCGCTGAAGGAGAATGCCGCGAAGCTCGGCTGCAAGGGCGTGACGCTGAGCCATCAGGATGGGCTGGAATTCATCTCGCGCGACTTGGAGCGCTACGACGTGATATTTCTGGATCCGCCATTTCAAAGCGATTGCCTGCCCGGGCTTCTGGAATTCCTTCCTGGACACCTAGCAGAAGGGGGCGTGGTCTATGTGGAATCGGGAAGCCCGATCGCTGCGCCACCGCAATGGCGCGTTCTGAAATCGGGCAGGGCGGGACAGGTTTGGTTTCAACTGATAGGATTGAGCGAATGATCAAGGTGGTATATCCGGGAACGTTTGATCCCATCACATGCGGCCACGAGGATGTGGTGCGCCGCGCGGCAGGGCTGTTCGACGAGGTGATCGTGGCCGTGGCAAAGAGCCGGGCGAACACGCTGTTCACGATGGACGAGCGGGTGGAGATGGCGAAAGAGGTGTTTGCGGATTTTTCGAACGTGCGCGTCGAAGGGTTCGACGGCCTCTTGATGAGCTTCGTGCAGTCGCAGAATTCGCGGGTGGTGCTGCGCGGACTGCGCGCGGCGTCCGATTTCGAATACGAGTTCCAGTTGGCGGGCATGAATCGCAATCTTTATCCTGAGATGGAAACGCTGTTTCTGACCCCCGCAGAACAGTACACCTTCATCTCCGCGACCATGGTGCGCGAGGTGGCACGCTTCGGTGGCGATGTGGGCAAGTTCGTCTCGCCTCTGGTCGCAGCCCGCTTGAGGCAGAAAAACGAAAAATGATTTTGAACGGAGTTGAAAAATGGCACTGATGATTACCGATGAATGCATCAACTGCGACGTGTGCGAGCCGGAATGCCCGAACGACGCGATCTCGCAGGGCGACACCGTATATGTGATAGATCCCAACAAATGCACCGAATGCGTGGGACACTACGACACGCCGCAGTGCGTCGAAGTGTGCCCGGTGGATTGCATACCCAAGGACCCCAAGCGCGTGGAGAGCAAGGCAGATCTGCAAGTCAAATACGAAAGGCTGATGGCAGCCAAGCGCTGATCCTCTAGCGCCAGACTCCCTTGATTGGCGAGGTATCGCGGCTGTTGCCTATCGCTTGCAAGCCGTACAGATCGAGCAGCGTGCGCAGCACGTTGTAGTGGTCTATGCGCTGCCCGCTCGTGCCTTTTTTGATCATGGGGCCTATCAATATCGTGACGATGCGGTTGTCTCCCTTGAAGTCGTCCTCGTCCCAGGTCAGGATCAGCAGGCTGTTGTGCTGGTTTGCCCATTCCACATAGGGCGCGATATGGGTTTTAAGCCATGAATCGGCGGCCTCGAAGCTGCCGTCGTGCATGTCGTTGTTCTGGTCGGGCACCACAAACGAAACCGTCGGAAGCTTCGAGTAATCCTCGGGAAATTCGCCGAAAGGCAGGCTGACGTTTGCGGGAAGATCGGCCCAGTTCGCTGCCGGATTGTGCTTGCGCTGATAGGCGCCCGCAGAGCAGACGAGGCTCCCTGTTGCAGGAAGACCTTCGGAGTAGATTGCGAAGCTCATGTGATTGTTCATCAGCGAACTCGCGAGATTATCGCCGGTGAGTTGCTGCGGACAGCTGTCGTCTGCGACATCGTGAGTGGAGCCTGAAAAGAGCGCCAGGTAATTCGGCTGGCTTGGATGGGTTACGCCATAGGAACGCTTGAAAAGCATGCCGCGCTTTGCGAGCTCGCTGATGTAGCTGTCCTGATGTCCCATGATCTCTGCATGGCCGCGGTTTTCCTCTATGACCACGACGACGTGTTCCGGGCGCGGGAGCGCGTGGGCGGAAAATGAAAGCAGGAGCAGGCTGGCTGCGGCAATTTTTCTGATCATGGTGTTCCCCGGGTCAAATTGAAGATCGTAGCGCGAAATGATTGCAGGAATTTTTCATCTCTGACATCTCGGGCAATAGAAGCTCGAGCGCTGCCCCTGTCTGATCTGCCTGACGGTCGTTCCGCATCTTCTGCAGGGTTCGCCGCTGCGGCCATAGACCCAGTGCTGCTTCTGGAAGTAGCCTGGATTTCCCGATGCACCGACGAAGTCCCTGAGCGTGCTGCCGCCCGCGATGATTGCGGCATTCAGCGTGGATTTTATGGCTGCGACCAGCCTTTGAGAACTGGCCTGTCCCAGCATGCGGCGCTCAGGCCTGATCCCGGCTGTGAAAAGCGCTTCGCTCGCGTAGATGTTGCCCACGCCCACGACTACATGGTTGTCCATGATCAGCTGCTTGATTGAGACGCTGCGATTCTTCGCGATCCAGTAAAGGTAGTCCGCGTGGAAGTTTTCATCGTCCAGAGGTTCTGGCCCCAGGTCCGAGAGCAGAGGGTGGGCTGCTATGTCGCCTTCATGCCACAGCACTGCGCCGAAGCGTCGCGGGTCGCAGAGCCGCATCAGCTTGCCGTTGCCGAGCAAGAGATCGAAGTGGTCGTGTTTGGCGGGCGGGGTTCCTTCAGTCAGGATGCGCAGGCTTCCTGACATCCCGAGATGCAGGATCAGTGTGCCGTCCTTGCAATGCAGCAGCAGGTATTTCGCACGGCGACCGATGCTCAATATTGTCTTGCCCTGCAGCGGCATGTCCGCTCTGATGGGCCAGCGCAACCGATCGTTTCGGATCACGGTGCCGGTTATTTTCGCGCCTAGAAGATGCGGTGCAAGGCCGCGCCTCGTGGTTTCAACTTCGGGAAGTTCAGGCACGGCGTCGTTTCCACCAGAGATAGATGCCTGCGCCCAGGAGAAGTAGCGGAAGTGCGACCAGGAATGCGACGCTGATCGAGGCGAGCTGACTTCTTGACAATGCAATGTTGCTGTCCGGCGCTTTTCGCGGCTGCACCGAGATGTGGCTGTCGTCGTGTGCAAGCCAGTTCACCATGTTGACGCCGAGGTCCACGTTGCCGCCGTTGCCCGCGAAGCTGTTGGAGAGGAAGGCGCCGTTGCCGACGACCACGATGCGCTGGTCCAGCGCGTTGACGCTGCGTTCCGAGGCCAGAGCGATGGTGACAGGCCCCCTGGTGTCGCGCTTCTTGTCAAACTCCTTGTTTGGCGTTTCGCTGACCCAGCCGGTGGAAGCCACGTCGAGCAAAACGCGCCAGTGGTTGTCTGTCCATGCAAGCGGGCGTGCAAAAGGAAATGCCGTGATCAGATTGAAGCCGCTGGTGATCGGGTGCTGCGTATAGCCTGTGCCCAGAGCCCAGGTGTCAGGCGCATTCATCTGCGTCGCGGAAGGGTCGATCACGATGCCGGGCGGCAACTGCAGGTCGAGTCTCTCGGCCAGGCGTTCGAGGCCGTGCAAGGGTCCGGGGTCTATCAGCCACAGCAGATTGCCGCCGCGATCCACATAGCGCAGGAGCTTGTCGATTTCTCCCGGCATCAAATTGGCCTGAGGCTGCGAGATCACGAGCATGCTGGCATTTGCGGGCACATCCTGAGCGATCGCGAGATTCAGGCTTTCGATCCTGAAACCGTTCTGCTTCAACTTTGCGCCGAAGATCAGTCCAAGATCGTGATTCGCGCTGCCGTCCAGCTTGCGCTCGCCATCTCCGTCCAGATACATCACGGTCTGGTTCGAGGCGTGCGCAAGATGCAGCAGCGCGCCGGTCAGCGTGTCTTCGTTGATCGTGGTCAGGTGTTCGCTGCGGCCCTTGTACTCGACCACCATTTCCCCGTTGAGCTGTATGTTGGCAGTGCGTGTCTTCTCGGGCTCCTTGGTGGGATCCACGAAAGTCAGCCTGATGTCCGGCTTGTAGCGCTGGTAGAGCGAGACGAAGTCGCCGATGATCTTGCGTATGTCGCCCAGGCGCACATCCTTGGTCGTCGCATACACGGTGATCACGACAGGGCCTGAAAGCTGGCGGAGTGTCGAGATGCTCGCGGGGGCAAGGCTGTTTCCTGCATTGAAGGTAAGGTCGCGCTCCACGGGGTGGAGGGATGCGAGATAGCCCAGACCCAGCGCCGCTGTCGCCAGAAGCAGCACGAACAGCAGATTGCGTAGCGGATTCGAGACAGGAAATTTGCGCGGCATGATCTATCCGTATATGCGGTTGTTGTGCAGCCGCCTTGCGGCAAGCATCAGGAAGAACACAGTGAAAATCAAGAAGAATGCCGCATCGCGGCTGTCCAGGAGGCCTGCGTTGAAATTCTGGAAGTGATAAAGCGGCGAGAACTGGTGCCAGGGTGCCTGTGCGGATGGGGATCCTATGTCTGCAAGCCAGAGGCCGATGAGCGCGGCGAGCGTGCCTATCGCGGCGATGACGGGCTGCGTGGTCAGCGAGGAGACATAGAGGCCGAGCGCGACAAAGCTTGAAGTGAGCAGCGCGATTCCGATGCAGTTGGAGAGCAGAAGGCCGTAATCCAGATGCGTGCCCACGGAAAGTGTGCAGAGCATCAGCGGCAGGGTCGCTATCAGGAGCAGAAGAAACAGCATCAGGCCAGCAAATTTCCCCAGCACGATCTGTGCGTCCGATACCGGGGATGACAGGAAAAGTGCCAGCGTATGGCTGCGCCTCTCTTCTGCGATCAGACGCATCGTGAACATCGGAACCAGCATCATCAGAAGCAGCGATGCAGTGTTGAACAGTGATGTGCCGACGGTGCCGGTCACGCCGGGCGGGTTTGCGAGCAGCGCAAGCTGTGGCTGTATCTCGAGGAATGCCTCAAGCCTCGAGAGGAAGAACCAGGCAAGGATGAACTCGAGGCCCGCCAGAAACAACCAGGTGGAAGGGATGGAAAAAAGGCTGCGAAATTCGCGCATCGCGATCAGGCGTATCATGATCTGTTCTCGCTCGTGATCCTGACGAAGACGTCCTCGAGAGTGGCGTGTATCGGGGTGAGCTGGGTGAGTCGCCAGCCCCTTTCCGTGGCGAGGGTGAGGAGCTGGCTTCCGGGATTCCTTTCCGGCGCATGCAGTATGCGAAATTCCGTCTCCGACAGCTGCTCCACGCTCTCCACGCCGTCGATCTTTTCGAGCTCGCTCAATGCGGGAGGATTCCCGAAGCTGATAGTGAATCCCGGTATTTCGCCGTAGTGTTGCATGTGGTCGCTGGAATCCCCGTAGATCAGCCGCCCGTTCTGCAGGATCTCTACGCGGTCGCACACGCTTTCCACTTCGCTTAAGAGATGCGTGGAGAGGATCACGCTGCCGGTGTTCCCGAGCTCGCGTATCAGCTGGCGTATGTCGCGTATTTGGGAGGGATCGAGGCCGACGGTGGGTTCGTCCAGTATGATGACGTCAGGACGATGCACGATGGCCTGCGCGATGCCGACGCGCTGCTGGTAGCCTTTCGACAGGGTGGCTATCAGTTTCCTTCTTGCGGACTCGAGCCCGCAGCGCCTGATCGCATCCGTCATCGCGGAATCGATGTCATCTTCATGCATGCCGCGCAGGCGCGCGGCGAAACGCAGATATGTCTCCACGCTGAGTTCTCTGTGCAGCGGCGGCGATTCGGGAAGGTAGCCCATGTGCGTCTTGGCCTGCGCGGGATTCTTTTTCAGGCTGATGTCGCAGATGTCGATTTCTCCGCTGTCGGGGAGCAGGCAGCCGGTCAGCATCTGCAGCGTGGTGCTCTTGCCTGCACCGTTCTGCCCGAGCAGACCGAGCACCTCGCCGCGCTTGAGCTCCAGCGAAAGGTCGTGGATGATCCGGCGCTTGCCGAAGCTGCGGGTGAGGTTGCGCGCTGAAATGGTGGCGTTCGACATGGACGTCCGTAGTTGTGGATAGCCATCAATATAACCTAATATGTAGGCCCGTATCAAAAGCCGTGTTGCCATGAAACGATTCAGACATCTATTGCTCGCATGCTTGCTGGTCTCAGGATGTGCCGAAGTGCACAAGCCTGCAATCACGGCGCAACCAATGAAGCACCAGGCTCAGCCCATACCCCCTGCTGCACCGCCCGCGCCTGTCCCCGAGGTGCTGCCGGACATCGAACTGACCCAGGATCTGCTGTACGAGATACTGCTTTCCGAATTTGCAGCGCAGCGCGGCCACATGGCGCTGGCGCTGGAGGAAAGCATGGATCTTGCAGAAAAGACGCGCGACCCGAGGCTTGCAAGGCAGGCCGCGCAGCTTGCGGTGCAATCCGGAGACATGGAGAAATCGGTCGAGGCCGTAGGCCTTTGGCACGAACTCGATTCGGGTTCAGCGACGGCCACGCGCATGCTTTCATCGCTGCTTCTACGCGGCGGAAGGCTGGAGGAGGCGCGTCCCTATCTCGTCGAAGCGTTGAAGGGGGAGGGAGACAATGTGGGCCTGACTTTCCTGCAGCTCTATCCGCTGGTCGGGCCGCAAGCCGACAAGGCAGAGGCGCTGAAGCTGATGCGAGAGCTGGCAAAGCCTTATCCCGAAGTGAGCGAGGCGCACTGGGTCGTGGCCAAGCTCGCTCAGGCGGCAGGCGACGAGAAGCTTGCGTTGGATGAGGCGCGCGAAGCGCACAGGCTCCAGCCCGCATGGAATGCACCCGTGTCTCTGGAGGCGGAACTCTTGAGCAAAGCTTCGCCAGAGCAGAGTCTGGAGCTGCTGAGGGGCTATCTGTCGGACTATCCCCAGGCCTCCGAAGTGCGTTTGCAGTATGCCCGCGAGCTGCTGGTACAGAAGCAGTACAAGAGCGCGCGCAATGAATTCCAGTATCTCGCGCGCCAGAATCCGGACAATGTCGAGCTGGCCTTTGCGGTGGCCTTGATCTCGCTGCAGCTCAATGACCTTCCGGAGGCGGAGAAGCAGCTCCAGGACACGCTGGCAAGAAATGGCAAGACCCAGGACGATGTGGCGTATTTTCTGGGACAACTGCACGAGGCCAAGGAGGATAGCGCGAAGGCGCTCGAATATTACCGTAGGGTGCATGGAGGAGAATACCGCTATGCGGCAGAGCTGCGCATCGTCTACATCCTGAGCCGGGAAAACAAGCTCGACGAAGCGCGCGAGGTGCTGCACCAGGCGGCAATGGACTATCCGGAAAAGCGTTCGGAGCTTCTGGTGATAGAGGCGCAGCTCTTGCGCGATGCGAAAGAGCCAGATGCTGCGCTGGATGTGCTGAAGCAGGGTCTGGAAAAGATTCCCGACGATGCTGGGCTTTTGTATGAGGCTGCGATGCAGGCCGATCAGATGGGGCACTTTGATGAGTCTGAGAAATGGCTGCGCCATCTGATCAAGGTGAGGCCGGATTACGCGCATGCATACAACGCGCTGGGCTATGGATTCCTCGAGCGCAAGGTGCGCATACCCGAGGCGACAGCGCTGGTGGAGAAGGCGCTGAAGCTTGCGCCGGACGACTATGCCATCATGGACAGCGTGGGCTGGGCCTACTATCTCGAGGGCAGACTGGACGAGAGCGTGGCGATGCTGAAGAAGGCGTTCGCAGGGACGGGTGACCCTGAAATTGCGGCGCATCTGGGCGAGGCACTGTGGGCGCGCGGCGACAAGGATGAGGCGACAAAACTCTTGCAGGGCAGCCTGAAGGAACATCCCGACAGCGAGCCGTTGAAGTCCGTGATGAAACGGCTGATGCCCTGATACGCAAAGATGAGCTTGGAATGAAACCGGGTGACAGGATGACATTCACCTTGATGCCGGATGCCACTGTCGTCATGCGCGTAAAAAATAAAAGTATTACCGATTTGGCAGGTACGCTGTACAGGAAAGGCCGGAAGCCTGTTCCGGTCGAGAAGCTGTCGCGCTGATGCTGGGCATAGATACCAATGTTCTGGTTCGTTTTTAGGTGCAGGACGATGAGGCGCAGTTTGAAAAGGCACGCAGATTGATCAGGCGTGAAGTTGTGGCAGGGCGTCGTGTGCTTGTCAACCAGTTGGTGCTTATGGAAACCGAATGGATTTTGCGAAGCCGGTATTCCATATCTAAAAATCAGATTCTAGAAGCTATCTTTGTCTGGAAAGAGGTATCTGCTGATTTTGCCGATTGCCTGATCGGAGCCAGGAATCGACGACTGGGTTGTCAGGCAATAGTAACCTTTGATGCAAAAGTAACCTTTGATGCAAAAGCTTCGAGGTTGCCGAGTTTCACTGCTGCGTAAAAGATTTGGCGGGCAGGGTATTGGTGGCACGTTGCTTGCGGATGCGCTGCATCGTGCGTCTGTTTCAGATATAGCAACGCCATGCTGGTTGACGTCAAGGATGATGAAGCCGCTACCTTCTACAAACACTACGGCTTCATTCCCCTGTGGGATACGCCGTTGTCGCTGTTTTTGCGGCTGGCAATGTTATCCAGTATTTGAGCGATGGTGCGAAGCGGAAAAAAAGTAAAGGATTGCTTTTGTGATCTCGAAAGCGGGAGCTGGGCGGAGTGAACAGTAGTGGGTTGTCATTCCCGCGCAGGCGGGAATCCAGCCTGCGCGGGAATGACAAGCTTTTTTCATAGGTAGTTTGAATTTTTATAGGTTGAATAAGTGATACGCTGGTTGCTGGTTTTTCTTTTGTTGGGTGGCTGCGCATCGCAGCCGGTTGTGCCGCATCCTTCGCACGTGGAAGATGTCGCCTTTGCGATGAATGGCAGGATTTCGGTCAAGTATGACAGCAAGCGTGATTCGGCAGGATTGCGCTGGACGCACCAGTTGCAAAACGACGAGATATTGTTGTTGACGCCGCTGGGCCAGACAGCGGCGCGCATCTATCGCGACGAGAATGAGGCCACGCTCGACGAAAGCAATAAGCATTACCAGGAGAAGGATGTCGAGTCGCTGATGATGCAGGTGCTGGGCTGGCGTTTGCAACTGGACAGCCTGCACCATTGGGTGCTGGGTCAGCCGGCAGCAAGCGATGCGCTGGTCGAGCGGGACAAACTTGGGCGCATTTCTGTGCAGTACCAGGATGGTTGGGAAGTGCGCTATCTGAAATATGCGGACGATAAGGCGGATGCCATGCCTTCCCGCATGCAATTGACACGCCGTGATTTGCAGCTGACCTTGCTGATAGACGGATGGGAATGGAACATCAAATGAAGGATGCAGGATTCGGGATGCAGGATTCAGGATGCAGGATTCAGGATGCAGATCGGAATGAATCCGGCGGTATAACATGTCCCGCGCCCGCTAAGCTGAACCTGTTTTTGCATGTCACAGGCCGCCGCGAGGATGGCTATCATGAGCTGCAGACGCTGTTCCGCTTCATCGATCTTTGCGACATGCTGCATTTTTCGCCGAGAGAAGACGGCGAGGTTCATCGCGTCAGCGAAGTCGAAGGCGTGCCCGAAGACCGCGACCTGTGCGTGCGCGCCGCGCGTCTCCTGCAGGGTGAGACGGGATGCAAGCTTGGGGTCGACATCGCAGTCGAGAAACGCATTCCCATGGGCGGGGGGCTGGGTGGCGGAAGCTCTGATGCGGCGACTGCGCTGATTGCATTGAATCGTCTGTGGTCGCTTGGGTTGAATCGCGCTCGTCTGATGGAGCTGGGGCTCAGGCTGGGTGCCGACGTGCCTGTGTTCGTGTTCGGCGAGAATGCGTTCGCCGAAGGGGTGGGGGAAAAGCTGCAGGCCTATGCCTTGCCTCCCGCATGGTATGTGGTGTTATTTCCGCCCGTGCATGTGCCCACAGCCAAAATATTTGCGCATCCGGAATTGACACGGGACTCGGTTTCGATAATAATTCGCGCCCTCTCAACGCAGCCATTGCGAAATGATCTGCAGGCCGTGGTGTGCAGTCTTTATCCGGAAGTGGCTGATTATATCGCCGAGCTTGGCCGCTATGGGCGCGCGATGATGACGGGTTCCGGCGCATGCGTGTTTGCCGAATTTGAGAATCAGGAAAAGGCTCATACTGTTTTGCGGCAGTTGCCGGAAGCGATGAGAGGAGTTGCAGTACAAGGTTTGTTGCGGCACCCGTTGCATGACTGGGTGACGGATTGAGTTATTGGGGAGTCGCCAAGTGGTAAGGCAACGGGTTTTGATCCCGTCATTCGTAGGTTCGATCCCTACCTCCTCAGCCATATCACGGGCTGTGCCCATTTGATCTTGTTCGTTAAGGGGTTCACGTGTCCTACGATAGCTTGATGGTGTTCACTGGCAATGCCAACCCTAAGCTTGCGGAAGCGGTGGCGCAGCACCTGGGCATCACGCTGGGACGCGCGACAGTTGCGCGCTTTTCGGACGGCGAGGTGATGGTCGAACTCCTCGAGAACGTGCGCGGCAAGGACGTGTTCATCCTGCAGTCCACTTGCGCCCCTACCAACGATAATCTGATGGAAGTGATGGTGATGGCGGATGCGCTGAAGCGCGCCTCCGCTGGACGCATCACCGCAGCCATGCCCTATTACGGTTATGCGCGCCAGGACAGGCGTCCGCGTTCCGCCAGGGTTGCGATCACAGCGAAGTTGATAGCCGACATGCTGACCAGCGCGGGCGTGGACAGGTTGCTGACCATGGATCTGCATTCCGACCAGATACAGGGATTTTTCGACATACCGGTCGACAACATATACGCGACTCCCATACTGCTGGCAGACGTGTGGCGCCAGAACTATCCCAACCTGATCGTGGTATCTCCGGACGTGGGCGGCGTGGTGCGAGCACGCGCGCTGGCCAAGCAGCTGGATGCGGACCTTGCGATCATAGACAAGCGTCGCCCCAAGCCCAACGTGTCCAAGGTGATGAACATCATAGGCGAAGTCGCCGGACGCACCTGTCTCATCATGGACGACATGGTGGATACCGCCAACACGCTGTGCGAGGCGGCCAAGGCGCTGAAGGACAAGGGAGCGGCGCGCGTGCTGTCTTACTGTACGCATCCGGTTCTTTCCGGTCCCGCGGTCGAACGCATCACGAATTCTGCGATCGATGAACTGGTCGTGACGGACACGATCCCTCTGTCGGAGGCGGCGAGCAACTGCGGCCGCATACGCCAGCTCAGCACTGCGGAACTGATGGCCGAAACGATACGCCGCATCAACAACGAGGAGTCGGTCAGCTCCCTGTTTACCGAATGAGTTTGGCGGCAGCCATGTCGGCTGCTGCATGTCTGAACCGCCTGGTCGCGGGCGGTTCTATTTTGGAGAAGTGAAAATGAAGATCGAGTTCAATGCAACAAAGCGCGATACGCAAGGTACGGGTGCGAGCCGCCGTCTGCGTAAGGCCGGTTCCATTCCCGGCATCGTTTATGGTTCGGGAGACGCGGTGATGATCCAGATGGATCACAACGAGATGTATTACAAGCTGCGCGCGGAAGAGTTCCACGCATCCGTGCTGACCATGAATCTGGATGGCAAGGCAGAAGCCGTGCAGCTGCGCGACTTCGTGATGCACCCTTTCCGCCAGCAGGTCCAGCATATGGACTTCCAGCGCGTGGACATGAGCAAGAAGCTGCACATCAAGGTGCCGCTGCATTTCCTGAACGAGGAAACGGCTCCCGGCGTGAAGACCGGCGGCGGCAAGATCAGCCATGTGATGATAGACGTGGACGTCAGCTGCCTGCCTGCAGATCTGCCAGCCTTCATCGAGGTTGATCTCGGCAAACTGGAGCTCGGCCATTCCGTCCATCTGTCGGATCTCGTCCTGCCCAAGGGCGTAGAGTTGGCCGCTCATGGCACGCACACCGGCGAGGCAGTGGTTGTTACGATACAAGTGCCGCGCGGCGCGGCAGAGGCGGAAGCGCCCGCTGCTGCAGAAGCCGAGGCTGCTCCTGCTGCTGCGAAGAAGTAACAGGGAAACCGCCAGCGGACCCGCCATTGCTGATTGCGGCATGGCGGGTTTTGCTTTTTTGACTCGATGTTTAAGATGATCGTGGACTGATGAATCCGATACGCCTGATCGTAGGTCTTGGGAATCCGGGCCGTGAATACGAGACGACCCGCCACAACGCAGGATTCTGGTTTGTGGAAGAGCTAGCGCAAAGCGCAAATCACAGTTTCAGGAACGAAGCGAAGTTCATCGGGCTTGCCGTGCGCGGCCATTTGCACGGGCATGAAGTGTGGCTGTTGAAGCCGCAGACCTTCATGAATGCGAGCGGGCGCTCTGTGGCTGCGGCAGCGCAGTTCTACAAGATATCGCCTGCCGAGATACTGGTGGTGCACGACGAGCTGGATCTGCAGCCGGGTGTTGCGCGCTTGAAGATGGGAGGCGGGCACGGCGGTCACAACGGGCTTAAGGACATCATCGCGCACCTTGGCACGAGGGATTTCTGGCGGCTGCGGCTCGGGGTCGGGCATCCTGGAGATCGGTCTGAAGTCGTGAGCTATGTCCTGAACGATCCGCGCAGTGAAGAGCTCGCGCAGATCGAGGATGCGATGCACAAGGCATTGCATCTCGCGCCGCTCATCATCGAGGGAAAGATGGAAGCCGCGATGCTGAAACTGCACAGCAAGTGAGGATTGACATCCTAGTCGTCGTCACCCCAGCGCCGATAATATCCGTCGTCACCGCCCCAGCGGGGAACGTAAACGACGCGGGGCGGCGGCTGATAATATTGTTGCGGCGGATAATAGGCCTGTTGTTGAGGGTAATAGACCTGTTGCTGTGGGTAGTACGCTTGCTGGGGCGGGCCGTAATAAGGCCCGGAATTGGCTTGCCCGGCGTTGTAGCCTATCACCGCACCCAATGCGGATGCGGCCACTCTTCCATTGCCCTGTCCCACCTGGGCGCCAAGCAAGCCGCCTGCTATGGCACCCAGAATTCCGCCTCCATTGTCTGCATGTGCGGGAAGCGAAGCCAGTCCGACGGCTGCGGCAAGCGATACGGCGATCAGTCGATTCTTCAATTTTTGACCCTTTTTCATAAGAAAAGTACGATCGTTAGGCATGGGGCTGGCAGATTTAGTTCCATGCACAAAATTTTCTGATGGCGTATTCGCCCATCTGATGCGGCAGGCCTTTGGATCAGTGCTCCAGTGAGTGTTACAATCACCCTTTTCAATACAAAGCCGGTGCAGAATCGTTGTCAACTGCTTCGATTTCGTTGGTTCTGTCTTGCAGCCGTTTTAAGTCATCACCTCGCGGTTTTCAGCGCATCCGTCTCACGACGATGCAGACGTTAGGCTGGATGGTCTTTAGGATAAAGGAAAAACCATGAGTCTCAAATGCGGTATCGTCGGATTGCCCAACGTCGGCAAGTCCACCCTGTTCAATGCGCTGACCAAGGCGGGCATCGCCGCCGAGAACTACCCCTTTTGCACGATAGAGCCCAATGTCGGTATCGTCGAGGTGCCCGATTCGCGCATGGACGAGCTGGCCAAAATCGTCAAGCCGCAGCGCATGCAGCCTGCGATCGTCGAATTCGTGGACATCGCCGGGCTTGTCGCCGGCGCATCGAAGGGGGAGGGGCTGGGCAACCAGTTCCTGGCCAACATCCGCGAGACGGACGCGATCGTAAACGTGGTGCGCTGCTTCGACGATCCCAACGTGGTTCACGTTTCTGGCAGGGTGGACCCGATCTCCGACATAGAGACCATCGTCACGGAGCTTGCGCTTGCAGACCTCGCGGCAGTCGAGCGCACGCTGCAGCGCGAAGGCAAGAAGGCCAAGTCCGGGGACAAGGAGGCGCAGAAACTGGTTGCCGTTCTCGAAAAACTGCAGCCGCACCTGAATGAAGGCAAGCCTGCGCGCACGCTGGGACTTTCCGACGAAGAGAGGGAAATCATAAAGCCGCTCTGTCTTCTCACCATCAAGCCCGCGATGTATGTCGGCAACGTGCTGGAAGACGGGTTCGAGAACAATCCGCATCTGGACAAACTTCGCGAGCATGCTGCCAAGGAAGGTGCGCCCGTTGTCGCACTTTGCGCGAAGATAGAGGCGGAGCTAGCCGACCTCGACGATGCGGACAAGAGGGAGTTTCTAGCAGACCTGGGGCTCGAGGAGCCGGGCCTCAATCGCCTGATCCGTGCAGGCTACGATTTGCTAGGCCTTCAGACCTATTTCACCGCGGGCGTGAAGGAAGTGCGCGCATGGACCATACACAAGGGTGACACTGCGCCCAGGGCGGCTGGCGTGATCCACACCGATTTCGAGCGCGGCTTCATCCGCGCGCAGACCATCTCCTATGAGGACTTCATCGCCTGCAATGGCGAGGCGGGCGCTAAGGAGAAGGGCAAGATGCGGGTCGAGGGCAAGGACTACGTCGTTCAGGATGGAGATGTGATGAATTTCCTGTTCAACGTCTAAAGAGCTCCATGAATGGCCGTGCATGGCAACTTCTGCACCTGCTCTCCGACGGGGAATTCCATTCCGGGGAGGACCTTGCGCGGGAAATGGACGTCTCGCGCGCGACTGTTTTCAACGATCTCTCGTCCGCAATGGAAGAGGGCGTGCAGCTGCAGCGCATCAGGGGAAGAGGCTATCGCCTGCCTCATGGCTGGCAGCCGTTGGATAAAAACGATATAGGGCGTTTCCTGGGAGACAGTGCGGCGCGCTTTGCGATAGAGGTCGCACTTCAGATTCCATCCAGCAACACCGAGCTTTTGCGCCGCACGGGCATGCAAAGCGGGACGGTGCTCGCAGCAGAATTGCAGACGGCGGGCAGAGGGCGCCTTGGCAGGCAATGGCATTCCGGCCTCGGCAATGCGCTGACCTTCTCCCTTATCTGGCGTTTCGACTGCGGGCTCAATGCGCTTTCGGGTTTGAGCCTTGCCGTTGGCGTTGCGGTCATGCGCGCGCTTGACAGATTCGGCGCAAAGGACGCGGGGCTGAAGTGGCCCAACGACATCCTGACTCGGCACGGGAAACTGGGAGGCGTACTGATCGAGGCTCAGGGAGACATGTATGGGCCGAGCCTCGCAGTGATAGGCATAGGCATCAACTGCAGCCTGCCTGCAGTGGTCACGCGTGCCATCGATCAGCCGGCTGATGCGCTCGACAGGATATGTGAAAATCCTCCTGGCCGGAACGAATTCCTGGCTGCACTCTTGAGAGAGCTTGCGCTCGTGCTCGACGAATTTTCGCGCAATGGCTTTGCAGCATTGAGAGGGCAGTGGGAAGAACACCACGTGCATCGCAATTCCCGGGTTTTCCTGTCCATGCCGGATGGAACAGAGGTCGGCGGCATCGCGCGCGGCGTGAGCGACAGCGGCGAGCTGGTGCTCGAAACCGCGCAGGGTCTCAGGAGATATAATGCGGGCGAAGTGGGGATGCGATCGTGAAGAGACTGCTGATCGATGCGGGGAACACCAACATCAAGCTGGCATCGGTGACCGGCGGGGACTGGTCGGAAGTAACGAGCCTGCCGAGCGGCCGCGTGCGTGACCTCGATCTCGGACAATTCATTGACGCCGGGCAGGCCTGGGCCAGCAATGTGGCGGGCGATGAAGTCGCAATGCAGATATCACGCGCCTGCAAGGAGCGCGGCATTCCATTGCATTTTGTCGAGGCCCTGCCCATGCAGTGCGGCGTGCGGAATGGCTACGATGTTCCCGTGCAACTGGGATCCGACCGCTGGGCTTCGATGATCGCCGCATGGCATCTTGTGAAAAAGCCCTGTCTCGTCGTGAGCTGCGGCACGGCCACCACGGTGGACGCGCTGTCTGACGGCGGGGAATTCCTGGGGGGGCTGATCCTGCCCGGAATCGAACTGATGCAGAAGAGCCTCATCGATGCGACCGCCCTGCCGGAGCCTGCGCAAGGAAGGCATGCCGGTTTCCCGCGAAATACTGCCGATGCGATCCTGAGCGGTGCGATACAGGCGACCTGTGGTGCGATAACGCGCCAGCATGAACGCCTGGATGCGGGATCGTCCGTGCTGCTTTGCGGCGGCGCAGCCCGACTGGTTTTACCGCATCTGGCATTGCAGGCCGAGATCGTGGACAATCTCGTGTTGATGGGGTTGGAACTAATCGCAAGGGATGCGGATCGGGAATGAAGATATTTTTCTGGGTTTTGGTTGCAGCGAATTTGATTTTCTTTGCGGTGATGAAGTCCGGCATGCTGGACGAAGCGCAGGAGCCTGTGCCGGTGCCCTTGCATGCGGAACAGATATCCATCCTGAATGCGGCGTCCTCTGTCGCAGAACAGGCATCCGCCGTGGCGCCTGCATCCGCACCCGCAGCACCTGCTTCGGCAGCTTCATCCGCACCCGCGGCAACATCGGTGCCTGTGAATTCATGTTTCGAATGGGGCGAATTTTCCGGCGCGGAGATTGGCAAGGTGGTGCAGGCGCTGCAGAAGATGCATCTGGGCAAAAGGTTGAGCCGCCATGAAGTCGGCCACACGATAGGCTACTGGGTTTACATCCCGCCGCTCAAGGACAAGGCGGCTGTGACGCAGAAGGTCGCGCAGATCAAGTCTCTCGGCGTGTCGGATTATTTTGTGGTGCAGGATGCCGGCGCATGGATGAACGCGATATCGCTCGGCGTATTCAAGACGCAGGATGCCGCGCAGAGTTTTCTGGAAGAGCTGCAGGCCAAGGGAGTGCACAGCGCGAAGATAGGCGAGAAGTCCGGCAGCAAGCCCTCCGTGATGTTCGAATTGAACGGCCTGAATAGGGACGAGAGCGACAGATTGGGCGCGTTGCAGAAGGATTTTTCCGATATCCAGCTGAAGAGCGTATCTTGCCATTGACAGGATAGTGCGAAATCCGGAAAATGCCGCCTCTTCGGTGATATAGCTCAGGTGGTTAGAGCGCAGCACTCATAACGCTGAGGTCGGTGGTTCAAATCCACCTATCACCACCAATTACAGGGGCCAGTTCAGATTGAACTGGCTTTTCCTTTTCAGGACATCCGGTTCGATCTCTGGCGGGACACACATATATAATTGATCCGGAGAATGGCATAAGGTCCGTACAAAATGGTCATATCAGTTGGCACTGCAACCGGAAGCGATCTCGACGGCATCATGGCGCTGCAGGAGGCCAACCAGCCGGCCAGGGGAGGATATCTGTCGGTCAGTCTCTCCAGGACTTGCATCGCTGAGAGGATGGCTGCAATGCCCATGGTCGTGGCAAGGCAAGACGATGCCGTCTGCGGTTTCCTGATGACCAGCACGTTGGAGATGAACCGTGATGTTCCCGTCATCCGGGCGATGCTGGAAGCGTATGCGGGCGCAGCCGACGCCTATGTCTATGGGCCGGTGTGCGTGCGGGAAGATGCGCGAGGCCTGGGGCTGGCTCGGACCATGTTCATCGAATTGCAGCGCCATCTGCCCGGGCGCGAAGGAATTCTGTTCATACGGCGCGACAACCCGGCTTCGCTGCGCGCGCACGAGAAGATGGGGATGAAGGAAGTCGCGGGCTTTGTCTTCGACGGCAGGGAGTGCGCTGTATTTTCATACGTCGCGGCCGACCTCCAGGGTTGCGCAGATGGAGAAAATGCCCCGTTGGGAACGCAAGTATAATGGTGGCTCGCTGCAAGCACCATGAATTCTGGAACATGAGATGAAGAAACTCTACATTAAAACCTATGGCTGCCAGATGAACGAGTACGACTCGGACAAGATGGCGGACGTGCTGCGCGCCTGCGACGGGATGAGCCAGACGGACAAAATCGAGGAGGCGGACGTTATCCTCTTCAACACCTGTTCGATACGCGAGAAGGCCGAGGACAAGGTGTTCTCCGATCTTGGGCGCGTACGCCCGCTCAAGGAGGCCAGGCCTGACCTCCTGATCGGCGTGGGTGGATGCGTTGCAAGCCAGGAAGGCGAGACGATCATCAGACGCGCGCCCTATGTGGACATGGTGTTTGGACCGCAGACGCTGCATCGTCTGCCGGAACTCATCAAAGCGAGGCAGGAAACGGGAAGTTCTCAGGTTGATATCAGTTTCCCCGAGATCGAGAAGTTCGACCATCTGCCCGTGCCGCAGACGACCGCCGCATCGGCCTTCGTTTCGGTGATGGAAGGGTGCAGCAAGTACTGCACTTTCTGCGTCGTGCCCTATACACGCGGCGAGGAAATTTCGCGTCCCATGGCCGACGTGATGCGCGACATCGAACTGCTCACGGATCAGGGCGTGAAGGAAGTGACGCTGATAGGACAGAACGTGAACGCGTATGCGGGCGAAGCGGAGGACGGGGACACGGTGGATTTCGCATATCTCATCCAGGCCATCGCGGGCCTTCCCAGAATATCGCGCATACGCTACACGACCTCGCATCCCAGAGACATGAGCCAGAGGCTGATAGACGCGTATGCGAACAATCCGAAGCTCGTGAGCCATCTGCATCTGCCCGTGCAGTCGGGCTCTGACAGGGTGCTCGCCGCGATGAAGCGCGGCCATACCGTGCTGGAATACAAGTCCATCATCAGGCGGGTTCGCGCAGCCCGCCCTGACATATGCATCTCCTCGGATTTCATCGTGGGTTTCCCCGGGGAGACTGAGCAGGATTTCGAGCTCACGATGAAGCTGATCGAAGAGATAGGCTTCGACAACAGTTTCAGCTTTCTTTACAGTCCGCGCCCCGGAACACCGGCTGCCGAGATGAAGGACGACACGCCGATTGATGTGAAGTCGCAGCGTCTTTATCGCCTGCAGGAGCTTCTGTTCAAACAGGAAACGGCAGTGGCTGAAAGCATGCTGGGGACGGTGCAGCGCGTGCTGGTGGAAGGCATCTCGAAGAAGGATGTGCAGGAGCTTGCGGGGCGCACCGACAACAACCGCGTGATCAACTTCAGGGGATCTCCCGGCATGATAGGGCGGTTCGCGGACATCAGGGTAACCGAGGTGGTCAAGCACACGCTGCGCGGAGAGCTTCATGAAAAATAAGCTCTCGCTTTCCGTGCAGTATGCAAGCGATGCGGCTGCGCTTCCCACCAGACAGCAGTTGCGCCGCTGGGTGTCAGTCGCGATGCAGAGGGATTTGAGCATGACCCTGCGCATCGTTGACGAGGAAGAGGGAAGGGAACTCAACCTCGCCTACCGTGGGCGCGACTATGCGACCAACGTGCTGACCTTCGTCTACGACGATGCGGGGGGAGATATAGTCATCTGCGCGCCCGTCGTCGAGCGCGAGGCGCGTGAGCAGCACAAGGACCTGATGGCGCATTACGCACACATGGTGATACATGCGGTGCTGCACCTGCAGGGGTACGACCACGAGACGGATGAGGAGGCGAAGCGGATGGAAGCACTCGAAACCGGCTTGATGGTAAGATTGCGCTATCCCGATCCCTACATGGAAGCCTGACACCCTAAAATGCCCGAACCCGAGAGTCACAAGCCGACGCTGCTGGAACGCCTTTCCGCGCTGTTGCTGCGCGAGCCAGAAGACCGCGAGCAACTGGTGAAACTTTTGCACGGCGCTTACGAGAACAACCTGCTGGATGCGGATGCGCTGTCGATGATGGAGGGTGTGCTGCAGGTGTCGGAGAGGCAGGTGCGGGAGATCATGATACCCAGAGCGCAGATGGATGTGATCGACATCAGCCTCTCTCCAGACGAATTCATCCCCTTCGTCATCGAAACCGCACATTCGCGCTTCCCTGTGATCGATGGTGACAAGGACAACATCATCGGCATCCTGCTGGCCAAGGATCTACTGCGCTATTACGCGGGCGAGGAGTTCGACGTGCGCGACATGCTGCGCCCTGTCGTCTTCGTGCCGGAAGCCAAAAGGTTGAATGTGCTGCTCAGGGAGTTCCGCAGCAACCGCAACCACATCGCACTGGTGGTGAACGAATACGGCGGCGTCTCCGGCATGGTGACGATAGAAGACGTGCTGGAGCAGATCGTGGGCGACATCGAGGACGAGTACGATTTCGACGAGGACGAGGACAACATCATCCCAGACGGCGCGGGCAAGTTCAGGATCAAGGCGGAAACCGAGATCGCCGATTTCAATGCAGAGCTGGGCGCGGATTTCAGCGACGAGGAATGCGATACTGTCGGCGGCCTGCTGCTGAAGGCTGCGGGGAGATTGCCCAAGGCCGGCGACAGTCTGCACCTGGACGGATTCGTCTTCACCGTGCTGCGTGCGGACAGCCGCAGGCTCTATACGCTGCTGGTGGAGCGTGAGCAGTCGGCAAGCCGTTGATGCTTAAGGTGCCTGCTGGACTAAGAGCTGTGTCAGCCCCTGCCGGGAAAGCGGCCTGTGATACAGGAATCCCTGCATGATGGAGCAGCCTGCGTTCTCGAGGTAGCTTGCCTGAAGCTCCGTCTCTACGCCTTCGGCGATCAGGTTCAACCCAAGCTCTTTCGCGATCGAGATGATCGCGAGGATGATGGGTGAATGCGCGCCATCGAATACGATACCCTTCACGAAGGACTGGTCTATCTTGATGGTGTGTATGGGCAGGCGCTGCAGATAGGCAAGCGAGGAATAACCGGTTCCGAAATCGTCGATCGCAACGCTCACCCCGCTCATGGAGAGCATCTTGAGCTGCTCTATCGCGAGGCCGGGATTGCGGATGCAGATGTTTTCGGTGATTTCGATCTCCATCTGGTTTGGCGTTATGTCGCGGTGTAGCAGCGCATCCTTCAGCTTCCTCGGGAATCCCCGCTCCAGGCATTGCGGAGAGAGGTTGATCGAAAGCCTGGACGGGCTGATGCCCGCTTCATTCCAGGCGGAAAGATCGCGCAATGTGGCCTCGAGCATCCAGTCGCTGATCGGCACGATGAGCCCGTTCTCTTCCGCATAGGGCAGGAATTCGCCGGGTGTCAGCAATCCGCGAACCGGATGATTCCAGCGCATCAGTGCCTCTGCACCCACGATCCGCCCGCTGGCGCTGTCTATCTGGGGCTGATAGTACATTTCGAGCTCATTGCGCTCCAGTGCCTTGCGCAGGTCCTTTTCGAGCGCGAGTTTCTGATGCGATGCATCCACCATCGAGCTGTCGTAGAAGCCATGGCCGTTCTTTCCCTGCGCCTTGACATGGTACATCGCAAGGTCCGCGTAGCGTATCAGTTCGTCTATGGATGCACCGTCGTCGGGATAAAGCGCGATGCCTATGCTGGCCGAGATCTGCGTTTCATTGCTGCCCAGGAAGAAGGGCTGTTGCAGCGACCTGAGAAACTTCTCGGCGACTTCCACTGCATCCTGCCTGTCCTTCAGATCCGTCATCAGCAGGATGAATTCATCGCCGCCGATGCGCGCGAGCGTGTCTCCGCGGCGCAGGCATCCTTTCAGGCGGGCTGCCACCTGGCGCAACAGCTCGTCTCCAGTGACATGACCCATCGTGTCGTTGATCAGCTTGAAGCGGTCAAGATCGATGAACATCACCGCAAGACGGGTTTCGTTGCGTCTGGACTGTATGATGGAGAGTCCGAGCCTGTCCTTGAACAGCGCCCTGTTGGGCAGATCTGTCAGTATGTCGTGATATGCCTGATAGGTGATCAGCGCTTCTGCGCGCTTGCGCTCGGTGATGTCCCGCGCGACGCCATAGGTTCCGAAGTATTCGCCGCTTTTCTTTTTCTCGTCGGAAAGATACATGCCCATCGAGTTGAAAGAGATGGTCAGCAACGAGTTCTCGAACGTGAGGCTCCCGCCTTTTGCCTTGTGGCACTTGAGGCGCAGCTCGATATTGTGCGATGCGCGCTCGCCGACCCTTCTCTCCTGGAAGACATAGCGGGCGAGCTCCAGGTCTTCGTCGTGGACCAGCACCGAATAGTGCTTGCCTATCAGTTCCTCGCGCGTGTAGCCCAGCAGCTGCTGTACCCGGTTGTTCACGAAGGTGAATTTTCCATCGTCGTTCAACGCATAGATGATGTCGGGCGAATTGTCGACGAGATAGCGATAATTCTTTTCCGAGTTCTCGAGCTGCATGGTGATGCGGCGGTGCTTCTCGGCCAGCGCGCGCTGCTTCAGGACATTGTCCACCGTCTTCAGAAGTTCCTCTTTGGCATAGGGCTTCCGGAGGTAGTCGAATGCACCCCGTTTCAGCGCGCCTATCGCCGAATCTATGTCGCTGTTCCCGCTGATGACGATCACGTCCGTGTCGGGGCTATCCGTCCTGATGACGTTCATGATGTCCAGCCCGCTCATGTCCGGCAGCCTCATGTCGAGAAGCGCGAGATCGAACTTTTCGTGGGCCAGAAGGTCCAGCGCATCCTCGCCGCAGCTCGCGGTGGACAGATGAAAGTTGTACGGCTTCAGGAGTTCATGAAGGCTGCTCAGTATCCTGGGCTCATCGTCGACGAGCAGAATTTTCGGTATGCTGTCTGAGGCATCTCCAATGAGCGCTGCCGCAAAATTCAGTGAGTGGGCAGCATTCATGATTGGGCTGCCGCGTATTTTCTGGTTTCAGTCTTTGCAGATGCCAGAGGAAGCAGCACCGTGAATGTGGTGCCCGATGTTCCGCTGTCGCAGCTTATTTCGCCGCCTATCTTCTTCACGAGGTCATGGATGATGCTGAGCCCGAGTCCGCGGTTCTCGCCGCGCTTGCTGCTTTTCACCGGAGAGAAGAGATTTTCCAGAACTTCTTTGGGGATGCCGGCTCCGTTGTCGCTGACTGATAGCTCGCAGTAGGCGCGGCCATCTTTCATCCTTCGGCCGTTGTTTCTGACCTCTATCGTTCCCCCGCCGGGCAGCGCTTCGACGGCGTTCTTGATCAGGTTGAGGAGTATCTGCTTCAGTGGATCGGCAGAACAGGCGATTGCGTCTGGCTCTTCGCGCGATTTGACGGCGATGTTCACCGAAGGTGGCAGATAGCGGCTGACCGAGAAGAGTCGCACCACATCCTTGAGCACGCCGTTGACCTCTGTCGTTTCCGGCTCTGCCTCACGCCCTGCAAGTCCGCCAACGATGCGGCCGACGCGGTCTATCTCTTCGTTGAGTATCGAAATCTCCTCGATCACGGACTCGTTTCTTGCAATCTTGTCATCGAGCACGCCGAGATAATTCTTGATGATGGAAAGGGGGTTGTTCACCTCGTGTATCACCTTGCGCGAGGCGGTCTGGTGCTCCATGTTGACCCTGGCGATGTTCTTTTCTATCTCGGATCTGAGCTGGGTTGCCGACTTCAGCGATGCGGCGGCCTGGGTTGCAAACGACTTCAGCAGTCGCTCGCTGTCCCAGAGTTCGGCTGCCTGCGCGGAGGAGAGTCCACCCACCAGGACGCCCATGCAGGACTGCTCGGATATCAGCGGCATGTAAACCAGATATTCCGTCTTCATGCTGCGCAGGAGTTGCTGGTCGACGATGCTGGAGGAAGAGGTGACATCGCGCCCGATGAAGACGGCCTGCCGTTTCAGCACCGATTCTGCAATCGCGCTTTCTCCGTCCAGGGGGATGGAAAATTCGCCTACACGCTGCTGGTGTTCGTTGAGGGGAAAACCTGTCAGCGTCTTTGCGTGGTGCAGCAAGAGCAGCGTGTTGTCGAAATTGAACAGCACGCCTGCGGTGTGCGCAATGGACTCGAGCAGTTCCCGCCCGTTTAGGTGTGCAAATGACTGGGCGGCCGCGGATACCAGCGCGGTGTTCCTGACCTCGTCGGCCAGCGTCGCCGCGGTCTTCCCCTGGATCTGAACGGGCGGGTGATACACGGCAGCAGCGGGGTCCGCCTCGCTTATGGTTATGCCGAAATACGCTGCCGCAGTCCTGGTCTGGGCTTGGACGCCATTCAGTATGGTTTGCAGTTCGTCATTTCCGATGCCGCACAATTCGCCAGCGCCATCCAGCGCATCGAGCCGATAGCTGCTCAGAAGATGCGCCAGGCAAACTAGGCGGATCAGCGGATGAGCGGATTTCAGCCTTTCCATGGGTTCATGGTGGTAGCGGGCGCTGTCTGCCATGAAGGAATCCAGATCCCAGCGCTCGATGAGCCATGCGCCGGCTTCGGCATGAGTCATTCCCAGCGTGCTGATCTCGACCGAGCAGAGATGCTCGTCATCCATTGCGGCAAAATTTGCTGCGTATTCCGGCACCACGCTGAGCAGCGCAAGGCGGCCAGTATCGTGTAGAAGGCCGGCAAGATATGCTTCCTCGCTGTGGGGATAGGACATCTTCTTTGCAAGCTCGCGGGCGATCACTGCAGTCTTCAGCGCATGCACCCAGTAGCCTTCGAGATTTGCGCTGCGGGCAAGGCTGCTGAAAGTCTGAAATATGGATTCGCTGATCACCAGCGTCTTGGTCATTTCGACGCCCAGCATGCTGAGCGCCTGCATCAGGCCGACCTTGTGGCTGCTGCGGTTGTAGGCAGCACCGTTGGCGACGTTGAGAACTTTGACCGTCATGCCTGCATCGTGCGCAATGAGCTTGGCCAACTCTCCCAGCCCTGCTTCGTCTCTTTGGCAAAGATTGAGCAGTTTCGAGAGTATCTGAGGCATCACCGGTAGCCTTGCCACCAGCAGCCTGTTGCGTATGGTTTGATCAGCTCTTTGCATTTTTGCCAGGTGCTGCTGTGAAAACTGCGTTTTACACAGCACATATTTCTCAAACGTTACCATTGAATCAGAGACTTCATCTGAGGCTATTTGGAGTCTCTTTGGTATAACGATAACATATTGCGCGAATAAAATGCAGCAAGAATGCATATAAAAAAGGATTTCTGCATAAATTCCGGTGCTGCGGACTCGTGATGCTGGATGTTCCGGAGAACTTTCCCGGATTTTGATTTAGATCAATATGCGCCGGGAAATTCGGGCATATCCTTCGCAACGGCGGTTTGGCCAAGTCAATTGAGGAGGATGTCAGAATGCAAGAAGTCGGAATGGTAGGTGCATTGTCGGTTCTATTTGTTTTTTCGCCATACCTTGGTTTGGCATTCATGATCATGTTCAGCGGCACTCCATCTCGCTACTGACAGTTGTATCTATTGGTCAAAGTTTCCCAGCATTGATCGCGTTTTTCTGATCCCTCGCTTGCGAGGGATTTTTTTGTGCCTGCAGTGCAGCGATTAAAGTATCATGAAGAGCTGCCGATAAGGGTATACAACGTTGATCAATGAAGAGCCGGGCAATGGATCCGGGCTTGCATGGGGAGCAGAAATTGAAGAACAATCAGCCTGTCACGCAGCGTGAACTGCCATTGAAAGAAGGCGCACTGCTCGTTTCCAAGACCGATCTCAAGGGCATCATCACCTATGCAAACGATGCGTTTGTCGAGATAAGCGGCTTCTCGCGAGAAGAGCTGGTCGGCAAGAGCCACAACATCGTGCGCCACCCAGACATGCCGCCTGCGGCATTCAAGTGGCTATGGGATACGCTTGCCGCCGGGCTGCCATGGCGCGGCATCGTGAAGAACCGCTGCAAGAATGGCGACCACTACTGGGTGAAGGCGCTGGTGTCCCCCATCAGCGAGAATGGCAAGGTGGTCGGATATCTTTCGGTAAGGCAGAAGCCTTCAAGGGAGGAGATAAACGAGGCGCAGGCGCTTTACCAAAAGCTCAATGAAACGGGCGCCGCGATAGGTTCGAAATTCGACCGATACAGATTCAGGAATCTCTCGCTTAACCTGAAGCTGCAGCTCCTCATACAGCCTGTCCTGTTCATCGTGCTGGCAGGCGCAACCTTCCTGCTCTATGGCGAGATGAAGTCATCCATGCTGGAGCATGCAAGACAGCGCTCTGAAGCGACCGCGATGCAGGTGATAGACAGTGCAAACATGCTGATGGTGACGGGGCAGATCAGCGAGCCGGAAAACCGCAAGTTGATGATCAGGAAGATCATGGAGGGTCAGCGTCTCACTTCCTTGCGCCTGGTGCGCACAGAACAGGTGGTCAGGCAGTTCGGCCCCGGGCTGCCCGAGGAACATCTGGACGATCCCCTTGTGAAAGAAACGATAGAGGCATCGGTCAAGGCAGGCAAATCCCTGCCGAACTTCAGCCAGGAAAAGGTGGGTGACAAGCTCCTCTTCAGGGCGATCACGCCCTACATAGAATCGCATGCGTTTCATGGCACCGACTGCCTGAGCTGTCATGCGGTCGAGGTGGGAAGCTCGAACGGCGCATCCGATCTCACACTGGATCTGAGCGGTGAGTATGCGCATCTGCACAATCTGCTGATCACGCTGATAGGTTCTCAGATCGGCATACAGCTTTTCATCTTCCTGGTGATGAGGTTCGGATTCAAGCGGTTTGTAGAGCGTCCCCTGGTCGGCATGGAGAAGCAGTTCGAGGGCGTGATCGAGGGCAATCTGGCAAACGACATCGACATCTCCGGGCGCGACGAGCCGGGAATACTCTACTGTAAGCTTCAGGTCATGCAATCCCAGATCCAGGTGATGCTGGACGAGATGGCGCTTGCGGCATCCATCATCATGGAGCACAGCACCGAGCTCGACGGGAAGGTGGTCAGGGTGGCCGAGCAGTCTGCCAACCAGCGTAGCAACATCCAGCAGATCACGAGCAGCATGGAGGATTTCAGCCGGTCCGTATCGCAGGTCGCGCAGGACGCCGGGGATTCCGCGGAGGCTGCCACGAGCTCGCAGGGCATGATAGAGGGCAGCAACAGGCGCATGGAGCTGGCCGTGCTCTCGGCATCCAAGGTGGTCAAGGCGGTGCGCTCATCCAGCGATGCGATAGACGACCTGAAATCGGCCATTCAGAAGATAGGCGACATCAGCAAGGTCATCAAGGAGATCGCAGATCAGACCAACCTGCTCGCCTTGAATGCGGCGATAGAGGCTGCGCGTGCTGGCGAGCAGGGCAGGGGATTCGCAGTGGTCGCGGACGAGGTGAGGAAGCTTGCCGAGCGGACGGGTTCTAGCACGACGGACATCGCGAGCATGGTCGGAAACATCCATGCCGTGAGCCAGAGCGTCGTGGAATCCATGCACGAGGCGATCAGGGAAGTCGAGGAGGAATCGAAAATAGTCCACGAGAACGGCGAGACGCTGAAGCAGATCATGGATGTCAGCCGCATGGTGACAGAAAATGCGCAGCGCATCGCGGAGGCTTCGAAGGATCAGTCTGTTGCCAGCGAGAACGTGTCGAACAATCTCGAGAGCATTTCCGAACTGGTGAACAGCAACGTGAGCATCGCAGAGGATGCCAGATTCGCATCGCTGGAGCTTTCAAGGTCAGCGACAGAGTTGCAGGCCCTGATCAGACAGTTGAACAGGAAGTGATGCTTCAGCCCCTGAGGCAATCGAGATAGACAGAAGCGTTGGGCGCGGTGCGGTCGCGCTGCGCCTTCCAGATCATCTCGCTCAGGCACTCCATCATGCGATGCTGCGCCTCGTGCTCGGATTCGTACTGCTCGGTCAGGCGAACAAAATGCGCGCGTATTCCCTGTGGCTGGTCTATCGAGATCTGTTCCTCGATCGCGAGATGCATCATCAGATGCAGGAAGGGATTGGGCTCCCCTTGCTCCGGCAGGTATTCGCGTTCGAGAAAACGCTCAGGGTTTTCGAAAACGGAAAAATATTCCGGGTGTTTTTCGATCAGTTGTGCTGCGAGGTCTTCCAGCGGCGTCAGTATCTCTTTCGATCTTCTCTTGCGCCAAGCATCGAAAAGGAAGCTCCTCGCCTCGTCACGCGTAGGATTGAAGAACATTCATCCACCCTTGTGCTTGTATTCGCAAAGGTCTTCGATCAGGCATTCCGAACACTTCGGCTTGCGCGCCTGGCAGACATAGCGGCCGTGCAGGATCAGCCAGTGGTGCGCGTCGTGCAGGAACTCCCTCGGGATGACCTTGAGCAGTTTTTTCTCGACCTCGAGCACGGTCTTGCCGGGCGCGAGATTGATGCGGTTCGCGACGCGGAAGATGTGCGTGTCCACCGCGATCGTGGGTTCGCCGAATGCGGTGTTGAGGATCACGTTTGCGGTCTTTCTGCCTACGCCGGGTAGGGCTTCCAGCGCCTCGCGCGTTTTCGGGACCTGGCCATCATGCTGCTCCAGGAGGATTCGGCAGGTCCTGATCACATGCCTTGCCTTGGTCTTGTAAAGGCCTATCCGCTCAATGTATTGGGAAAGCTTCTCCTCGCCCAGATCGAGAATCGCCTCTGGCGTGTTCGCAACGGGATAGAGTCTTCTGGTCGCCGCATTCACGCTGACGTCGGTCGCCTGCGCCGAAAGCATCACGGCCACCAAGAGTTCGAAAGGCGTCGAATATTCGAGCTCGGTAGTCGGGTGTGGATTGGCCGCCTTCAGTCGGAGAAATATCTCGCGCCGTTTCTCTGCATTCATGGAAATTTTTAGTCGATATCGAAGTAATCGGTGTCTATTTTCTTTATTGTGTATGTCGTGGTCGTTGAAACACCAATGTTGTTGTCAATCATCAGTTGAGTGAGTTGTTCGCCATCGATTAACACAATTTTCTTTTGTTGCAGGCGTTTCACAAATTCAATGCCATCTCTCGTGAAATTTGAAGTGGTAATTAAAACTCCCTTTTGGGCGCCGTGTCCATCAAGACTGCCTGTGAAATCTCTTACTTCACGAGAGGGCACAACATTGTCTACACCATATCTTTTTGCTTGTAGATAAATAATATCCAACCCCAACTTATCTTCTTTGATGATTCCATCTATACCACCATCCCCAGTTTTTCCTAGTGCTTGACCTGCATCTTTTCTTGAGCCGCCATATTCCATTGCTACAAGCAAATCGACTACGAGTTGTTCAAAAAAAGCAGGAGGATTATTCAAGATTGTTTCAAGCAGGTTGGAGGCAAGTTGACTTCTTAAATCCTGGTATGCATTTTCAAGTTGTTCTTCTGGAGTAATTGGTTCTATTTCTTCCTGAGTAGCTGGGTTGATATTTTGCTGGCTTTCTTCTAATTGAGTATTACTGTTTTTCTTGTGAAATTTAACGAATTCCGGATATTGATTAAGTGTCCTGATCCGTATGGCATGTGGACCTGATTTTAGAAGATCCAACCCTCGTTGCGTAATCTTGAATTTACCTCTTGAGGGAAAGTTAAGCAAACATGCTTTTCCGAAGTAAGATTTAACCCAAGCCACACGATTGTAAAATTTCGTCTGTCCTGATGTCATCGTTTCTTGAAGGTCTGCTTCCGATAGTTGAAGTTGATTTGCAATCATTTCACCTATTTCTGAAACGGTTCGTTCTTTGCCATCTTTGCAGAAACGGAAGCATTAAATCCTGGAAACCTGGTACGGCCATCGTGTTGCCTTTCTTGAATGTCAGAGTGGGCAAGCCATGTGTATTCCCTACTGATTGTTATAGCCTGCTGCAAACAATTGAATCTTGGCTAAGATTTCCAGAAGTTCGCTGGCCAACATATATGCTTTGTTAAGTATTGCCGCTTGCAGCGCGGGATCATCTGGATAGTCATGCGAAAATGCGTTGCGCATTTCGCGCAATACCAGCCACTGGTCAGCCGAATCAATAGCGCCAATTTTCTCAAGACGGTTCAATTGGTCCAGAAAGGCCGGGTAGCTTCCTTGCTCTTTGGTTAGCTCAAGGATGGCGGGAAAGAGTTTGGCACCCATTGCATCCTGCAGTTTGGAAAAACGTGCCGAGAATTGATCAAGCACAGCCAGATCAGTATCGTTCAATTTTTTGACTGTGTCAGAGGAAAGTGGAAACTTGTGTGCTAATTGCGACATTGCCCACCTCAGTCTATCTGCATGGCGTTTGCATATGTCCAATGACGCAGCATAACTCATGAGAGTTTAATACCTGTCTGCTTCGCGATTTTGTAAATGGGAATATTTTCCGTGCACCCTTGGCGACGGATCACAACGTCAATTTTTTGTTCACCCAGTTTTTTGTACAGCGTTACGAGAAAACGTAATTTTGCATCAACGATTTTTTCGGCATTGTCGTTCGCCGGCTCAATGTACAAGTCGATATCGCCGCCGTGTGCTGCATCATCTACCCTTGATCCGAATAGCCAGACGTTCGCATCTGCGCCAAAGCTTTCAGCAGCGGCAGCGCGTATGATGGATTGCTGTTGCTCATTCAGGCGCATGGCTTATGCGGCAGGAACGGCATTCACGGGCACGATGCGTTTTGTTTCTGCGCGCTGGTTGAGCCAGTTCTTTCCCGCGATCAGGCATCCCAGCGTGATGAAGGCGCCGGGAGGAAGTATCGCAAGCAAAAAACCATGGTAACCGGGCAGCACCGTGATCACGAGTGACTTTGCAGATGGACCCAGCGCCAGGTCTATGCCGGAGAGCAGTGTGCCGTGGCCCATGATCTCGCGCAAGCCACCCAGCACAGCGAGCACTGCGGTGAGCCCCAGGCCCATCGCCATGCCGTCGAAGGCGGACTGCGAGGCGGGATTCTTGGCGGCAAACGCCTCGACGCGCGCGAGCACGATGCAGTTCGTGACGATCAGCGGGATGAATATTCCGAGCACCACGTAGAGCGAATAGAGATAGGCGTTCATCAGGTACTGGATCGCGGTGACCAGCACGGCGATGATCAGGATGAACACGGGGATGCGCGCCTCGTTGGGAACCAGTTGGCGGATCAATGCGACGGATGCGCCGGAAAGCGCCATCACGATGGTCGTGGCAAGGCCCAGGCTCACGCCGTTGACGACGGAGGTGCTGACAGCCAGGATGGGGCACATGCCGAGCAGTTGGACGATGCCCGT
>JAJXTH010000034.1 GCA_021783995.1 Pseudomonadota bacterium
TAATCTGGATTCGTGTGCTGCGAAATGCCATGGCCCAGATTGAAAACATGGCCGCTGCCGAAACCATAGCTGCCCAGCACTTTCTCGACTTCGGAGCGTATTGCATCGGGCGGAGCAAACAGCACCGCAGGATCGAGATTGCCCTGCAGCGCCACCCGATTGCCGACCTTCTGACGCGCAACGCCAATGTCCATCGTCCAGTCGAGGCCAATTGCATCGCATCCGGTATCAGCGATGCTCTCTATCCACAGCCCTCCGCCCTTGGTGAAAACGATGTTCGGTATGCGCACCCCATCCTTTTCCTTGATCAGACCGTCTACAATGCGCTGCAAGTAGGCCAGCGAGAACTCATGATAAGCCGTATGGGAAAGCATGCCGCCCCAAGAATCGAATATCATCACTGCCTGCGCGCCCGCCTCGATCTGCGCGTTCAGATAAGCGATCACCGCATCTGCCGTCACCCCAAGGATGCGATGCATCAGCCTGGGCTCGCTGTACATCAGCGTCTTGACTTTCGCATAATCGTCGCTGCTGCCGCCTTCGACCATGTAGCATGAAAGCGTGAAAGGGCTGCCCGAGAAGCCGATCAGCGGCACACGGCCATCCAGCGTCTTCCTGATCTGCGAAACGGCATCGGTAACGTAGCGCAGGTCCTTGTCTATATCCGGCACCTTGAGCGCCATGATGGAAGCCTCGTCGCGCAAGGGCCTTTCGAACTTCGGCCCCTCACCTTCGGAAAAATACAGGCCCAGCCCCATCGCATCCGGCACAGTCAATATGTCGGAGAACAGGATCGCCGCATCCAACGGATAACGGTCCAGCGGCTGCATCGTGACCTCGGTCGCAAAGTCAGGACTCTTGCATAGACCCATGAAGCTGCCGGCGCGCTTGCGCGTTTCCCTGTACTCGGGCAAGAAGCGCCCCGCCTGGCGCATCATCCAAAGCGGCGTATACTCGGTCGGCTGGCGCAGCAATGCGCGCAAAAAGGCATCGTTCTTCAGTTTGAAATTCATGGCTGACCCAAAGTAGTTGTGTGCCGTGTCAACGGGGCAATACGGACGATCCCATCAGGAATTCATCCACAGAACGCGCGCACTGGCGACCTTCGCGTATCGCCCAGACGATCAGCGACTGCCCGCGACGCACGTCTCCAGCCGCAAACACACGGTCAACGCTGGTTTTATAATCATCGGTGCCGGCTCTTGCGTTCCCGCGTACATCCTTATCGACCCCGAATGCCTCGAGCATTTTCTGCATCGGGCTTACAAAGCCCATCGCGAGGAAAACCAGGTCAGCCTTGAGCTCGAATTCGCTGCCCTTGACTTCGACCATCTTGCCATCCGTCCATTCGACGCGGATCGCATTGAGCTTCTCCACGTGACCGTTGCTGCCGGAAAAGGATTTGGTGGCAATCGCCCAGTCGCGGCTGCAACCCTCCTCGTGCGAACTCGATGTGCGCAGCTTCATCGGCCAGTTGGGCCAGACCAGCGGTTTGTTCTCATGCTCGGGCGGGCGCGGCATCAGCTCGATCTGCGTGACCGACAACGCACCGTGCCTGTTGGACGTGCCGACACAATCGGAACCCGTATCCCCGCCGCCGATCACGATCACATGCTTGCCCGTTGCCTTGATCTGCTCTGGCAACACATCGCCTGCGTTGACCCGATTCTGCTGCGGCAGAAACTCCATCGCATTGTATATGCCCGCAAGCTCTCTTCCAGGAACAGGCAGGTCGCGCGGCGTTTCCGCGCCTCCCGCCAGGACGACGGCATCGTACTGACCCAGCAAGACTTCAGGCGAAATCGTCTCCTTCGCCATGTTGTTGATGCCGGCCTCGCATTCCGTTCCGACAAACACCGAAGTCCTGAATACGACGCCTTCTTCCTGCATCTGCTCCATGCGGCGATCTATATGCGATTTCTCCATCTTGAAATCGGGAATCCCGTAGCGCATCAATCCTCCGATGCGGTCGTTTTTCTCGAACACTGTCACGCTGTGGCCTGCGCGCGCCAGTTGCTGCGCACACGCCATTCCTGCGGGGCCTGAGCCCACGACAGCGACTTTCTTTCCTGTCCTGGCGGTTGGCGCTCGCGAAACGACCCAGCCCTGCTCCCAGCCCTTGTCGATGATCGCATGCTCTATGGACTTTATGCCCACCGCATCTCCGTTGATGTTCAGCGTACAGGCCGCCTCGCAGGGCGCAGGGCAGAGGCGCCCCGTGAACTCGGGGAAGTTGTTTGTGGAATGCAGCACATCGAGCGCCTCGTGCCACTTTCCCTTATAGACCAGATCGTTCCAGTCCGGGATGATGTTGTTTATAGGACAGCCTGAAGTGCAGAAAGGGATGCCGCAATCCATGCAGCGCGCACCCTGCACCTTGGCCTGTTCGTCGGTCAGATGCAGCACGAACTCCCTGTAGTTCTTCAGCCTGTCCCCGACAGGCAGGTTCGCCTCCGACAGGCGCTCGTATTCCATGAACCCAGTAGGCTTACCCATTATGCAGCTTCCTTCTGTTGTTGTGCAGCACGCTCCTGCAAGGCACGGCGATATTCTGTCGGCATCACCTTGATGAATCTGGGCAGATGCTCCTGCCAGCCTTCCAGTATCAGCCTTGCTCGCTCGCTTCCCGTGTACAGCAGATGCTTCTCGATCTGCTCGCGCAGCGCATGTTCGTCCGCCTTGTTCAGGTGATTGAAGTGAACTCGCCCATGGCTGGCAGGCAGCACATCGGTCCTGTCCAGCGCAGCCACTTCCGCTTCCACTGGCTCGAGTTCAACCATGGAAAGATTGCAGCGCTGCTTGAAGTCTCCCTCCTCGTCCAGCACGAATGCAACGCCGCCCGACATGCCGGCTGCAAAATTGCGCCCCGTTCTGCCAAGAACGATGACCATCCCTCCCGTCATGTATTCGCAACCGTGATCACCCAATCCTTCCACGACCGCGATCGCGCCGGAATTTCTGACCGCGAAGCGCTCGCCTGCGACACCGCTGAAATAGCACTCCCCTGTGGTCGCACCATACAGCACGGTATTGCCGACGATGATATTCTCGTGCGCAACGAGTTTGACATCCTCGGGCGGCATGATGCTGATGCGCCCACCGCACAAACCCTTTCCGACATAGTCGTTGCCTTCGCCCTTGAGCTCGAAAGAAATTCCCTTCGCCAGGAATGCTCCGAAACTCTGTCCCGCCGTGCCGGAAAACTTCAACTGTATCGTGTCATCAGGAAGCCCGGCATGACCATATCTCTTGGCAACTTCATGAGAGAGCATCGTGCCGACCGTGCGGTTGACGTTTCTGATCTGGCTCTCGATGACGACAGGCGTTCTGCTTTCGAGCGCGCTCTTCGCCTTGGCTATCAGCGCATTGTCCAGCGCTTTCTCGAGCTCGTGATCCTGAGACTCTGCGTGATGGCGCGCAACGCGTGCCGGCACGTCGACCTGATGAAACACTCTGGAGAAATCCAGCCCTTGCGATTTCCAGTGCGCGATGCAGCGATTCATATCCAGAAGGTCGCTGCGCCCGATCAGATCGTCGATCTTGCGTATGCCCATGGCCGCCATCAGTTCGCGCAGTTCTTCGGCGACGAAGAAAAAGTAGTTCACTACATGCTCGGGCTGGCCCGTGAATTTGCGACGCAGCACCGGATCCTGGGTCGCAACGCCGACAGGGCAGGTATTGAGATGACACTTCCTCATCATGATACAGCCCTCGACCACCAGAGGCGCGGTCGCGAAGCCGAATTCGTCCGCACCCAGCAGGGCACCGATCAGCACATCGCGCCCGGTCTTCAGCTGGCCGTCGACCTGCAAGGCCACGCGTCCGCGCAGATGATTGAGAACCAGCGTTTGCTGCGCTTCGGCCAGGCCAAGCTCCCACGGAGTTCCCGCATGCTTGATGGAGGAAAGAGGAGAAGCGCCCGTGCCACCATCGAATCCGGACACCACGATGTGGTCTGCCTTGGCCTTGGATACGCCCGCTGCGACCGTGCCCACACCCACCTCGGATACCAGCTTCACCGAAATCGAAGCGGACGGGTTCGCGTTCTTGAGATCGTGGATCAACTGCGCCAGATCCTCGATCGAATAGATGTCGTGATGCGGCGGCGGCGAAATCAGTCCCACGCCGGGGACCGAGAAACGCAGCTTGGCGATGTACTCCGAAACCTTGTGGCCAGGCAGCTGACCTCCTTCGCCTGGCTTCGCGCCCTGCGCCATCTTGATCTGGATCTGATCCGCACTCGCAAGGTACTCCGCGGTGACACCGAACCTGCCTGAAGCCACCTGCTTGATTTTTGAACGCAACGAGTCGCCCGCCTTCAGCTCGCGATCAGCCTCGATGCGATTTTTGCCCACGATGTCCGAGAGCATTTCGCCGCCCTTAAGCACACCGAAACGCGCAGCGTCCTCGCCGCCTTCGCCGGTGTTGGATTTTCCACCTATGCGGTTCATCGCGATGGCCAGAGTGCTGTGGGCCTCTGTCGAGATGGAACCCAAAGACATCGCGCCCGTGGCGAAGCGCTTGACGATTTCTTTCGCAGGTTCGACCTCATCCAGCGGCACTGCAGGGCCTGCCGCCTTGATCTCGAAAAGCCCGCGCAGCGTCTTCAGTCGCGCAGCCTGCTCGTTGATAAGCCTTGCGTATTCCTTGTAGGCAGACGCGCTGTTGGTGCGCGTGGCAAGCTGCAGTTTTGCGATGGAATCTGGCGTCCACATGTGCTCTTCGCCGCGCACGCGATAGGCATATTCGCCGCCTGCATCGAGCGCATTGGAAAGCACGGGATCGCCGCCGAATGCATCGCGGTGCATGCGCAGCGCCTCCTCCGCCACCTCGTTCAGACCTATGCCTTCAATCTGAGTTGCAGTGCCGGCAAAATATTCTGAGACGAAAGAGGAATTCAGACCGATCGCCTCGAAAATCTGCGCCCCACAGTAGGACTGATAAGTGGATATGCCCATCTTGGACATCACCTTCATCAAGCCCTTGTTTATCGCCTTGATGAAGCGCTTCTTAGCCTCCTTGGGATCCGATCCGGACGATAGCTGCTCTATGGTTTCAAAGGCAAGCCATGGACAAACCGCCTCGGCGCCATACCCCGCAAGCAGCGCAAAGTGATGCACCTCGCGCACCGAGCCCGTATCGATCACCAGCCCCGTGCTGGTGCGCAGCCCCTCTTTCACGAGATGCTGGTGCACGCGCGAACACGCAACCAGCGCGGGAATGGCAACGCGCTCGGCCGACACCGAACGGTCAGAAAGTATCAGCACGTTGTAACCATCTGCCACCGCCTTGTCTGCCGCCTCGCACAAATTCCTGATGGAGACAGCGCATCCTGCTGCACCCATGTTCGCCGGATAGGTGATGTCGAGCACACGCGAACGGTAGCATCCTTTGGTCAGCTGATCTATGCCCTGCAGCTTGGCGATGTCATCATTCGACAGCACGGGCTGATGTACTTCCAGGCGCATGGAAGGGCGCGTTTCATCCAACCCCAGAAGATTGGGCTTGGGTCCGATGAACGAAGTCAGCGACATCACGATCTCTTCGCGTATCGGATCTATCGGAGGATTGGTTACCTGCGCGAAAAGCTGCTTGAAATAGTCATAGAAGGAGCGGTTCCTGTTGGACAACACCGCTAACGCTGCATCGCTGCCCATCGAGCCCGTGGGCTCTTCACCGGAATTGATCATGGGCGTCAGGATGAACTTGATGTCTTCCTGCGAATAGCCAAACGCCTGCTGCGTATCGAGCAGGCTCGCATTGAGCTTGCCCCTGCCCTCTATCCCAGGCAGATCGCCCAGGAAATAACGCGACTCTTCTATCCACTGACGATATGGTTTTGCAGTGGAGATATCCTTCTTCAGCTCCGCGTCGTCTATGATGCGCCCTGCAATCATGTCGATCAGGAACATCTTGCCTGGCTGCAGGCGCCATTTCTTGACCACCTTGTTCTGCGGGATGTTGAGCACGCCCATTTCGGATGCCAAAAGCACCACGTCGTCATCGGTGATCAGATAGCGCGCAGGGCGCAGGCCATTGCGATCGAGCGTGGCGCCTATCATGCGCCCGTCGGTGAATGCCACTGCAGCCGGACCATCCCATGGCTCCATCAATGCCGCATGGTATTCGTAAAATGCGCGGCGCTCCTCGTCCATCAGCGGATTGCCAGCCCAGGCCTCGGGGATCAAGAGCATCATCGCATGAGGCAGCGAGTAGCCGCCCGCCACCAGGAGTTCAAGCGCGTTGTCGAAGCAGGCCGAATCGGATTGCCCATCGACGATCAGCGGCCAGAGTTTTTCCAGGTCCTCGCCCAGCAACTTTGAAGACATCGCCGCGTGGCGCGCCTTCATCCAGTTCACATTGCCGCGCACCGTGTTGATCTCGCCGTTGTGCGCGATCATGCGGAATGGGTGCGCCAGATTCCATGTCGGGAAGGTATTGGTTGAGAAGCGCTGATGTACCAGCGCCAGCGCGCTGACCAAGCTCTCGTCGCGCAGGTCGGCATAATATTTGCCTACCTGGTCCGCAAGCAGCATACCCTTGTAAACAATGGTACGGGAAGACATCGAGGATATGTAGAACCCGCAGCTTCCTAGTTTGCCGCCAACTTCATGCTCGGCAGTCTTGCGGATCACGAACAGTTTGCGTTCGAAGGCATCCGCATCGCTGCAGTTCTCGCCGCGTCCGATAAACACCTGGCGCACGACAGGCTCCACGAGTCTTACGCTCTCGCCGAGTATGCTGCTGTCCACAGGCACGTCGCGCCAACCCAGCAGGCGCTGACCTTCTGCGGCAATCTTTTCTGCGATGATCTTCTCGCAGACCGCGCACGCTTCTGCATCCTTGGGCACGAACAGCATGCCCACACCATAACTGCCCTCTTCAGGCAACTGCCAGCCCAGGCTTGCGCACTGCCCGCGGAAAAACGCATCGGGAACCTGCAGCAGTATCCCCGCGCCATCGCCTGCCAGCGGATCGGCGCCTGTCGCGCCGCGGTGGGTCAGGTTTTCCAGTATCTGCAAACCCTGACTGACCATGTCATGGCTCTTCTTACCCTTGATGTGGGCAACGAATCCCACGCCACATGCATCGCGCTCATTGCGCGGATCATACAAACCTTGTTGCTCAGGCAAATTAACCACAGCATACCTCAATCAAATCGAACGGTTCCGAACCTGCAGCCAGAGTCTGCAAGCATTCTGCTCGCGCCTGCGCCATGTCCGAACCATGCAAAAAAATGACGACACAAGCCGCCATGCGTATTGCCTACGCCAAATATAAAAGCGAAAGGGCAGGAATATTACCTTTAATCAGTTCCATCGGCAACCGCGGCAGCGTGAAACCTCGCTCAGGGGACATGAGCCAGCCATGCTGTTATAGAATCAAATCCCTGACAAAAATGAAAACCGTACATGTCCTGGTTCACGACCAATGTGATCGCAACCTTCCTGTTGCCTCCGCTCAGCCTGTTGCTCCCGATGGGTCTTTGCATTTTCTTCCCGGGATCCAGAATTGCGCGCAGGCTGGGCATCACCGCCTTCATCCTGCTGTGGCTCGCGTCGACACCATATTTTGCCGAGGGAGCGTTGCATCTGATCGAACCCAGGCCAGTGGATATGACAGAGGCCTCAAGTGCATCGGCCATCGTGATACTGGGTGGCGGGACCTATTTCCATGCGCCGGAATATGATGAACAGGACACGGTCAACAAGGAAACACTGGTGCGGCTGCGCTATGGCGCAAGGCTGGAACGCAAGCTGCATCTGCCAGTCCTGGTCACGGGCGGAAAACCGCTAGGCAATTCCGTCTCCGAGGCGCAACAGATGCGCGGAATACTCGAGCATGACTTCGGAGTGCCGGTGCGCTGGACCGAAAACGCATCGGACAACACCTATGAAAACGCGCGCAATTCGTATCTGATCCTGAAAAATGAAAACATCAGAAGAATCTGTCTCGTCACGCACGCATCTCACATGATGCGGTCAGCCGCGGCATTCCGCCTTGCCGGATTCGATGTCATCGAGGCACCGACGGGATACACGACGCGTTATCATACCGACCTGCTGACTTTTTTGCCGCGCGCCAAGTCTCTGTTCGACAGCGCAAGATTTGTCCACGAAACCGTCGGCATGCTCTGGTATCGCGCAAGATCGCTCTTTTCTCATCATATAGACCTCAAGGAAAAAACATGAAAGCACGCGTCAAATGGGTAGAACAAGTCTCTTTTCTTGGCGAATCCGAAAGCGGCCACGGCGTGCTGATGGATGGCGCGCCCTCCAGTGGCGGGCGCAACCTGGGTCCGCGCCCGATGGAAATGCTGTTGATGGGTGCAGGCGGATGCACCAGCTTCGATGTGGTCACCATACTGAAGAAGGGCCGCCAGGATATCACCGACTGCTATGTGGAGCTCGAAGCAGAACGCGCCGATAGCGACCCCAAGGTGTTCACCAGGATACACATGCACTTCGTGGTCAAGGGCCGCAACGTCAAGGTAGAAGCCGTCGAGAAGGCGATCAGGCTATCAGCCGAAAAATATTGTTCCGCCTCCATCATGCTGGGCGCGACGGCAAAGATCACCCATGACTTCGAGGTGGTGCAGGAACAGGCCTAAGTGCTCCCCCACCTGGGTAGAAGCGAATTTTCTATTCCCAGGTGATCCAGAATGCGCGCCACCACGAAGTCCACCATGTCTTGCACAGAAGCTGGAGCAAAGTAGAATCCCGGATTGGGCGGCATGATGACCGCCCCAGCCTGCGCGAGCTTCAGCATGTTCTCAAGATGTATCGCCGAAAATGGCATCTCGCGCGGCACGAGGATCAGCGTGCGTCGCTCTTTTATCATCACGTCCGCCGCACGCGCGATCAGGTCGTCGCTGATGCCAGATGCGATCTTGGCGAGCGTGCCCATGGTGCACGGGCAGACCACCATCGCATCGCCCGGGTTTGAGCCTGAGGCCATGGGCGCATTCCAGTCCTCGCGCCCGAACACGCAAAGCTTGCCGCTGTATTCGCCCAGGCGCTCGGTCAGCATGCGCTCTGCATCCTGCGGCCGGTTTGGCAACACGACGTCCATTTCCTGATGCGCCACGATCTGCGCGGCCTGCGAATAAACCAGATGCACCCGCTGCCCGCTTTTCAGCAGACACTCAAGCAAACGCATTCCGTATGGCATGCCGGATGCGCCAGTCAATGCAAGCATGATGGTCTTCACAAGACTCCTATCCGGATTCAATTCGACGCTGCTATCATACCTTCAATCCTGCGACGTCGTTGCATGCCCCGGTTTCATTTCCCAGGAAGCTCGCGGCGATCGCGCCGTTCACCGTGCCGAACACCAACGCCGCTGCGGCGAACACCGGTATCAGGTAGGCGATGCCCGCCTGGGGGATCAGCCAAAGATACACGACTATCATCTGCCCCGCGATATGCGCAAAGGCTGCGATTATGCTCTGGCTCACCGGACCGAACCAGCGGCCTGGCAGGTGCATCGCCATGCCTAATGCGAACAGGCTCAGCAGCGTGCCCGACAGGCTCAGGAAAAATCCGGGCGCCAAAAAATTGCCGAACAGCAGGCTGCCTGCCAACACCCTGAGCAGCGATACCCAGGCGGCAACACGCCAGCCATAGCGCGACAGCACGATCAAAGTCACGATATTGGCAAGCCCAGGTTTCACGCCAGGAAGAGGCGAAGGAATGGCGCCTTCTATGATCGCAAGCCCCAGCGCCACGGCCGCCATGCGCGCGATGCGATGGTCTTCGGCAGTGGTGTGAAGCAGGATAGCGGATCGGGAATCGGAGATCGAGTTGCTCACTCCCCGTTCCTCCATCCTCAATCCTCGTTCCTCTTTCCTCAATCCTCGCTCCTAGTAACTCAAGCTGTCATAGCGCCTGTGGCTGCCGACCAGTTCGACGCTCACCTGATTGGGCAGACACAAGGCAATCTCACCCGCCTGCTTAAGCCAGCCCTGGCGCACGCAGTACTGGCGAGGTCCAGGATCGGATGCGATGCGCACCCTGCGATTTTCGATGGCGACCAGGCTGATTCCCATGGAGCCTGGCACTTCGATGCGCTGGTTGTGCGATAAAGACACCTCACGAAACAGCTTGCCCCGGCTTTTTATCACCACACTGTCCGCAAGACCGCCGTTCCAGAATTCGAGCGCAAGCGTCACGACGACGATGCATCCGATGCACATCGTCAGCCAGTCTCCAGGTTTGATGTGGCGAATCACCGCTTTCATTCTGGCCTCAGGAAAGTTCGCGGTGGCGCAGCAATACCTGCTGATTCGACCGGAAATACTGCGCCAGTTTTTCGCTGAGATACACGGACCTATGCTGCCCGCCCGTGCACCCGATCGCGATGGTCAGGTAGCTGCGGTTGTCGGCGATGAAATGCGGAAGCCAGCGGTCGACGAAACGGCAGATGTCCACCAACATGTCCTGCGCAGCAGGCGTGCCTTCGAGAAACTCAATCACAGGTCCGTCGAGCCCGGTGAGCGGGCGCAACTGAACATCGTAGTACGGATTCGGCAGGCAACGCACATCGAACACGAAATCCGCATCCAGCGGTATGCCCTGCTTGAAACCGAATGACTCGAACAGGACTGTGAGCCTCGTCCCGTCCAGCTCGATGAACTGCTTGATCCAGTTCCTCAGCGCATTGGCCTTGAGCTCGCTGGTGTCGATGTGGTGGCCGATCTGGCTGATCCCAGCCAGCAGCTCGCGCTCGTACTGGACGCATTCGGGCAAGGTGCGCACCCCATCGCTCAAAGGATGCATGCGGCGCGTCTCGGAGAAGCGCTTGACTAGCGTGTCCGTCTTGGCATCCAGAAACAGCACATGCAGTGCCTGAACTTTGCGCTTTATCTGAGAGAGCATCTCTGGCAGCCGCTGCACGCTGTTCGCGCTGCGCACATCGATGCTGACTGCCATCTTGTCATACCCTGCTGACAGCAGATAATCCGTCAACGTCGTCAGGATCTCCGCAGGGAGATTGTCCACGCAATAGAAGCCGCTGTCTTCCAGCACCTTGAGTGCTACGCTCTTGCCCGAACCCGAAAGACCGCTTAACAGGAAGAGCTGCATCTTCAGCCACCCGTCATGAACTGATCATGCCGGCTGATGAATTCCTGCATCGTGTCTATCCCGCGCTGCTGCAGAACGAAATTGCGCGCTGCCGCCTCCACCAGAACGGCCAAGTTTCTTCCTGCCACGACCGGAATGTTCACCGTGTTTATCTTCACGCCGAGTATCTCCTGATGCGTTGCAACCAGCGGCAGGCGATCCATCCTCGAAAGATCGCCATTTTGCGTCTGGTGCAGATACACGATGAGCTTCAGGCTCTTCTTACGCCTCACCGATGTTTCGCCGAACATGGTGCGTATGTTCAGCATGCCGAGCCCCCTCACCTCGAGAAAGTCGCGCAGCAACTCGGGGCAACGTCCCTCCAGCGTATCCGGCGCGATGCGGTGCAGCTCGACCACATCGTCCGCAACCAGGCCGCTGCCGCGCGTGATGAGCTCAAGGCCCAGCTCGCTCTTGCCCACCGCACTTTCTCCCGTGATCATCACGCCTACCCCAAGCACGTCGAGAAACACACCGTGGCGCGTGGTGGTCTCGGCCAGCTCCTTGGCAAGATAATGGCGGACAAGCCACATCAGGTGCACGCTGGCCTTGGTCGATGCAAACAGGGGGATTCCGGAGCGGTTGGAAAAGTCGACCAGATCAGCCGGCGCTTTCGCGCTGCCCGCCACGATGAGGCAGACCGTGCCGTTCTGCTCCACCTGCGCGAACACCTCCTCGCGCTCGGCAGCGGTCAGATTCCTGAGATATTCGAGCTCGGTCTCGCTCAGCACTTGCACCCAGCTCGGATGTATCCGGCTCAAATGGCTCACCATCTCTCGGTTCGAGATATCAACCGCTTCGCTGTCTATGATCCGATTGATCCCATCGTCTCCTGCAACATGGGTAAGTTCCAGGCGCACCTGCTTGTTTTCGAACAACTGCCTGACACTTACCTGGCTCATGCCGCACCGTTCCATTCGCGAAACGCCTGATGGATGCATGCCGCATCTGCGCAGGCAATGAGTCTCTGGCGGAAAGCGGGATCGCTGAACATCTGTGCGAGTTCGCCCAGTATCTGAAGGTGCAGATCGGTCGCAAGCTCTGGCACCAACAGCACGAAGATCAAGTTGACGGGCTGCCCGTCGGGGGAATCGAAGGGAATGGGATGGACGGTCCTGACGAAAGCCGCGGTCGCCTCTTTCAGCCTGGGTATACGCCCATGCGGAATGGCAACACCCTGCCCAAGCCCTGTCGAACCCAGTTTCTCGCGCGCAAACAGGCTGTCGAACACCTGGCTGCGCGCAATCTTCATCTGGTTTTCGAACAGCAGGCCCGCGCGCTCGAACACGCGCTTCTTGCTGGTCGATTCGGTATCCAGCAATACATTGTCTGGCGTCAGAATTTTGCTGATCAGATTCATGTTCACTCAAGCCTTGAATCAGGGGCGATCCGCCCCTGGATGCTATTCCTCCGCTGCGGCCTGGTGGCTGCCGGTCTCGTCATGGCGTCTCGCGGAAAGCTTGTCCTTGTGCTTCTTCACCTGACGATCCATGTTGTCGACCAGCGCGTCTATGGCCGCATACAGGTTCTCGTCCTCGCACTCCGCGAACAGATCCTTGCCGCTCATGTGCACAGTGGCCTCCGCTTTCTGCTTCAGTTTCTCCACGGAAAGGATGATGTTCACGTCCATCACATGATCGAAGTGGCGCTTGATCTTGCTGAACTTTCCGGTTGCATATTCACGGATGGCCGGTGTGATTTCCAGATGATGTCCGGTGATGTGGAGATTCATTTTATGCTCCTTGCATTAGAGTGTTTTACGAAGATTCACCGGGAGTATGTGCATTGCTTCCCGATACTTTGCTATGGTGCGGCGGGCAACCTTGAAGCCCTGCTGCGCCAAGATTTCCGACATGCGCCCGTCCGTCAGCGGTTTGCATGGGTCTTCGCCGCTGATCAGTTGCTTGATCAGTTCGCGTATCGATGCCGAAGAACAGATGCCACCGCTTTCCGTGACCAGGCCGCTGCCAAAGAAATACTTGAATTCGTATATGCCGCGCGGAGTGCGCATGAATTTCTGCGTGGTCGCGCGCGAGACCGTCGATTCGTGCAGTTCCAGCGCATCGGCAATTTCGCGCAACACCAGAGGGCGCATCGCGATCTCCCCGTGCTCCAGGAATGCTCCCTGGCGTTCGACGATCGCCTGCGCAACCTGCAGTATGGTCTCGAAGCGCTGGCGCAGACTCTTTACCAGCCAACTCGCTTCCTGCAACTGCGCCGCCATGGACCCCGTCTTCTCGTCGCGCTGGTGCAAGAGACTCGCATAAAGCTGATTCACGCGCAATTTCGGCATCGCGCTCGTATTGAGCCTTGCGCGCCACCTGTCCCTATGTTTTTCCACGATGACATCAGGCACGACAAAGTCCGCCACGGTGCTGTCGAAGGCCTCACCTGGCTTGGGATTCAGACTCAGGATCAGGTTTTGCGCTCTGCGCAATTCCTCATCCGAACAGCGCAGCAACTTCTTGATCCTGGAAAAATCGTGCGCTGCCACAAGATCCAAATGCTCAGTCACCAGGCGTATCGCCAGATCGCGTTCGGGCGTATCCTCGGGAAGCGCCTTCAACTGCAGCGCCAGACACTCGCCAAGGTCGCGCGCACCGATTCCCGGCAGATCGAGGTACTGCAACTGGACGAGCGCTGTTTCGAGGTCATCCAGCGTGATCTCCTGCTCTCCCTCTTGCCCCTTCTGCAAAAGCTCGGCGAGTTCGGCGAGGTCCTGTGCCATATATCCTCTTTCATCCAGCGCATCGATCAGCATGCCTATGATCAGCTTGTCCCTGTCATCGAACTTGCTTACCGCAAGCTGAGCATGCAGATGCTCGCGCATGCTGGCCTGAAGCGCTGCCTGCTCGGGGTAATCGTCGTTGTCGTCGTCGGAGCTGTGAGGCGCACTGTTCCATTCCATCACGTCGCCGTCATCATCGCCATGGTCGCTTTCTTCAGCCGCCATCTCCCTCTGTTCTGGCTGCTCATGTTCGACGCGCTCCTCTCCGGAACTGAATGCGACTTCTTCCGTCAATTCAAGCATGGGATTCTCTTCGAGCATGCGCGCGACTTCCTGCTGCATATCCAGTGTTGATAGCTGAAGTAGGCGTATGGATTGCTGCAGCTGAGGCGTGAGCGTCAACTGCTGCGACATGCGAAGTTGTAAAGAGGCTTTCATCCTTAATTCCCGACTGACCCGGCGCTACTTCAAAGCTTGAAGTTCTCGCCAAGATAGACTTTCCTCACGCCCTCATTGTAAATGATTTCATCGGGTTTGCCTTCCGCCATCACCGCGCCCGCGTTGATGATGTAGGCCCGATCGCAGATGCCCAGCGTCTCGCGCACATTGTGGTCGGTGATCAATACGCCTATATTGCGCTCCTTCAGGAAGCGTATGATCTTTTGGATGTCCAGCACCGCAATCGGATCGACACCGGCAAAAGGCTCATCCAGCAGGATGAAGCGCGGGCTGGTTGCCAGCGCGCGGGCGATCTCTACGCGTCGCCTCTCGCCGCCAGAAAGGCTGATCGCCGCATTGTTCCTGATCTCCTGAATGTGCAGATCCTCAAGCAGAGACTCCAGCCTTGCATCTATTTCCTCATCCGGCAAATCCTGCAGCTCGAGAACCGCCCGTATGTTCTGCGCCACGGTCATGCGCCGGAAGATCGACGCTTCCTGAGGCAGATAACCCAGACCCAGCCGCGCGCGCCTGTGTATCGGCAGCCGCGTGATATCCTGACCGTCTATGGTGATCTTTCCGCCGTCGGCGGCGACGAGGCCCACAATCATGTAGAACGAGGTCGTCTTGCCGGCGCCGTTGGGCCCAAGCAAACCCACCACCTCCCCGCTGCCCACCCAAAGCGATGCGTCGTGCACCACGGTGCGCAGGCCGTATTTCTTCTTGAGCCCCACTGCGCGCAATTCGCTCATTTCTTCTCCGTTGAAGAAACGGGGGCCGCATCCACTCCGCTGGCGGGTTTCGGCTTCGGATAGAGAACGGCATGAACGCGCTGTGGTGCACCTGTACTACCCTGATCGTTCGCCTGAAAGATATCCGTGTTCGAGTTGTAGGTCACATGCTCGCCGCGCACCTCGTCGTTGCCGCGCTTGACCCGAGCATGCACATAGAAATCGACGGTATCGGCGCGCGTATCGTATTCGATGCGATCTCCGTAGCCCTCCACATATTCGTTCAGCCCTTCCCGCTTCTGCCTGTAGCTGGCGGGATGCCCATATGCCGTGCCGTGCTTGAACCCGTCCTTGTCCTGCGTCACGACCATCTTGTCGCCGCGTATGACCATGGTTCCCTGGGTCACCACCACATTGCCGATGAACGTGCTGATCTGCTTTGCATCATCCACCTCCGCCTTGTCCGCATCGATGTCGATAGGCTTGTCGCGGTCCGCTTTCTCGGCGTAGCTCAGCGGCGCCAGCAGCAGCATGAAGAGCAGCAGGAATAATCTAGTTAACATGGGGAAGATGTACGCTTCTCACATTTGAGAGCAGCTTCAATATCTGCGTCTTGTTGTTCATCTCGAGACCGATCGCGTGTATCGTGTCATCGGCATCTGACAAAACGACAGGCTTGTCGGTATTGGCCCAGTCCTGATTCGGCAACACGCGGAGATATTCCGTGCGCAGACTCATCGCCGACTGTTTTCCGATTGGATCGCGCGTCACCACCACATTGTCGCGAAAGATCACTTCGTCGCCGTGACTTGAGACATTGCCGCGTTGCGATGTGACGTGCACCGGCGGATGCTCGGCACCCAGCATCGTGAGCCTGGGCAGATCGAGTTCTGTCGTGTCGTGATCGGGATAATGCCGCATCTGCTTTGCGGAAAGATAGGTGCTCGGCATTCCCTGCAAGTTCATCTTGACCGCGGAAAAGTCATCCATGATCCCGTCCGGGTCATGCCGCTGTATGCTGATCGCGGCAACCCCTTCCATCTGCACCTGCTTGTCCAGCCAGTAGACAAAAGCCAGCAGCGCCAGCAAGGGCAGAAGCGGCAGCCAGTAGCGGGATTTCGAGACTATCCTCATTTCAAATAGACAGCCAGTTGCGCATCCAGCGTGCCCTGAGCTGACATGATCAGCTCGCATGCCTCGCGCACTGCGCCGTGCCCACCTCCGCGGCTTGTCACGTAATGCGCATGCTCTCGCACCAATTCTGGCGACTCGGGCACGCTGATCGCCAACCCCACATGGCGCATCACGACCAGATCCACGACGTCGTCCCCCATGTAAGCCGCTGCATCGCGGGGCAACTTGAGCCTGTCGAGCAGATCGACCATCGCATCGAGCTTGTGCTCGGCGCCCTGATAAACATGCGAGATGCCGAGATTCCTGGCGCGCAACTCGACGCAGCGCGAAGTACGACCGGTGATGATCGCCACTTCGACTCCGCTCGCGCGCAACATCTTGATGCCATGCCCGTCCAGCGAATTGAAGCGCTTAAATTCCTCCCCCGAATCCGAGAGATAAAGTCCGCCGTCGGTCAACACGCCGTCGACGTCGAAGGCGATCAGCCGCACCAGCTTTGCACGGTTCAGAAATCCACTTGCCATCATCTAGATCACCTTTGCATGCAGGAGGTCGTGCATGTTCAACACGCCTATCAGCTTATGCATTTCATCGACCACCAGCATCTGGTTGATGCTGTGCTGCTCCATGATCTGAACCGCTTCTGCCGCCAGACTACCTTGACCTATGCAGCGGGGATTTTTAGACATCACGCTGTTCACCGGCGTGCTCCTGAAATCGATATTTTTTTCCAGCGTCCGGCGCAAGTCCCCGTCGGTGTAGATGCCTTTCACGACATGGCTTTCATCGACGATCGCGGTCATCCCCACGCCCTTGCGCGACATCTCGATCAGCGCAGCGTCGAGCATCGCGTCCTCACGCACGATTGGCATGCGGCTTCCCGTGCGCATCACGTCTCCGACACTAGTCAGAAGCCGCCTGCCCAGGCTCCCGCCGGGATGCGAACGCGCGAAATTTTCCTCGGTGAATCCCTTGGCATCAAGCAGGGCCACTGCCAGAGCATCGCCCAGGGCCAGGGAAGCTGTGGTGCTGGCTGTCGGCGCTAGATTCATCGGACATGCCTCCCTGTCCACGCCTGCGTTTAGATGCACATCGGCCACCGTTGCGAGGCTGGATGAAGGGTTTCCTGTCATGCTGATGAGCTTCGCGCCCTGGCGCTTGATGATCGGCACGATGGTCATGAGTTCCTGGCTCTCGCCAGAATTGGAAAGCGCGATGAAAACGTCCTCGCTTGCCACCATGCCGAGGTCACCGTGGCTCGCTTCGGCAGGATGCACGAAATAGGCCGGGGTGCCGGTGCTGGACATGGTCGCCGCGATCTTGCGAGCGATGTGCCCGGATTTTCCCATGCCGCTCACGATCACACGACCTTCGCAGTTCAGGATCAATTCCAGCGCACGCAGGAAACTTTCATCGAGGCGCGCACTCAATGCCTGCACGGCTGCGGCTTCTATGTCCAGAACCTGGCGGCCGAGCGCAAGCGCATTGGGAGAGGCGGTAAGAGATTTTTTCATGCGGGCATTATAGCAAGGTCGCCCGCCAAACGCCTGTTCAGGTTTACCATAGCGACTGATCCAGCTCAGCCGTTTCAACAATTCACGGGAGTTTCTATGCCTGCCTTGTCCCTGCAAGACCGCGCCATGGGCGCACTATTGGGCGCGTTCGTCGGCGATGCACTGGCATTGGGACCACACTGGTACTACGACCTGAATGAACTACGCCGCGAATACGGCGACTGGATCAGCGACTACACAACGCCCAAGCCAAATCGCTACCATTCAGGAATGAAGGCAGGCCAATCATCACAGGCAGGCGTGCTGTTGCGCCTGACGCTATGTTCTCTGGTGGAGCAAAGTAGCTATGACGAAACGGATTTCTGCCGCCGCATGAATCAGGATTTCTTTCCTTTGATAGACGGCACACCGATGACCGGCCCAGGCGGCTACACCAGCCAGTCCATGCGCGAAGCCTGGAAGAAGCGCATATCACAGGGACTGCCCTGGGGGAAAATTGGCGGCAATGCCGACACCACAGAAGCCGCTGAAAGAACCGTTGCGATCGCGGTGCGCTACGCGCTACAGCCTGCAATACTTGCCTCGACAGTTGCTCGCAACACGGCTCTGACCCAGACAGACGGCACGGTGGTTGCGATGACCGTCGCCTTTTGTGCTGTTCTGGGCCTGCTGGTGGAAGGTCACAGGCTGGATGAAGAGACATCAGGCAAGTTGATGGAGCGAGTGAAAAACGGAGAGCTCCCGTTTCACACCGTGACCACGGGGAACCTGCAATCGCCCAGACCAGACTCGGCAGATGTGCCCTGGGCCGGCCAATTTCCCTCGCCCGATGCACTGCTCACCCCTTCATGCATCGCACGCGCAGCTCATGATCCGGACATCCGCATCGAACCTGCCTGGAAGGCATCGCTCGTTTACGGCATGCCCTGCGCCGTTTACCACCAGTTCCCCGCCGCCTATTATCTGGCATCGCGCTTTTCTGACGACTTCGAGTCCACCGTCCTTCATGCCGTGAACGGAGGAGGACAGAACCAGGCGCGCGCGATACTCGCAGGCGCCCTGACAGGCGCAATGGCAGGCCTTTCCGGCATTCCGCAACGCTTTATCGACGGACTTGAGAACAGCGCTGAACTGCTGCAACTGGCCAGACAACTTTCCAATCAGATCGCCACAAAAGGCTGAACAGGAATTTTCAACGGCCGGTTTTCGGCATGCACGGTGTTTGCGAGCTGCCATGTATAATCATCGCGTTGCAGCATACAAGGCATGCTTATACAGAACACGCTTCTGCATACATTTGAAAAGTTCTGTCTACTTATAGTTATTGATCCGGCCTTATAAAGATTGAACTTTTTGGTTGTGACGATGTCTGATCTTGCATGGACAAAGAAGATGCGAGATACCAAACCCTGCGAGAGCTGCACGAGCGGCGCAAACAGGTTATCCGG
>JAJXTH010000009.1 GCA_021783995.1 Pseudomonadota bacterium
TGACATGCCGGTCGCATAGGAACAGTACATGCAGTCGATTTTTTCGATGATGTTGAGATAGGCCAGATGCTGGTGGTCCATCACGATGTGGTCTGATCGCTTCACTCTGGCAATGCCATATATCGGGAAGCAGGTCAGCTGATAAAAAGTCACGCACAGATCAAACAGGGCCAGCGGGACTATCATGCCGTAGATGATGGGTGCTGTGAGGAAATTCTGCGGGCGGACGATCATGAACCAGCGAAATATCCCCAGCTTGACGCGCTGGTGCGATGCCTTGACGGCCTGTTCGAAGATGATGCGCTTGTCTTCTATCGTATAACGCAGATGGTTTTCTTCGACTGCCTTTTGCAACTCGTCTTCGAGAGCGCTGATCTGTTCAAGAATCTGGCGGATGGTCATGCAAACTCCTGAGGATAGCGAACATTCGCCTACCCCAGTATAGCTTACAAGGCCATGCCGATGACCGCCACGCACACTGTCAGTAGCCCCAGTGCCAGATTAAGGCCTACCATCTTGCGAATCTTGGCCAGCATTTCGCCCGCCTCCTTCCAGCTTTGTGCGCCGACAAACCTGTTCAATTTCTTGTAGAGCGCGAAATACACATGGCCGTAGATCGCGATCATCGCGATGCCGAGCATCAGCATGATGTGCACGTGAGGGCCGACATGGGCCATGCCGCCATACAACGCGATCATGCCTATTCCGCTGATGAGCAGCAGGGAAATCGACGTCCATACCCACTTGAAGAAGCGTTCAAACACCGTATCCCAGAGCTTCAGCCGGGGAGGGGGATCGAGCACGTCCACCGCCGCAGGGCGCAGCACGACGTAGGCGAAGAACATGCCGCCTACCCAGACCAGAACGGACAGGAGGTGCAAGAGTTTCAAAAATTGCATCGCGGATCTCCAGTAAAAATTATCAATCGAATTCTATCAGGAACTGCAGGACAGCATCGAGCAGCCGGGCTTGTCGATCGCCCAGTCGGGGCGTTTGGCCGTGAGGTCGGGCGGGATGCCCTCGTCGTATGGATGGCGGGCGGCATCCATCAGCCTTTCCAGCACGCTCATGTCGTTCTTCGTTGCAGCGTCTATCGCCTGCTGGGCAAGATAGTTGCGCAACACGAAACGCGGGTTGACTGCATTCATGGCGAGCCTTCTCTCCTCGTCGCTGCGCTGCTGTTGGGATAATCGTGCAGCATACCGGTTGAGCCAGGCAGTGAATGTTTTCTCGTGATCTCGATAGAGGGATGCGTCGTAGAAAGCGCTCTTCAGCACGGCTAGGTCGGGGGCATTCCGCTTTACGTCAGCGAGCGAACGGAAAAATTCCGTCATGTCCACATTGGCTTTATGCAAAAGCTCGAATGCGTCCTCGAAAAGGCTAGCGTCCTCGTTTCTGATCTGCAGCAGGCCGAACTTTGCTGCGAGCATAGAAGACAAGGCGGATTCGAAGACGTGGTCGAAGTGCGCGAGACCTTCGTCGAGCACCGATCTTGAAGGTGCGACGGCCTCCATCGCATCGGCCAGCCGTTCGAGATTCCAGCGCGCGATGGAAGGTTGTCTGGCCAGCGCATAGCGGTGCCAGTCCGCGTCCGTGGTGTTTGGCGTCCAGCCGGGATCGAAGTTGTCCACCCATCCGTACGGGCCGTAGTCTATCGTGATCCCAAGGATGGACATGTTGTCCGTGTTCATCACGCCGTGCACGAAACCGACGCGCAGCCATTCCACGATCAGCCTCGCAGTCCTCTCGCAGACCGTCCTGAACCAGATGGAAAAGCGGTCGGAGGATAATTTGTCGATTTCTGGAAAATCGCGGTCCATGGTGAATGCGACCAGCCGGTTCAAGAGATCGCGCTCGCCGTATGAGGCGAGTATCTCGAAATTGCCAAAGCGGATGAAGCTTTTCGAGACGCGGCATACGATGGCGCCAGGCTCCATCTCAGGGTTGCCGTCGTAGAGCATGTCGCGCATCACGGGCTCTCCCGTCGCGATCAGGCTCAATGCGCGCGTGGTGGGTATGCCAAGGTGGTGCATCGCCTCGCTGCAAAGGAATTCGCGCAGGGACGAGCGCAGCACGGCACGTCCATCGGCGCGGCGCGAATAAGGCGTGATGCCTGCGCCCTTGAGCTGCAGTTCCCAACGCTGGCCTTGACTGTTGATTGCCTCGCCAAGCGAGATCGCACGGCCGTCCCCCAGTTGGCCTGCCCAGCTGCCGAACTGGTGCCCGCCATAACGGGCGGCGTAGGGATTCATGCCGGGAAGCAGCCGGTTGCCGGAGAAGGCCGCGAGGAAAGCGTCGGAACGGATATGTTCCTCAGGCAAATCCAGAAGCTCGGCCACTTCCCTTGAGTAGGTGAGCAGCGCGGGTTTTGAGACCTGTGTGGGATGGGCGGCCGACCAGCATACGTCCGGTGTCTGGCGCGATTGCAGTGCGCCGGTTGAATCTCCCGGCAGCTCGTTGACGAAGCGATTGTCGAATTCGAGTTGCATTTAAAATCTTCCTTATTGCAGTGACGCGTATATTACCCGACAAATGCTGTCGGGTAATGAATTGAAAGAATATTATTTTTAATCCCGTGCTGGCAGGCTTGAAAAGAAGATTTCGCGTTATATACTTTGCTTTTTTGATTCGAGAAATTCATGTCTGGAATGAAGATCGGCGAAGCCGACGAAGATGAAGACGAAGATGCGCCGTCGCTTCCGCAGGGCGTCAAGAATTACATCACGCCGGGCGGATTCCGCAGGCTGCAGGCAGAGCTCGAACGGTTGTGGAAGGTCGAGCGCCCTGTGCTGGTCAACACGATCACCTGGGCGGCCTCCAACGGGGATCGTTCGGAAAACGGCGACTACATCTATGGAAAGAAACGCCTGCGCGAGATTGACCGGCGCGTGCGTTTTTTGCGCAAGCGGCTGGAAAAGGCCGAAGTGGTCGATCCGGGATTGCGAGTCGATTGTGAGCAGGTCTACTTTGGCGCGACTGTGACCGTTTGCCGCGAAGACGGAACAGAATCGACCTATGCCATCGTGGGCGTGGATGAGGCGGATGTTTCCCGGGGTCATATCAGCTGGGTGTCGCCGCTGGCGCGCTCGCTCATCAAGCTTCACGAGGGGGATGTGGCAAGGCTGCAAACGCCATCCGGCATGGTGGAGCTCGAGATTATCGGGATCAGCTATCAGTCACTGGAATAGCGCATTTTTTTGCTACAATCGGACAATCAGCCGGAGTTGCCGGACAAAAAAGGGAGCACGTCATGAAGAAAATCGAAGCGGTGATCAAGCCTTTCAAGCTGGACGAAGTGCGCGAGGCGCTCTCGGAAGTCAATATCAGCGGCCTGACGGTCACCGAGGTCAAAGGTTTCGGCCGCCAGAAGGGGCACACGGAGCTCTATCGCGGCGCGGAATATGTGGTGGACTTTCTGCCCAAGATCAAGCTCGAGGTGGTGGTGTCGGACGAAATGTTGGAGACGGCGATAGACGCGATCGTCAAGGCGGCTCACACGGGAAAGATAGGCGACGGAAAAATTTTCGTCTCAAGCATAGAGCAGGTGATACGCATACGCACCGGAGAACTGAACGAGGCTGCACTTTAAAGATCCGCTGAATTTCAGGCCTGTGCCCGGGCGGATTTACCCGCTTGCCCAGGATGCGTATAATGCGCGTTTTGCCGAGGGTTCCCCATGCGCATCATTCAAAAAGCACTTACTTTTGACGACGTATTGCTCGTCCCCGCCTATTCCAACGTCATGCCGCGCGATGTCAGCCTGCGCACGCAGCTGACGCGCAACATCAGCCTGAACATACCGCTGCTCTCCGCCGCGATGGATACGGTCACCGGTTCCAGGCTTGCGATCGCGCTGGCGCAGGAAGGCGGCATAGGCATCATCCACAAGAACATGACGGCGAAGGAACAGGCGGCCAAGGTTGCCAAGGTCAAGCGTTTCGAAAGCGGCGTGGTCAAGGACCCGATCACCATCACGCCGGACATGACGGTGCGCAACGTGCTTACGCTCACCCGACAATACAAGATTTCCGGATTGCCGGTGGTCCAGGGAAAACAGCTCGCAGGCATCGTGACCAACCGCGATCTGCGCTTCGAGAGCAATCTTGACCAGCCAGTCGGAAACATCATGACGCCGCGCGAGCGACTGATCACGGTCAAGGAAAACACCAGCCTGGACGATGCGAGGAACCTGATGCACAAGCATCGCCTTGAACGCGTGCTGGTTGTCAACGATGCGTTCGAGCTTTGCGGGCTGATGACGGTCAAGGACATATTGAAATCCAGCGAGCATCCCAATGCCTGCAAGGACAGCAGCGGCAGGCTGCGTGCAGGTGCTGCGGTGGGCGTCGGAGAGGGCACGGAAGAGCGTGTCGAACTGCTCGCCGAGGCCGGCGTGGACGTGATCGTAGTGGATACCGCGCACGGGCATTCGCAGGGCGTGCTCGACAGGGTCAAGTGGGTGAAGACCAATTTCCCGCAGATAGACGTGATAGGCGGCAACATCGCGACGGGCGCGGCTGCAAGGGCGCTGATGGATCACGGCGCGGATGCGGTGAAGGTGGGCATAGGCCCGGGCTCCATCTGCACGACGCGCATCGTAGCCGGCGTCGGCGTGCCGCAGATAGGCGCGATACAGAGCGTGGCCGACGCATTGCAGGGAACCGACGTGCCGCTGATCGCCGATGGCGGGATACGCTATTCGGGCGACATCGCAAAGGCGATCGCAGCCGGCGCGCATGCGGTGATGCTGGGCGGACTCTTTGCGGGGACAGAGGAAGCGCCTGGCGAGATCGAGCTTTTCCAGGGGCGCTCCTACAAGTCTTATCGCGGCATGGGCAGCCTTGGCGCGATGCAGCAGGGTTCGAGCGACCGATATTTTCAGGAAGGCGAGGGCAACCAGGACAAGCTCGTTCCCGAAGGAGTGGAAGGGCGCGTTCCCTACAAGGGCAGCGTGCTCGCGGTGATACACCAACTGATGGGCGGACTGCGTGCCAGCATGGGGTATCTGGGATGCGCCGACATCGCGATCATGCATGCAAAGGCCGAGTTCGTCGAGATCAGCTCGTCCGGCATCAGGGAGTCGCATGTGCACGACGTGCAGATCACCAAGGAAGCGCCGAATTATCATATAGATTAACAACTGGTGAAGGGATAAGAGGGAAGAGGGAAGAGTTTCAAATTTTCACCCTTGAGTGCCGAAGGCACGCTCCCTTCACCCTTTACCTTTACCAGGTCAAATCATGCACAAAAAAATCCTCATCCTCGATTTCGGTTCCCAGTACACCCAGTTGATTGCGCGGCGCGTGCGCGAGGCGCAGGTCTATTGCGAGCTGCATCCCTGGGACATGACAGATGAAGAACTGCGCGCCTTCAACCCAGCAGGCATCATCCTCTCGGGCGGCCCGAACTCCGTCACAGAAGGCGACACGCCGCGCGCGTCAGAACTGGTTTTCGAACTGGGCGTGCCGGTGCTGGGCATCTGCTACGGCATGCAGACCATGGCGGCTCAATTGGGTGGCAAGGTGGAGAACGGCCTAGTGCGCGAATTCGGCTATGCCGAGATACGCGCGCACGGGCATTCCGCGCTGCTTTCCGACATACAGGACAGGATCAACAGCCAGGGCCACGGCCTGGTAGACGTGTGGATGAGCCACGGCGACAAGGTGACGGAGCTTCCGCCCGGATTCTCGGTGATCGCAAGCAATCCCACCACGCCGATCGCGGGCATGGCAGACGAATCGCGGCGTTTCTATGCGCTGCAGTTTCATCCCGAGGTTACGCATACCCTGCAGGGAAAGGCGATGCTTGCGCGTTTCGTGCACGACATATGCGGCTGCGGGCACGACTGGAACATGCCGGACTACATCGGCGAGGCAGTGGAAAAGATACGCGCCGAGGTGGGCGACGAGGAAGTCATCCTGGGGCTTTCAGGCGGTGTGGATTCCTCCGTTGCCGCAGCGCTTCTGCAGCGCGCGATAGGCAAGCAGTTGACCTGTGTTTTTGTCGACAACGGTCTTTTGCGTTTGAATGAGGCAAAGCAGGTGATGGAGACCTTCGCGCTGAACCTTGGCGTGAAGGTGATCCACGTCGATGCAAGTTCGGAATTCCTGCACCATCTTTCAGGGGTCAGCGATCCCGAGCAGAAACGCAAGATCATAGGGCGCGAATTCGTCGAGGTGTTCCAGCGCGAGTCCGCGAAGCTGTCACACGCCAAATGGCTGGCACAGGGCACGATCTATCCCGACGTGATCGAGTCTGCCGGAGGCAAGAAGAAGAGCGCGCACACCATAAAGTCACATCACAATGTTGGAGGGCTTCCTGAGACGCTGCATCTGAAGCTGCTCGAGCCTTTGCGCGAACTCTTCAAGGACGAGGTGCGCGAGCTTGGCGTGGCTTTGGGCTTGCCGCCCGCGATGGTATACCGCCATCCTTTCCCGGGGCCGGGTCTCGGGGTGCGCATCTTGGGCGAAGTGAAAAAGGAATACGCGGATCTTTTGCGAAGAGCGGATGCGATCTTCATCGAGGAGCTCAATGCGGCCAGGGACGAGGATGGGAAATCCTGGTATGACAAGACTTCACAGGCCTTCACGGTGTTCCTGCCGGTCAAGAGCGTAGGCGTGATGGGCGATGGCCGCACCTACGATTATGTCGTGGCCTTGCGCGCGGTGCAGACGCAGGATTTCATGACGGCGCGCTGGGCAGAACTGCCTCATGCGTTGCTGGGCAGGATATCCAACCGCATCATCAACGAGGTGCGCGGCATCAACCGCGTAGTCTACGATATCTCAGGAAAACCGCCCGCCACGATAGAGTGGGAATGATCGTGTTTTTTGATTCGAACCATATTTGAGGTCTTCAACATGAATGTTGCACAAGCAATCGAAACACGCCGTTCGGTCAAGGCATATGATCCGGAACACCGCATGACTGAAACGGAAATCGAAAAGCTCATCTCAGGCGCAATGCTCTCTCCCACCGCATTCAACATACAGAACTGGCGCTTCGTGCTGGTCAAGGATCCCGGGCTCAGGAAGCAGATACGCGCCGTCGCCTGGGACCAGGCTCAGGTGACCGATGCATCGCTGCTGCTGGTGCTTTGCGCAGATCTCAAGGCGTGGGAAAAGCAGCCCGGCAGGTACTGGAGAAACGCGGACAAGCCGGTACAGGATTTCATGGTGCCCGCAATAGACCAGTATTACCGCGGCAAGGAAGAGGTGCAGCGCGACGAGGCGATGCGTTCTTGCGGGATCGCGGCGATGAACCTGATGCTGCACGCGAAGGAGATGGGATACGATTCCTGCCCGATGGATGGCTTTGATTTCGATGCGGTGGGAAAGCTCATCAATCTGCCGGAGGATCACGTCGTCGCGATGTTCGTCGCGATCGGCAAAGGGATCAAGGATGCGTGGCCGCGCGGCGGTCAGCTGCCGATGAACGAAGTGCTCGTGGTGGACAGTTTCTAACCTTCAAGATTCTTTGCAATCAGCTTCAGCGCATCGGGCGAGAGGCTTTCGATCGCTATTCGTCTGGCTTCCGAGAGCCTGGGATAGTTTCTTGAAGTCGCGCGCTGATAGCTCGGATCGTAATGCAGTTCGAGCAGTTCTGCGACCATGGCTTCGAAGTCCCCCGCGCGTATCTGCTCGGCCCAGATTGCAAGCCGCTTCTCGCCGTGAAATTGATGCAGTCCCTTCAGGTGTTCGACGAGCAGTTCCGGGTTGTCGATATAGTACCGGTAATCCTCCATCAGCCCGGATACGCGAAGCTCCGTTTGCGCATCGATCACGAGACAGTCGCTGCCATGCATCGCGCTCATGAGCTGAAGCGGCAGCGTGATCAGGCCTATCTTCTTGCTCTCAGCCTCCACGTAAACGGGCCTTGCGGGATCGAGCTTCTGCAGCGCAGCCAGCAGTATGCTGTCGAACCATTTCTGCGCGGGCTGCGGCGATCCTGGCAGACGACCCAATACAGAACCGCGATGCTGGGCGAGATTTTCCAGGTCGAGCACCTGCAGGCCCTGTTCCTGCATGGCTTTGAGCAACCGGCTCTTGCCTGAACCGGTCGGGCCGCATATCACCTGCCACTTGAAATTCTGCGGGAGGGTTTCCAGGCTGTCCAGCACATGGCGCCTGTAGGCCTTGTAGCCGCCTTCCAGCTTGTGGGCAGCCCAGCCTACCTGAGACAGGATGATGCTCATCGCCCCGCTGCGCTGTCCGCCGCGCCAGCAATAGATCAGCGGCCGCCAGGATTTTGCATGGCCCGCAAAGCGAGTCTCGATATGGTGTGCGATATTCTTTGCGACCATCGCGGCCCCCACCTTGCGCGCCTCGAAGGGCGACTCCTGTTTGTAGAGGGTGCCCACGGTGATGCGCTCTTCGTTCGACAGCACCGGGCAGTTGATCGCACCAGGTATGTGGTCCTCCGCGAATTCCAGAGGGGTGCGCACGTCGATAATTTCGTCAAACTCGCCAAGCTGTGATAGGTTTGCAGTTCTGAACAACATCGAGGAACTTATGTCCGAAGTAAGATTGACCCAATTATCTCATGGGGGAGGATGCGGCTGCAAAATCGCACCTTCCATGTTGCAACAGATACTGGCCGACGCGGGAGACAGGATGCCCTTTCCCGATCTTCTGGTTGGCACCGAGACCAGCGACGACGCCGCGGTATACAGGCTTAACGACCATCAGGCGATCATCGCGACCACGGATTTCTTCATGCCCATAGTCGACGACCCTTTCGACTTCGGTCGCATCGCCGCGACCAATGCGTTGTCCGACGTGTATGCGATGGGAGGCACTCCCATCATGGCGCTGGCGATCGTCGGCATGCCGATCAACAGGCTTCCTGTCGAGACGATACGCTCGATACTGCAAGGCGGCGAGTCCGTGTGCAAGAGTGCGAGCATCCCTCTGGCAGGAGGGCATTCGATCGACTCCCAGGAGCCGATCTACGGGCTTGTGGCGCTGGGCATCGTGCATCCCGAAAGGCTCAAGAAGAACAGCGATGCGAAAGATAACGACTTGCTGATACTCGGCAAGGGGCTGGGAGTAGGTATACTGGCTGCAGCGCTGAAGAAGGGAGACCTTTCAGATGAGGGCTATGCGGAGCTGATAGAGAACACCACGAGGTTGAACAGCGTGGGCGCGCAGCTTTCCGGAATTGCCGGCGTGCATGCGATGACTGATGTGACGGGCTTCGGCCTGTTGGGTCACCTTCTTGAAGTGTGCAGGGGTTCGGGGCTGGGCGCGGAAATCCGCTTCGACCAGGTACCTGTTCTGCCATCTGCGTTGCCTCTTGCCAAGGCAGGATATGGTCCGGGAGCGATAGAGCGTAACATCGCAAGCTATGGGAACGACGTGTATTTCTCGAGTGATCTCGAAAGCTGGCAGCAGCGGCTTCTGGCGGATGCGCAGACCAGCGGCGGGCTGCTGGTGTCTGTTTCCCGGGAGTCGGTCGATGAGGTATTGAGCGCTTTTCATCGGGAGAGATTTGCTGACGCTGCCGTGATCGGCACGATGAGAGCGGGCACGGCAGGCGTAGCGGTAAAAAGTTGATTCACGAAACGGATTGGGAGTATGCTGAGCGCCAAATTTGACAAGGAGAAGTCCATGAACATCAACGCCAACGCAAATGCGGTGCAGAACACCAAGGATGTGGTTGCACTGACGATGCTAAAAAAATCCATCGACACTTCCGCGCAGAATGCATTGGCGCTGATCAACGCGATTCCACAATCCGGGCCCAGGCTGCCCCCCAATCTGGGCAAGAATATCAATACGACGGCCTGAACAGCAGGATGGCTGGTCGCGCGCTGAAAATTAATTGCCCACACGGATAGATACACTCATGATGGAAAGCTCGGCAGTCAACGACGCGGTACAACTGCTGGATGCGCATCCCGACTACCGCATCATACGGCGGATACAGTCCAGGACAGCATTTGCCGGGAACGAAGCGCGACATCTGTTAAGGGGTGTCGTGGTCGATACAGAGACGACAGGCATCAATGCCGACAAGGATGCAATCATCGAGCTTGGCATGGTGCTTTTCGAATACGATGAGAAGACCGGGCAGGCTTATCGTGTGCTGGCAACCTTCGACCAGCTGGAAGACCCGGGTTTCCCCATCCCCGCAGAGTCGACTGCGGTCCACGGCATCACGGATGAGATGGTTGAGGGTCGTCGCATCGATGACGAAGAGGTGGCAAGGTTTCTCGAGGGCGTCGAGCTGGTCGTCGCGCACAATGCAAAATTCGACAGGGTATTTCTCGAAAAGCGCCTGCCGATTTTCGAGTCTCTGCCCTGGGGGTGTTCGCTGTCGCAGGTTGACTGGAACGGCGAAGGCATAGGGTCAGCCAAGCTTGACTATATCGCCTATCAGTACGGCTTCTTCTACGAGGCGCATCGTGCGGAGGAAGACTGTTTCGCATTGCTGGAAATATTGCAGCAGAAACTGCCGAGGTCTGGAATGCGAGTTCTTCAGTCTTTGCTCGAAGCTTTGCCTCAGAAGAGCTATCAGATCTATGCGACAGGTTCTCCTTTCGAAACCAAGGATATACTGAAGGCGCGCAGTTATCGCTGGGATGCGGAAAAAAAATCCTGGCATATCACGGTTATGGGCGATGAAGCGCTCAAGGCCGAGGTGGCATGGTTGAAGAGCAGTGTCTACAATGAAAAAAAGGCCAGAGTGGAAATCGAAGTGCATAACTGCCTTACCCGTTTTTCGAACCGGTCAGGTAATCGCGCCGCGCGGGAAATATAATTACCGCGAAGGTGGAAAGGTTGTTGCAAAGTCGGTAAATAATGTTATGCTTATATTGTAGGTGGCTTCATCTTTTATCATAACCTTGAGGAGAAGAAATCATGAAAACAGCACTCGTAAGTCTTTCTGTAGCAGGTTTGTTGCTTGCAGGTAGCGCAATGGCAGTGGATATGCCGGCAGATGGCAAAGCCAAGTGCGGGGCATGCCATGCGATAGACAGAAAGATGGTCGGACCTGCATGGAAGGACGTTGCTGCGAAATACAAGGGCCAGGCTGATGCCGAGAAGACTCTGGTTGAGCATATCACCAAGGGCGGCCAGTTTGGCTGGAAGATGAGCAACATGCCACCCAGGGGCATGGGGGCAAGCGATGCGCAGATCGAATCTCTTGCCAAATTCATCCTGACCTTGAAGTAATCTTCTTGAGGTTTGATGCAAAAAACCGACGCAAGTCGGTTTTTTGTTTGCCGGATCGTAATTTCGTTATGGAATGATTTGATGAGCAATTATTCATACAACGTCGAAGAGGACAGTTTCGACGAACTGGTCGTGTCCGAATCGCACAAACTTCCTGTGCTGCTGGATATAAGCGCGGACTGGTGCGGGCCATGCCGCGTGCTTGGGCCGCTGCTTCACAAGATGGTGATTGCCTACGATGGGAAATTCAGCCTCGGGATAGTCGATGCCGACGAGAACATGAAGATCGCGGGGCGCCACAAGGTGCGCGGCTTCCCGACGGTGATCGCATATAGCAAGGGCATTGAGGTGAACCGGTTTCACGGCGCCCAGACGGAAGGCTTTCTGCGTGAATTCATCGACAATCTGATCGAGCGGCACGAGGCCGCTCAATCATAAAATTTAATCGAGCGGCACAAGGCCGCTCTATCTTGAGAGCCGGTCAGACGCAGCCGGTGGGCTTGGGCATGCCACCGTACTTGGTGATCGGCTTCATCGGGCCCGTCATCCACAGGTCGAATACCTCTTTCTGATCTTCCTCGATGTATTTGCTGAATTTGCGTATCGGAGGGACGGAGCCGAATTCCTCGTAATACTCGCGCGCCTTCATGATCTGTTCCCACTTCTTGTCGTTGAGCTCGAAGCCGTCGGACTCGGCCATGGCTCGGCCGATTTCCGGGGTCCAGTCGCTCATATCGACGAGGTAGCCGTCTCCATCGCGTTCAGGGATTTGCATTTTGATACCTTTCTAGTCTCGTTAAATGAGGTCATTAGATATCAACCAAGTAATTTAGTCAAGTACTCCGAAGTGAGGGGCGGCATTGATCAGTCGGGTTATGCGTGCCTAAGCTACAGGATCTGCGCGGCCTCTTCGAAGGTTAGCCTGGGGCTGCGCGGAAAGAGTTTTTCGGCATCGCCATAGCCAAGGTTGATCAGAAAGTTCGACTTGATTTGGGTCCCTGCGAAGAATTCCTGATCGACCCTTGCGTTGTCGAAGCCGGACATCGGGCCTGCGTCAAGTCCTAAAGCGCGCGCGGCGATGATGAGATAGGCACCCTGAAGCGTTGCATTGCGAAAGGCGGTGGTGTCGATAAGCGACTGGTTCCCAACGAACCATGAGCGCGCATCCGTGTGCGGGAAGAGCTGCGGCAGTTTTTCGAAGAAATCGTGATCCTCCCCGATAATCGCGGTAACAGGAGCCGTGCGGGTCTTCTCCACGTTGCCTTCTATCAATGCGGGAAGGAGGCGCTTTTTTGCGGCTTCGCTTTTCACGAAAACGATGCGCGCGGGGCTCGAGTTCGCACTCGTGGGCGCCCACTTCATCAGGTCGTAAACCTGGCGCAACAGTTCGTCGCTGACGGGTTTGTCAAGCCAGCCGTTGTGGGTGCGCGCTGTGCGGAAGAGAATGTCCAGGCTATGTTGGTCGAGTTGCATGCAGATTTCCTTGTGTTGTCATCGTTGCCATCGAAGAGACGCCGCTTTCGCGGCGCCTCATTCTATTTCAGTTTCTCTATGCCCATCATCTTCAAGATGCTGCTCTCGTAGAAAGGCTCGGAAGTTCCCTTTTTCATCTTGCGTATGAAGTACTTCTCGAAAGCGATCTTGGCCAGATGCACCCACTTGCCTTCGGAGAACCAGTTCACGTTGCGCGGCGGTATCTGCGGGATCGCGACGAATGCGACGCCGCTGTCGCCGAAATCCGCAAGGCAAATCGCATTCCAGGTGGCTTCCTTGTCTGGGGTGCCGCCGGTCAGTTCGGCATGGATGTTGTACACGGTGGCGGTCACCATGGATTCGATCATGTAGCCTGTCTTGGGTGTGCCGACTGGGATGGGTGTGGGCTCGACGGGGGGAATCGCGACGCAGACACCCACCGCAAAGATGTTCTTGTACTTTGGGTTGCGTTGATGCTTGTCCACGATCACGAAGCCGCGCGCCTGGACCAGCCCTTCGATGCCGAACACCGCATCGATTCCCTTGAATGCGGGCAGCATCATGCTGTAGTTGAAAGGCAGCTCGTGCTTCTTGATCTCGGCGCCAGTGTCGTCGTGTTCGGTGACATACATCTTTCCGGCTTCCACCTTCGTCACCTTGGCATTGCAGATCCACTTGATGTGCTTGTCGCGCATGCCGGATTCCAGTATCCCCTTGGAGTCTCCCACACCGCCCAGCCCAAGGTGGCCGATATAGGGTTCTGCGGTGACGAAGGTCATGGGCACCTTGTTGCGTATCTTGCGTCGGCGCAGATCGGTTTCCATGATGAAGGCAAACTCGTATGCAGGTCCGTAGCAGGATGCGCCTTGCACGGCGCCGATCACGATGGGGCCAGGATTGCTGCAGAAATTTTCCCACTCGTCGTGCGATTTCATCGCGTGATCCACATGGCATACCGAGTGCGTGTGGCCGCCATGAGGGCCCAGTCCTTCGACCTCGTCGAAGGCAAGCTTGGGTCCTGTCGCGATCACCAGATAGTCATAGCTGACCATTTGGCCATCGTTGAGTTCGAGCTGATTGTTGTCGGGGTGTACGCGTTTGACGCCGCAGGAGATGAAGCTGATTCCCTTGCGTTCCAGATAGGGGCGGATGGGAAAGTCGATCTGGTCGCGCTCGCGCCATTTGACGCCCAGCCAGGGGTTGGAAGGCATGAAGTTGAAATTCTCGCTATTCGAGATGACGGTGACCTTGTGCGTCTTGTCCAGCTTCTCGTGCATTTCGTAGGCTGCGGGCATGCCGCCGATACCAGCTCCCATGATGACGATGTGTGCCATGATTCCCTCCTTATGCCTGGTTGGTTTTGATTGCTGCTGTGTCTTCTCCGTTTGAATCGGTTGAGTCTATTGGCCTGTCTGACCTGCTAGTCTTCGCTGCCTTGTGTTTCCTGCTCCTTGGTGAACAGCACAGCCGCCTTTACTCTTGACGACAGGTTGAGCTTGTTCAGTATGTGGCGAACATGCTGCTTGACCGTGTCATAGCTTATCTTCAGGTTGAGTGCGATGGCCTTGTTGCTCTCGCCGCGGGAAAGCAGTTGCAGGATTTCCCGCTCGCGCTCGGTGAGCAGTTTAAGCGAATTTTTCGTATCCTGCTCGGGTTGTTCGTCGCGCAGCATCTCTATCATCTTGACAGTCATCGCGGGTGCGACAACGAGCTCTCCTGCGGCAACGCGGCGGATTGCCTCCACCACGTCGTCAGGCGGCATGTCCTTCAATAGGTATCCTCGGACCCCTGCGCGTATCGCATTCTTGAGATCGGCATCCGAGTCGCTCATCGTGAGCATGATCGCTGGCACGGTGCAATCTTCCTTGCGCAGTTGTTTCAACAGCGAGATTCCATCCATCGGTTTCATGCGCAAATCGACGATCAGCAGGTCGGGTTTTTCGTTCAGCAGCGTGCGCAATTCGTTTATGTTGTCCGTCGTGCCTATCACGTCGAAGTCGTAACAATTCCCGAGCAGCTCGCTCAGTCCTCGCCGGCACAGGCACTGGTCGTCGACCAGCACGATTCTCAGTTTGTCACTCATTTTTTGCTCTCCAGTTAGGCGATGGCTCGGGGAAATACAGTTGAACCTGAGTCCCCTGTCCGGTCGCACTTTCCACCTTGATGGTGCCGCCTATCTGATTTGCCCTCTCGCGCATGATCAGAACGCCATAATGCCCTTCCACTGGTGCGAAGGTGCATGCGCCGCTGCCGTTGTCTTCGATGGTGAAAACGTAGTAGCCGGAATGGGCATCGACGAACAGGCGCGCATGGGTTGCACCGGAATGGCGGGCTATGTTGTTCAATGCCTCATGGACGATATGGTATGTCTGTATTTCGTGTTCGAGTGGGAGTTCCAGGTCAGCCAGGCGGTTATGATACTCGAGTACGATGTTGTTGCGCTTGCGAAATTCATTCGCCAGATCGTTCAATGCGGCCGACAATCCGCCGCGGTTGATCTCGGAACGGAAATTGGTGACCAGCTCGCGGGCATTCTTCTGTGAAATTTCCAGCGCCTCGTCCAGATCGCTTGCATATTTCTTGATCATCAGCTTGTTGTTGTTGCGGTTGGCCTCGATCAGCATGCTTACGCGCATGCGCGCATAGGTGAGCGTTTGCGCAAGCGAGTCGTGAATGTCATTGGCGATGGCCTGGCGCTCATTGATCAGTTCGATGCGCCTTGCTTCCCGGTTGACATGCGTGTGTTCGATGGCCGCACTCATCATCTCGGTGACGCTCTCTATCAAGTTTCTGTTCTCGATGGCTTTCCCGTGTGGAAGATCGAAAAAGATGCTCAGTATGCCAAGCGGCGTGCCGGGAGAGCGGAGGGGCTTCAAGGGCACGACGATTAGCGACTGGAACCGGCAATCGGCATGCGGGCAATTGGCCCTTGAGTTGCACTGGCTGATGTCGAGAATCTGGATGTCGCCGCGCATTGCGGCATTGTGGGTGATCTCGCAATTCAGCTCTTCAAGGGCTTCGGACTCGGCCGAGAGTTCGGTTGAGAACCCGGAGGAGCTGATGATCTGCAGTGTGCGTCCATCGGGTGCCAGAAGCCGCAAGACCGCGGAGGCTGCGCCAGCCAGCTTGACGAGATTGTTGAGAAAGAGCTTGAGCAGGGTTCTGAGTTCCCCGATGCGCGGCATGTCATGCTGTATATGTGCTTCGTTTCCGGATTCGGGCGGTGTGAACTCGGGATCTCTCAGCCACAGAAAGTCACTATGGGCATTGCCGGAGGCGGGATTCTTTTTCTTTCTCATCAACATGATATCGAGCGCGCAAAAAAATAATGAAATCCGGTTGAGGAAAATCTGAGGTCAACCAGAGCAGATTATACAAGATACTCCAACCCGCCAGAGTTATAACCCTCATCACCCGATGGAGTTATAGACAGGCATGCGGACAATTCCGCCTAATGCCGTCATCGCGACGTCTTGCGGCAAGACACTGGATTAGGCGTGTGTTATAGTGAAACCGAATTGATGAGGATGCATGGTTCACACCCGAGCACCATGCGGCGACAGAAAATAATAAATGAAAATCTGCATTGTTTCCGACAGTCATGACAGAGCTGACCCGCTGGCGCATGCGATTGCCAAGGCTCAGACATTGGGCGCTGAAGCGGTAATCCACTGCGGCGACCTGATCGGAGCGAATACGCTGCGCACTTCGCTCAAGCTTGGTATTCCGATTCACGTGGTGCATGGAAACAATGTGGGCGACCAGTTGGCGATGCAAAGGATGATGAGGAAGCATGACGCATTGCTGACCTATCACGGACACGATGCGGAGCTGGAATTGGGCGGACGACGCATCTTTGCAACGCACTATCCGCATTATGGTCGCGCGCTGGCCTGCACAGGCGATTACGATCTGGTTTGCTGCGGGCATAGCCATGTCGCGGAAATCATATTGCAGCCAAATATACTGGGGGGGGAGACCGTACTGGCGAATCCCGGTTCTGTTTCCGGTATCGGTGCGCCGGGGGTTGAGGAAGCGTTCACCTGGATACTGGGTGATCTTGACAGCATGAGGTTTGAAATACTGAAACACTGACGTACCGCTGATTATCGCAATCAATTACGGAGGTTCAAGTGACAGCTTCAATAGCAACCAGTCAGACCATCCTGGTCGTGGGCGGAGGGATAAGCGGCATGACGGCGGCACTGGAAGCTGCGGAATGCGGCAAACAGGTGATCCTTGTCGAACGGAATGCAACGCTGGGTGGACGAACTGCATTGCTTTATCGCTACTTTCCCAAGATGTGTCACCCGACCTGCGGCATGGAAATCAATCTGCGCCGCATCAAGGCCAACCGCAACGTGCGCGTGATGACGATGACGGAAGTGCTGGAAGTCAAAGGCCTGCGCGGCGACTATACGGTAAAGCTCAAACTCTCCCCCCGCTATGTCAACAGCAACTGCACTGCCTGCGGCGAATGCGCAAAGGCAGTGGATGCCGAAATAGACAATCCCTACGAATACAATCTTGCCAAGACGAGCGCAGCCTATCTGCCGCACAACATGGCATATCCGATGCACTACGTCATCGATCCCTCCATCATAGGCACAAGCGATGCGGACAAGGCAAAGTCCGCATGCAGATACGACGCGATCGACCTCGACATGAAGGAGGAAACAGTCGAGATCAAGGCGGGGGCTGTGGTCTGGGCGACGGGCTGGAAGCCCTATGATGCGGCCAGGATACAACCTTACGGCTACGACCGTTTTGATAACGTGATCACCAGCGTCGAGTTCGAGCGCCTTGCCAATCCGCACGGGCCGACAGGTGGCAAGCTGCTTAGACCGTCCGACGGCAAGGAGGCTAGAAACATCGCCTTTATCCAGTGCGCGGGCTCCAGGGACGAAAACCATCTGCGCCATTGCTCACGCATCTGCTGCATGGCCTCATTGAAGCAGACGCACTATGTGCGCGAGGCGTATGGGGATGATGCAAAGTCGACGATCTATTACATCGATATCCGCGTGATAGACAGACTGGAGGACTTTTATCAGCAGGTGAAGAAGGATCCGGCAGTCAGCTTCATCAAGTCCAAGGTGGCAAAGATCGTCGAAGACAAGGAAGGAAATCTGGTCCTGCATGGCGTCGACACCGAAGGTTATCACCGCTATGCGACGACGCACGATCTTGTCGTGCTGGCGGTCGGCATGGAACCCGAGACCAACGGTATCAAACTGCCCGAAGACATGTTGCTCGACTCGTCCGGCTTCATCGAGGGGTCGACTCTGCCTGAAGGCGCCGAAGGCATTTATGGGGCTGGTGCTGCAACGAGCCCGCTGGACGTGAATCGTGCGGCGCAGAGCGCTACGGCTGCGGCGTTGCGTGCGATACAGGTGGTGCATAAAACCTCTACAGTCGAAGGAGCGAGATGATGGCTGAAATGAAGACGGCTGCCTATATCTGTTCTGGCTGCGGCCTGGGCGACAAGCTGGATGTTCCGCAGCTTGCCAAGATCGCGCAGAAGGAGGGCAAGATGGCGCTGGTGCGGGAGCACGGCTTCCTCTGCAACGCCGAAGGCGTGCAGATGATACGCGACGACATCGAGAAGGAAGAAGTCACCCACATCTGCATCGCTGCGTGTTCGCGCAGGGCAAAGACCGATGCTTTCAGCTTTCCGACAGTCGCGATGACGCGCGCCAATCTGCGCGAAGGGGTCGTCTGGGTGGTGGCGGAAGGCACGGAGCACGACGAGGTGCGCCAGGAAATGGCCGACGATTACGTGCGCATGGCTTGCGCAGAACTCAAGAAGGCCAAGCTGCCGGCAGGAAATCCGAATCACACGCACTTGAAGAATTTGATGGTGGTCGGCGGCGGAATGTCGGGCATGACTGCCGCATTTGAAGCCGCCGAAGCAGGCTACGAAGTGATACTGGTCGAGAAGCAGGCCAGCCTTGGCGGATGGGCGGGCAAACTCTGGAAACGTGTGCCCTTCAAGGCGCCTTATGCAGAGCCGCAGGAAACCGGTGCATCCGAACTTGCAGCCAGGGTCGGCTCGCATCCTTTGATCAAGGTTCATCTCAATACCACTGTCGCGGAGACATCTGGCGCGCCGGGACGCTTTGCGATCAAGCTGGCGCAGGAATCAGGCAGTCTCACCGAAGTCTCGGTTGGGGCGATCGTGCAGGCAACAGGTTTTGCGACCTATGACATCAACAAGCTGCCCGAGCTTGGCGGCGGTCTTGATCACGTCGTGGATCACGCAGGGCTCGAAGCTCTGGCCAAAGCTTCCAACGGCGGCGCGATCAAGCGTCATGATGGCAAGGAGGTGAAGTCTGTGGTGTTCCTGCAGTGCGCAGGGCAGCGCGACGAAAAGCATCTGCCCTATTGCTCCGGGCACTGCTGCGCGACCAGCATCAAGCAGGCGATGTACTTCAAGGATGCCAATCCTGAGGTGAGCACCGTCGTGGTGTACGATGATCTGCGTGTACCCGGCATGGGCGAGGATTTCTATCGCAGCGCCCAGCACAAGGGCGTGGTGTTCGCCAAGGGCAAGGCCAGCAAGGTCGAGACTTCCGGCAATGGTTGCCGCGTAAACTACAGGGATCTTATCCTCGATGCGGACAACGTCATAGAAGCCGATCTGGTGGTGCTGGCTACAGGACAGGTGCCAAGCTCCGGTGTGGATATCGCCGCATGGGACAAGGTCACCAAGGAGGCCGAGGGCGGCTCCGAAGAAGCGAAGCAGCAGAAGTCAGAACTCAAGAGCATTTCAATACTGAATCTGACCTACCGGCAGGGGCCGGATATTCCCAAGCTCAAATACGGATTTGCCGATTCGCATTTCATCTGCTTTCCCTACGAGACCCAGCGCACAGGCATCTATACCGCAGGACCGGTGCGCCGTCCGATGGACATCCTTCAGGCGACCGAGGATGCAACCGGCGCCGCTCTCAAGGCGATACAGGCGGCGGAAAATGCGAGCCTGGGACGCGCGGCACACCCGAGAGCGGGCGACCTTTCCTTTCCCAATGTGCGCCTCGAGGGATGCACGCAGTGCAAGCGCTGCACTGTCGAATGTCCTTTCGGCGCAATAGACGAGGACGAAAAGCGCTTTCCGCTTTTCAACGAGCAGCGCTGCCGCCGCTGCGGCACCTGCATGGGCGCATGCCCGGTGCGCGTAATCTCCTTCGAGAACTATTCCGTGGATACCGTAGGCAGCCAGATCAAGGCGATCGAGATTCCCGACGAGTTTTCCGACAAGCCGCGCATCCTGGTTCTCGCCTGCGAGAACGATGCCTATCCTGCGCTCGACATGGCGGGCCTCTCGCGCATCGTGTATTCGGCCTTCGTGCGCATCATTCCGGTGCGCTGCCTGGGTTCGGTGAACACGATCTGGATCACCGATGCGCTGAACTCGGGTTACGACGGCGTGATGATGATGGGTTGCAAGAAGGGCGACGAATACCAATGCCACTTCGTCAAGGGATCCGAGCTTGCAGGCTACCGCATGAGCAAGATCGGCGATACGCTGACAGGGATGGGGCTCGAGCCCGAGCGCGTTTCCACTTTCGAGGTGGCGATCACGGACAACCAGAAGGTTGCAGGTCTCATCAACGATTACGTTGCGCAACTGGTCGAGATGGGTCCGTCACCAATGAAAGGCTTCGGTTAAGGAGTGTATGCTATGAGCGAACTGAATCAAAAAGCCGTTGCACTTTATGGGAACAACTTTCTAAAGGAGGTTACCGAGCGCGTCGAGGATGGCGAGTGGGTGTCGATGTGCATGCAGTGCGGGGTTTGTGCGGGTTCCTGCCCGCTGGGCCCGCACTGGGAACATTCGCCACAGAAGATATTCCGCATGATCATGGCGGGCAAGCGCGACGAGGTGCTGACTTCGGATTCCATGTGGATGTGCACTTCCTGTTACAGTTGCATCGTGCGCTGTCCGAGAAAGCTGCCGATCACGCACATCATGCACGGGCTGGCACATTATGCTAACAGGCTCGATGTCGCGCCCAAGGGACAGCCCACACGCGAGCTCGCCCGGGTTTTCTGGAACAATCTGATCAAGACGGGAAGGGTCAATGAGCTCAAGTTTTCGCTGGCCGTCTATTTCAAGGACGGCTTCTCTCAGGGCATCAAGAATCTGTTGAGCATGCAGGTTATAGCGCTTGGGCTGATGAAGGCAAAACGCCTGAACCCGATGGAAATCATCGGCGGACACAAGTGCAAGGATGTAGGCGGCATCCAGAAGATGCTGGCCAAGGCGCAAGAGATAGAAGCGCGCAGACAGATTTCCTAAGGATGGAGAGAGCAGATATGGCCAAGAAAAATTATGCATTTTATCCCGGTTGTTCATCCCAGAAGGGCGCGTCTGCATCCAATTTCGTACCCTCCATCGAGGTGATGTGCGACAAACTGGATATACAGTTGAACGAGATCCCTGACTGGAACTGCTGCAGCGCTTCCATCGGCTACGGCGAGGGCAGCCAGCTTTCCCGTCTGGTGTTGAATGCGCGCAACCTCGCGCTAGTCGAGCAGAACATGCCCGGACAGGATCTAGTTTCGGGATGCCCTGCCTGCTGGCTTGCGACCCGCGAAACCGCCGAGAAGCTGAACGAGGTGGACAGCCTGATGGCCGACACCAATGAAGCGCTCAAGGAGGCGGGGTTGAGCTTCAAGGGCACGGTCAAGGCGCGCCACTTGGTCGAGGTGCTGATCGAGGACGTGGGTTATGATGCGATGAAGGCGCCCGTCGTAAAGCCGCTCGAAGGGCTGAAGATTGCGGGTTACGTCGGCTGTCAGACCAATCGTCCATTCGGTATTGCGGGAGAGTCTTTCGAGAATCCCCAGTATCTGGACAAGATGATAGAGACGGTGGGTGCAGAGGCTGCCACGGGCTATGAGCAGAAGATCACCTGCTGCGGCGGCGCGCTGGCCTTTTCGGAGCCTGAAAAATCCCAGAAGCAGATCAAGGATATCGTCGAATCTGCTTATGATCACGGCGCGGACATGATAGTCACGCCATGCCAGCTTTGCCAGGCTAATGTCGAGATATACCAGTCCGAAATCAACAAGAAGAAGGGCACCAATCTGACTATGCCGGTGGTGTACTATTCCCAGCTGATGACCGTGGCCTATGGTGGCAATGCAAAGCAGGCGGGCCTCGACGGGAACGTGCTGAGGCCGCAAAAACTGCTGGATATCGCATCCAAATAATCCCATGCAAAACCTGACACCGACAGAGGCGCACAAGTTTCTGCAGGACAATCCTGAGGCGGTATTCATCGATGTGCGCAGCGAGATGGAATACATGTTCATTGGCCACCCTGCCGACTGTATCTGGATTCCCTGGGTGGACGGCCCGGACTGGGATCTCAACCCGAACTTTATCGCTCAGGTCAAGATGGCGGCAAGCCTGAACCGCCCTGTGGTGCTGATCTGCCGTTCGGGACGTCGCTCCGCGGATGCTGGCCTTGCGCTCGAGAAGGCCGGGCTTCAGGATGTGTACAACGTGACGCATGGTTTTGAAGGCGATCTCGACGAGAAGCATCACCGAAATTCATGCAACGGCTGGCGTTTCGACGGGCTACCCTGGGTGCAGACCTGACTGACATTGCATTCAATCGCAGGAAGAGCCATGAGTGTTCCGGATTTTACAGAAGCAGAAAAAGAAGTCGTCAACGCCGAATTGCATAAGCGCTATGGCAAGCAGGTCGCATTGGAGCTCGCAGACAGCGAATTGCAGCTCGATCCCGCGTCAAGCGTGCTGACCCTGTGTCCCACGCTTTACTGGACCGAGAGAGGCGCGCATTTCGTGATTTGCAAGGTGGGTAGCGGGCGTTTCCGCTGCCAGTTCTTCTATTCCGATGCCGACCAGTATGGCACCGGAAAGGATGAATATCAGGGTCTGCATACCTGCGTCGTGACGCTGCTGCAGGTGCAGGCCGATCACGAACGCCAGCTGGCGAGCACGTCATCGGGGGCGACCGCCGCGAACCTCGACGACGAATATCAGGGTCCCCTGGTGATCTGACAGGTCTTGAAGCAGATGGCCTTGCCATCTGCGTGGAATACTACTTAGCCATCTGTTTCTGACTACGTCGAAAGAAATGGCAAATTTTATTTTGCCATTTGCTTTTCTCGGATCTCGTCCAGGGACTTGCAGTCTATGCATTGCGTGGCGGTAGGACGTGCCTCGAGGCGGCTCAAGCCGATCTCGATGCCGCAGTTTTCGCAGTAACCATATTCGTCTGCTTCTATCCTGTTCAGCATTTCATCGATCTTCTTGATCAGTTTGCGCTCGCGGTCGCGGTTGCGCAACTCCAGGCTGATGTCGGATTCCTGCGTTGCGCGATCGTTCGGGTCCGCAAATACGGTGGCCTCGTCCTGCATCGTGTGCACGGTGCGATCGATATCTTCACCCAGGCCGGACTTGATCTGCAGCAGGACGTGGCGAAAATGCTCGCGCTGTTGCGGGTTCATGTATGCCTCGCCCTTCTTGGCTTTGTAAGGGGCGATGGGTTTCAATGATGATTGCGGCATTGTACGTCTCCAGCTTGAAAAAATTGAGTCCGCTTTAATACCAGAAAGCGGTTTGAAGGGCAACTGTTAGTCTGAAAAATATGCATGTTACCGGTCTGCCAGCAATAAGAAAAGACTTGGGCGCTTTTTCAGGTCCGAATGTGTCATGCGCTTCCATTCGGCAATGCTGAAGGTTCTTATCTCCTCGGTAACAAGGGTGAGGTCTGTTGCGACGCAAAGACGGGTAGTGGGGCGGCATTGCGCGAGCAGCGCCGCGAACATCCTGTCATTGCGGTATGGCGTCTCGATGAACATCTGGGTCTGTCCATGCCTTGCAGATTCGGCTTCAAGGGCTGCGATCGCGCTGTTTCTGTCGGTGTCTGCAATGGGCAGGTAGCCATGAAATGCAAAGCGCTGCCCATTGAGACCCGAGGCCATCAGAGCCAGCAGAATTGAGGACGGGCCGACCAGCGGGATGACACGTATGTTTTTTTGATGCGCCAGGTTGACCAGTTCGGCGCCCGGGTCTGCGATACCGGGGCAGCCGGCTTCGGAAATCACTCCAACGTCGTTGCCTGCCAGCAAAGGGGCAAGCAAGGCCGGGAGTTCGCTTGCCTTCGTATGTTCGTTGAGCGTGGCAAAATCGAGCGTATTGATGGCGCGTTCATGCTTCAACGCCGAGAGGAACTGTCGCGCTGTCCTGGGCTGCTCGACGACGTAATGCTGCAACGCGCGCGCGATGTCGATCGCATGCTGCGGAAGCACGAGTTCGGCTGGCGTGTCGCCCAGCGTGCAGGGGATGAGATAAAGCGTGCCTGTGGCCACGATCAGAACAGCCGTACGCCTTCGTTGCGCAACATTTGCGTGAGCAGAATGAGCGGCAGGCCTATCAGCGCATTCGGATCGTCACCGCGCATGCTGCTCATCAGCGCGATGCCCAGCCCTTCCGATTTTGCGCTGCCTGCGCAGTTGTAGGGCTGCTCTTTCTTGAGATAGGCCTCGATCTCTTCGTCCTCAAGATCGCGCAGCGTGACCTGGTTTTCTGCTACTTCGGTCTGCATGTGGCCGCTTCTCGCATTGAGGAGCGTGAGCGCGGTATAAAACGAAGTCGTTTTTCCGCGCATGCTGCGCAGTTGCCGGACAGCATTTTCGTGAGTGAGCGGTTTACCTATCTGTTTTCCTTCAAGCAGTGCTACCTGATCCGAGCCTATGATCAGGGCGTCGGGATGCAGGGCTGAGACTGCTGCAGCTTTTTCCCTTGAAAGGCGCACGGAGGTTGCACGCGCGGATTCTTCGGGCAATGGCGTTTCATCGACATCCGGGGATGCGGTGACGAAGGGTATGTGCAATCTTTTCAGCAATTCGCTGCGGTATGGCGAGGTGGATGCTAAAACCAGAAACTGTGGACTCAAGGCATTTCCTTAGGTATTGATGCAGTGTGCGCCATCATTGGTGGCGCCATTTGTTTCCGGATTTTGACAGAATGCCGCAAAAAATATAAGATGCACGGCTCATGTATGAACGACCTTTCATCGATAGTCTGGATTTTTCGCGTCATGGCAGGCGAATAAGCGGTCAGATTCCGCTTTCCGAGCTGCCGCGTTTGCAGGAATCGCTGGCTAGCCAGCAGGGCGTTCTGGATTATATCCTGCAAGGCGGCATGGATCATCAGGGACGACCTGTGCTGGATATCTGTCTTCATGGTCATTGTCAGCTGCGCTGCCAACGTTGCCTCGGTGCGCTTGATTACGCAATAGAACACGAGATGCGACTGATGCTGTGCGATCAGGCGGGTCTCGATGAGATGGATGACGACGAGGAAGATTTTGACGGCATACTGGCGGAGGCGCACATGGATGTGATCGCGCTGCTTGAGGATGAGATACTGTTGGGCTTGCCCATCGCACCCAGGCATGATGTTTGCAAGGTGGCCGAAGGTATAAACAACCGGGAAAGCAGGCATCCTTTTTCGGTATTAGAGAAGTTGAAGCATAATTAAATTTAGATTTTCCAAGGAGCAATAACATGGCAGTTCAACAGAACAAAAAATCCCCGTCCAAGCGCGGCATGCATCGCGCGCACGACTTTTTGACCGGCCCTGCGCTGGCCATCGAGCCTACGACAGGCGAGCAACATCTGCGTCATCACATCAGCCCGACGGGTTTTTATCGCGGCAAGAAAGTGGTCAAGACCAAGAGCGAATAAGCGCTCATGGAGCGCTGCTTGCCGCAGCGTCTCCTGGTTCTTCAGATTTTGTAACCTGCCTTTGACCTGGTCTGCGCTGGGGCTTGAGAGCGTTGTGCAGGCCGGATCTTGGTGCATACTCTCGCCAAGGATCACATAGTGGATGTGACGTTAGCTATAGATGCGATGGGGGGAGACCACGGTGTTTCGGTCACCGTCCCTGCTGCCGTAGAGTATCTCAAGCAGTATTCACGCGATTCCATCATCCTGGTGGGCAATACCGAAGCGATACAGGCTGAATTGCACGCGCTGCGCGTCGCAGAGGGTCTGTTCGCCGAGCGTTTGCGTATTCATGCGGCATCCGAGGTGGTGGGCATGGATGAGCAGCCTCAATCGGCCCTGCGCGGCAAAAAGGATTCCTCGATGCGCGTCGCCATCAATCTGGTCAAGGATGGCAATGCGTCCGCCTGTGTCAGCGCAGGGAATACCGGGGCGCTGATGGCAACCGCGCGTTATGTGCTGAAAACCATTCCCGGCATCGACAGGCCTGCAATCGCATCCTATCTGCCGACGCAAAGCGGGCAGATATGCATGCTCGACCTGGGCGCAAACACGGACTGCACTGCGGAACATCTGTTGCAATTTGCGATGATGGGCTCGACCCTGGTCACTGCGCTGGAGCGCAAGCCCAGGCCTACGGTCGGACTGCTCAATATCGGCAGCGAAGACATCAAGGGAAACGAAGTGGTCAAGCAGGCCGCCGCGCTTCTGCGCGCAAGCGATCTGAATTTCCATGGAAACATAGAGGGAAACGATATTTTCAAGGGGGCGACCGACCTCGTGGTGTGCGATGGTTTTGTCGGCAATGTCGCACTCAAGACGGCAGAGGGCGTGGCCAAGATGATGGGCGACTTCCTGAGGGAAGGGTTCAGGCGCAGCCTGTACACCAGGCTGGCTGCGGTGTTCTCCATGCCGGTGCTCAGGGCATTCAAGCACAGACTCGATCACAGACGTTACAATGGCGCCAGTTTTTTAGGCTTGAAAGGCGTCGTGGTGAAGAGCCACGGTTCAGCCGACGTGTTTGCCTTCCGCTGCGCGATCGAGAAGGCTGCCGAAGAGGCGAGGGCGGGCATGTGGCAGCAGATCAGCGTGCATATCGAGAAATGGCACCGTGAGCGTCAATAATGTGGGAGCGTCATGATCTATTCTAGGATTATAGGTACCGGAAGTTATCTGCCTGACAAGGTTCTCACCAATTTCGATCTGGAAAAAATCGTCGACACGTCCGATGAGTGGATCGTGTCGCGCAGCGGCATACGCGAGCGCCATATCGCGGCAAGCGGGGAGATGACCAGCGATCTGGCCTTGCAGGCCAGCCTTAAGGCCATCGAGGCGGCGGGCAATGCCGCCGACGACATCGATCTCATCATCGTTGCGACCACATCTCCGGACAAGATGTTCCCCAGCACGGCTTGTCTGCTGCAGGATAAGCTTGGCATCACGAATGGCGGAGCGGCCTTCGATCTGCAGGCCGTGTGCGGCGGGTTCGTCTACGCTGTCAACACCGCGGATCTTTATATCCGAGCGGGCCGGGCGAAGACTGTGCTGGTGGTGGGTGCTGAGGTGATGTCGCGCATGCTGGACTGGTCGGACCGCACAACCTGTGTGTTGTTCGGGGATGGCGCGGGTGCGGTGATCATGCAGGCCGGCGATGTGCCCGGCGTGCTGGCCGCAAAGCTGCATTCCGACGGCCGTCATCACGCGCTGCTGAGAGCGGATGGCAATATCTGCAACGGCGAGGTGCAGGGCGATCCCTTCATCAAGATGGAAGGGCAGGCGGTATTCAAATTCGCTGTCACTGCATTGAGTCGCGTGGTCGACGAGGTGCTTCAGGAGGCTGGCATGCAGGGCAAGGATGTCGACTGGCTGGTGCCGCATCAAGCGAACATCCGCATCATAGAGGCGACAGCGAAGAAGCTGGGCTTGAGCATGGATAACGTGATTGCCACGCTTTCCCATCACGGAAACACCTCGTCGGCATCGATTCCGCTGGCGCTGGATGAGGCGGTCAGGGATGGCCGCATCAAGGCCGGGCAAAATGTTTTGCTCGAGGCGATAGGCGGCGGATTTACCTGGGGCGCTGTGCTGCTGCGCTGGTAACACACCCCTGTGACTTTGACTGAATCTTATGACTAAATTTGCATTCGTATTTCCCGGACAGGGCTCACAATCGCGCGGCATGATGGATGGCTATGCCGATTTTCCAGTCGTGCAGGACACGTTTTCCGAGGCCTCCGATATCCTAAAGCAGGACATGTGGCATCTGGTGGTTGATGGTAGTGATGCCGATCTCAATGCGACAGTGAACACGCAGCCAGTCATGCTGACCGCCGGTGTCGCGGTCTATCGCGCATGGCAATCGCGGCAGGGCGCTGCTGCATCGGTGATGGCGGGGCATAGTCTCGGCGAATACACCGCGCTGGTCGCCAGTGGCGCCATGCGATTTTCGGATGCGCTGCCTCTGGTGAGATATCGCGCGGAATGCATGCAGCAGGCGGTGCCTGAAGGCGTGGGGGGCATCGCGGCGATTCTGGGACTGGATGACGAGGCGGTGCGTTCCTTGTGCATCGAGGCGGCAGAAGGCGAAGTGCTGGAAGCGGTGAATTACAATTCACCTGGACAGGTGGTGATCGCCGGAAACCGCGCGGCTGTCGAGCGCGGCATGGCGCTTGCGAAGGCAAAGGGTGCCAAGCGCGCAGTCATGTTGCCGATGAGCGTGCCGTCTCACTGTTCGCTGCTCAAGGGGGCTGCGGAACGATTGCGCGAATATCTTGTCAGTGTCGACGTCAATACGCCAAAGATTCCGGTTTTGCATAATGCGGATGTGGCCGCATATGCTGATGCTGACCGCATACGCGATGCGCTTGTGCGCCAGCTTTACTCTCCGGTGCGCTGGGTCGAGACGGTGCTGGCGTTCGGCAGAATGGGCATTGCATGCAATGTCGAATGTGCGCCTGGCCGGGTGCTTGCCGGCCTCAACAAGCGCATAGACGCAAACCAGCAGGCATTGGCAATCCATGATGGCGCGTCGCTGATGGAGACGTTGGTCAAACTAAAGGAAACGGCATGACACTACAAGGACAGATTGCGCTGGTGACGGGCGCATCCCGCGGCATCGGACAGGCGATTGCGCAGGAGTTGGGTCGCCAGGGGGCGACGGTGATCGGCACGGCAACGACAGAGAATGGGGCGGCCGCGATCAGCGCCTATCTTTCGGAGGCTGGCATCAATGGACGAGGTTATGCGCTCAATGTGAACGATGCGGCTCAGACCGAGGGGGTGCTTGATGCGCTTCGCAAGCAGTACGGCGAGATCACGATACTGGTGAACAATGCAGGCATCACGCGCGACAACCTACTGGCGCGCATGACGGACGAGGAGTGGGACGATGTGCTTGCAACCAACCTGAAATCCGTTTTTCGTCTTTCCCGCGCTGTGCTGCGCGCAATGATGAAGGCCAGGAGCGGGCGCATCATCAGCATCTCTTCCGTGGTGGGCAGCATGGGCAATGCGGGTCAGGCCAACTACGCGGCATCGAAAGCGGGCATGGCGGGTTTCACCAAATCGCTCGCGCAGGAGATCGGTAGCCGGAACATCACGGTGAATTGCGTAGCCCCGGGCTTCATCGATACCGACATGACGCATGCGCTGGGAGAGGACCAACGCGCGAAGCTGGTCGAGCATGTGCCGCTCAAGCGGCTGGGACAACCTGCCGATATCGCGGCTGCGGTGGCGTTCCTTGCAAGTGCGTCCGCATCTTACATCACGGGTGTCACGCTGCATGTGAACGGCGGGATGTACATGGAGTAGCATGGGGGCGCTGAGCGCCTAGTCGACAATTTTTTGGGGGTCATTATGCAATGTCCGCTCTGTCAAGCTGAGATCGGTTCGAATGCAGGTGTTTGTGATCACTGTGGCGCGATCCGGATTCATGTCCGGAGCACTGTCGGAGTGATGGTGGGCTGGTTCGGCATGGTGATGCTGTTGCTGTGGTCTATCATGGCGCTTCCTCTGGTGGTTTTCCCCTTCATCAATTACAGCCTGGCAGGCTACCCATGGCTTGCTTTGGTGATCGGTGCACTGCTGACGGCGGGGCTTTTCTGGTATTCGAGATCGACCGTGCACGCGGAGTGGGTGCGCCGCTAGGATTCGAATACGGTTGAGATGAGCTTGCTGTTCGTGCTAAAATATATATCGTATCGGAATAGGCCGATGCAAATTTCCCGTTCGCGCAAGTTGGGGTGCTCGCAAGAGTCAGGCTGGCGAACGGCAGTTGATAACCCTTAACGTATAGGAATAATCATGGCTGTAACAATGCGTCAAATGCTGGATGCCGGAGTTCATTTCGGTCATCAAACCCGTTTCTGGAATCCGAAGATGGCGCCTTTCATCTTCGGTCATCGCAACCGCATACACATCATCAATCTGGAAAAGACCGTGGCGATGTTTGCGGAAGCTGAAAACTACGTGCGCAAGCTGACGGCGAAAAAAGGCACCATCCTGTTCGTTGCGACCAAGCGCCAGGCGCGTGAAATTCTGCAGGAAGAGGCGACGCGCGCAAGCTCGCCTTTTGTGAATCACCGCTGGCTGGGCGGCATGCTGACCAACTACAAGACGGTGCAGCAGTCCATCAAGCGCTTGCGCGACCTGGAGGCAGTGATGGCCGAGGGCTCGGTCGAGGGTGTTTCCAAGAAGGAATTGCTGATGATGAACCGCGAACTCGAAAAGCTGAATCGCAGCCTGGGCGGCATCAAGGATATGGCTAATCTGCCTGATGCGATCTTCGTGATCGACGTGGGTTACCAGAAGGGCGCGATCGTTGAGGCGAAGAAACTTGGCATACCGGTGATAGGTGTGGTCGACACAAACAATTCGCCAGCCGGTGTGGATTTCGTGATACCTGGCAACGACGACTCCACGCAGGCGATCCGTCTTTATGCGCGCGGCATCGCCGATGCAGTGCTGGAAGGTCGCGCCCAGTCATTGAATGAGCTGGTTCAGCAGGTTGCAGAAGAGCCTGAGCAGACGGCCTGAATTCATTAGGCGCACAAAGGGGCGCAAGCCCCTTTTTTTATAAGTTCTTTATCTGTATTTTTAGGAGTCGAGCATGGCAGAAATCACTGCAGGTATGGTCAAGGAATTGCGCGAGGCGACGGGCCTTGGCATGATGGAGTGCAAGAAGGCGCTGGTCGAAGCAAATGGCGATTTCAAGGCGGCTGAAGAGCAGCTGCGCATCAAGAGTGGTGCGAAAGCCAGCAAGGCTTCATCGCGTGTCACGGCCGAGGGCGTGGTCAGCACTTTCATCTCGCCCGATGGCAAGACGGGTGCGGTCGTCGAGGTGAACTGCGAGACCGATTTCGTCGCGAAGAACGATGACTTCATCGCATTCGCAAAGAGCGTGGCAGAGACGGTGGCAAGCGGCAATCCAGCCGATATCGCGGCTCTTTCCGATCTGACGATTGCGAACGGTGCCGAGAGCGTGGAAGCGACACGCAAGGCACTGGTGATGAAGCTAGGCGAGAATATCTCTGTGCGCCGTTTCGAGCGCTATGAGACCTCGGCGGGACAGCTGTCGAGTTACCTGCACGGCAGCAAGATCGGCGTGTTGCTCAATTTCGCAGGCGGCGACGATGCGCTGGGCCGCGACATCTGCATGCACATTGCGGCATCCAGGCCGAAGTCTGTCGATGCTTCCGGCGTGAATCAGGGTGAGATAGACACCGAGCGCCGCATCGCGATCGAAAAGGCGCGTGAAGCCGGCAAGCCCGAAGCGATGCTGGAAAAGATCGCCGAAGGCACTGTGCAGAAATTCCTCAAGGAGGTCACGCTGCTGGGCCAAGTCTTCGTGAAGGCGGAAGACGGCAAACAGACCATAGAGCAGCTCCTGAAATCGAAAGGAGCGACGGTCACTTCCTTCCACATGTTTGTGGTGGGTGAGGGCATAGAAAAGAAAGTCGAAGACTATGCGGCAGAAGTGGCCGCAACGATCGCCGCTGCCCAAGGGTGATGGCGATGAGCGCGCCCGTCTATAAACGCATACTGCTCAAGCTCTCAGGCGAAGCGCTGATGGGTGATGACAACTATGGCATCAACCGCCAGGTGATCGAACGCATCGTCGCCGAAATTGCAGAAGTGGTCGGGATGGGCGTGCAGGTGGCTTTGGTGATCGGCGGAGGCAATATCTTCCGCGGCGTGGCGCCAGCTGCTGCGGGCATGGACAGGGCGACGGCCGATTACATGGGCATGCTTGCCACCGTGATGAATTCGATGGCACTTCAGGATGCGATGAGCCGCGCGGGACTGGATTGCCGCGTGCAGTCGGCCCTCAGTCTGGAGCAGGTCGCTGAGCCTTTCATCCGGGGCAAGGCACTGCGTTACCTCGAAGAAGGCAAGGTGGTGATATTTGCAGCCGGCATAGGCAGCCCCTTCTTCACGACCGATACTGCGGCTGCGTTGCGCGGCGTCGAGATGAGTGCGGAGGTGGTGATCAAGGCGACCAAAGTTGACGGCATCTACACTGCAGACCCCAAGAAGGATCCGCACGCGGTGCGCTATCAGTCGCTGAGTTTTGATGAGGCGATCAGCAAGAATCTGCAGGTGATGGATGCCACTGCGCTGACGCTGTGCCGCGACCAGAAGCTGCCCATCATCGTGTTCAGTATTTTCAAGTCGGGTGCATTGAAACGTGTGCTTTCGGGAGAAGGCGAGGGCACGCTGGTCCGGGTTGAATAGCTTGTTGAGGAGAGAGCATGATTGCTGAAGTCAGGAAAGACACCGAACAGAGGATGCGCAAATCGCTCGATGCGTTGCGCACCGATCTCGGAAAGATCCGCACGGGTAGGGCGCATACCGGCCTTCTGGATCACGTGATGGTGGATTATTATGGAAATCCAACGCCCGTCAATCAGGTGGCCAACATCACGCTGGTCGATGCGCGCACCATAGGCGTGCAGCCTTATGAAAAGAGCATGGCAGGCAAGATCGAGCGCGCGATACGCGATTCCGATCTGGGTCTGAATCCTGCCGCAAGCGGCGATCTGATCCGTGTTCCCATGCCGATGCTGACCGAAGAGCGGCGTCGTGATCTGATCAAACTGGTGAAGTCCGAAGGCGAGAATGCGAAGATTGCTGTCCGCAACATACGCCGCGATGCGAACCACGGTCTGAAGGAAATGCTCAAGAAAAAGGAGATTTCGGAGGACGAAGAGCGTCGCATGCAGGATGACATCCAGAAGCTCACCGACAAATTCGTTGCTGAAATCGATCAGATGCTGTCGGCCAAAGAAGTCGATCTGATGGCCGTGTAATGTGACCAGTTCTACGCTCGCCATCCCTGATGTTTCAAGAGTACCGCGTCACATTGCCATCATCATGGATGGCAATGGTCGCTGGGCAAAGCGCCGCTTTTTGCCGCGCATCATGGGGCACCAGCGGGGTGTCGAATCCTTGCGAATGACGGTCAGGTTCTGCCGGGATATCGGTGTCGAATATCTGACTGTGTTTGCTTTCAGCAGCGAGAACTGGCGCCGGCCGGCCGACGAAGTATCTTTCCTGATGTCGCTTTTCATGAAATTGCTGGAGCGCGAAGTTGAAGGCCTGCATCAGAACGACATACGCCTGAAGGTCATCGGCGACAGATCGCATTTCGACGCCAAGCTGCAGGAAGCCATTTCCGAGGCAGAAGCGCTGACCGCAAGCAATACCGGCCTGAAGCTGAACATTGCGGCGAACTACGGCGGACGCTGGGATGTGATGCATGCGGTGCATGAGATGCTCAAGGAACATCCCGAATTGGCGACAACGTTTACCGAAGAAAATCTTCAGCCTTATCTGTGTTTGGGCGATGCGCCCGAACCCGATCTCTTCATACGCACGGGCGGCGAGAAGCGCATCAGCAATTTCATGCTCTGGCAGCTGGCCTATACGGAATTCTATTTTACAGACACGCTGTGGCCCGCTTTCAATCGCCGCGCGCTGGAGCATGCGGTCTCATCATACCAGCATCGCGAACGGCGTTTTGGCCGGACCAGCGATCAGCTTGCAGGCGCCAAATAGGCATGCTCAAGTCCAGAATCATCACCGCGGTCATCTTGCTGCTGCTGCTCTTGCTTGTGCTGTTCGCATTGCCGGGAAGCTGGTGGACGGCGGTCGTCGTGCTGATGGTAATGCAGGGGGTTTTCGAGTGGTCCAAGCTTTCCGGGCTCACCCGTGCGCAAGCGCTCATTTACGCTGCGCTCACGCTGCTCTTAATGCCTGTGCTGATCGCGTCCAGTTTTCCTCACATGTGGATCTATGCTGCGTCTCTTCTGCTCTGGGCCGTTCTCGTGCCGGTGTGGATGGCGCGCGGTTTCAGGCTCGAAAATCGTCTGCTGATGTGCATTGCCGGTTGGGCCGTTCTTTTGCCGACGGGCTTCGCGATGATGGATCTGCGCGCGGCGAGTCCATGGCTCTTGCTGATTGCGATGAGCCTCGTGTGGGTCGCGGATATCGGCGCCTATTTTTCCGGTCGCAAATTCGGAAAGCACAAGCTCGCGCCCGGCATCAGCCCCGGAAAGACATGGGAAGGCGTGGCGGGGGCATTGCTTTGCACTTCCATCTATGCGCTGATCGTATGGTATGTGGTTGGACAGAAGCAGGAAGTTCCTCCTGCTGTTTTCGTGCTGCCGGCTGTTTGGGTCTGGGTGGCTTTGGCCGTGTTAGGCGATCTGTTCGAATCCCTGATCAAGCGACAGGCGGGCGTCAAGGACAGCGGCTCGCTGCTGCCGGGACACGGCGGTCTCCTGGATCGCATCGATGCGCTGACGTCGACGTTGCCGCTTGCGGCGATGATCATGCTGATGCGGGGGTGAAATGCAATCGCTCACGATATTGGGTTCGACGGGAAGCATAGGCACCAGCACACTGGATGTGGTGGCGCGCCATTCCGACAGATACCGGGTGGTTGCGCTGACAGCCAACAAACAGGTCGATCTGCTTTACAGACAATGCATACGGTTCAGCCCCTCCTATGCGGTGCTGCTCGACGATGAAGCTGCATTGCAGTTGCGCGACATGCTGAATGAAGCAGGGTCGAAGACACAGGTGCTGTGCGGCGTGGATGCGCTGGAAACGGTGAGCAGTCTGCCCGAGGTGGACACAGTGATGGCCGCCATTGTCGGCGCCGCAGGATTGCGGCCCACGCTGGCTGCAGCTAAATCCGGCAAGAAGATACTCCTGGCCAATAAGGAAACGCTGGTGTTGGCGGGCAACGTGTTCATGGATGCCGTGCGCAAAAGCGGTTCCGCATTGCTGCCCATAGACAGCGAACACAACGCGATCTTCCAGGCATTGCCGCACGGCTATAGCGGCGACATGACGGGCTCGGGCGTGTCCCGCATCCTGCTCACCGCATCGGGCGGGCCTTTCCGCATGACGTCTCTGGATGACTTGCAGCGGGTCACACCGGACGAGGCCTGTGCGCATCCCAACTGGACGATGGGACGCAAGATTTCCGTTGACTCGGCCAGCATGATGAACAAGGGGCTCGAAGTCATCGAGGCGCACTGGCTTTTCAATGTGGATGCCGGTGACATACAGGTGGTGGTGCATCCGCAGAGCGTGATCCATTCGCTGGTCGAGTACATAGACGGGTCGGTGATCGCGCAGCTCGGCAATCCCGACATGCGCACGCCGATCGCCTATGGGCTCGCATATCCGGAGCGCATAGACTCTGGCGTGGCGTCGCTCGATCTGTTCAAGATTGCGAGGCTGGATTTCGCAGAACCCGACTTCGATCGCTTCCCCTGCCTGATGCTGGCTTATGAAGCATTGCGTGCGGCGGGAACTGCGCCAGCCGCGCTCAATGCGGCAAATGAAGTCGCCGTTGCGGCCTTTCTGAATCACGAGATTTCTTTTCTCTCAATCGCGCGCGTGATCGAATCCGTGCTCGGACTCATGGCTGTGCATGATGTCGCAGGTCTCGAGGATGTGCTCGAAGCAGACTCCGAGGCGCGCAGCGTTGCCACTCAACAAGTCAAACGGTTCCGCCTATGATGACCTTGCTCGCATTTGTCGCCGCAGTCGTGTTGCTCGTGATGTTTCACGAATACGGCCATTACTGGGTGGCGCGCCGCTGCGGCGTGAAGGTGCTGGTCTTCTCTTTGGGGTTCGGCAAGGTGATATACAGAAAGCGCTTCGCCAATTCCGACACCGAATGGGTGCTCTCGATGATTCCGCTGGGCGGCTATGTGAAGATGCTGGATGAGCGCGAGGGCGAGGTATTGCCTGCCGAACTGCACAGGGCGTTCAACCGCAAACCGGTGCTGCAGCGCATGGCGATCGTCGTGGCGGGGCCGATAGCGAATTTCGTACTCGCGATATTGCTTTACTGGATCTTGTTCATGCATGGCATAGAAGGCCTGAAGCCGGTGCTGGGCGACGTGCCGAAAGGCACGCCAGCCGCGCTGGCCGCGATGCACAAGGGAGAACAGATACTGAGCGTCAACGGAGTGTCGATTCCGAGCTGGCAGGAATTGCGCTGGACGTTGATGACGCTGGCGCTCAAGAATCGCAGGCAAGTCGATGTGGAGGCCAGCGACGGCGGGGCGATCGTGCACCACGAGCTCGACATGAGAGGCTTGCAGGTCAGGGATCTCGAAGGCGAATTCCTGGACAAGCTTGGATTGCATACCGAGCAGCCAGCGATCGCGCCCGTGATAGGCATGCTGACGGAGAAGGGCGTTGCAAGGCAGGCCGGCTTGAGGGAAGGCGATGTGATCCTGCGCGCGAACGGCGTGCCTGTAGAGAATTGGGGGCAGATGGTCGAGCTGGTGCGCGAGAACCCCAAACACCAGATAAGGATGGATGTGCAGCGCGGGCAGCAGACGCTTAACTTTGTCGTGATACCGGAAGTCGTTACCGAATCCGGGAGAATGATAGGCAGGATAGGCGCAGCACCCAGATTTGACCAGAAGGCATGGCAGAGCATGGTCACGACCGTCAGTTACGGCCCGCTGGATGCGCTTGGCCAGTCCCTGTCAAAAACCTGGCAGACTTCCGTCATCAGCCTAGAGATGCTGGGCAAGATGGTGGTGGGCGAAGTGTCGGTGAAAAATTTGAGCGGCCCGGTCACGATCGCGGATTATGCTGGGCAGTCCGCGCACATGGGGTTGATCGCCTATCTCGGTTTTCTCGCGCTGATCAGCATCAGCCTGGGCGTGTTGAATTTGCTGCCCGTTCCGTTATTGGATGGCGGGCACTTGCTGTATTATGTCGCGGAATCGGTCAAGGGCAGCCCAGTCTCGGAGAGGGCATGGGAAAATGGTCAGAAAATCGGCATTGCGCTGCTGGGCACACTGATGATCCTTGCTTTTTATAACGATATTAATCGCCTCATCTCAGGTTAGCAATAAATGAAGAAGACAAAACTTGCTGGAATACTCGCGCTGCTGTTCGTCTCGCCGGCTTGGGCAATTGCGCCATTTACCGTCAAGGACATACGCGTTGAGGGGATACAGCGCACGGAGGCCGGCACGGTGTTCAGCTATCTGCCGGTCAAGGTCGGCGATACGATGGACGATGAGAAGGCGAAGGCTGCGATCCATGCGCTGTATGGAACGGGATTCTTTAAGGACGTGAGGCTGGAAGTAGAGCAGGGCGTGCTGATCGTGCTGGTGCGCGAGCGTCCGACGATCGCCAGCATCGAGGTCAATGGCGTCAAGGCTTTCTCCAAGGATCAGCTAAAAGACAACATGAAATTTGCTGGGCTTGTCGAGGCGCACATCTTCGATAAGAGTGCGCTGGAAAAGGCGGTGCATGATTTGAAGATGCAATACATCGCCAGAGGCAAATATGGCGTCACCGTGACCACCAAGGTGACCAAGCTCGAGCGCAATCGCGTGGGCATCGTGTTCGATGTGGATGAGGGCGAGACTTCCAAGATCAGGGAGATCAACATCATAGGCAACAAGGTGTATCCCGAGTCGGATCTCCTTGGCCTGATGAAGTTGAGCACGCCGACCTGGTTCAGTTTCCTCACCAAGAACGACCAGTATTCTAAGCAGAAGCTGTCTGCGGACCTCGAGAAGCTGCGTTCATACTACATGGACACCGGTTATCTGGAATACAACATCAATTCCACGCAGATTTCCATCACGCCGGACAAGAAGGATATCTACATTACGATCAACGAGACCGAGGGTGACAAGTACAAGGTCTCGAAGGTGTCGGTCACGGGGAATACCCTGATCTCGCAGGCCGAAATGGACAGGCTGATCAAGATCAAGCCGAATGACACATTCTCGCGCAAGGCGTTGACCGACACCAGCAAGATGATAGGTGAACGCCTGGCAGCCGAAGGCTATGCCTTTGCCAATGTGAATGCGAATCCCGAGGTGGACAAGGACAAGCACGAAGTGTCCTTCAATTTCGTGGTCGATCCGGGACAGCGCGTGTATGTGCGGCATATCAACATCACCGGAAACACCAAGACGCGCGACGAAGTGATACGCCGCGAATTCCGCCAGGTGGAAAATTCGTGGTTCGATGTGACAAAGGTCCAGAAGTCCAAGCAGCGCGCGGATCGCCTTAACTATTTCTCCGAGGTCAATGTCGAAACGCCGGCGGTGCAGGGTGCGGCGGATCAGCTCGATGTCAATGTATCCGTGAAGGAGCAGTCCACAGGCAGCTTCACGGTGGGCGCCGGCATCAACAGCGGTGAGGGACTGGTGCTCTCGGGCGGCGTTTCGCAGACGAACCTGTTCGGCAGCGGCAATACCCTGTCCCTGCAGCTCAATACCAGCATTATCAACGAGAACATCTCGCTGTCCTATACCAATCCGTATTACACGGAAGAGGGCATCAGCCGGGGCTTCGATGTCTACAAGAACGTGATGAACACCACGAGCATCGCATTGAGCGCGTTCACTTCCGATACCGTAGGTGCCGGGATCAGGTATGTCGTGCCGATCAGCGAGGATCAGTACATCCGCTTTGGCTCATCGATCGAGCAGACGACGATAGGCCTGACCAGCCTGAGCCCGATCAGCTATGTCAACTATGTGAACACGTTCGGCGGCACGAACAGCACGGTGCTGACGACCGTGGGTTGGGGAAGCGATACGCGGGACAGTGCGATATACACGACCAAAGGCATGATGCAGCAGGCTTATACTGAAATCGCGCTGCCTGTGATGGACATGCGCTACTACAAGCTGAATTATACCAATCAGTGGTTTTATCCGGTCAACGGCGATTGGACCTTCATGACCAATGCGATGCTGGGTTACGGAAACGGTTACGGAGGGAAGGAGCTGCCCTTCTTCAAGAATTTTTATGCGGGTGGCGTGGGGTCTGTGCGGGGCTACCAGATCAACTCCCTGGGACCGCGAGATTCGACCGATTTGCCGGTCGGAGGTTCGCGCATGGGGATTGCGAGCATGGAGCTGATGACGCCGATGCCGGGGGTCAAGGACAAGTCGGTGCGCTTGAGTGGCTTCGTCGATTCGGGTATCGTCGCAGGCTATGTCGCCAATCAGGGATATCTGCCCGGCACTGCAGGCATGCGCTATTCGGCGGGCATAGCGGTGACATGGATGTCTCCGATGGGACCCTTGAAACTGAGCTATGCCAGACCATTGAATGCGCAGCCCCAGGACATGCTGCAGGCATTCCAGTTCACCATGGGTTCGATGTTCTGATGCCCGTGTGATTTGATGGCGATGATAAATTGAGGTGGGAGCGATGAAGAAAATTCATGTGATGTTTGCAGGGTTGCTGTGGGCGGGGTCTGCGATGGCCGGTGATTTCAAGGTGGGGGTGGTCGATACCGAGCGCATCCTGAGAGAGTCCGTGCCCGCGATCGCTGCGGAGAAGAAAATCGAAAAGGAGTTCTCCGGGCGGGATCAGGAGATCAAGAAGGAGATGAAGCAGGCGAAGGACCTGCAGCTCATGCTGGACAAGGATGCGGGCGGGTTGAGCGAGGTGGACAGGCGAAACAAGGAGCGCGAGTTGAATGCTCTGAATGTCAACCTGCAGCGCCTGCAAAGGGAGTTCCGTGAAGACCTGAGTCTCAGGAAGAACGAGGAGCTGGCAGTGGTGCTGGAGCGCGCCAACAAGGCAATACAGGCGATTGCCGAATCCGAAAAATATGATCTTATCCTGCAGGAGGCGGTGTATCGCAATCCGAAGATCGATATTACCGACAAGGTGATCAAGAGCCTCGCCTCCGACAAGACTGACAGCAAATAGTGGCTTATACTCTGGCAGAAATTGCGGCGCGTCTGGGCGGACGCGTATTGGGCAATGCAGAGGTCGAAATTGCCCGGGTGGCTACGCTGGAACAGGCCGGGTCTGGCGATATCAGCTTCCTTGCCAACAGCAAGTACCGAAGCAGGCTTGGTCAGACCAGGGCGGGCGCTTTGATACTTTCCGATGCGGATGCGGATGAGACCGATTTGCCTCGCATCGTAACAGGCAATCCGTATGCCTATTTTGCGAAGGTCTCTGCGCTCTTGAATCCGACGCCTGAAGCCGTTCCCGGCGTTCATCCTCATGCAGTCATAGGTCAGGGTGCGCAGATCGATCCGACAGCCAGCATCGCAGCGATGGCGGTCATCGGTCAGGGGGTTGTGATAGGCGCGCATTCTATCGTCGGCGAGGGTTGTTTCGTGGGCGACCACGTGAAGATAGGGAGGGGCGTGCGCCTCTATCCGCGCGTGGTGGTTTACCACGATTGCGTGCTGGGTGACAATCTGATCGCTCATTCAGGCGCGGTGATAGGCGCAGACGGATTCGGCTTCGCGATGGAGAACGGGTGCTGGATCAAGATTCCTCAGATCGGCCGGGTCGTCATCGGCAAGGATGTCGAGATAGGCGCAAATACCACGATAGACAGAGGTGCGCTGGACGACACGGTGATCGAGGAAGGTGTGAAGCTCGACAACCAGATCCAGATCGCGCACGGGGTGAAGATCGGTGCGCATACCGCGATCGCAGGCTGCGTGGGGATTGCCGGCAGCACGACGATAGGCAAGCGCTGCCAGATAGGTGGGAGCGCCGGAATACTCGGGCATCTGGAGATTGCTGACGACGTCACGATCGCTTCGTTCACGCTGATCGGGAAATCCATACGTGAAGCAGGATCCTATGCGGCGATCTACCCCTTCGGCAGGACCGAAGAATGGCGCAGGAATGCAGTGCATCTGCGGCATCTTGACGAGATGAACCGGCGCATCAAAAGACTGGAACAGTCAAAACAGGAATCGATAAAGGACCAAAACTGATGAATACGCAAAAAACATCGCCAGCGCCACTGATGGATATCCATGCCATCCTTCAGAATTTGCCACACCGTTATCCATTTCTTCTGGTCGACAGGGTGTTGTCGCTCGAGCCTGGAAAGCAGATCGTCGCGCTGAAGAACGTCACCATCAACGAGCCCTTTTTCCCGGGGCACTACCCGCATCATCCGGTGATGCCGGGCGTGCTGATCGTAGAGGCGATGGCGCAAACGGCCGCATTGCTGTCTTTCCAGAGCATGGAAAACAAGCTGGACGAAAACTCTGTATACTATTTCGCGGGGATAGACGGCGCGCGTTTCAAGAAACCCGTGTCTCCTGGAGATCAGCTGATCATCAAGGCGGAGCTCACGCGCAGCATGCGGGGCGTATACAAGTTCAAGGCGCAGGCCGAAGTGGACGGACAACTGGTGGCCGAAGCCGAACTGATGTGCACGGTCAAAACGGTGGACTGATGATATACCCGACTGCCATCGTTCATCCCGGTGCGAAATTGGCAGAGCATGTCTCTGTGGGCGCGTATTCGATCATAGGCGAGCATGTCGAGATCGGAGAGGGCACCGTGGTCGGTCCACATGTGGTCATCGACGGCCACACGCGCATAGGCGCCCATAACCGCATTTTTCAGTTCTGCTCCCTTGGAGAAATACCCCAGGACAAGAAATATGCGAACGAGCCGACCCGCCTTGAAATCGGCGATCACAACACGATACGCGAATTCTGCACCTTCAATATAGGCACGGTTCAGGATGCGGGGGTGACGCGCCTTGGCAGCCACAACTGGATCATGGCCTATGTGCACATTGCGCACGACTGCCAGGTCGGCAGTCATACCATTATGGCAAACGGCGCGACCCTGGGCGGCCATGTGCATGTCGGCGACTGGGCGTTTCTGGGCGGACTTTCAGGCGTGCACCAGTTCGTCCGCATCGGCGCGCATGCGATGACAGGTTTCCAGACGCGGCTCGCCCAGGATTTGCCGCCTTTCGTCACAGCCGCGGGCAATCCTGCCTCGGCTCACGGCATCAATTCCGAAGGGCTCAAGCGGCGCGGATTTTCCAGCGCGTCCATCATGGCGATCAGGCGCGCATACAAGACGCTTTATAAATCCGGCCTCTCGCTGGAAGAGGCAAGAGATGCCATCCAGAGCCAGGTGGTTGAGTGCGCCGAGTTGCAGCCTCTGGTGGATTTCATGCTTACCGCGACGCGGGGCATCACCCGATAATCTATGGCACAGGTGATCGGTATCGTTGCGGGCGAGGCATCGGGCGATCTGCTTGCGAGCCACCTGATGGAGGCGATAAGAAAGGCGCGCCCGGATGTGGAGTTTGTCGGAATAGGCGGGCCCAAGATGCAGTCGGCCGGCATGCGCGTGCTTTTCCCGATGGAAAAGCTCGCCGTGTTCGGCTATGTCGAAGTGCTGCGCCATTATTTCGAGCTGGTCGGCATACGTCGCAAGCTGCGCGCGTACTTTCTTTCCAACCGGCCTTTGCTTTTCATCGGAGTGGATGCGCCCGATTTCAATTTCGGCCTGGAACATGCGCTTAAGAAGCGGGGCATACCGACAATACACTACGTCAGCCCGTCAATATGGGCGTGGCGCGGCGAGCGCATCAAGAAGATCAGAAAAGCGGTGACACACATGCTGGCGCTGTTTCCTCATGAGCCCAGGATATACCAGGATGCGGGCGTGCCCGTGACTTATGTCGGGCATCCGCTTGCCGACTTGTTGCCCGATGAGCCGGACCGCGCCGCGATGCGCGAACTGATGCGCATTCCGCTGAAGGCCAAGGTGTTTGCGTTTCTCCCCGGGAGTCGGCAGTCCGAAGTCAGGCAGCTTGCCGCGCTGTTCATCGAGACGGCGAAGATCATCTTGCAAGGCATGCCCGATGCGCGGTTTCTGGTCCCTCTGGCCAGCCGAGAGACGCGAGCGATTTTCGAGCAGGCGTTGTACGACTGCAAGGCCGAGGAGATGCCGTTCTCGCTCCTGTTCGGGCATGCGCAGGATGCAATGATTGCGGCCGACATCGTCCTGGTCGCGTCCGGCACTGCGACGCTGGAATGCGCGCTGCTCAAGCGCCCCATGGTCATCACCTATCGTTTGAATGCGCTGACCTGGCGCATCATGAGGCGGAAAAGCTATCTGCCCTATTTCGGCCTGCCCAATGTTCTGCTCGGACGGTTCGTCGTGCCGGAGCTGATGCAGGCGGATGCGACTCCTGAAAACCTGGCGCAGGCGCTGCTCAATCTGCTGAACGACAGGAATGCGGTGGCTGACCTGGAAGTGATTTTTTCCGAACTGCACAAGACCCTGAGGCAGAACACGGCGCAAAAGGCGGCCGATGCCGTTCTGTCCTGTCTGCCTCCTTGAAGCCGTGATGAGTGCGCTGATCTGCGGCGTGGATGAGGCGGGGCGCGGTCCGCTGGCGGGGCCGGTGAGCGCGGCGGCAGTGATACTCGACGAGACGCGTCCCATTGCGGGTTTGAACGACTCGAAGAAGCTCACCGAAAGACGGCGCGAGAAGCTCGCCCCCATGATCAAGGAAAGTGCGCTGGCGTGGGCCGTGGCCTATGCGTCAGTCGAGGAGATAGACCGCCTGAACATCCTGCAGGCCACGCTGCTTGCGATGAAGCGAGCAGTGCTTGCCTTGGATGTCTTGCCGGGCCTTGTGCTGGTGGACGGGCTGTATTGCCCCGAAACAGGCTTAACGAGTCAGGCGATCGTGAAAGGGGATGGCAAGGTGGCCGCCATCTCGGCCGCCTCCATCCTCGCGAAGACTGCGCGCGATGCGCTGATGCTGGAGCTTCACGAGCAATATCCGCAATACGGCTTTGCGGCCCACAAGGGGTATCCGACCGCTGCTCACATCGCGGCTTTGCGCAAGCATGGCGCAAGCGCAGTGCACCGCAGTAGCTTTGGACCTGTGCAGGAAGCCCGTTGATTGTGCTTGTCAAGGTTGCTGTTATAATCCTGCAACAAAAAGCTGTACCGATCTGACCGGGGGAGTCTCTTGCTTTGAACGAAATAACTGGCATGGATGCGCTGGTTCGCAGACGCAAGCCTGTTGAAAACGAATATGTCGACTTCAGCAAGCTCTCCGCCCTGGTCATAGATGACATCAGCTCGATGCGCCATGCGGTTCGTGCCCAGCTGCAATCGCTGGGCATCAACTCCGTGAAGCTCGCAAGCACCGCAACAGAAGCGCTGGTTCAGGTTGAAGCGAACGCCTTTGACCTCATCTTGTGCGACTACAACCTGAACAGTTCGAGCTCAGGCCAGCATTTCCTCGAACATCTGCGCAGCGAGAACCTGCTCAACGCAACCTCCCTCTTCGTGATGCTTACCGCGGAAACGGAATACGACTTTGTTGCGAATGCGGTCGAATTCATACCCGACGATTATCTCCTGAAACCATGCTCGGAGAAGAAACTGCGTTCGCGCCTGATGCGTCTTCTGGACAGGCGTACCTTCCTGATGCCTGCGCTGAAAGCGCTCGATGCCAGGCAATACGATGTTGCAGTTCGTGAATGCAACAGGCTGCTGGGCGTGGCGCCCGACGACAGGCGCATGCTGGATGTGTTGCGGCGCAAGGCGGATGCGGAACTGGCGATGCAGGACTATGTTTCTGCGCTCGATACTTTCGATCGCGCAGCTGCCATACGCAGCGATGTCCCGTGGATCATGATGGGGCAGGCGCGGGCGCACTATGCGCTGGGTGATCTCGAAGCGGCAGCCGCCATTGCCAGATCGCTCATCGAGAAAAACAAGAACTATGTCTCCGCATACGAACTGCTTTCAAAGATATCCCTGGATTCAGATGATGAAGCAGGCGCCTATGAGTTTCTCAGCCGTTCCTCCGCAATACTGCCAAGCGCGAAGCGGTTTCGGGCCGTATCCCAGGCTGCATTCCTGCTGGGCAAGCTCGAGGAGGCGAAGTCGAATTCGCAGGAAGCAATACGTCTGTCGACAGGTTCGCTGGTGGAGAGAACGGGAGATTATCTGTCTCTGGCGCAGGTTCAGGTCGACATGGGAGACCAGAAGGGCGCGATCGAAACGCTGGAGAAGACCGCCAGAAAACATGGCGAAGTGGGGCTTTTCGGTGTGGCAAAGAATGCAATACTGGCCCAGGCTTATTTCGATCTGGGTGAGCATGAGAAATCCCAAAGGCTGCTCGATAAATCCAAGTCGCTTCTGGCGAGCCGCAAGAACAGCTTCGTGATGACTGCGCTTGGCAAGTCTGCGCTGAAGGTGGGAGATGTCGTGCTGGGCCTGAAGATGATGACGCAGGCAGTCCAGGCCAGCGGAAAGGATGAGAAGCGCATCGCTCGCCACGTGAAGAAATCCATGGTGGACACGGGCCACGAAGACAAGGTTGAGGACGTTATCGACGGCGGCAGAAAGCGCATATTGATCCTGGTAGACGAGGCGAACAGGCTGATGCGCATGGCGCATTTCGAGGAGGCGAACCAGAAAGTGATGGAGGCGCTTTCCATTCATGCCGAGAACCTTGAGGCGCTGATGGCGGCAGCCCAGTTGCATCTCTTGTGGCTCAAACAGGGCGGAATGAATGATGCGATTGTCGAGCGCGCCAAGGGTTATCTGACGACGCTGGACAGGCTGCTTCCAAACAACCAGAAGGTGATGAACTTCTACCGCTTCTTCAATGAGATCGTGAACGAATGATGCAAAATGCGCTTTCCGTACTGGTTGTCCACGACATCAAGAATGCGTTGGCTCTTCTCGAGATCGAACTCGAACAGCTGAATCACCATGAGGGCGTGCCTGCAGAGGCGCAGCGCGCATACCGCCGCTGCATCGAACTGAAAAACCGGCTGATGGGTTTCCTGACCTTATACAAGCGCGATCAGTCAGGCCTTAAGCCCATGATCTCCGAGATCGATATTGCAGAATTTCTCGAAGACCTGGTGAATGACAGCCAGTCTGTGATGATGGGAAAAAATCATCAGGGGCACCCGATCGAGGTGCGCGTAGATATGGAAAGGATCAGCGCGGATGGATTGGACAAGGATGTCGGTTTCTTTGACGAGAACCTGGTCGAGCTCGCGTTGGAGTCTGCGCTCAACAATGCGGTGCGTTATGCGCGTCACAAGGTTGCCGCCTGGTTCGAGCAGGAAAACGATGTGCTGGCGTTCAGGGTGTTCGATGATGGAATAGGTGTAGGCGTGGCGGATGAAACGGTGCAGCGCGGCGAAAAATCCTCTTCGACTGGTTTGGGGATCGCGCTTTGCGAAGCGGTTGCCCAGGCGCATGGCTCTGGCTCTGTATCGCTTGAGAACGCACCAGGCGGCGGAACGCTGTTTACGATGACTTTGCGCCGTGCCAATTGATAAGTTACGTGTTGATGGGCAACAGGGCGCGCCTTAACGAACAGTTCCTGTTGGGTGCGTGCAACCAGGCGTTCACCACCGAATATGTTGCGGGCCTTGAGACCGTCAAGAGACTGCAGATGGAACCCCAGCTCAATGCCCGCTACAGCGACTATCTGGCTGAGTACCTCAAGTCCGGCTTCTCGGTGCGGCAGATCGGCAACACCTACAACGTGTTCTCCAACGGCATGGAGCAGTTGATGAGTAAGCGCCCCATGAAGTACAGGCTGGTTTGATACGAATTATTTTCGGATGATAGCGACCTCGTACAAAGGAGGTTGCAAATGAGCGAAAGAACGGAATACTGGACTGCGCATGTTGCGGCGGCCAAGCAGGAAGGGATTTCTGCGAGTGAGTATGCGAGACGACATGGGCTGGCGGTGAAGACCCTGCAGTACAGGCGTCGGAAACTGAATGCGCTCAACAAAACAGAGGCGTCGCTGCAGGCCGGTAAATTTGTTGCACTGCACGTGGCGCCTGGTGCTGCACATCAAAACAACTGCTCACTGGAACAACCATCCGGGCTGCGCCTGGAGATGTCAGCGTTGCCTTCGCCGGAATGGTTGGTGGCGGAATCGCGCGTAGCAGGGATGCGCTGATGCATCCGGGCTGTGATATTCATCAGGTCTATCTGTGTCGCGAACCGATCGACTTTCGCAAGTCCATCAACGGGCTGAGCGTGCTGGTCGAGCAGGAGCTGGGGCTGAATCCGTTTGGCAGCACGCTGTATGTGTTCATCATTCATGAGTCGCTGGAATTCGGCTGAACGATGAGACATGATGGCAAGACTTTAGTAACATCCAATTCCAATTCCGCTTCAGAGCATGCCTGTTGTTGGGATGCTTTTCAGCATGGTATTGCCTAAGGTGGGCTGGCTTTTCTGCAGTCAAAGTTCGTCGTCGACGGGCAGCAGCGACAAGGTGTCGGCTTCGATTCGCTGCAAGTCGCTCCTTGCGGGCTCAACGGAATATTCGACATCTTTTCCGTGCTCCCGCGTGTGCCATGTCAGGTTTTTGTGCCTGTCCAGCACCAGCCGGTAGGCATTGTCAGGCCGCGTCATTGCATCGAAACGCGCGGCGATCTGGTTGGCAAGCACCGGAGAGTCTATGATCAGGCCGATCTCGGTATTGAGATGCATGGACCGCTGGTCAAAATTCATCGAGCCGATGAATACCTGCTTGCGGTCGAATACGAACAGCTTTGCATGCAAGGAATAATTGCCATAACGCGATATCGCCCTCGATTCGCCGCTGCCGCGGTTATCGCCCAGCAGGGAGCGGATTTCATAGAGTTCCACACCATCTTCGAGCAAAGGAATCCGGTAATGCATGTAGCCTGCCTGCGCGATCAATACCGTGGACGAGTCAAGCGAGCTCGTCAGGATGCGAATGTTGACCTTACGCTTGCGCAAGTCCCCGATCAGTTGCATGCCTTCCTGGCCGGGTATCAGAAAGGGCGTGATCATCAAGAGCTCATGCTTCACCCCTGATGCGGCAGAGATGAAAGCGCGGTTCATCAGGTTGCCCTGCATCCGCCCGCTTTCCACTTTCTTCTTGTCAGGGCTGTCGTATACCAGACGGGCGCGCGCCCATGTCAGAGGCAGCCTGCCGGAGAGAACGCCATCGAAGGGTTCGCCGCTTGCGATGCGTTTCATGTAGTCTGCTTCGCTCGCATTTCCGGTCGCAGGTTCTTCACTGACGGATGGTGGAGACTCTGAAAGCGCCTGGATCGGGACAGACAGGTCGCAATTCCAGAAATCATCGAAGCTTGTCGAGAGCTTTTCTGCGATGGGGCCTGCCGCAAACACATCGTCGTCGGCGAACTGGGAGGCAGGATCGGTCTGGAAATATTGGTCCGCTATGTTGCGTCCGCCTATCAGCCCGATGGCATTGTCCACGACCAGCAGCTTGTTGTGCATCCTGTAGTCAAGCCGGGATGCATTGAGCATGAATTCGGTCGTTCTGAAAAACACATTGTGGCCGCGGTATGCAAAAGGGTTGAATATGCGAACCTCAATGGAGGAATGTGCGGCCAGTCGCTTGATCTGTGCGTCGTCAGTCCGTGTTTCCGCGTCGTCAAGCAGTATGCGCACTCGCACGCCGCGGTCGGCTGCGCGCAGCACGGCGTTCGTCAGCAGCTTGCCTCCATGATCTCCTCGGAAAATGAAGTACTGCATATCCAGCGTCTTCTCTGCGGCATCTATCATCTGCATGCGCATCGAGAATCCGTCCACGCCTGCCGGAATGATGCGAAACCCGGAGTCTCCTCCGTGTTTTTTTGCGGCGGTATCGAACCGGCTTCCAAGGCGGGTCGCATCGGGATGAGGGAGCGCCGCGGATATGGTTCTGGGATAGTTCGCCCCAGGTGGAATCGATGCGCACCCGCCAAGGACAGCGAGCATTCCCGTGGCAAGCAGGAATCGCAGGATCATGGCGCGCCAGCGGAGGCAAAAAAAAGGGCATCCGGATGGATGCCCAAGATGAAAGCATGAAAGATGTGACGGGGGAGGGCGTCTTGACTCACTTTCAGTTTTAGCTCCATCAGGGAATCATTATGCTGCAAGTTTGTTGCAGATTTATGAAGCGTGCGAGCATCAGGCTTCGGTAGCGCCCAGCGACGTGGTATTGAAGCCGCCGTCCACATAGGTGATCTCGCCGGTGATGCCGCTTGCCAGATCGCTGCAAAGGAATGCCGCCGCGTTGCCCACTTCCTCTGACGTGACGTTGCGCTTCAAGGGGGAGTGCTGCTCGTTGAAGCCCAGAAGCTTGTTGAAGTCGGCGATGCCGGCTGCCGCGAGCGTCCTGATGGGGCCTGCGGATATGGCGTTCACGCGTATGCCTTTGCCACCCAGCTGCATGGCGAGATATCGCACCGAGGCCTCGAGGCTTGCCTTGGCAAGGCCCATCACATTGTAGTGGGGCATGGTGCGCACTGCGCCCAAGTAGCTCAATGTCAGAAGCGCCGCATTGCGGCCTTCCATCATAGGCAGCGCGGCTTTGGCCATCGCAGGAAAACTGTATGCGCTGATGTCGTGAGCGACGCGAAATGCCTCGCGGCTGAAACCGTCCAAAAATCCGCCGTCCAGCGCTTCGCGCGGCGCGTAGGCGATCGCATGTACGAACCCGTCGAATTTTTCCCAATGGGATTGCAGGTCTGCAAAAAGCTTGTCGATCTCTTCGTCGGAGGCGACATCGCATGGGAAGACCAGTTCACTGCCAAACTGGTTTGCCAGATCGACAACGCGGCTGCGGACGCGTTCGCCCTGGTAGGTGAACGCGAGCTCTGCACCTTCGCGGTGCATGGCCTGGGCGATTCCGTAGGCGATGGAACGGTTGCTGATCATGCCTGTGATCAATATGCGCTTGTTGGCCAGAAATCCCATATGCGGTCCTTTGAAATTGTCCGGCAGCGATTATAAAGCAATGATGCGAAATCGGCAGATGCTATATAATCCCAAGCTTGTCAATTTCAGGTTTGTCTTTGAATGCTGGAAGTCAGCAACTTAGCTTGTAGCCGCGGTGACCATCGCCTGTTTTCGGGGCTGAGTTTTGAGCTCTTTTCCGGGCAAATCATGCAGGTCCAGGGCGAAAACGGCAGCGGCAAGACCAGCCTTTTGCGCACCCTTTGCGGATTCATCCAGCCAGATGAAGGAAGGATAGCCTGGGAAGGCGCGGACGTGAGCGAACTGGCCGAGGACTATTTTTCCAGGGTGCTATATCTCGGGCATCTGAACGCGATCAAGGACGAGTTGAGTGCGCTCGAAAATCTGCGCATCTCCGCAGGTCTGTCGGGCATCGCGCTTGCTGAGCGTGACGCGATTACAGCACTCAGGCGCATGGGTCTGAAAGGGCGGGAGCGGCTGCCTGTCAAGGTCTTGTCTCAAGGGCAGCGTCGCCGCGTGGCGCTGGCAAGGTTGCTGGTGAGCGATGCGGACCTCTGGATACTTGATGAACCTTTGGCTGCATTGGATGTCAACGCTGTGGCGCTGATCGAGGGCTTGTTCGGGGAACATCTGGCGAGGCAGGGCATGGTGATTTTCACGACGCACCAGCCGCTTCTCGTGCAGGGAATCGAGATGCGCACTTTGGCGCTGACGGTGCCATGAATAAAATATTATTGTTGCTGGTCATGGTGGTGCGCCGCGATCTGCTCCTGGCGATGCGGCGCCGCGCGGATGTGCTGACCACGCTGATCTTTTTCGTGATGGTGGTGAGCCTTTTCCCGCTGGGTGTGGGGCCGGAAACAGACATGCTGCGCAGGATGGCGCCGGGCGTGTTGTGGGTTTCAGCCCTGCTTGCATCAATGTTGTCGCTGGGAAGGCTGTTCTCGGCGGACCATTTGGATGGTACCCTAGAGCAGATGCTGCTGGCACCGCAGTCGCTTTCAGTGCTGGTGCTGGGGAAGATGATTGCGCACTGGGTGGTGTCGGGTCTGCCGCTGGTATTGATGACCCCGGTTTTGGGGCTGCAGTTCGACATGTCGCTCAAGGCGGTCGGGGTGCTGATGCTGAGCCTGCTGCTGGGTACGCCCATCCTGAGCATGGTAGGCGCGATAGGCGCTGCATTGACGTTGGGGCTGCGCGGAGGCGGGGTGCTTCTGTCGCTGCTGGTGTTGCCCTTGTGCATTCCTGTGCTGATTTTCGGCACGGGCGCTGTCGGTGCTGCGACGAGTGGCTTGGATTTTTCATCGCATCTGTCCCTGCTGGGTGCGTTGCTGGTCCTGGCTGCTGCGTTCACGCCATGGGTTGCGGCGCAGGCTTTGCGCATTTCGATGGAATGATTTTAGAGATTTTCTATGGCAATAAACTGGTTTAAATATTCAGCCCCGACCATGTTTTATCCGCTGGCGGGAAAACTGATTCCGTGGTTTGCAGTTTCGTCGGCCATATTGTTTGCAGTGGGCATGTATCTCGGCTTCGTGGTCGCGCCCGCTGATGCGACCCAGGGCGAGTTCTATCGCATCATCTACATCCATGTGCCTGCCTCGATACTCTCGATGTTCCTGTATCTGGTGATGGCGGCTTACGCAGCACTCGGGCTGATATTCAATACCAGGCTCTCCTCGATGATGGCAAGCGCGCTGGCCCCCACCGGCGCGCTTTTTGCCTTCATCGCGCTCTGGACCGGCGCGCTTTGGGGGAAGCCTATGTGGGGAACCTGGTGGGTTTGGGATGCCAGGCTCACGTCCGAACTGATCCTGCTTTTCCTTTATCTGGGCTTCATCTCGCTTCACGCATCCATCGATGATCCGCGCCGCGCTGATCGCGCGGCGGCACTGCTTGCGATCGTGGGTTCGGTGAACGTGCCTATCATCTATTTCTCGGTCAAGTGGTGGAATACGCTGCACCAGGGATCGACCATCAAGTTTTCCGGCACCTCGATGCAGATCACCATGCAGCACGCGATGTTCACGATGCTTGCGGCCTGCTGGCTTTACGCGGTCGCGGTCGTGCTCTCACGTGTGCGCAGCATCATCCTGGAGCGCGAGCGCCATGCCAAGTGGGTTGCCGAATTGCCGGAGGTGGCGCTGTGAGCATGGATATCTGGATGAGGGAGAATCCGCTGACTTATGTATGGCTGGGTTCCTATGCGGTCGCGTTTCTGGTCTTCGCTGTCGAGATCGCGATGGTCGTGCACAAGAGAAAAGCCACACTGGAAGAGGTGCGGCAGTTGATGGATGTTGAGGAGAACGAATGAAGCCGCGTCAGAAAAGATTGGTGTATATCGTTGTTGCGCTGGCCGCCGTAGGAGTGGCCGTGGCGCTGGTGCTGAATGCGCTGAAGGACAATGTCAGCCTTTACTTCACGCCCACTCAGGTTTACAACAGGGAGGCGCCGATCGACCGCAGCTTCCGCATCGGTGGCCTGGTTGAGGCGGGCAGCATGAAGAGGGAAGGCGATGGTCTGACCGTGCACTTCGTGATCACGGACTTGAAGAAGAGTCTGCCGGTGGTTTACAAGGGCATACTGCCGGATCTTTTCAAGGAGGGGAAAGGCGTGGTTGCCCAGGGAAAGATGGAGGCAGATGGGGTGATGCATGCTTCCGAAGTGCTGGCCAAACACGACGAGAATTACATGCCGCCAGAGGCGGCCGATGCGCTGAAGAAGGCCAAATCCGTTCAATAATTTAGAGAGTGCCGACATGATTCCAGAACTAGGACATTTTTCACTGATCATCGCGCTGTTCCTTGCAATGAGCCTGGGCGTGCTGTCCATTTTGGGTGCGCAGCGCAACAGTCGCACGCTGATGGGGGTCGCCCGCCCTCTGGCCTACGGGATGTTTGTTTTCGTGGCTCTGGCCTTTGGCGTTCTGGCCCACGCCTTTCTGAGCAACGACTTTTCTGTGCTGTATGTGGCGCAGCATTCGAATTCGCAACTGCCCGGGCAATATCGATTTGCTGCGATCTGGGGCGGACACGAGGGCTCGCTTCTGCTCTGGGCGCTGCTGCTTTCGGTGTGGGCGGCTTCCGTCGCGACCTTCAGCCGCCATCTGCCCGAAGAGATGGTTGCGCGCGTGCTGGGCGTGATGGGCCTGATAGAGGCGGGCTTTCTGCTTTTCATGCTGCTCACATCCAACCCCTTCACACGCCTGCTTCCAGCCGCCGCCGACGGGGCGGATCTGAATCCGCTGCTGCAGGATCCGGGGCTTGTGATCCATCCGCCGATGCTGTACATGGGTTATGTCGGTTTCTCCGTCGCTTATGCGTTTGCGATATCGGCCTTGCTGGGCGGAAAACTCGATGCGACATGGGCGCGCTGGTCGCGCCCCTGGACCACGGTCGCCTGGGTTTTCATGACCATAGGCATCGCGCTGGGCAGCGGCTGGGCCTATTATGAGCTGGGCTGGGGGGGCTGGTGGTTCTGGGATCCGGTCGAGAACGCCTCTTTCATGCCCTGGCTTTTGGGCACTGCGCTGATCCACTCCCTTGCGGTCACTGAGAAGCGCGGCGCATTCAAGAGCTGGACCGTGTTGCTTGCGATAGGCGCGTTCTCATTGAGCCTGCTGGGTACTTTCCTTGTGCGTTCAGGCGTGCTGACTTCGGTGCATTCTTTCGCATCAGATCCGAAGCGCGGCATTTTCATCCTGGGGTTCCTCGTGCTGGTGGTGGGGGCATCGCTTTTGCTGTTCGCCTGGCGCGCGCCCAAGGTGGGCCTGGGCGGCAAGTTCGACATGCTCTCGCGCGAATCGCTTCTGCTTTCAAACAACGTGCTGCTCTCGGTCGCCTCGGCTTCCGTGTTCGTCGGCACCCTCTATCCCCTTTTCATGGATGCGCTGGGCTACGGCAAGCTTTCCGTGGGCGCGCCTTATTTCCAGGCTGTGTTCGTGCCTCTGATGGTGCCGATGGTGTTCATGATGGGCCTAGGGCCATTGGCGCGCTGGAAGAAGATGGCCGCGCCTGATCTTGTCAGTCGGGTGAAGTGGGGGTTCGCAGGCGCGCTGGCCGTTGCGCTGCTTCTGCCGCTTGCGATGGGGAAATTTCTTTCGCTTGAATCGAACAAGTGGTCTCCGCTGATCGCGCTGGGTTTGCTGATGTCCTTCTGGATCATCGCATCGGTCGTCATCAGCTTCAGGCAGAGGATGGCGGGCGAGGGAGATCTTGCGCAGAAGCTTCGCCGCCAGAGCCTGAGCTATTACGGGATGCAGTTCGCGCACCTGGGGATTGCCGTGTTCATCATAGGCGTGACCATGGTCAAGGGCTATGAGACAGAGCGCGATGTGCGCATGAACGTGGGCGATACGCTTGCTGCAGGAGGATACGAGTTCCGTTTCAACGGGGTCTCACAGGTGCCTGGCCCCAATTACGTGTCCGGCATGGGCAGCGTCACTGTTTCCCGCAATGGACGCTTGGTGACCGAGCTGCATCCCGAGAAGCGCGTATACAACGTTTCCGGCATGCCGCTCACCGAGGCATCCATACAGCCGGGGCTATTCCGCGACCTGTACGTTTCTCTGGGCGAGCCCATACCCGAGTCGGACGGCGCATGGGCAGTTCGCATCTACATCAAACCATTTGTCGACTGGATATGGGCAGGTTGTCTGATGATGGCGCTGGGGGGTGTGCTGGCGATCTCGGACCGCCGCTACCGCATCCATAACAAGGCTGTAATCCGCGCGGGCAACGATGCCGCCGTCGGAAATCTTCAGGGACAAACATCATGATGCGTTTCATTCTGCCTCTCATACTTTTTCTGATCCTTTCGGTGTTTCTGTACAAGGGCCTGGGGCGCGACACGCGCGAAGTGCCTTCACCGCTGATAGGCAAGGCCGCACCGGCATTTCAGCTTCCCACGCTGCAGGATACGGCGAAGCAGTTTTCGCCCAAGGAGATGCTGGGCAAGGTATGGCTCCTGAACGTATGGGCATCCTGGTGCGAAGCATGCAAGGACGAACATCCCGTGCTGATGGAGTTTTCCTCGCAGAAGATGCTGCCCATTGTCGGCGTGGATTACAAGGACAAGCGGGAGCAGGGCATGGATACCCTGAAGAATGCCGGGAACCCCTATGATCAGGTGATCTCCGATGCGGACGGCAAGGTGGGTTTCGATTACGGCGTCTATGGCGTGCCCGAAACCTATGTGATCGACAAGACGGGCGTCATCCGCTTCAAGCTGATCGGTCCGATCACACCCGACAACCTGCGCGACAAGCTGATGCCTTTGATTGCGGAGCTGCAAGCGAAATGAGATATTTTCTGATCGGACTATTCTGTCTTTTGCCTAGTCTTTCCTTTGCTGCGGTGGCCAAGGACATCGCCGAAGATCCCGTGATTGAAATGCGCATGATGCATCTGGCCGAGAAGGTGAGGTGCCTCGTATGCCAGAGCGAGCCCGTCTCGACTTCACATTCGGAATGGTCACACGACGTGCGCAACATCATGCGTGAAAAGATGAAAGAGGGCGCGACAGATCAGCAGATACTCGACATGCTGGTGGCCAGATTTGGAAAGTCGGTATTGTATGATCCGCCGGTGGACGATGAAACCGCGCCACTTTGGATCGCACCCTTCGTGATGCTGTTCATTGGCGGAGGTTTGCTGGTCTATCAGCTCAAGAAGCGCCGCAGCAAGGTTGTCGATGTGACCTTGACACCTCAGGATGAACAGCGCGCAGCAGAACTTCTCAACGAACCTTCTTCGAAAGACTCCCAAGCATGACTTTATTCTGGCTACTCTGCGCGGCGCTGCTGGTGCTGGCGCTGTCTTTTCTGGTCTGGCCACTTTGGCGAAAATCGGCAGCAGACAACCAGGTGTTGCGTGATGCCGCAAACCTTGAAATTTTGCGCGATCAGGCAAGCGAGCTCGAAGCTGACCTGAAGAGCGGGCTTCTGACTCAGGACGCATTCGAGCAGGGAAAGCGAGAGCTGCAGGCGCGTTTGCTAGAGGAAGTGAAAGGTGCGGATGTGCAGCCGCCCGCAAGAAATGCGCGCAAACTGGCCGTGGTTCTTGCCCTGTTGATCCCGATAGGCAGCGTTCTGTTTTATCTCAAGCTTGGCAACGTGACTGCGATGCAGCCGCCTGAGCAGCAAGCAGAATCTGCGGCAGGCTTTGGAACCTTGAAGTCCGAAGCAGCCCTGCAGGAGCTTGAAGCGAAGCTTGCAAAGAACCCGAACAACCCCAACGGATGGCTGATGCTCGGGCGTTCCTACAGCGAGCTTCAGCGCTTCCCGGATGCGGTGCGCGCCTACAAGCAGCTGGTCAATCTGGTGCCCAGGGAGTCGCAGGCATGGACGGAGTATGCAGATGCGCTGGCGATGACAAACAACCAGTCATTGCTCGGCGAGCCTACCAAGCTTCTTGAGAAGGCATTGCAGCTCGATCCCGAGAATACCACAGCGCTCGCACTCGCTGGATCGGCAGACATGGAGCGGGGCGACTATGTCGCAGCGATCACGCATTGGCAAAAACTGCTCACCCTTTTGCCCCCGGATTTTCCGCAGATGCAGATGATAAGGGATGGTGTTGCTCAGGCGCGGGACTTTCTGTCAAAACAGCCTGGCGGCAAGGAGAAACTCGCCAATCTGCCCGCAGCGCCTGAAGTCGCAAAGGCTGATCCCGCCAAGGCAATCAGCGGTCGTGTCTCTTTGAGCGCTGCGATGAAAGGTCAAGCTTCACCGAATGATTATGTGTTCATTCTCGCTCGCGCGGCGGAAGGCCCGAAGATGCCGCTAGCTGTGATACGCAAGCAGGTCAAGGATCTGCCGATGGACTTCACGCTGGATGACAGCATGGCCATGCAGCCTCAGATGAAACTTTCTGGATTCGACAAGGTGGTCGTGGTTGCGCGTATCTCCAAATCGGGAATGCCGATCGCGCAGCCGGGAGACATCGAGGGCACGGCAGGAGTTGTCAAGCCGGGCGCCAAGGGGCTCAACATCAGCATCGATAATCTGGTCAAATAGCCGCTATTCGACAGTCGGCAGGGAAGCTGCTTCCTCGCAAAGCGTCTCCAGTTCGGCCTCGTCCAGCCCAAGCACATGCAGGCAGGCAGCGCCGAGCTTGGGCCATTCCTGGGTAAGATCCGATTTCATCAGTTGCGACAAGATGTATTCTGCGAGCTGTGCAGTCGCGATCAGCCTGCGGCTCAATATGGGCAGCTTGTCCGATTTCAATGCAGCGAGGTTGTGGTGGTTGCGTATGGCAAGGCAGAGTTCGTTGGGCAGCCACCAGTTCTGCGCCAGTATGCAGCCCACCATCGCATGGTTGGTCGGCAATGCTGCATTTTCTATGTCGGTGTAGCTCTGGTTGGCATCGCTGCATGCCGACTGCTGTATCTTTTCGTATTCGGGGAAACGGCCGAGCAGCACGGGTATGCCGCAGTCGCGAAACAGTCCGAAGGTGAATGTGTCCTCGGCATGCAGGCCTGCGATGCGCAGATTAAGCGCAAGCCAGCCTGAGAGATGAGAGATGCGCGCCGAGGTGTCCCAGAAGCGTTCGAGATTCTTCACGTTCGGGAATGTCTTGCGTAGTATGATCCCGGCCACCGCGCGGCTTGCGGTCTGCATGCCGAGCATCGCGAGCGCCTCGTTGACGGAACGCACGTGCTGGCGTATGCCGAAGAATGCGGAATTGGCTGTCTTGATGAGGCCCGCAGAGACGGCGACATCGCTGCTGATGATGCTGGTCATGAGGTTGAAATCGGGTTCTTCCTTGCGCGCCTCTGTCATGAAGCGGTCCAGTATTACCGGACAGGGCGGGATGCCGACGTCGACGAGCGACCGCTCGATCAGCCTGTCCAGGCCTTGCGCGTCTTGCTGGTTATCAGTCATTTTCTTTCCCTTGTTTTGAGCCAATTGATCAGTACTTCTTCGGGCATCGGTTTTGCGCACGTGAATCCCTGTACAGCATCGACACCCGCGCTGATAAGCGCGTCGATTTCTTCCTGCCTCTCGCAGCCTTCGGCCACGACGGTCATGCCGAGTTCATGGGCTAACTGTATCACCGCCCTGACCACGGCCAGCGCGCGGCGGTTTTCCGGAAGCACGGTGATGAAAGCGCGATCCAGCTTGAGTTTCTTTGCGGGTATGTCCTTCAGGTTGGCAAGACAGGAATAGCCTGTGCCAAAATCGTCTATGGACAGGCTCACTCCCGTGGTCATGACGTTCTTCAGATTCTTCTGCACCGTGTCGGAGATATCCATGAACAGGGATTCCGTCAGTTCCAGTTCCAGGAGTTCCGGCTTGACGTTCGAGCAGATCAGTGCAGCATGCAGCGCGTGGGTGAATTTTGTCGAGATCAACTGGGCCCGCGAGACATTGATGGATACCTTGATGTGATATCCCGCATTCTGGAGTTCACGCGCCTGCAGCGCGCCCTGCAACAGGCTCCATTCGCCCAGGCGCACGATGATGCCCGTCCTTTCAGCAACGGGAATGAATTTTCCCGGCACGATCTGGTCCCCGTTGACAGTGCAGCGCATCAGCGCCTCAACCGAGTCGACTTCGCCGCTGGTGCGTATGATCGGCTGATAGTGCAGCGACAGACCGCCCGTGCCGAGCGCCGTATGCAGGGCGCTCTCTATGGAAAGTTCTTCGCGCGCAAGTGTGGCGCCTATGCGCCCGTGAACCGCGTCGTCCCCGGAAAAAACGATGCTGTTGCCGCCCCGGGTCTTGGCGATGAACATCGCGCGATCCGCTCGCTCCAGCAGTGACAGGGAATCCTCACCGGACTCGTAGAGCGCAATGCCTATGCTGGCAGTGGGGCACAGGATCAGATTGCCCACAGGTATGAATTCTTCGACCGTGTTGGCCAGTTCGCGCGCGAAGCTTTCGGCCTGTGCGTGATCGCATCTCGGAACCAGGAAAACGAATTCGTCCCCGCCCATGCGGGCGATTTCTGCCCGGCCGCTCACGCGCGCGCGAAATCGCACGGAGAGGTTCTGGATCACCTCGTCGCCGCCCGGATGGCCAAACGAGTCATTGATCTTCTTGAATCGGTCCAGATTGATCCAGATGACGGCAAACGGAACATCACTTTTTTCCGCATTTGCGGTGAAACGTCCAGCCTCGTGCAGACAGCCAAATCGGTCAAGAAATCCGGTCAAAGGGTCGATATTACTCATGCGCTTTCACGATGTGAGTCGAGCAGAAAATTTCCGGTGCAAGCCTTGCCCCGAAACCCAGAAGTGCACAATATTGTGCATCATCCATATAATTTTAAACAGTGCAAGGTGTTTTTCTCGGCCGGGCGTGTCTTGAAGTGCGCGGATGATGCAGAGCGGGTGAGCTGGAATGGTGATATTCTATCCGCATTGATAGATTTCATGCGGACGGGCTTGCATCTGTTCAGACGATCGATGGTTGGGCATGCTGACACAGAACACGTTTAAGAACTATTTTTCGATGGCCATACTGGCTGCGGTTGCCTGGCTGATGCACGGGTTCATCCCCGCATTGCTCTGGGCAGTGGTCATCGCCATCGCCACTTGGCCTTTGCGCGTCAGGCTCGCGGCTTCCATTCCCGGCAGCACGAAAGTCGCGGCCGTCATGACGGCTGCTGTGGCCATACTGTTGTTCTTTCCCATCATCTATGCGCTGTTCCGCGCCGCATCGGACATGGGCGCGCTGACGCGCTGGATGTTGGGGGTGCAGCAGACCGGGATAACGGCGCCCTTATGGCTGCATACGCTTCCGGTTTTTGGGGAGCAGGCTGCAAGATGGTGGGCGGAAAACCTGACCGATCCGGCGAGTCTTTCCGTTTTTCTTGGCAGGTTCGACAGCGCATGGGTAAAGTCTGTCGCACAGAGCCTGGGTGCGCAGGCGGCCCATCGCCTGATCACTCTGATATTCACCGTCACCACGCTTTTCTTCCTGTACGAAGGGGGAGAGGAGCTCTCGAAAAAGACGCTTGCGCTCTTGCAGAAACTGACAGGCGAGACGGGCAGAAGATACGGGATGCAGGCGGCTGTTGCGATCAGGGCGACCGTCAACGGCGTGGTGCTGGTAGGACTCGGCGAAGGGTTTGTCATCGGTATTTCGTACTGGGTGGCTGGCGCGCCGCACGCCGCCATTCTGGGGCTCTTGACCGGTGCGCTGGCGATGATCCCGTTTGCTGCGCCGCTGATATTTACCGGCGTGTCCCTGATCCTTGTCGCCCAGGGCAACATGGCGGCGGCTGTGGGCGTATTCGCATTCGGAATGCTGGTACTCGCAATCGGCGATCACCTGGTGCGCCCCAGAATCATCGGCGGTGCTGTCGAGTTGCCTTTCCTGTGGGTGCTTTTCGGCATCCTGGGGGGGGTGGAAGCGTTCGGGCTGATCGGGCTTTTCGTCGGGCCTGCGCTGATGGCACTGTCCGTCATGATGTGGAACGACATGACGCAGGACGGCTAGCGATGCTTGAGCCTTGGCCAGGGATGCGATCCGTAACTGCTTCTGGTCGCAGATGATAGCCGCTGTTTTCTGCAGGCGCGTGTCTTGCGGCCGCTTCGCCAAGCCTGTCCCTGAAGAACGAGAACTTTGCATGATCGAGATGGTCGGAGCAACGTGAAGATCGGATTGAAAAAACTTGCCTCTGCGATGGTTGTGGCGCTCGCTGCAGCATCGGTATGGAAGGCCGTTTACGGCGCGGTGCCGGAGCCTGTAGTGCATCCCAAAATTGCCGCACACGTTGCCGCGCATGAGATCACCCCAGTTCGGCGAGAGGTCCGGAAAAAGGCTGCGCCCAAACATGTTGCAGCGGTCAGGCGCAAACCCGCGAAGTTGCCGGTGTCTGAAGGCCGGACTGACGTGGCGATTAAGATGGTGCCGATAGACAGGCTGCTGAAGGAATCCTCAACGAGAAGTTCTGCCAGGCCAGAAGCTGCGCGCGATGGTGCTCATAAGCCAGATAAGGTCACGGAAGATGACGTCGGCCTCGATATCGGAAGGGGTTTGCCTTTGCCTACTCCAGAGAGCATATTGTTCACACCCATCGACAAGCCCGACGGATTCCACGTGGGCGTGGAATATCATGTAGACCAGAAATGGGATCTGACGGGGCTCGCGGGCGTGACGACGAACGGGAATGCGTTGGGGGTAACAAGCCCAGGGAAGCCTTCGGTCAATCAGGTTGGGCTGAAAGCGAACTACCGGTTCTGAGAGGTTGTTCCCAGTGCCTGACGATGAGTTGCAGGTTCCGGTTTCCGTTGTATTCATTGATGCCGAGGCTATATACGATGCGGCAGGTCTCGGGCAGATATTCGCCGTGCCAGAACAGCATTGCATCGAACACGCTCCCACCCTTGGAGAGCCGCAATTTCAGGTGCTTTTCCCCGACGATGCGCTGGCTCAGCACTGTAAAGGTGTCGTCGAACTGGGGGGCGGGAAAGCCCTGTCCCCACACCTGTTCTTCGAGCCGTTGCGCGGTGTCGAGCGTCATCGTCAAAGGATCCAGAGCGCCGTCGGTTTCGATGCGCATCATGAGATCGTCTGTAGTCAGGAGTTCGCGGACCACTTTCTCGAATGTGCTGGTGAATTCGGAAAGGTCGTTTCTTGAAATGCTAAGGCCGGCGGCGGCTGCATGACCGCCGAATTTTTTGATGAGCGCAGGATTGCGCTTGCTGACGAGATCAAGCGCATCGCGCAGATGCAGCCCGGAGATGGATCGGCCTGATCCCTTGAGTTCCCCTGCCGATGCTTCTGCAAATGCGATCACCGGCCTGTGGAACTTGTCCTTGAGACGTGAAGCGAGTATGCCGATCACGCCCTGATGCCAGGATGCATCGAACAGCGTGAGGCTGAAACTGTCTTGCGGGCCCATGGATTCGAGCGAGGCGAGGGCACTCTCCTGCATGCCGGTTTCGATGTCGCGTCGCTCCCGGTTCAGGCTGTCCAGTTGGGTTGCGATCTTCATCGCAATGCTTTCGTCCTTGCTCAACAGGCATTCTATGCCTATACCCATGTCATCCAGTCGGCCTGCTGCATTCAGGCGCGGACCTATCGAAAATCCCAGATCCTTGCTCGTTAGCCTGCCGGAGTTGTTTTTTGATACCTGTATCAGTGCGTTGATGCCGGCGCATGCGCGGCCGGCCCTTATGCGCTGCAAACCCTGCTGCACCAGTATGCGGTTGTTTTGGTCGAGCTTCACGACGTCGGCTACAGTGCCGAGTGCGACGAGATCCAGAAGATCGAGCAGCATCTTTCCTTTTTCATCGGGCATTTCTACCCTGCTGCGCAGTTCTGCGCGCAGCGCAAGCAGCACATAGAACATGACGCCGACGCCCGCCAGGTTCTTGCTGGGAAATGTGCAACCAGGCTGATTCGGATTGACGATGCAGGCCGCATCGGGAAGAGCATCTCCCGGCAGATGGTGGTCGGTGACGAGCACCTGCATGCCCAACCGGTTGGCCTCCAGAACGCCATCCACGCTGGCTATTCCGTTGTCTACCGTGATCAGGATATCGGGCGAGGATCGCGCGGCCAGTCTGACGATTTCGGGTGTCAGGCCGTATCCGTATTCGAAGCGGTTGGGCACGATGAAATCAACATTTGCGCCGAATGCGCGCAAGCCTTTCAGCGCCACGGCACACGCGGTTGCGCCGTCGCAGTCGTAGTCGGCTACGACAATCAGCTTCTTTTGGGACGCGATCGCGTCTGCGAGCAGGCGCGCCATGTTCTTCGCATTCTTCAATTCTTCGAACGAATAAAGATGAGAGAATGAAGTGTCGAGTTGCGCGCGTTCATTGATGCCGCGCGCCGCAAATATTTTCGCCATCTCTGGCGATATGCCTTCAGCAATCAGGTGTTTCTCGGATTCATGAGGGATTGCGCGCGGTGTAATTTGCATTGTGGATGATAGCCGTGGCAGATGGCCCGATTTTAACATTTGCGACTGCGCAAAAAATTAGCTTGCATAAAGTAAGGAGCCTAACTATAATTTGTTCACCATGTTGCTGCTCAAAGAACTCCCGAATTCAAAAAGCCTGGCGAAATTGCTCGAGCGTTATCCGGATGCGGACATCGATGCGATATCCGTTTTCGTTAACCTGCTGCGGGCTAGTTCCGATCTTTCTGCTGCGCTTGATGGCCTGCTTGCGAAACACAGCCTTTTGCAGGGCAGGTGGTGGGTGCTCGTGCTGTTGATGAGGCAGGATGATCTGACCTCCACGCCCACTGATCTTGCCGAGAAGGCGGGCGTGACCAAGGCAACCATGACAGGGTTCATCGACGGCCTGGAACGGGAAGGGCTGGTTGTGAGACTGCCGGATGCGGCTGATCGCAGAAAATATCTGATCAGATTGACAAGGGCCGGGCAGAAGAAAATCGATGAGATTACGCCAGATTACTGCAGCAAAGTGCAAGCGCTGATGTCCTGTTTGACTCATGAACGGCGGAATGCGATGCTTGACGCATTGAAGGATCTCTCGGCAAATATCGGGGCAATGGAATGATTTTTTTTGCCCATTTGATTAGGTGGCTAACTATATGGGTTTCGACGGGACGCCAAGAAATATGAACAGAGGAAGATTCGTGCTGATTTGCGCGGTGTTACTCGCAGGCTGCGCGCGCATGTCGGATATAGAGACGCATGAGAAAATGCTGGATGCGCAAAGGCTGGATCAAGGCAAGGCCATTGCAAAGGCCGATCCGATTCCCTGGCCGGATGAAAAATGGTGGAAGGCCTATCGGGATGCGCAGCTCGATGCGCTGGTCGAACATGGGATTGCTGACAGTCCTACGCTAGGCTCCGCCAGGGCGCGCATCGCACAGTCCCAGGCGCTGGCGGACCGCATGCATGCCGCAACAAAGCCTGCAATCGGCGTCGATGCCTCCGCGATGCGCGAACGCTATACCGCGCAGCAATTCATTCCTCCCCCCTGGGGAGGGACGGTTTCCTGGGACAATCAGGCCCAGCTTACTTTTGCCTATGATCTGGATATCTGGGGCCGGCAGAAGAGCCTGTGGCAGTCATCGATGGATGAGGCGCGCGCCGTTGCTGCCGAAGCGCAGATGGTCAGGCTGGAGCTCATCACAGCGATCGTTCGCAGTTATGTGATGCTGGCCCTGGAATATGACCTGCGCGATTTAGCCATGAAGGAACAGGCGGAGATCGAACAGCGCATTGCAATCGACAAGCGCAGCCTGATGAGCGGCATGGGCACAGAAATGGAACTGGCCGAGGCCGAAACCCATTTGCCTGAGGCAAGGCTTAAGATCGAAGCGTTGGACATGCGCATCGCTCTCATGAAAAATCAGATTGCCGCGCTTTCAGGGCAGGGGCCGGGCGCCGGTGAAAAGCTGGTTCGTCCAGAATTGAAACTCGATGCCAGGTCAGGCTTGCCCGATAGGCTTATGGCCAATCTGATAGGCCGCCGTCCTGACGTGCTTGCCTATCGCTGGCGTGTGGAAGCCGCCAGAAACGGAATCGAAAGCGCGAAAGCAGCGTTCTATCCCAACATCAACCTGCTTGCATTCGCAGGCGTTCAGGCGCTCGGCTTCAATCAGCTGCTTGGCGCTTCGGCTGCGATGGCGGGAGTTGGGCCTGCAATCTCTCTGCCGATTTTCGACGGAGGGGCCAGACGCGCCCATCTTTCTGAAAAGACGGCCGCTTATGATGTCGCCGTGGACGACTACAACGAGCGGGTATTGCGCTCATTGCAGGAAATTTCCGACCAGTTGCATGTGCTGCAATCGAATGCAGTCCAGCGCTCGGAAGCGAAAGGTGCATTGGGCCTTGCGCAAAAAAAACATGAGCTTGCCGAGGCGGGTTACCGCGCTGGGCTTGCGGATTATGCGCATGTGATAGATGCGGATGTCGCAGTGTTGCAGCATCAGGCGATGCTTGCCACGCTAGAGGCGGAAGGGTTCGATGCCTATGCGGGCCTGATGCGTTCCCTGGGCGGCGGCATAAGGGAGGACAAATGATTATCCTGCAGGCAGAAAGGCGCCGCGGATTGGCCGCGCTGAAAATGGCCATGAAAGGATGGATGAGCGATGAGGCTGTTGTCGCGGTTTACATTTTCAAGGTGCTGGCAGCCTGCCTCTTTGCGATGTGGGCGTCGCTCTGGTTCGATCTGCAACAGCCGCGCACCGCGATGCTCACTACCGCACTCGTTATGCAGTCGCTGGCAGGCATGGTTTTCACCAGAAGCCTCTACCGTTTTCTGGGCACGCTGGTGGGCACGGCAGTCTCGTTCATCCTGGTGGGAATGTTCGCCCAGGATCGCTTGGTCTTCCTGCTTTGCATGGCGTTGTGGATAGGCTTTTGCACCGCAGGTTCGATGCTGTTTCGCAATCACCAGTCATACGGGTTTGTGCTTGCAGGATATACGCTGTGCATCGTCGGTCTGCCCTCCATCCTGAATCCGGATCAGACCTTCGACATCGGTGTGACGCGCATCTCCGAAATCCTGATCGGTCTTTTTTCTGCAGCGTTGATCAGCGATCTCGTTTTTCCGCAGCGCATCTGGGATGTGATGATCGCGTCGGTGCGCAGGCGTTTCGCGGACTTCTCCGATCTGCTTCGCTCTGCTGCATCTGCAAAAACCGTTGCAGCGCCTGCACTGCTGCGTTTCGTGGGCGACATCTTCAGCCTGGAATCGTTTCGCGCATCAACGGTGCTGGAAAGCGATGAATCGCGCACCCACAGGCTTAAATTCAGCCTGCTCAATGCCGAGTTCATGGAAGTGTCGACGAGCTTTCATGCACTGGAGAGGATGCTCGAGCGCCAAGGGCCAGAGGTCGGCTCAGCCCTGCTTGCCTTATACAGGCCATTGGGCGATGTGTTTTCGATAGACGGGCGCAGCGCGCGCACTGAGCAGGAAGCCGGTCAAATCATAAAGAAGCTCAGGGAATACCGCGACAGCTTAGACATGCGTAGAGCATCCGTGGAACTGCCCGCATCCCTTGACGCCGGCGCGCGGCTGGACTTTGATACCGGCGCTGAGCTGATACAGCGCCTGTCCGATGAATTGCTGGCCTATGCAGCCACCTATGCGGCGCTGGGCCAGGACCATGGCTGGACACCTGTCAGGGCAGATGAACCGCTGCGCCTGGAAATGCACTTCGATCCGCTGATCGTGCTATTGGCCGGGCTGCGCGGCGCGTTTGTTTTTCTGTTGCTTTCAGGCGCCTGGATACTGACAGGGTGGCCTTCAGGGGTGGAGGCGATCACCATCGGGACGGTGACCAGCACTTTGTTTGCCGCGACGCCTTCCCCCACGCGCACCATCAGGCAATTCATCATGGGTGCCGCCATTGCCAGCGCGCTGACCTATGTCTGCGACTTCTACACGCTGACCGATGCGCAAGGCGCCGAGATGCTGGCGCTTGCAGTGACGCCGGCGATCGTACTGGCAGCGTGGATGACGACGCGCCCCTCGATCGCCATCGTGGGCGCCGGCACATTTGCGATTTTTTTCTCGCATGTCGGGCTGAACAGCAGCTACAGCGCAAACCCGGTCTCGTTCATCAACGATACCGTCGCAGATTTTGTCGCCATTCTCTTGTCAGGCGCGATGTACAGCCTGATCGATCTGAGCAACAGCAACTGGGCGCGCAGGCGCACGGCCAGGGCATTGCGCGCGCTGGTGGTTTCGGCCTGCCGCGACAGCATGAGGCTGCGCCGCATCAAGCTGGAAAAGAGCGCCCGCGATCTGCTGCAGCGTTCAGGGAGCGCACAGCGTCTTGCGAATGCAGGGGATCGTGAAGTGGCAGACTGGCTGCTTTCCGTGCTGGAAATGGGGCATGCCGTGATCGCACTGCGTGAGCAGATGCTGGATGGCAGAAATGCAGGGTTGAATCCCATCCTGAATGACTGCCTGGAGGCTGTCGCCGTGCTTTTTGATGATCCTGCCGGAGAGCATCGCATGCGGGCGATTGCCAGCCTGGACCGTGCCATCGCAGCCGCCTCTGCCGGAGCATGGCAGGTCTTGAGCACGCTGCGCTACATGCGGGGTGTGCTGCTGGATGATAAATCCGTGCTGGCCCAGGCAGCATCGCCAGAAACGGGAGAAACGAGTCATGCCGCTTGAGATCGCATTGCTCGATGCGCTGGTGCCGACGCTGGTCTTTGCGTTTGTCGCGGCTGCAGCCAGTGCGCTGCTGCTTGACTGGCTGTTCGTCCGCTACGGCATCTATCGTCATCTCTGGTATCCGGCGCTATTCCGGCTGTCCCTGTTCGTCTGCCTGTTTTCGGTGTTCGGACTGATGATCTATTAAAAGGATTTTTCACATGAAAAAACGGAACATACTGCGCATTTCCATCACGCTTGTCTTGGTCGCTATTGCCTTCCTTCTCGGGCGCATGCTGTGGACGCATTACATGGATACGCCCTGGACAAGAGATGGCCGCGTGCGCGCGGATGTCGTGGACATCGCATCAGACGTTGCAGGCATCGTGACCGAGGTCGCGGTGCATGACAATCAGTTCGTGCACAGTGGCGACCTTCTGTTTCGCATCGACGAACTGCATTATCGCAACGCGATGGAAGAGGCGCGAGCAAAGCTTGAGCAGCAGCGGCTGATGCTTCAGATCAAGCGTGATCAGGCTGCGCGCAGGGCGGCCGCAGGCGATCAGGTGGTGTCCAAAGAAAGCCGCGACGATACAAAACTCATGGCCTTGAGCGCGAAGGCGGAGTACGACATTGCATTGGCACAATATGAGCAGGCAAGGCTCAATCTCGATCGTACCGTGATCCGTGCGCCGACGGATGGTTGGGTCTCCAACCTGCTGGTGCGTCCTGGCGATTTCGCGCAGATTGGCGCTGCCAAACTTGCGCTGATAGATCAGCATTCATACTGGATATACGGTTATTTCGAGGAGCAGAAGCTGGCGCTGATGCATGTGGGGGATCCGGCCGAAATCCGTCTTCTGGGCAGCGACAGGATGCTCAGAGGGCGGGTGGAAAGTATTGCGCACGGCATCACAGATCGCGACAACCCGACAGACGTGCGCCTGCTTGCCAATGTCAATCCGAGCTTCAACTGGGTGAGGCTTGCGCAGCGCGTGCCGGTGCGAATCAGGCTCGACACTGTGCCCAGCGACATCGCGCTGGTTGCGGGCATGACCTGCTCGGTGGTGATCAAGCCTTCCGCTAAAGCGGAGAGATCAGCGCGCTCTCCCGGAGCTTTTTGAGCTGATCCCGGAGAGCTGCCGCCTTCTCGAATTCGAGGTTCTTTGCGGCAGCGTGCATTTCCTTCTCCAGTCGTCCGATTTCCTTTGCGAGCTGTTTCTCGGACATCGCCAGATATTTTTCTTGCTCCTTGACGGTCTTCTGGAAATGGCGCATGTCTTCCATGTCATACGCGCTTTCTATGATGTCCTTGATGCGTTTTTGCACGCCCTGCGGGGTGATGCCGTGCGCCTGGTTGTATTCCATCTGTTTTGCGCGGCGGCGCTCGGTCTCGTCTATCGCATGTTTCATCGAATCGGTGATCCTGTCTGCATAAAGGATGGCCGTGCCGTGCAGATGTCGCGCGGCGCGGCCTATGGTCTGGATCAAGGAGCGTTCCGAGCGCAAAAAACCTTCCTTGTCCGCATCGAGTATTGCAACCAGGGATACTTCGGGTATGTCCAGGCCTTCACGTAGAAGATTGATGCCGACCAGCACGTCGAATTGTCCCAGGCGCAGATCGCGGATGATCTCGACCCGCTCCACCGTATCCACGTCGGAATGCAGATAGCGCACCTTGATGCCGTGCTCGGTTAAGTATTCGGTCAGGTCTTCGGCCATGCGCTTGGTCAGTGTCGTGACTAGAACGCGCTCTTCCTCCGCGATGCGCTGTTTGATTTCCGACATCAGGTCGTCGACCTGATGGGTCGCAGGGCGAACGATGATCACGGGGTCGACGAGTCCGGTGGGGCGCACCACCTGCTCGACCACCTGGCCTGCATGTTCCGCCTCATAAGTCGCGGGGGTTGCCGAGACGAAGATGCTCTGTCGCATGATGCGCTCGAATTCGTCGAAGCGCAAAGGGCGGTTGTCCAGCGCGGAGGGGAGGCGGAAACCGTAGTTCACGAGGTTTTCCTTGCGTGCGCGATCTCCCTTGTACATGCCGCCGATCTGGGGAATCATCACATGGCTTTCGTCCAGAAACATCAGTGCGTTGGGCGGAAGATAGTCGAGCAGGGTGGGCGGAGGCTCGCCCGCCTTTCTGCCCGAAAGATGCCTGGAATAATTCTCGATGCCTTTGGTGAAGCCGATTTCGGCGAGCATCTCGAGGTCGTGTCTCGTGCGCTGCTCTATGCGCTGCGCCTCGACGAGCTTGTTTTCGCGCACGAAATAGGCGATGCGCTCGGCAAGTTCCTCCTTGATGGTCTCTATCGCTTGAAGAACCGTGCTGCGCGGCGTGACGTAATGGCTCGAAGGATAGACTGTGTAGCGCGGCACCTTCTGCTGGACGCGGCCAGTCAATGGATCGAACAGCGAGAGCGCTTCGACCTCGTCGTCGAAAAGTTCTATGCGCAGTGCGAGCTCGCTGCTCTCGGCGGGGAAGACATCGATCACGTCGCCCCGTACTCGGAATGTGCCGCGTGAAAAGTCCGTGTCGTTGCGCTCGTATTGCATCTCGATCAATCGCTTGATCACGTCGCGCTGGTGCATCTTTTCGTTGTTCCTGAGATGCAGGATCATGCCGTGGTAGTCGACAGGGTCGCCTATGCCGTAGATCGCGGATACGGTGGCGACGATGATCGCGTCTTCGCGCTCGAGAAGCGCCTT
>JAJXTH010000010.1 GCA_021783995.1 Pseudomonadota bacterium
GCGATCTTCTGCGTCATCGGTGTGCTCTGGGTGATCTACGGCTACAGCGCCGCGTTCACTGCGGGCCACGATGGCAACGTGCTTTCTCCGTTCATCGGCTCGCTGGACAAGCTGTTCATGGCAGGTGACGATCCGACGACAGCCGTTGCGGCCACGTTCAGCAAAGGCCAGTACATCCCTGACTACGTGTACGCGATGTTCCAGCTGACCTTTGCCGCGATCACGGTTGCCTTGATCTCGGGCGGCTTTGCTGAACGCTTCAAGTTTTCCGCGATGATCATATTCAGCGTCCTGTGGTTCACCTTCGCTTATCTGCCCATCGCACACATGGTCTGGTACTGGGATGGCCCCGATGCCTACACGACCGCCAAGGGCGCTGCAGATCTTGCAAACAGCCATGCCGGGTTCATCTTCCAGAAAGGCGCGCTTGATTTCGCCGGTGGCACGGTGGTTCACATCAACTCCGGCATCGCAGCGCTGGTTGCCGCACTGATGCTGGGGCCTCGCAAGGGTTACGGCAAGATCGCGATGGCGCCTCACAGCCTGATGATGACGGCGATCGGCACAGGCATGCTGTGGATGGGCTGGTTCGGTTTCAATGCGGGTTCCGCACTGGAAGCAACCGGTGCTGCAGGCCTTGCCTTCTTCAACACGCTGTTTGGGCCTGCAGTCGCTGGTGCGGTGTGGATGCTGCTCGAATGGATCGTCAAAGGCAAGCCCAGCCTCCTGGGTGTGTGTTCAGGCATCGTCGCAGGTCTGGTTGCGATTACCCCAGCTGCAGGATATGTCGGTGCAGTCGGCGCGATGGTCATCTGCGCCGTAGTGCCAGTCGTGTGCTTCTTCGCAGTCACCAAGCTCAAGCACATGCTGGGATATGACGACTCCCTCGACACCTTCGGCGTGCACTGCGTGGGCGGCATCATCGGCTCCATAGGCACCGGGATATTCGTCAATCCGAAGCTCGGCGGGACAGGTGTATGGGACTATGTGGCAAACAAGGTGGGTGATTTCGATGCGACAACACAGATCATCTCTCAGCTCTGGGACGTCGGCATCACTCTGGCCTGGTCTGCATTCGTGGCCTTCGTGATCCTGTTCATCCTGAAGAAGACCATCGGCATCCGCGCAAGCGACGAGGCGCAGGAAGAAGGTCTCGACCTAGCTGACCATGGCGAAAAGGCCTACGACCTCTAAACGAGACTCCTCTGGAACCTGCCTGGTTCCATTTACAGGGCACCGCAAGGTGCCCTTTTTTTATCCGCCATTCAGAAAAATTCCACGCTGTTCAACTGCGCCAGACATTAATTTGCCGCATCGTGGCTAAAGAATTCGCTAAAATTGCCGCTAAATCTAAAACCCACTGACGGAAAGGTCAACCATGACGACTGCATTCAGCTCCAGTATCGCCACCAAGGTCCAGTGGTTCGTTCAATCCGTCCTGCTTCTGATCAGCATTGCCGTTGCCCTCTCGTTCTACGCGATAGAGCGGAAGAACATACATCAGGCAGAGAGAGACAAGATAGAATCGCTCGCCGACGGCGTCATCAACGGCGCAAACATGCTGATGTTAAACGGCATCATCAGCGACCCCGAACAGCGCAAGCTCTTCATCAAGAAGATGGGCTCCAGCGAAAACGTCAAATCCCTGAGGCTGATACGCAACAAACTGGTACAAAAGCAGTTCGGCCAGGGCCTTCCTGAAGAGCAGCCCGCGGACGAGGATGAAATCCGCGCGCTGGAGGACGGCAAACCCTTCTTCAGACAGCAGGACAACATCTATCATGGCATCGTCCCGTATACCGAGAGCAAAAACTTCAGGGGGACCAACTGTCTGATGTGCCACGAAGTGCCCGAGGGTTATCACAACGGCGCCTCCGTCGTCGATCTCGACGTTACGGCCGACAACGAGAAATTGAAGAAGCTCGCCTGGATGTCCGTCGCCGTGATCGTCTCATCTCAGATCCTGCTTTCATTGCTGATCAACTTCATATTGCGCAGATTCGTCTCGAATCCGACCAAGCGCATGCAGGCGGCCATCGCCGAGATCAGCAGCACGGGCGACTTCACTCGCCGCGTCGAAGCGAAGGGCAACGACGAAATCAGCCAGACCGCGCGCTCGGTCAATTCCCTGATGGAGAGCCTGCAAGCAGCCTTTCGCCAGGTGCACGAGGGAATCAGGACGGTGGCGGATTCTGCGCATTCCCTTTCAGCTTCATCGCACCAGGTTGCAATGAGTTCCAGCAGCCAGAGCGATGCAGCATCTGCGATGGCAGCGACGGTGGAACAGGTCACTGTCAGCATCGCGCATGTGTCGGAAGGTGCGCAGGAGGCTCTTAAAATATCGAAAGAGTCAAGCGATCGATCGGAGCATGGCGGAAAGGTCATCCAGAAGGCCGCAGAAGAGATGATGAAGATTGCAGACACCGTGCGCCAGACCTCCACTTCCATAGAGAATCTGGGGGTGCAATCGAACCAGATATCCATCATTGTGAATGTGATCAAGGAAATTGCCGATCAGACCAACCTGCTGGCATTGAATGCCGCCATCGAAGCCGCACGCGCGGGAGAACAGGGCAGGGGATTTGCCGTAGTGGCTGACGAAGTGCGCAAACTCGCCGAGCGCACCGCCAAATCCACCCAGGAAATCACGGGCATGATCTCTCTCATGCAGGATTCTTCGCGCATCGCCGTGACCGAGATGGCTGCAATGGTCGATCAGGTCGATTCCGGCGTTGCCTTGGCCAAACAGGCAGGAGACGCAATCATCCAGATCAGGATGGAGTCTAACGACGTCACCAGTACCGTGGGTGACATTTCGGCAGCGCTGACTGAACAAAGCAAGGCCAGTCATGACATCGCAGTCCAGATAGAAAAAGTATCACAGATGACCGAAATGAACAGCGCGGCTGCAGAGAAAACCGCAACTGCCGCAGCCGGCCTCGAAGCATTGGCCGAAGAAATGCAGGCTGCGGTGAACCGGTTCAAGGTATGATCACTCATCATTCTGCAGCAATCGCTGCGGGATACGCTTCACCCGAAGAATTGCTTCGCGAACAGCCGCATGGGACTCCGCCTTCCGAGGGGTAGTAAAGAATACCGAAAGTTAGTATGCTTCATTCAAGTGCCATGCTGGCAGCATGAACAGTGGCAGATTTGAAAAACCTCAGTTTGCAGACTCTATCGTGGAAGAGGAGCATCATGTACAAGCACATACTGGTAGCGGCAGACGGCAGTGCCACGTCAGACAAGGCACTCAACGAGGCCATCAACCTTGCCAAGGATCAGCATGCAAGTCTCAAGATCGTATATACCATCGATGACGCCAGCATATTCACCGCTGCCGATGTCCCTGATGCCGTCGGCATAGAGCAATCCTGGATAGAAGCCGGGCACAAGATACTGGACACTGCGAAGCAGAAGGCTGACGCGGCGGGTGTAGAGGTTGAGACAAAACTGCTGCAAACCGACATCATGGGCGAAAAGATAGCGGACGCCATCGTGAACGAGGCAAAGTCATGGCCAGCCGACCTTCTTGTGGCAGGCACCCACGGACGTCGCGGTCTGGCCCATCTGCTGATGGGCAGCGTGGCAGAGGGCATCGTTCGTGTAAGCCCGGTGCCGCTGCTTCTGATCCGAAGAAGCTAGCTCAGCTGCTTCCGAACCAGAACGAGCTCCCCTTCATCAGAAATTCGACGTAAGGCATGTAGTGCGAGCCATCGCAGGAAAAGGTCAGACTGATCGTGCCGTTATATATGTTGATCGAGGCTGTGCGCAGATAGAAAGTGGGGTCTGACATGCGCAGGGATCTCATCGTGGCCAGTATCTTTTTAATCTCGTCTTTGGGTATCTCGGCATCCGAAGGATAAGGACGGCGCGGAAATATCAGACAGATGTCCGGGTCGGTCAACGCTTCCTGCTCAAGCAGACGATAGCGGTATGGATCATCGTTCGTCCAGATCGTCACACGGCTGCTTGAAAAGTGCAGCATGCACTGGAAAACGCCGCGCTCGGTCAGCAATTCTTCCAGTATCGGCAGGGTCAGATCGAAGTTCCTGTCCATCGCGCTTTCGACGCGAGACTGCATAAACACCGTGTTCCTGATTGCCTGATCACCCTTTAGCTGCCGCCAGTAACCGGGTTCATCATACAGCCCCGATGTCACGGGCAGATTGCGCAAATCAAAATCCGCGCCCAGATAACCTACCGTTTTTACCTCGTCACGCACGACCTGCAAGGCAGTCAGGGAAGGCCGGTTATCGCGCAGGCTGATATAGGCATCAGACAACAGAAAGCCCCACGGCGGCATTGCCTCTTTCATGTATGGCCTTTGCGACCGGTCCCGCCCGAAATGCGTCAGGTTGCATCCGTCGCGACCGATGTTGTCGCTGATCTGGATGCCCGCATGATCGATGCAGTACAGAAAGTCGCAATGAGGAATATTCGCATACGCGCTTCGCATCGCCTGATTGAGCCTCTCGCGATTTCCCCATGAATGCAGACACTGCTCTGCCAGCATGGCCATGGGCTCATGCAGCATTCTGGCGAGTTGCTCGCGTTGCAGATAGATGCTTTCTTTCCAGGATTTTTCCATGCATTTCATGACAATGCAAAAGCAGAAAAGTTGCACCGGCGCCTGTCATATCGCTGTCACAACAGCGCATTATTGTATGCGCTGTACCAATCCTACAAAGATAAACGCCATGCCCGCAAACTCGAAGCATTCCACGAACACATCGGATGCGCCGAGCAATATCGTCCTGATCCCAGCACTCGCTACAGCTCCGCTCCAGGAGATCATCAGGGAGCGCAGATTGAGCGCACTGTTTCAGCCCATCATCAACATGAAGAACGGAGAGTTTCTAGGATTCGAGGGATTGATACGCGGTCCGGCAGACAGCCCTTTGCATTCGCCCTTGAATCTCTTTTCAGCAGCCGAGCAGCAGGATCTGTCGCTTGAAGTCGAGATGCTAGCAAGGCAGATCGTGCTGGAATCCTTTGCAAGACAGAAATTACCCGGCAACCTGTTTCTGAACATCAGCCCTGAGACCCTAAACCATCCCAGCTTCAGGAATGGCAAGACACTGGAATTCATGCGCGAACTGGAGATAGACCCGGAACATGTCGTGATTGAAATAACCGAGAATCAGCCCACCTATGATTTCGAAGGCATGAAAAGCGCGCTCCTTCACTACCGCGCGATGGGCTTCAAGATCGCCATCGACGATCTGGGCGCCGGATTCTCCAGCCTGCGCCTGTGGTCCGAGCTACGACCGGATTTCATCAAGATAGACATGCATTTTGTGCAGGGTGTCGATCACGACCCGATCAAATTGCAGTTCCTGCAATCCATACAGCAGATCGCAGAACGCTGCGGCACTTGTGTGATCGCGGAAGGGATAGAAACAGCGGGCGAGCTGCGCGTGATCAAGGATTTAGGGATCGAAATGGGCCAGGGGTATTTCATCGCCCGCCCGAACCATACTCCTCCATTGCTTGCATCAAGCGATACGGGCAGCATAATCGGTTCGACCAGCATCGCCATATTTCCGACCGAAGATATGAGCAGGCGCACGCACATGACCGCGCACAAGTTGCTGAGCTATGTGGAGCCTGCCCAGCCGGAAACTCCCAATGATCAGATACTTGAACGCTTCACTGGCAACACAGCCCTGCGCATCATACCGGTGGTGAAAGGCGGAATGCCGAAAGGACTCATCAGTCGCTACCAGTTTCTCGACTGTTTTGCAAAGCCCTTTCAACGCGAGCTGATGGGCAAGAAGCCCTGCAACAAATTCATGCAGACAGAACCCCTGCTGGTGGAAAAAAACATGCCCATCGAGGAGCTCAGTCATTTCATGTCTGAAGCAGACAGCAGGCATTTTGCAGACGGCTTCATCATCACCGACAATGGACGCTATATCGGTGTCGCATCGGGACAGGACCTGCTGCGCGAACTGACACAGATGCAGCTTGAAGCGGCGCGCTATGCCAATCCGCTCACCTTGCTGCCAGGAAATGTTCCCATCAATGAGCATATCGAGCGCCTGCTGAAGGCAGACGCACCTTTCATCGCCATCTACTGCGACCTGGACAACTTCAAGCCATTCAACGACTGCTATGGATACCGCAAGGGCGACGAGATGATACAGCTGACGGGCCGACTGCTTGGCTGGGCATGCGATCACAAGCAGGATTTCATCGGCCACATCGGCGGAGATGACTTCGTGCTGCTGATGCAAAGCCGGGACTGGAAGATGCGATGCGAACAGGCACTGCGTTCGTTCGAACAGGCGGCATCCCTGCTGTTCAAGGAAGAACACCTGAATTCGAACGGATATCTTAGTGAATCGCGCGATGGCAGCGTCCAGTTCCACCCTATCACCACGCTTTCCATGGGCGCAATACAGATATCTCCGGGCCAATTCATGTCGCACCACGAAGTCTCTGCTGCGATGAGCGCCGCAAAAAAGATGTCTAAAAAAATCAACGGAAACAGCCTGTTCATAGAGCAGCGCACGCACACAAAAAAATGATGCATATCATCGGCGCATTCCGCGCAACCCGATTGTTTTTCCACCTGCTATACGGCTTTGCGCTTGCATCGATCTTTCCCCGACTGAATCAGCGCTTGCGCCGCCAGATACTGCAGCGCTGGTCCTGCCAACTGCTTTGCATACTGAATGTAAAACTGATTTCCGAATCGATTAACCCATTCGAGCAGGGCATCATCGTGACCAACCATGTCTCCTGGCTTGATGTTTTCGTTCTCAACACCGTGATGCCGATGCGTTTCGTCGCCAAATCCGAAGTTCAGCAGTGGCCGCTGTTCGGTTGGCTGTGCGAGCAAGCTCAAACGCTGTTCATCGAACGCGGGCGTGCACGCGATGCCGCTCGCATCAACAAACAGCTTGTCAGACTGCTGCAGGAAGGAGAATCTCTGGTCGTATTTCCTGAAGGCACCACGACCGACGGAAGGAAAGTGGGGGCATTTCACGCATCGCTATTGCAGCCAGCAATCGATGCGCAGACACCGGTGCACCCCGTTGCGATACGCTATCAGGATGCTCATGGCAGGCTCAGTTCCGCCGCAGCCTATATCGACGAGATATCCTTCATCTCCTCGCTCTGGAACATCCTGAGCTGCAAGAGTCTGCATGTACGCCTCATTGCAACCACATCGATACACGCTGCGGACAGCGACAGGCGCAGCGTAGCAAATCAGGCCAGAGAACAGATTCACGCTGCACTGCTGTGCATGTCCGGTCCCTGAGACTCGAGCAGCGCATTTATGCGATACCGCCCAAAGGGTTAAATATTGCAATATGATTATATAATCATCTTGCAAAATTTGATTCATCCGCTTATCCTCGCGAAAATCCATGTTTCAGCGTGTCTCCAGTCCATCGGAGCGCATTCTGCTTGCCAGAAATATCCATGCTGACCGGGATTTTTTGCTCGGGGACTACAATTTTAATTAAGGAAGACAATGTTATTTTCATCAGCAAGAATTCACGACACGATGAACGGCATCCTGCTCTCGCTGCTGTTCGCACTTTCTGCGATGTATCTGGGATCCATGTCATGGATGGCTGCGACCGGCCTTTCCCCGCTCATCCTCGCCATTTTCATGGGCATGATCTATGCAAACACGCTCCGCTCGAAGCTGCCCGCAGAATGGGTGCCAGGTGTGCAATTCACCGCCAAGAACATATTGCGCCTGTCCATCATCCTCTACGGATTCAGGCTGACCTTTCACGAGATCGCAGGACTTGGCTGGCAGGTTCTTGTGCTTGACCTGGTCGTCATCACTTCAACCATAGGCCTGGCCTGGCTCGTCGGCACAAAAGTGCTGGGCATGGACAGAGACTCAAGCCTTCTGGTCGGCAGCGGCTCCGGCATCTGCGGCGCTGCGGCAGTCCTGGCAACCGAAGGCACGCTGCAAAGCGAACCATACAAGACCGCATCTGCAGTGGCGACCGTGGTGATATTCGGCACGATCTCCATGCTGTTGTACCCTTTCGCACAGAATCACGGATGGCTGGGTTTGACCGACAGGCAGTTCGGCATCTGGTCCGGTGCAACAATACATGAAGTTGCGCAGGTCGTGGCAGCAGGCAATCTGGCCGGTTCCTATGCAGATGCGGTGCTAGTGAAAATGGGCCGCGTGCTGCTGATGGCCCCCGTGCTGCTTTTCATCAGGTGGCTGCTGCAATATTTCGCCACGCACAGCAAATCCGGCAAGGCCACCAAGGCGCCGACTCCTCCCTGGTTCATCCTGTACTTCATCGCTGTCGTCGCATTGAACAGCCTGGACATCATTCCGAAATCCATGGTCAATGTGATCAACCAGGTCGACCAGCTGCTTTTAGTTGCTGCGATGGCAGCACTGGGCATCGAATCAACTTGGGAAAAGATCACAGCATCCGGACCAAAATCCTTCATGCTCGCCAGCGTGCTTTTCGTATGGCTCAGCATTGGCGGTCTGATTGCAGTAAAGACGTTCTTCTAAACCTTCCTATCCTTCCCCCACCAGGGGGAAGGGTCATTCCGGCAGCCTGCTTCTCAGCGCATCGCGGTCAAACCACCAGACATCTCCCACGATAGCGTTCACCACCTGGCTCAGCCGTGGCAGAAATACCTCGGGCTTGCGCAAGCCCAGCCTGTCCATCCAGGCATCCAGACCTTTCTGGTCTGCGACTTCGCTGTGGCGTGCTGCGACTCTTGCAATGAGATCGTTGGCAAGCAAACTCCAGTCGCTGTGCTCATCATCGCTTGCCCTGAGGTCTATCACATAGCGGGCAGTCACGGCAGCCAGCGCTGCGCCATCGGCGTGATCCGGCGTTTCCGACACCACATGGTCCAGCATCGCATAGGTAAGCTGCGGGGCCACAGGAAAAGTCACGGCTAGCCACACACCCATACCCAGCGCAGATATCGATTGCGCCTGTTCTGTCTGGTAGAGCACATTGCAGGCTTCCACCGCATCCTGCCAGGATTCCTTTTTCATCGCCGCATCGAAGGCTCTGCGCGCGATGTCCCAGGCTTCGCTCTTTCTTTCTAGCCAGATCAGGATTTCGGCGATGTCGAGTTCGATCCTTGCGCGCGTCAAGGGGTCTGCACCTGAATAGAGCGCAAGCTCGATGTTCTTCTCGCTGAGCTGCTGTTCGAATTTTTGCCTTTCCTCTTCCGTCAGGCTGTTATTCATGTCGACCATGGGAACGGGCGGGTCAATTTCATGCGTCATGGTTCAATCCTCAATCCTGGCTTTGATACACGATGTGGCCTTCGACCAGCGTATAGCGCACCCTCCCCTGAATTTCCTGTCCGATGAAGGGGGTGTTCTTTCCCTGGCTCTTCAGCGTTGATGGTTCGACGCGCCAGCAGGCCTCGGCATCGAATATGCAGATGTCGGCCGCAGCGCCCGCGCTCAGGTGCCCCGCATCGAGGCCAAGCACTCTCGCTGGATGCATAGTGACCCTCGCCAGCGCATCGGACAGGGAAATCTTTTCCTGCTGCGCCCATTTCAGCAACAGAGGCAACAGCAGCTCGACGCCTGTCGCGCCCGACTCCGCTTCGGCAAAAGGCAGCTGCTTTGCATCCTCGTCAACTGGCGCATGATTGGTGCAGATCGCATCTATGGTGCCGTCCAGCAAACCCGCTCTGAGCGCGGCGCGATCCCTCAAGCTGCGCAGAGGCGGATTCAGCCTGCAGTTCGGATCGAAATAGCCGATGTCCATTTCCGACAGATGCACGTGATTGATCGAGACGTCGCAGGTCACATAGAGCCCCTGCCGCTTGGCTTCCCGCACCATGTCCACGCCCGCTGCGCTGGAAACCCTGCAGACGTGCAATTTTGCGCCCGTCTCGCGCGCCAGCGAAAGCATCGTCGCAAGCGCAATGGTCTCGGCGCACACCGGGATTGCAGGAAGCCCACAACGCGTCGCGACTTCCCCGTCATGCGCCACGCCGTCTTTCGCCAGGAAACTGTCCTGTGGGCGCAACCATACCGAAAAGCCGAAAGTGGCGGCATACTGCATCGCACGGTAAAGCACACGCGTATCAGTGAGCGGTTCGTCGGCCTGACTGAACGCGATGCATCCTGCCTCGACAAGCTCCGCCATCTCGGTCAGCTCCTTGCCCCTCAGGGCAGCGGTCAGTGCGGCAACGGGATAAAGCTTCGCCTGATGCAGGTTCTTTGCGCGATGCTTCAGCATCTCCACAAGGCCCGGCTCATCGAGCGGCGGATCGGTGTCCGGCGGACAGGCAAGGCTCGTGATTCCGCCAGCCACTGCGGCATCCATCTCGGACTCCAGCGTGGCCATGTATTCGAAGCCGGGCTCCCTCAGTCTCGCCGCAAGCTCGATCAGGCCAGGAGCCACAATCAGTCCTGCCGCATCGATCACTTCTTCAGCAACAAAACCTGCAGGCGCTTTTCCTATCGCTGCGATGCGCCCGTCGGCGATAAATACATCGAGCAGCGCATCGATATCGTTGCCCGGATCGATCAACCGGCCGTTCTTGACATGTATGTTCATCTGTTTTTTCCCGCCAGGATGCTCATCACCGCCATGCGCACCGCAATACCGAATGTCACCTGCGAAAGAATCACGGATTGCGAACCGTCCGCCACGCAAGAATCGATCTCTATGCCGCGGTTCATCGGCCCCGGATGCATCACGATCGCATCGCTCCTGGCAAAACTAAGCTTCTCCTCGGTCAAGCCGTAATTCTTGAAGTATTCCTGCCCCGATGGGAGCAGCGCACCCTGCATGCGTTCATTCTGCAGGCGCAACATCAGCACCACATCCACATCCTTCAGCCCCAAAGCCATGTCGTGGTAGACTTGCACGCCAAGGTTTTCGACCGCTGTCGGAAGCAGCGTCTTCGGCGCGATCACCCTGACCTCTGGCACGCCCAGCGTGGTCAGCGCGTGTATCTGCGAGCGAGCAACGCGCGAGTGCAGCACATCTCCCACGATCGCGACGCGCAGATTGTGAAACTCTTTCTTGTAATGTCGGATCGTGAACATGTCTAGCAGCGCCTGCGTGGGATGCGCATGGCGTCCGTCGCCTGCATTGATCACATGTATTTCGGGCGCGACATGGCGCGCGATCAGGTGCGCCGCACCGCTTTGCGAATGGCGCACAACGAACATGTCCGCATGCATCGCGCAGAGGTTGTCCACAGTGTCGAGCAGCGTCTCTCCCTTGCTCGTGGACGATGAGCCTATGTTCAGATTGACCACGTCTGCGGACAGCCTCTTCGCGGCGATCTCGAACGTAGTTCGCGTGCGCGTGCTGTTCTCGAAGAAGATATTGAAGACCGACTTGCCATGAAGCAGCGGCACCTTCCTGATCTCCCGCCCGGATTCCGCGTCATCCAGAAAGGTGGACGCACGGTCGAGTATGTCCAGCATGATGCTCACGGGCAGGCCTTCCGTGGTCAGGAGGTGCTGCAGTTCCCCGTGCCTGTTGAGCTGCGGATTATTCATGCGCCTGCCCTCTGCCGGCGCGTATGCCAGCCCCTGGTTCGTCCAGATAAGCCTGCAGGATCTGCTGCGCGGCATATTGATCTATCCATTTCTTCTGTTCCCTGCCTGTGATGCCTTCCCTGCTCAACTGGCTGCTGGCTGCATGCGAGGTATAGCGCTCGTCTACCAGAATCACAGGAAGGTTGAATCTTCCGTTCAAGCGGTTCGCAAAGCGCCTACAAAGCGCTGTCAGCTCATGCGGCGTCCCATCATCATTGAAGGGCAATCCTACCAAAAGCGCGGCTGGCTGCCACTCATCGACGAGCAGGCCTATCCTGGCGAAACGCTCATCGTTCTTCTCGCCCACTATCGTCGTCAGGGGTGTTGCGCTGGAGGCATAGGTATTGCCTACAGCCACGCCTATGCGCATGGTTCCGAAATCAAAGGCAAGCAGCGTGCCTTCCAGAATACAGATGACAGACGCTTCGCTGGCAGGCGACAGAATGGCCGCGCATTTCGCATTAGACTGTTGCATCCCATCAACAAAAGCACTGCTTTCGATTTTCTGTCCTCTGTCCTCTGCCATCTTTACCCCGGCATCAGGCATGTCCCGCATCCTCGACCAGCATCGAATAATTCACGCCCAGGAGCGCCATCGCGGCGCCCAGCTTTTCTTCCGCGGGCAGATCGAACAGGATGTGCTCGTTTGCAGGTACTGTGAGCCAGGTGTTCTCGTTGATCTCGTGCTCCAGTTGACCCTGTTCCCAGCCAGAATAACCCAGCGTCACCAGGAAATGGTCAGGCCCTTTCCCCTCCGCCATCGCTTCGAGTATATCCCTGGAGGTGGTCAGCGCCAGCCCCGCATTGATACGCAGCGTGGATTGCCAGTCTTGTACCGTGTCGTGAAGCACGAAACCGCGCTCGACCTGGACGGGGCCACCCACGTGCACGGGTACTTGCTCGAGCGATGCCTGATGCAGCGGAATATTGATCTGATCGAACATCTCGGCCATCGTTAGGCTGATCGGCCGGTTGACAACCAGGCCCAGCGCACCGTTTTCGTCATGTTCACAGATATAGGTCAGCGTGCCCGCAAAGAAGCCCTCTTGCATGGCGGGCATGGCGATCAGAAAATGGTTGGTAAGGTCGAACTTGGCCATGCCCTGCATTGTATCCGGCTATGCGGTCCTTCACAATGCCATGAAATCTAGGCTGCCGGAGGCAACAATGACACAATCTGTTCGAGGAGTTCGTCTTCCTGGAAGGGCTTTCCAAGATACGCATTGACGCCCAGACTCATCGCAAAGTCACGATGCTTGTCCGCAGCGCGCGAAGTGATCATGATGATAGGCACATTCTTCGTCTTTTCATCGCGCCGCATCAGCTTGGTCAGCTCGAAACCGTCCATGCGCGGCATCTCGATGTCGAGCAGCATCACCGATGGAATCAGCTCGTTGAGTTTTTCCAGCGCATCGACGCCATCCTGCGCTGTCACCACCTGATAGCCTGCACGCATCAACAAGCGCGTGGTGATCTTGCGCACGGTCAGCGAATCATCCACTACCATGACGGTGGGCTGTGCATCCGGCAATACAGCCTCCACCTTGGGCGCCTTGCGCACTGCAAAGCGCTGCTTCATCTGCGCAGGATTGAGTATCAGCACTACCTTGCCGTCGCCCAGTACGGTAGCGCCCGCGATGCCGGACAGCCTCGAGAGCTGCGGGCCTATGTTCTTGACCACCGCCTCCCTGTTGCCGCGCAACTCGTCCACATGCAGCGCTATCCTCTGATTGCCGCTGCGAAGCAGCAGCACTGCGTTGTATGGGTGAACCTCCGGCTCGCGTTCCTCATCGCCCAGCAGGGTCGGCAGGTAGCTGAAAGGATAGGCGTTTCCTTCCCATTCGATCCTTTGTTCACTGTAGAGTCCTTGCAGCTCATCCGGCTTTACCTGACGCACCTGCTCCACCATGGTGGATGGAATCGCATAAGCCCTATCACCTGCCAGGACCATCAGAACCTGGGTCACTGCGAGCGTCAGGGGCAGATGAATCGTGAAACGCGTTCCCTTGCCAGGCTGAGAACTGACATCTATCCGTCCGCCCAGCGCCGTGATCTCGCTGCGCACGACATCCATGCCTATGCCGCGCCCGGCTATCTCGGTCACCTCGGCCGCTGTCGAAATGCCCGTGGTGAAGATCAGTTGTGCCAGCTGCTCATCGCTGATTTCTGCATCGATGTCCTCGATCAGTCCCTTCTTGATAGCCTCTGAGCGCAGGCCCGCGAAATTGAGCCCTTTTCCGTCATCGCTGAATTCGAACACGACTTCATTGCTTTCCTGGCGCAGGCTCAGACGTATTTCGCCGATCGCATCCTTTCCGCTGTTGATGCGCTGCTGCTCATCTTCCAGACCATGCACGATCGCATTGCGCAGCAGATGCTCGAACGGCGCCGTCATCTTTTCAAGCACGCTGCGATCCAGCTCCACATTCGTGCCTTCCAGCTCCAGGTTGGCGCGCCTGTTGAGCTCCTTTCCGGTCTGCCTGACCAGACGGTAAAGCCGCTCGCTCATGCTTCCGAACGGCACCATGCGCACGCCCATCAGATTCTGCTGCAATTCGCGATTCAATCTTGATTGCGCCTGCAACGCCGAATTGGTCTCATCGATATTCTTCAGCAGCGTCTGCTGAACCGTCTGCACGTCATGCACGCTCTCGTTCATGAACCGCGTCAATTCCTGCAGACGCGTGAAACGGTCAAACTCCAGCGGATCGAACTGTTCGTTGCGCTCGGTTGCAAGCGAGACGCGCGCCTGTATCTGGCTTTCGGCCTGTATCTCCACTTCGCGCAGCTGCTTGCGCAATCTCGCCACACTGCCAGCTAGCTCGACCAGCCCATCCTTGAAGGCGCGCAGCTCGGTTTCCACGCGCGAGCGCGCGACGCTGACCTCGCCTGCCTGATTGACCAGGCGATCCACCACGTCCGAACGCACGCGCAACATGCTCAACTGCTGGACTCGTTCCAGTCCTGCCGGCATCGCCTCCTGAGTCTCTTCGGCAGCAGGTGCTAAAGGCTCCTGAACCTTGCCGCTGCGCAATTCCTCAAGCAGCGCATTGAGGCGGTCCAGATCGCTCTCCAGATCGTCCAGGATCTCGCTCGCAAGATCCTGATCAAGCAGGCTGCTTTCCATCGCGTGCGCGATATCTCCCATGCGCATCGCTCCTGTCATACGCGCGCTCCCCTTGAGCGTATGCAGAAGACGGTTCAAGAGATTCCGCTCGCCTTCGGGCGATTGGCGCAAAGCCCGCAGGCAGTCACCTATCTTGGGCAGCAACTCATCGGCTTCTTCCAGGAAGACAGGCAACAACTGTTCATCAAGATCATCGCGCACTGCAGACTCACGAGCCTGCACGGACTTGATCCTCGCAGGCTCTTCAGCGCGCATTTCGCGCAACGTTTCGTTGAGATCCTCGTCCGCGTGTGCTGCCTCCTCTGGCTGAATCTCCTCTGGCTGAATCTCCTCTGGCTGAATCTCCTCTGGCTGAACCTCCTCTGGCTGAACCTCCTCTGGCTGAACCTCCTCTGGCTGAACCTCCTCTGGCTGAACCTCCTCTGGCTGAACCTCCTCTGGCTGAACCTCCTCTGGCTGAACCTCCTCTGGCTGGATTTCTTCCGGCTCTAAGGCTTCTGTTCCATGCTGCGCTTCATGGATTCCTGCCAAAGAAATTTCTTCTGCAGCCCCTTCCCTCTCGCCTATGATCCTGTCCTTGTCGGACTGCACGCGCTGAACGAGTTCGTCCTGTGCCTCCGGCATTTGCCTATCGCAAATGCGCCGCACCATCACGTCGAGCGCCGCAATGGCATCTTCGAGCATTTTCTCCTGCCAAGACCCAATCTCTGCTTCGCCATCCATATTAGCCTGCAGCCATCCTTCGACTGCCGCTGACAGATGCACGACCGACATGAATCCCAGGCTGCGGCAGATGCCCGCGAGCGTATGCGCTGCGCGCATGAAATCATAAGCTACCTGCCTTGGCTGGGTCGCGATGAATGAGGCATAGTGGCGATGCAATTCAGCCACATTCTGGCTGGCTTCCTCGCTGGCGATCTTGAACAGCGTGGGCGGAAGCGCAATCTCTCCTATCACGATGGATTGCGGTTCAGCAAAGTCATGCGCGGGCACGACCTCCTCCGGCTGCTGTTTTGGAGCTTCAGGCTCAGCCAGCGCCTCGACCGTCTGGACTTGCGGACTGTCTTCGACTGCTGTTTCCTGTTTTTCAGGCGCCTTTTCAGACTCCTGCTCATTCTCCACAACCGGCAGATTCATTCCGCTTTCGATCTGACGCGCGCGTTCGATCAGGTCCGACGCCTCTATGCTGGTATGGCCCTGCTTCTCGAGATCCGCCACCCAGCCTGCAAAGGCCTGCGTTGCATCCACGACGAAATGCAGCAGGCCAGCACTGGCCGGCTTCCTGTCCTGCACGCATTTTTGCATGGCGCGTTCGCATGCCCACGCCACTTCGCCCAGTTCCTTCAGGCCTACCATGCGCCCGCTGCCCTTCAGGGTATGGAAACCGCGACGCATGGTGACCATGGGTTCCGCATCTTCCGGATGCAGTTGGCTGATTTCGACATTATCCCGCATGATGCCCAGCACTTCCTTGGCTTCTTCGAGGAAGATCTCGAGCAATTCCGCATCTTCGTTTGCGGGGCGCTCTGGCACAGGAGATGCCGTTTTTACAGGCTCCTCCTTTGCCGGCACTGGTGTCGTAGGCGCCGCCAGCTGACATCCGTCCAGCTCGTTCAACGCCTCGCGCATCGCATCGGTATCTTCTTTCTGGCCTCTTGCCAGCTGCTGGAGATACGCGTGCAGCGCGCTGACTGCCTTCGCCACCGCCTGGGTTATCTGCGGCTTCGGCGCGACCGTCTCTTTTGTGAAATATTGCACCATGGACTGAATCTCATTCAGCAGGCGCTCTGGCAGCTCAAGAGACAGGATATGCAAGCCACCGCGTATCTGCACCAGCAGGCGTTGCAGGCTGGCAAGGTCGTCTCGCCTTCTGGTGTCGCCGAAGAACAGATTCAGCCCCTGTTCGACGAGTTCAAGATTGGCCAGCATCTCGCTTGCAAGCGTCGCCGTCACCGACCCCTGCTCGGTCTGGCCGTAAAGCTTGATCAGCTCCTCTATGCGCTGCGTGTCTTCTGGCTTGTGATTCATCGCGGCATCGATCTGGTCGGACAGTATCCGCGCCCGTTCCATGAAACGCCTGTCTATGGTTTCGTATTGCGCCATGCCGCTGCGCCACAGCATCAGCGCCATCGCAACATCCTCTCCGATCAGGCGAGCATACTCCGGCTCCCTCAGATGTTCCGAAAGGGCTTCGATCTTTTGGCTCAGATATTGCGGCGGACTGCGTTCCAGCGTGTCGCTCTTCTGCGCAATGCTTTCTATGTATTCGACAAACTTGATGCACGCGTCCTTGCTTCCTGCAACGCACTGCTCCCAGTTGTCTTCGGCTTCCTGCATCTGATCGAGGAGCTCTTCATAGGAATGCTTCTCCTCGGCATAGCTCAATGCAACCGGGAAATATTTCTCAAGCGCATAGTGCTGCCTGATCTGCGCAACCCGCTCGCTTTCCACCTCGCTCATGCCTATCAGGTAAAGCATCTCGTTCATGACGGCCTGCGTGTTGCCCGCAAGCCCTTTCCCGACTGCACGCATCTGTCTGTCTATTCTCCCCAGCAGCTTGCGCACATAGATATCCTGCGATACCACTCTCGCACAATCGAGCAGCCCGCCAGCCACCCACCAGAACTGCGGATACTCTGAAGCACAGTTCACCATTGCGTCGAGCGCATGCTGCATCTCGGGATAGGCTGCCTCCACATCGTCCTTCCTCAACCAGCGCAGCAATGCGCGCTGATATTGCCTGTGCGCGGCAGCACAAAGTGCTGCAGCATTTTCAGGTATGACGACTATCCCTTCGGGCAAGGGCACAGCCAGACTAGGGAAAAACAGATCCTGCTCGAATGACATCTCCATGCCGCGCAGATGCTGCATGGCCTCATATTTTGGGAAAAGCCTCAGCGCCGCATTGTCTGCGCCCTGTGTCAGCGCATCCAGATAAGATGTCAGGCCGTTCAGTGCACTTTGCAATACCGTACGATACAGCGGTGAAAACAGCGCGGCATTGCCGACCAGCTCCCCCAGCACGAGATCTATTTCCGAACAGAATACAGCGACCCCGTCCAGGCCTATCATCCTGAGCACGCCCTGAACGCGGTGCAGCTCTGTGCGCACCTCATTCAACGCATCCGAATTCGCACCTGGCTCGTCAAAATACCTGATCAGACGTTCGTTCACCGCGCCCAGAGCCTCATCCATGCCTGGCTTAACAACGGCCAAGGATGCAGAATCGAATGTCGTTTGATTGGACATGATGGCTCGCGATCAGAGCTTGAAGCCTGCGACGGATTCCTTCAGGTCTGCTGCAAGACTGGTCAGCTTTTCGGCCGAGTCAAATGTCTGACGAGTCCCCTCCATGGTTTGCTCGGAAATGCCCAGTATGTCCTCCATCACGCTGGACACTTCACCCGCCATCTCGGTCTGCACCTGGGTAGACACGGAGATGCTGCTGATCAGCGTTGCCAACTGGTTGGAAACCTCTTCGATCTCCTGCAGGGACTGACCCGCCGTCTCCGAGAGTTTGGCCCCATCGACCACGCCCACCGTGCTCTTCTCCATCGCGGACACCGCATCATTAGTGTCGTTCTGTATGGTCTTGACCAGCGCGCTGATCTGCTTGGTCGCTTCGGCTGAGCGCTCAGCCAGACGCTGCACTTCTTCCGCAACGACCGAGAAGCCGCGTCCCGCCTCACCTGCAGACGCCGCCTGTATGGCCGCATTCAATGCCAGCACGTTGGTCTGTTCGGTGATGTCCGAAATCAGGTCCACGATCTCGCCGATCTCCTGCGAGCTCTCGCCGAGACGCTTGATGCGCTTGGATGTTTCCTGAATCTGTTCGCGTATGCCGTCCATGCCCGCGATCGAGTTTCGCACCGCCAGCGCGCCGTGATTGGTCACCTCCAGGGTGCGCCTGCCCACTTCTGTCGCCTGCAGCGCTGCCGCGTCAACTTCGCTGATGGACCTCGCGATCAGCTGCACGGACTCCTCGGCGCTGCGGATTTCTTCCATCTGTTTCTGGGTCGCAACCAGCAGGCGCTCCGCAATGCCCTCCGAGTCTTCCGTCGCGACTCCCATCTGCTTCGACGCATCGGTGATGCGCGCAACCAGTCTGTGCAATTCGTCTGCAGTATAGTTGATGGAATCTGCAATCGCGCCGGTGATTTCTTCTGTGACCGTCGCGCGCACCGTCAGGTCGCCGTCGGCCAGGTCGCTAAGCTCGTTCATCAGTCGCAGGATCGCATTCTGCGTTTTCTTGTTCGAATCCTCGGCAAGCAGGGCGCGATGGCGTGCTTCGTTCACATACACATTGAACAGCAGCCACATCAGCAGCAGCAGTGAGATGGCCGACAACCCCATCACCAAGCCGGTATATCGCCCGTGTGTCGACTGCTTGTACTGGCTCAGCAGTTCCTGTGACTGCTTCAGCATGATTTCGCTGTCATCCAGCAGGTCTTTCTCGGCATCGCGCGATGCCTTCACGATACCTGCGTTGGCGTTAATGTAGTCCACCATCGAACGATATTCGTCCATGTTGTCGCTCAACTGCGTTATCATGTCGTTGCCCTGCGGCCATTCGGCAAGCAGCTTCTGCACCTCGTCCAGTTTGCCTTGCAGACCTGGCACGTCTTCCGTCGAACCCGTCGTCAACACCATCTGCATGGTATTGACGAGCTGCTCCAGAAGCCCGTCGAGCCGCTCTGCCTTCTGAGACATGGAGGGCGGTGCGGTGGATACGATCTTGTGAATCAGCATCAGCGTGTTGTTGTTGGTCACGGCATCCAGCCAGGATAGCAGCGGTCTTGCCACGACCAGTTCGTTCAGGGAATTCTCCGTTTTTTTCCAGCGGGCCATCAGCGCGTCCAGCGTCACACGCGCGGCACCTTCGGTGGGCGGCAGGTTCTCGTTTTCACCCTTGTCCAGCTTGGCGAGCGTGGCCACGAAATCCTGCCTCGTCTTTTCTGTCTGTTCGAATGCTGAAGTCTGGCCCGAGAAAATGGCCGAGGTATCCTTTGCAAGACGCTGCGTCAACATTCCCAGGTTACTGGCCAGCTCCAGATATCTGGCACCGTTTTGCGTATCGGTATAGTCTATGCCCACAGCCATGAAGCCTATCAGGAAGGAGAGCGCCACACCCCCGCCCAGCATCTTCAGCTGTTCGGAAAATGGCAAGTGCCCAATCAATGGCAAGGGTTTTACTGCTTTTTCTTCGCCTGCCGTCTTGCGCGATCCGAAACTGGGTAACTTAAGCTTGAATGCCATATTCTTCTTCTCCGGGGTCAGATACTGCTAAATTCCGATTTGCAAAAACTCCGTCTGCCCGAGCAACCCGACCACATCGAGTTTGCGCCAGGGCACATTGTGTTCGTCAAAATACAAGTCCGCATGCTTTTCGTCGAGCTGCCAGTTGCTCGTGTCACGCAGACCAAACACCCTTTCCACAAGAAGCGCCGCGTTGAATGCGTAGCGCTCCGCAACCAGCAATATACGGTTGATGATCGCGCCCGAAGCCGCACCTTGCTGCATGTAGGCGGCCATGTCCGCGACGCAATACAGGTTTCCGCGCACGTTGGCCACACCGCGCAGCCAGGGCTTGGTCAAGGGGACGGCGGTCAAGACCGGCATGGACAGCACCTCGCTGATATCCGACATTTCCACCAGGTAGTTCTGCCCCGCAATCTGCACGCCCAACATGGAAAGCCTGCTCCCCATGCGGCTTTTTTCCTGCATGCGTTTGCTCAGGTTCTGCTGGAACTCGCGCAGATTGATACGTTTGGCCATGGTTTTCGAGGATCAGCCGAGTGCGGCGATCTTGCTCAAGAGCTCGGCGACATTGACGGGCTTCACGATATAATCCTTTGCGCCCTGCCGCATTCCCCAGATCTTGTCGGTCTCCTGATCCTTGGTGGTGCAAAGCAGCACCGGGATATTGGCCGTATCCGGGTCCTTGGTGATCGCGCGCGTTGCCTGAAAGCCATTCAGCCCCGGCATCACCACGTCCATTAGCACCAGATCGGGCTTGTCCTGTTTGGTCTTGGCAACACCCATTTCTCCGCTTTCGGCAAAGGAAACCTCGAAGCCCTGCTTGGTCAGCATCTCCCCGAGTATGTGTCTCTCCGTTGCAGAGTCGTCCACCACCAATATTCTCTTAATAGTCATGTTCAGGTCCCTGTGTATGCAAAATGACTGATTCTATCAGGCTCTTCTTGTTGAATGGTTTGATCAGATACTGGTCGGAACCGGCCAGCTTGCCCCGGGCGCGATCAAACAGCGTGTCCTTGCTGGTCAGCATCACGACGGGAATGTTCTTGAATTGCGGATTGTTCTTGATCAATGCACAGGTCTGGTAACCGTCCAGCCTCGGCATCATCACGTCCACAAATATGATGTCGGGGCGCGTGTCCACCACCTTTGACAGCCCATCGAATCCGTCTTCGGCAAGCACCACCTGACACCCTGCCTGCGATAGAAATATCTCTCCACTACGTCGTATGGTGTTGCTGTCGTCGATCAGCACGACTTTGACGCCAGACAATGGCAAATTTGCGCTCAACATATCCCCCTTGCTATGACGAAGCCACCATATTTTCAGGATTTTATTTCTATCCTAACCGATAGCACACTGAATTGGCAATTTCCATTGCCTGACGCTCAGCCTAGCGCCGCCAGAAATGCGGGGTGAACAGAATCAGCACGGTGAATATTTCGAGCCTTCCGATCAGCATGGAAAGCGTGCACACCCAGGTCTGAAAATCCGTCAGGCCCTGATAATTGCTCGCAGGGCCCACCGCTCCAAGACCCGGTCCTGCATTGTTGATGCAGGCGATCACCGCCGAAAAAGCCGAAACGAAATCCAGACCGCTGATCAAAAGAACAAAGGTCAGAACGACCACGCTCATGAAATACAGAAAGATGAATCCCAGCACCGAGAACACCACGTTGTTCGGAATGACCTGCCCTCCTATCTTCAGCGGATTCACGGCAGACGGATGCAGCAGCCTGATGAATTCGCGTCCAGCCTGCTTGAACAGGATCAGCGTCCTGATCATCTTGATGCCTCCCCCTGTGGAACCGGAGCTTGCGGTTATGCACCCGAGAAACAACAGCCAAAGCGGCGCGAATATCGGCCAGCGGCTGAAATCCGCATTGTTCAGGCCGCAATCTGTCGCCATCGACACCACATTGAAACTGGCATGGCGCAACGATGACCAGAAGTCGGGATATACGTTCTTCCACCAGAGGAATACGGCCATGCCGGCAACGCTCGAAAGAACCAGTCCCAGCATGGAGAGCCCTTCCACATCCAGGAGATAGGGCATGAAACTCTTCTTGCGCCAGGCCAGAAAGTGGGTTGCAAAATTCATCGCGGCCAGCAGCATGAACGCCATCAGAACAGCCTCGATCACGGGCGAATTGAAATAGCCTATGCTGGCATCATGCGTCGAAAATGCGCCCAGTCCCATCGCGGCGAACGCATGGCAGACCGCATCCAGCCAGCTCATGCCGGCAATCTTAAGCGATGCGATGCAGCAAAGCGTGATCACAAGATAGACCAGCCACAGGTTGCGCGCCGTCTCCGTGATGCGCGGTGTAAGCGCGGTCTCCTTCATGGGCCCCGGAGTTTCCGCCTTGAAAAGCTGCCGCCCGCCTATGCCAAGGAGCGGCATCACCGCGACAGAAAGCACGATGATCCCCATGCCGCCAAGCCAGTTCAATTCATGGCGCCAGATGTTGATCGCAGGCGGCAGATGATCGAGCCCGGTCAGCACGGTGGCCCCCGTGGTGCTGAGCCCCGACATGGCTTCGAAATAGGCATCGGTGAAACTAAGGGTTGGCAACGCCATCAGAAACGGCAGTGTTGCGACCGCAGGCATGGCCGTCCACATTGCAGCCACGAGCAGATAACCCTGCCTTATCGATAATTCGCCTTTGTAATGTCGTGTAAAAAACCACAGCACGCCTCCTATGAACACCGTCCACCCCATCGCCAGAAGAAAATCCTTCAAGACTGCAAGGTCGGCATAGATCAGCGCCGTGATCACCGGCATCGCATAGGCCAGGCTGAATACCATGATCATCAGACCCAGCGCACGAATGACGGTGCGTTCCATCAGAAGAACCCAAGGTTGACCTGGAACAGCTTCTCGACTTTTTTCACCATGGGCTTGTTGATGACGAATACGATGACGTGATCCTCAGCCTCTATCATCAGGTCGTGGTGCCCCATCATGACTTCATCGCCACGCACCACCGCGCCTATCGTCGCCCCCTTGGGCAGATCGATTTCGTCTATGCGGCGCCCAACCACCCTGGAAGATTGCCGGTCGCCGTGCACAACCAGTTCGAGCGCTTCTGCAGCGCCGCGCCGCAACGAATGCACCGCAGCCACATCGCCCTTCCTCACATAGGCGAGCAGCGAGCCTATGGTGACCTGCGCCGGAGAGAGCGCAATGTCTATCTTTCCGCTTTGCACGAGATCGACATACGCGCTGCGGTTGATCAGCGAAATCACCTTGTGCGCGCCTGCCTGCTTTGCAAGAAGAGAAGACATGATGTTGTTCTCGTCGTCGTTGGTCAGCGCGCAGAACACATCCACCTCGTCGACCCCCTCCTGCTGCATCAATTTCTCGTCGGTGCCATCGCCGTGCAGCACCAGCGCTTTCGACAATTCGCCCGCAAGCCTCTCGCAGGACTTCTTGTTGTATTCGATCAGTTTCACCTGATAGTCGTGTTCCAGCGCCCTGGCGAGGCGCCTCCCTATATTGCCGCCCCCGGCGATCATGATGCGCCTTGCTGGCTTGTCCATGCGGCGCATCTCCTTCAGCACGCTGCGTATGTTCCTGGTCGCCGCGATGAAGAAAATCTCGTCTCCTTCCTCGACCACCGTGCCGCCCTCCGGTATCAGCGGCCCGTCCTTGCGGAAGATCGCTGCCACCCTTGTGTCGATCTGCGGCATGTGTGTGTGCAGATAGCTCAGCGGCTTCCCCACCAGTGGACCGCCCGCAAAGGCGCGCACCGCGACCAGCGATGCCTTGCCCTGGGAGAAACGCAGTACCTGCAGTGCCTCGGGAAACTCGATCAGCTTGGTGATGTAATCGGTAAGGATCTGCTCGGGGCAGATGGAAAAATCCACGCAAAAATTGTCCTTGCTGAACAGTTCAGGACGCGCAAGGTAATCGGCGGATCGTATCCTTGCGATGCGCGTGGGCGTGTTGTAAAGGCTGGCTGCCAGCTTGCAGGCCACCATGTTGACTTCATCGCTTTGCGTCACTGCGAGCAGCATGTCGGCTTCAGCGATGCCGGCTTCTTCGAGCACGGAAGGGTGAGATGCATTGCCGGTCAGCGTGCGCAGGTCGAATCTCTCCTGCAGCAAGGCGAGCTTTGCGGCATCCTGGTCGACGACAGTGATGTCATTGGCCTCGTTCACCAGACTTTCGGCGACGGTCGAACCCACCTGGCCTGCTCCCAGTATCAATATTTTCAAGATGCTTCCTTATGTTCTTGAAAAAGCTATCGTGCAGGCCGAAGGATCAGCGCGGGTCAGCCTGCTGTTCGCGTATCCAGTTTTTCCACTCGACAAACAGGGCATCGCTGCGGGCGGCGATCACGGAGCGGCGCCAGACGTCGCCCGCGGAAAAATCATCGTTCTCTATGCATGCCGCGTATCCGCCCGCCTCGGAGAGAATCAGCGCGCCTGCCGCGTAATCCCAGAGTTTCTGCCCGCCGTGAAGGTAGAGGTCATAGCGCCCGGCCGCGGTATAACACCATTCCAGCGCACTCGCGCCGAAGTTACGCTGAGATGCGCAGGGCGGACTGGTCGCAAGCTTTGCCGCGAGCTTCGGGTTCAAGCGTTTCAGGTCCACATTGGCAAGCGCCTGGTTCATGCTGCTTGCAATCGCGTGTCCGAGCAGCTTTTCCCCATTCAGATAAGCCCCCCTGCCAACCTCCGCTGCAAACATCTCATCTGAGACGGGCGCGTAGACCACACCCAGCACCGCCTTACCTTCGCGCAGCAGAGCAACGGAAACTGCAAAATAGGGAAGGCCGTGCACGAAATTCGACGTGCCGTCTATCGGATCCACGCACCACAACCCCTCATGCGAGGACTGCCAGATCGCCTGCTGCTCCTCTTCGGACATCTCCTCTCCCAGCACGGGCACATTGGAAATTGCCTGAAGTTTTTTGGACAGCATGGTTTGCGTGGCAATATCCGCATCGGTGCACAGGCTGCCATCGCTCTTGTGCTGGTGAGCCACCTTCAGATAGCGCGGCATGATCTCTTCTGCCGCAACGAGCTTGACCGCGGCGATGGTGGCCCTGAGCCGCGCGCTCATGCCGGTGAATTTCGGCGGCTGCACCATGCTACTCATTCTTCCACTTTATGGAACATCCCATGCTTGCAAACTGCTCCTGCGGACCTTGCCCGGTCTTTGCCACTTGCAGCATCGCGCTGTAAAGATCGCGCGGCGCGTCCTGAACGAGCTCCTTGCGTGACGCGTCCAGCCTGCCGCGATATTGCAGTTCCATATCGGCATTGAACCCGAAAAAATCGGGCGTGCACACGGCGCCATAATCCTTCGCCACCTGCTGGCTTTCATCCAGCACATAAGGGAATGGATAGCGATACTGCTCGGCCACGAGCTTCATGTTCTCGAACGAGTCTTCCGCGTACTCTGCCACATCGTTGGACATGATCGCGATGCTGTTGATGCCGTGCTGCTGCAATTCGAGCGTATCGCGCACAAGGCGCTCGCGTATGGATTTCACATAGGGGCAATGATTGCAGATGAACATCACCAGCAGGCCGTTCTTGCCGCGCGCGCTGGCAAGGTTGTAGCGCTTGCCATCGATGCCCGGAAGATCGAAATCACGCGCCTTCCAGCCGAAATTGCAAAGAGGGGGTTGCAGACTGACCATTTCTTCATGCTCCTGACAAGATATTCTCCTGCGGTATATTATCACGCCTGTAGCCACTCTTAACGTTCTCATCATGCCGCGCTTCTATTGTCCGCCGCCGTTACCACACACGGACATTTTCGTTCTGCCGGAAAATGCAGCGCATCATGCCATACGCGTATTGCGCCTACATGAAGGAGACAGCGTGCAGCTCTTCGACGGGCAGGGCGCGGAATGCCATGGCTATATCGAGAAGATTTCCGGGAAGCAGGTGGTCCTGGGCCGCATCGTTCACGTCGAAGTAAATCGGGAGTCTCCTCTTCCCGTGCTGCTCGCGCAGTCCTTGTCCAGCAGCGAAAAAATGGACTGGATCATACAAAAAGCAACAGAGCTCGGCGCGGCCGAGATACAACCGCTTGACACCGAACGCAGCGTTGCAAGGCTCACAGCCGAACGAGCGGAGCGCCGCATGGAACACTGGAAGCAGGTCTCCATCTCCGCATGCGAGCAGTGCGGCCGCAATACCCTTCCCCTGATACATGCGCCGATGGACATCATGGCCTGGCTGGACAGAATGCGTTCGATCGATTGCAGCAAGTTCATCCTGCTGCCTGAGGGTTCCGATGCGCTGCATGAACAGCAAAAACCCAAAAACACGGCTGCATTGCTGATCGGCGCCGAGGGCGGCTTCTCGCAGACGGAAGCCGAATCTGCGTTGCTTGCAGGCTTTGTTCCGATATGCCTGGGCGCGCGCATCCTGCGCACCGAGACGGCAGCAATCGCGGGGCTTGCAACGCTGCAGACGCTCTGGGGGGATTTTTGCAGGCAGCCATTTTGAAAGGAGAGCAAATGCCTTATGTGAACATACGCATCGCGGGAAGCCTGAGCCGCGAACAGAAAGCCAGGATCGCAAAGGAAATCACCGATACGCTTGAGCGCATCGCAGAAAAGCCTGCCTCTTACACCTATATTGCATTCGATGAGCTTCCGGACGAGAATTGGGCCATCGCAGGCAAACTGCTCGACGAAATGTAGGAGTACAAGCATGCCCAATGCAACCCCCCCCGACGGCTTCGTCGCCTGGTTCCGCTCCGTCGCACCCTACATCAACAGCTTCCGCGGCAAGACCTTCGTCATCGCATTCGGCGGCGAAGTGGTTGCCGACGGAAAATTCGTCGAACTGACCCACGACTTCAATCTGCTGGCAGCACTCGGCATCCGCCTGGTGCTGGTGCACGGCGCGCGTCCGCAGATCGAACAGCACCTGGCGAAGTTGGATCTGGAAGACAGCTACCATCAGGGAATACGCCTGACCGATGCCGCTACCATGCAACTCGTCAAGGAAGCCGTCGGACGCGTGCGCGTCGAGATCGAGGCCTTGCTTTCCATGGGGCTCGCCAATTCTCCGATGGCCAATGCGGACATAAGGGTGGCAGGCGGAAACTTCATCACCGCGCAGCCCATGGGCGTGATCAACGGCGTGGACCTGCAGCACACAGGCTGCGTGCGCAAGGTGGATGTCGCAGCGCTCAACGACCGCATGGAATTTGGAGAAGTGGTGCTGCTCTCGCCCCTGGGTTATTCGCCCACCGGGGAAGTGTTCAACCTCACTCTGGAGGATGTCGCGACATCGACAGCCATCGCACTGGATGCAGACAAGCTGGTATTTCTGATGGATGTAGACGGGGTTCTGGACAGCAAGGGCACACTTCTCAAGGAGCTGACCGCAGCGCAAGCTCTTTCAGAGATGTCCTCCAACCGCAACTTGTCCGACGACGTGAGCCTGTTCCTTCCCTGCGCGATACGCGCCTGCGAAGCGGGGGTTGCGCGCACGCACCTGATCAGCCGCCATGCCGATGGCGCGATACTTCAGGAACTGTTCAGCGACGAAGGCATTGGCACGATGATCGTCGAGTCCACCCTCAACACGCTGCGCGACGCCACGATAGAGGATGTGGGCGGCATACTGCAACTGCTGGTCCCGCTCGAAGAGCAGGGCATACTGGTCAGGCGCAACCGCGAACTCCTGGAGCGCGAAATCGAACGCTTCGTGGTGCTGGAACACGACCATCGCATCGTCGGCTGCGCAGCGCTCTATCCCTTTCCGGACGAGGCTGCCGCGGAACTTGCCTGTCTCGCGGTCGATCCCCAGTACCGCGATCGCGGGTATGGGGAAGCGATCATGAACCACATGACATCTATCGCCAAGACGCAGAAATTCAAGAAACTCTTCGTGCTGACCACGCGCACAGCGCACTGGTTCCTGGAGCGCGGCTTCAGGGAGAGTGCCGCCTCCGAGCTTCCTTCCCAGAAGAAGGCCCTATACAACTACCAGAGAAAATCCAAGGTATTCGTCAAGAAGATCTAGCTGCAGCATCAGTGGAAGGCCTGGTTGATACGCGCGAGCTCCGCCTCGTCGAGCTCTCCCACCGCCGCCTTCAGGCGCAGCTCGCTCAGGAGATAGTCGTATTCGGCACGGTACAGATCGCGGCGCGTTGCATAAAGCTGCTGACGTGTGTTCAGCACATCAAGATTGGTGCGCACGCCGACCTCCTGGCCAAGCTTGTTGGAATCCAGCGCAGTCTGGCTTGAAACCAGCGCCTGCTGCAAGGCTTCGACCTGTGATACGCCCGTTATCACACCGAGATAAGACTGCCTTGCCTGCTGATCGACGCTGCGGCGCGCATTCTCCATGTCCTGCCTTGCGCGATCCCTGTTTGCTTCCGCCTCGCGCGACTTTGACCTGATCATGCCTCCCTCGAATACAGGCATGTTGAGCTGGACGCCCAGGCTCTTGGTCGTGATGTCGCTCGCCATGCTTCCGCCCATGTTGCTGTTGGAGTAGTTCGCCACCAGGTCCAGGGTCGGATAATGCCCGGCACGGTTCTTCTCCACTTCCTTCTCCGCAAGCTCAAGCCCTGCATGGGAAATGGCGAGCTGCGGGCTGTTGCTCTCGGCATTGGCCACCCATTTTTCCGCGCCGACGGGCTCTGGCATTCCGGGCTTGAATTTCGCGCTCAGGGATTTCAGATCGCGCTTGTCCTCGTTGATCAGCTGCTGCAATGCGCTGCGCTTGATTTCCAGATTGTTCTCTGCAGCGATCTGCTGAGAATAAACCTGGTCGTGACGCGCCTGCGCTTCATTGGTATCCGTGATCGTTGCGGTTCCCACCTCGAAATTCCGTTTGGCCTGGGCAAGCTGCTCGTCTATCGCGGCCTTCTGTGCCTTTGCAAGCTCCACATCGTTCTCTGCCATCAGCACATCGAAGTAGGCCTGCGCGGTGCGCAGCACGAGATCCTGTTCGGCGATTCTCAGTTGCGCATCGGTCTGCACAACCTGCAGTTGCGCCTCGGTGTAAGTCAGCCAATTCTGCTCGCGATACAAGGGCTGGACCAGCGTCACGCCATAGCCATTGCTGTTGTACCGGTAACTGCCATTGATCACGGAGAGCGGAAAACCTAAGTACTGCACGTTCTGGTTGTTGGCCGTCGAATTCGCATTCAGGCTGACGGTAGGCATAAGCAGCGAACGTCCCTGTGGCAGCTTTTCGGCCCCTGCCTGCTGCGCGGCTCTTGCAGCTGCAATCACAGGGTCGTTGCGCTGCGCGCTGTGATAGATGTCCATCAGGTCGGCAGCCTCTGCGCCTTTTGATGCCATCGCCAGAAACAATATGAAAATTCTGATCTTCATCGGGCTCGCTCGGCCATGGCCATGTTCAGAAGACGAACCGTTCCGGCTGCTCGGCATTCTGCAGAGGCGAAATGCAGGTTTCCACGATATTGACCGTTTCGAACACATCGGGCGCCGCTCGCGTGATCAGCTTCGCTTCCATCACTGGCGCTTCGCCTACGATCGCAAAAAGGCGCCCGCCGATGTTCAGGCTGTCCTGAAAGGATTTGGGCAATACAGGTGTGGAGCCTGTCAGCACGATGATGTCGTATTTTCCTTCCCATCCGTGCGATGCGTCTCCAATCTCGAGCGCGACATTCTCGCAATGATGCAGATGCGCTTTCGCCATCAAACTGAGTTCGGGCACGATCTCGACCGAGGTGACATGCGCTGCAAGCGCCGCAAGCAATGCGGTCAAGTAACCGCTGCCCGTGCCCACTTCAAGCACGCGGTCGCTGCGCTTTACATGCAACTCCTGCAATACGCGCGCCTCGAGCTTCGGCGGCCACATGGATGCCCCGTGTCCGAGCGGTATTTCCATGTCCATGAAGGCCATTGCCTTCCTATTCTCCGGAACGAAATGCTCCCGACGGATGCGATGCAGAAGTTCCAGAATCCGCGTATCCAGCACATCCCAGGGGCGAATCTGCTGCTCTATCATATTGAAGCGTGCCTGTTCCATGTTCAGCATTTTCCCATCCATCGGTGAAGTTTTGTGGCGCAGTATAGCAACACAGTGCACCCATGCTCAACATGACCCCGCAATCCGGTTGCTTTTGGCCTGATTTTCCAGTACCTTGCACAACTCGCTGGGGGTCTTTGTCTGCAACGCGACAAAGTGAGACACACCCTTTGAACCTGTACGGATAATGCCGTCGTAGGGAAGCATCGCCATGGTGCTTTCCGAATTTTTAGGAACATCATTATGAATGCCAACACCAAATTCACTGCCGAATCCGCGCACGTCGATGCCGCCGCGATCAAGCCACTGCCCAATTCACGCAAGGTGTACGTCCAGGGAAGCCAGCCTGACATCCAGGTTCCGATGCGCGAGATATCGCAGGCCGACACGCCTGACGGGATGGGTGCCGAGAAGAACCCACCCATCTATGTATACGACTGCTCGGGCCCCTATACCGATCCCGCCGTCAGGATAGACATACGCTCCGGCCTCGCATCGATGCGCGAAGGCTGGATCGTCGAACGCGACGACACCGAGACGCTGGACCGCCTGAGCTCGGACTATGGCCAGATGCGTCTGGATGATCCTGCTTTGGCCGACATGCGCTTCAATCTCAGACGCTCCCCGCGCCGCGCAAAGCAGGGAAAAAACGTCACGCAGATGCATTATGCTAGAAAAGGCATCGTCACACCCGAAATGGAATACATCGCGATCCGAGAAAATCAACGCATCGAAGGCCTGTCGGAGATGATGAAGAAGCAGCACCCGGGTGAGAGCTTCGGAACCGTGATGCCCGGGATGATCACCCCGGAATTCGTGCGCGACGAGGTTGCAGCGGGACGCGCCGTCATCACCGCCAACATCAATCACCCCGAGCTCGAACCCATGATCATAGGGCGCAAGTTCCTAGTCAAGATCAATGCCAACATCGGCAATTCGGCTTTGGGTTCCAGCATTCAGGAGGAAGTCGAGAAGATGACCTGGGCGATACGCTGGGGCGGCGATACGGTGATGGATCTCTCCACCGGCAAGAACATACATGAGACCCGCGAATGGATCATCCGCAATTCCCCCGTGCCGATAGGCACTGTTCCGATCTACCAGGCGCTCGAGAAAGTCAACGGCAAGGCGGAAGACCTGACTTGGGAGATATTCAGGGACACCTTGATCGAGCAGGCAGAGCAGGGCGTGGACTATTTCACCATCCACGCTGGCGTGCTGCTGCGCTATGTCCCCATGACAGCTAATCGCCTGACAGGCATCGTCTCGCGCGGAGGCTCCATCATGGCCAAGTGGTGTCTTGCGCACCACAAGGAGAATTTCCTCTACACGCATTTCGAGGAAATCTGCGAGATCATGAAGGCCTATGACGTCACCTTCAGCCTGGGCGACGGCCTGCGCCCGGGTTCGATCTATGACGCCAACGACGAGGCACAGCTTGGAGAACTGAAGACCCTGGGCGAACTCACACAAATCGCATGGAAGCACGACGTTCAGGTGATGATAGAAGGGCCCGGTCATGTTCCCATGCACATGATCAAGGAGAACATGGACCTGCAGGCCAAGTGGTGCCATGACGCACCCTTTTACACGCTAGGGCCGCTCACGCAGGATATCGCGCCAGGCTACGACCACATCACAAGTGCCATAGGTGCTGCAATGATAGGCTGGTTCGGCACTGCGATGCTTTGCTATGTCACGCCCAAGGAGCACCTGGGCCTGCCAAACAAGGCCGACGTGAAGGAAGGCATCATCACCTACAAGATCGCGGCTCATGCAGCCGACCTTGCGAAGGGGCATCCGGGCGCACAGATACGCGACAATGCGCTATCCAAGGCGCGTTTCGAATTCCGCTGGGAGGACCAGTTCAACCTGGGACTCGACCCGGACCGCGCGCGCGAATTCCACGACGAGACGCTGCCCAAGGAATCGGCCAAGGTCGCGCATTTCTGTTCCATGTGCGGCCCGCATTTCTGCTCGATGAAGATTTCCCAGGACGTGCGCGAGTTCGCCGAGAAGGAAGGCATCACGGAGGCCGATGCGCTCGACAAGGGCATGCAGCTGAAGTCCATCGAATTCGTCGCGAAAGGCAGCAAGCTCTACAGCTGAACCCACTCTACCGGAATCATATAATGACATTATTGCAAATCATCATCCTGGCCTTCGTCCAGGGTACCGCAGAACTCTTGCCCGTATCAAGCTCGGCGCATGTGATCGTGGCAGAGAAGCTGATGGGGCTGGACCCCACTGCACCTGAAATGACGCTTCTTCTCGTGATGCTGCACACAGGCACGATGTTCGCAGTGATCTTCTATTTCTGGAGGACGTGGCAGGAAAGCTTCTTCTCTTCAAGGGCTGTGTTCTGGGAGACCGTGAAATTCATCATGGCAGCGACCCTGCTGACGGGTGTGGTGGGGTTGGCGCTCAAGTTCGCAATCGAAAGATTCTTCATGAAGGGGATCCCACATGCGGAAATCGAACTGCTGTTCGGAAACATGAATCTGATCGCCGCAGCGCTAGCGGCGGTCGGATTGCTGATTCTCTATGCAGGGATCAGAAGCCGTTCTGCCATCGGAGTCCCGCTGCGCATGAAGGAATCCTGCTATATCGGTGCAGTGCAGGGAATCTGCCTGCCTTTTCGCGGATTTTCGAGATCGGGTGCGACCATTTCCGCCGGACTGCTAATGGGTGTATCAAGGGAAAAACTCGAGGCGTTCAGCTTTGCGCTCGCGGTCGTGCTCACGCCCCCTGTCATCGCCCGTGAAGTGCTGCGCCTGCTTCTTTCACAGCATGCTTCCACCGCATCCAACCTATCGCATGTCTTCATGCCCAGCCTTCTAGGCATGGCATTCAGTTTTGTCGCAGGCCTACTTGCGCTCAAATGGCTTTCGAGCTGGCTGGAAAAGGGCCGCTGGCCGCTCTTCGGGCTTTACTGCCTCGCGGCATCCGCCGTTGTCTTCGCGCTGCACAAGAACGGCTTCTGATGCCAGGCCGCCTCATGCAAGACTGTCGCGTTAATGTCATAATCACTTCATAAAATACACAGACTGGAGAAATGCAACATGGCTAGAATGGTTCTATGTGTAAAACTGGGGCGCGAGGCCGAAGGGCTGGATCGCCTGCCTTATCCTGGCCCGCTTGGCCAGAAGATCTTTGACAACGTCTCCAAGGAAGCCTGGCAGGGATGGATCAAGTTTCAGACCATGCTGGTCAACGAAAACCGTTTGAACCTTGCCGATCCTGCTGCCCGCAAGTATCTCGCAGCACAGATGGAAAACTATTTCTTCGGCTCGGGCGCGCAGATGCCGGAAGGCTATACCCCTCAAAGATAGGGGCGCGGATTGTCAGAGAATACCGTCCCCAAGCAGTTTCTGAATCGAGAACTCGGCCAGCTCGAGTTCAACAGGCGCGTGCTTGCTCAGGCTGAAGATGAGCGTATTCCGTTGCTCGAGCGATTGAAATACCTCTGCATAGGCAGCAGCAATCTCGACGAGTTCTTCGAGATCCGCGTGGCAGGGCTGATGGAACAGATCAAGCTTGGCGGAATCTCCACCAGCGCGGATGGAATGAGCGCGAAGCAGACGCTCAAGCTCGTGCGCGAGCAGGCGCATCGTCTGATAGAACATCAATACCGTCTTTTCAACGAAGACATCACCCCTGAGCTTGCCGAACAGGGCATCAAGTTTCTGCGCCGCACACACTGGAACGACGCACAGCAGGCATGGCTCAGGGACTTCTTCTTCCGCGAAGTCATGCCGGTACTGACGCCAATCGGACTGGACCCGGCGCATCCCTTTCCGCGCGTGCTCAACAAGAGTCTGAATTTTGCCGTCGAGCTGCAGGGGCGCGACGCGTTCGGCCGCAACTCCACGCGCGCGATCGTGCAGGCGCCGCGCGTGCTGCCGCGCACCATCCTGCTGCCTTCGGAGATAAGCGGTTGCGAATACGGATTCGTGTTCCTGTCATCCATACTGCACGCACATGTCGGCGAGCTTTTCAGCGGCATGGAGGTGCTGGGCTGTTTCCAGTTCCGCGTCACGCGCAACAGCAACCTGTTCGTGGACGAGGAAGAGGTCAAGAATCTGCGCCTGAGCCTGCAGGGTGAATTGCCACAGCGCCATTTCGGCGATGCAGTGCGCCTGGAAATCGCTGACAACTGCTCGCCGCAGATCGAGGCGCTGCTGCTCAAGGAATTCAACCTCACTGCCGACGACCTGTATCGCGTGCACGGCCCGGTGAACCTGGTGCGTCTGATGGAAATCCCCAATCTCGTCGCGCGCGACGACCTGAAATTCCCTTCTTTCGCGCCAGGCATACCCAGCATGCTGCAGAAGAAGGGGGCAGACATGTTCAAGGCGATGCGCAAGGGCGACATCCTGCTTCACCATCCCTACCAGTCCTTCAAGCCCGTGATCAACTTCATACAGCAGGCCGCGAGTGATCCTGACGTGGTCGCAATCAAGCAGACTGTGTATCGGACCGGTGCGGACTCCGCGCTGATGGAGGCGCTGATCGCAGCGGCCAAGCGCGGCAAGGAAGTCACCGTCGTGGTCGAATTGCTGGCCAGGTTCGACGAAGAGGCCAACATCAACTGGGCAAACCGCTTGGAAGAAGTCGGGGCGCACGTGGTGTACGGCGTGGTCGGCCACAAGACGCATGCCAAGATGCTGATGGTGGTAAGGCGCGAGCTGGGACTCTTGCGCCGCTATGTTCACCTGGGCACAGGAAACTATCATCCGCGCACTGCAAAGCTTTACACGGATTTCGGGCTGTTCACCTGCAACGAGGAAATGTGCGCGGATGCCAACGAGGTTTTCAGCCAGCTGACGAGCCTGGGCCGGGCGCGCAAACTGAACCATCTGTGGCAATCCCCGTTCTCGCTGCACACCGAAATGCTGCGCGCGATAAACAATGAGACGCAGCTTGCAAGATCAGGCAAACGCGCGCACATCATCGCCAAGATGAATGCGCTGCTGGAACCCGGCATCATCGCGGCGCTCTATGAGGCATCTGCAGCGGGCGTCAGAATCGATCTGATCGTGCGCGGCGTATGCGCATTGCGGCCGGGCGTCCCCGGCCTTTCGGAAAACATCCGCGTGCGCTCCGTCATCGGGCGCTTTCTGGAACACACGCGCATCTTCTATTTCAGAAACGATCTGCAGCACAACGTGTACCTGGCCAGCGCCGACTGGATGGACAGGAATTTTTTCCGCCGCATCGAGGTCTGCTTCCCCATCCTCGACAGGAAGCTCAAGAAACGCGTGATCGATGAAGGCCTGAAGGCCTACCTGCAGGACAACTGCCAGGCATGGGAAATGGACGGGGAAGGGCAATACCGGCAGAAGAATCCGCGACGTGCCACAAAGCGGTGCGCGCAGAGCGAACTGCTGGAGCAGCTCGCCAGCGCGCCCGCCAAGAACCCCAACTGAACTTTCAGTGCTTGTTGGGGCGGCCGGTCTTGATCTTGTCGAGCGAACCCAGCGCCTTGACCAGCTGCGCTTCACTCATCGCGCACAGCGCAATCACGCCAGCCCTCAGCACTTCGCTCTTCTTCACCTGCAGCCCGGATTTCAGGCTCAGCGCCTTGATCTGACTGATCTTCTGGTATTCGTTCTGCGGCATGGTGAAGCTGTCGCGCACAACCTTGGGCTTCTTGTCGGCTTTTACGGTTTTTACGGTTTTTGCAGATTTTTCGGCTTTTACAGATTTCTCAGACTTTACTGCGGTCGATGCGACGGCTTTCACGGGCACCTGAACGGGAGACTTCCTTACAGGTTTGGCTGCTGCCTTGACGACAGGTTTTGCAGCGACCAGCGGCTTGGCAGCCTGCGTGGATTTTTTTGTGCTCATGGCGTTCCCCTTGTATTAAAATGGTATATATAGTATATACACTATCATTTCCGCATGTAAACAATAATATTTGGAGGGCATGATGGACCTGATCCTGTGGCGCCACGCAGAGGCCGAAGACAGCTTCCCTGACCTGTCGCGCAAGCTTACCGAAAAAGGGCGCAGGCAGGCTGATAAGACGGCCGCATTCCTTCGCCAGCACTTGCCGCCCGATGCGCGCATCCTGGTCAGCCCCGCGACCCGAACCCAGCAGACAGCCGCAGCTCTCACCGACAAATTCACCACCGTGCCTGCAATCGCGCCTGGCGCATCCCCGCACGCGGTGCTGCAGGCAGCGCGCTGGCCGGAAAAAGATGAAACGGTGCTGATCGTAGGCCACCAGCCCACGCTGGGCGCGGTTGCAGCAGAACTTCTGGGCTGCGTGCCGCTGCGCATCAGGAAGAGCGGGCTGTGGTGGCTGTCACTCACAGAGGGAAATGACGAGACGATCTTGCGCCTCGCGATCACGCCGGACTTTCTCTAGCACATGTTCGAATCCGCCGAGATAGGTCACAGGACAGACAAGAAGACCTACGCCAAGGAGGTGCCCATCCTGCGCGCAGCGCTTCTGGAAGCGCAGATGGACATGGCAAAGCTCGCTCAGTTTCCGGTGATCATCGTGATGGGCGGCATGGATGGCGCAGGACGCGGCGAGACCGTGAATCTTCTCAATGAATGGATGGACCCGCGCTTCCTTCAGACACATGGCATGGGCGATCCGTCCGACGAGGAGCTCGATCGGCCTGAAATGTGGCGATACTGGCGCGAACTGCCGCCCAAGGGCCGCATCGGCATCTTCCTTGGCTCGTGGTACACGGACATCATCAGGCGCGTGCAGAACAAGATCAAGACCGCGAACCTGGACCAGAGCCTAGAACGTGCCAGACGCTTCGAGACCATGCTTGCGGACGAGGGCGCGCTGATACTCAAATTCTGGATGCACCTGTCGCGGGACAAACAAAAGACGAGGCTTGAGATACTCGAGAAGGATCCGAAAACCCGCTGGCGCGTCACCGAGCGCGACTGGGCGCATTACAAACAGTATGAAAAAATTCTTACCGTTGCCGAAAGCGTCATCCGGCACACCAGCACGGCCGAGGCACCATGGACCATCGTTGAGGGATTCGACCCTCACTACCGCAGCCTGACCGTTGGCAAAACCATACTCGATGCAATCCGCAAGAGGCTAGACGAAGCAGGCTCGGCGAAGAACGAGATTTCGGCCCCGCCGCCGCTGCCCTCGATCGACAATCTGGACATCCTGAAAACGCTGGATCTGAGCCAGAGCATCGGCAAGAAGGCTTATGTCAGCGAACTCGAGAAATACCAGGGCCGGCTTGCGCTGCTGACGCGCAGCCCGAAGTTCAAAAAGCTCACGGTGATTGCGATGTTCGAAGGCAACGACGCTGCAGGCAAGGGAGGCGCGATTCGCCGCATCACGGGCGCTCTGGATGCGCGCTACTACACCGTCGTCCCCATCGCCGCCCCCACCGAAGAAGAACGCGCCCAACCCTATCTCTGGCGTTTCTGGCGGCACATACCTAGACGCGGCCGCATGACAATCTTCGACCGCTCATGGTATGGCAGGGTACTGGTCGAGCGCGTCGAGAAATTTTGCTCGGAGGCAGACTGGATGCGCGCCTACAGCGAGATCAACGACTTCGAGGCACAGCTCGTGCGCCACAACATCATCGTGGTCAAGTTCTGGCTTTCCATCAGCAAGAACGAACAGCTCAAGCGCTTCAAGGAGAGGGAGGCAGTTGCCTTCAAGCATTTCAAGATCACGCCCGAAGACTGGCGCAACCGCGAGAAATGGGACGAATACGAACAGGCGGTATGCGACATGGTGGACAGGACGAGCACCGAGATCGCGCCATGGACTCTGGTCGAAGCCAACGACAAGAATTTCTCCCGTATCAAGATCCTGAAGACGCTCTGCCGGCGCATCGAAGAAGCGATGAAAAACGGCCGTAAAACATGAAGTGTCGTTTTGGGCGTATCATTCCATCATCGATAGACAATCGGGAGACTGACGTGAAACGTTTCATCATTGCATTGTCCTTCATGCTCTTCAATGCCCATGCCTACGCCGACGTGGGTGTATCGGTCAGCATAGGCGAGCCTGGTTTCTACGGCAGGCTGGACATGAACAACTTCCCGCAACCGCAACTGATCTACAGCCAGCCCATGACCATCGGCCCAGTGCCCATGGGTCGCCCGCCCATCTATCTACGCGTGCCGCCTGGCTACGCGAAGAACTGGCGGCGTCATTGCCACGAATACAACGCCTGCCGCGAACACGTCTATTTCGTCAGGGATAGCTGGTATCGTTATCAGTATGCGCCGCGCTACCGCCGCGACGAAGACAGGTTCGACCGTCGCGATGAAGGACGCGATCATCGCGATGGAGACAGGGGTCGCGGTGAAGGCGATCACCGCGGTTTCGGGCGCGACTAGCCTCTCGGGTGATGCCTCGCGTGCAGCAGTTTCAGTCGCTCGCGCGCGACATGGGTGTATATCTGCGTGGTGGAGATGTCCGCATGGCCAAGCAGCATCTGCACCACCCGCAGATCGGCGCCGTGGTTTAAAAGATGGGTGGCAAACGCATGGCGTAGCGTATGCGGGGAAAGCGGCTTGTCTATGCCTGCGTTCCTGGCATGTTTCCTGATCAGGTGCCAGAACATCTGGCGCGTCATCGCTTCCGCCCTTGCGGTGACGAAGAGGTCATCGCTCGATTTCGTCACAAGAAGAGCTGCGCGCCCCGCCGAAACATAACGACCGAGCCAGTCCAGCGCCTCTTCGCCCAGGGGCACCAGCCTCTCCCTGCTTCCCTTGCCCATCACCCGCACGACGCCCATGTCCATACTCACCTGGGCTATCTTCAAGCTCACGAGCTCCGACACGCGCAGGCCACTTGCATAAAGCACCTCTAACATCGCGCGATCGCGCAGGCCCAACGGCGCTTCCGTGTCTGGCGCATTCAATAGCCTTTCGACATCCTGTTCGGTAAGCGTCTTGGGAAGCTGGCGGGGCAGCTTGGGCGCGTCGATCTGCAGCGTGGGATCAGCAGCGATCTTTCCCTGCCTCAGAAGATAGCGGTAAAGCCGCTTGAGGCTCGACAGGCTGCGCCCGGTTGAGCTCGCCTTCGCATGATCCACCGTGAACATCTCGCCCAGATAACCCTGTATGTCCGCATGAGTCGCATTTTGAAGGCCTGCATCGCGGCGCTTCTCGAGCCATGCAGCAAACTTCTCGAGGTCCCTGCGGTAGCTCTCCAGCGTGTTGCGGGAAAGCCCATCTTCAAGCCAGAGGCTGTCTGTAAACTCGTCAAGCAGCTCGTTCATGTGCGAGCAGCCATCGCTTGATGTCCAGCGGGGCGCCACCCGCATGCTTCATGAAACCGCCTAACCCCGCCTTTCCCAGCACGCGGTGGCATGGGATGACGATGGGTATCGGATTGGCACCACACGCCTGTCCCACCGCCTGCGCACCCGAAGCGAGCTCAGCCGCGAGTTCGCCATAGCTCTTCGTCTGCCTGACTGGAATGGCGAGCAAGGCCTGCCACACCTTCTTCTGATATAGCGTTCCGGCCGGATCGACAGGGATGGAAAACACATGCAAAGGATACTCAAGATAGCATCTTAGCTCTTTGCACACATGTCCTGCGAATGCATTCACGGGCGCCTTCGTCTCTTCGTCCCCGGGGAGAAAATCTATGCCAGTCAGACTGACTTCCGTGCAGCGTATGCCGAGCACGGAAAATGGAGTATATAGTTTTGCCTGATAATCCATGGCGCAAACAAAAAACGGGAGCCAAGGCTCCCGTTTTTTGTGCATCTTAGCCGCGATTCGCGAGCTTTTCCTTGATGCGCGCAGACTTGCCGGAGCGATCGCGCAGGTAGTATAGCTTCGCTCGGCGCACGGAACCGCGGCGCTTCACTTCTATTCCCGCGATCACGGGAGAATAGGTTTGGAAAGTACGCTCAACGCCTTCGCCGGCGGAAATCTTGCGCACGATGAAGCTCGAGTTCAAACCGCGATTGCGCTTCGCGATCACCACTCCCTCGAATGCCTGAACGCGTTTGCGCTCGCCTTCAACGACGTTCACGCTGACGACCACGGTGTCTCCCGGCGCAAAATCCGGTATGGTTTTCCCGAGACGGGCGATCTCTTCCTGTTCCAGCTGTTCTATCAGATTCACTTTACTGCTCCTTTTTTATTTCGGATCTTGTTCCTTCTGAAACTCAGCCAGAAGACCAGACTCCTCTTTTGTCAAATCACGCCTTGCCAGAAGATCCGGCCTGCGCATCCACGTTCTGCCCAACGACTGGGTAAGCCGCCAGCGCTGTATGTCGGCATGATTGCCTGACAGCAACACCGGGGGCACGGCTTCACCATTAAAAACTTCAGGGCGCGTATAGTGCGGGCAATCCAGCAAACCCTGCACGAAAGAATCCTGCTGTGCAGAATCCGCATCTCCCAGGACGCCGGGCAGTTGCCTGACCAGCGCATCCATCAACACCATCGCCGCCAACTCTCCACCGGACAACACATAGTCGCCGATCGAGATCTCCTGATCCACCATCTGTCCGATCAGGCGCTCGTCTATTCCTTCATAGCGTCCCGCAAGCAGGATCAGCCCTTCCTCGGGCGATGCCGCCAGTTCCCTGACCACTGCATGGGTGAGCAGCCTTCCCTGCGGGGAAAGATAGACCACCCTGCTCTTCGCAATACCGCTTGCCCTCTGCCGCTCTCGCGCCGCGTTGATCGCAGCCGCCAGCGGTTCGGCCAGCATCACCATCCCGGGACCGCCACCGTATGGCCTGTCGTCCACGGTTCTGTGGTTGTCCGTCGTGAAATCCCGAGGATTCCACGTTTTCAATACATAACGTCCCTGCTCGGCCGCACGGCGCGTGATGCCATATTGCGTCAGTGCATCGAACATCTGCGGGAACAGCGTGATGACGTCGAAAATCACGACAGGTAATCCGCCGACCAGTCCACCCTTATGGTCCTGGCCTTCATGTCCACTTCACCTATGACGCTGCCCAGGAACGGAATCAGGATGTCCGGGCCATTGCGCTTGACCACCAACACGTCGTTTGCGCCCGTCTCGAGCAGCTCGCTCACAACGCCCAGTGTCTCGCCTGCGCTGTTGAGCACTGCCAATCCGATCAGGTCAGCCCAGTAATACTCGTCCTCTTCCTGCAGAGGCAAGCTGCTGCGCGGCACGGCGATCAAGAGGCCTCTCAGCTTCTCGGCCGCATTGCGATCCGTGCAGCCCGGAAACTGCGCCGCAAGGGTCTTGTCGCGCGCTTCTGCCTGCAGCACCTTCATCTCTCGCCAGGTGCCATGTTCATGCCCCAGATACCAGACCTCGTAGTCCAGCAGGCTGTCGACATATTCACTGTACGGCTGAATCTTCACCCAGCCGCGCACCCCAAAAGCCGACGCAACGCGCCCCATGATCACCATGGGGTCAGTATTTTCAGGCAGCGGCTGTTGCACCGGCACGCTTGACCAGCTTGGCAACCGCGTCGCTCAACTGCGCGCCTTTGCTTTGCCAGTAGGCTACGCGTGCCATGTCCAGACGCAGCGCTTCCTGCTTCTCTCCGGCGATGGAATTGTAGAAGCCAACGCGCTCGATGAAGCGGCCGTCGCGACGGTTGCGCGAGTCTGCGACGACTACGTTGTAAAACGGACGATTCCTGGAACCGCCACGGGAAAGACGAATGATGACCATAAAAGTCCTATCTAAAATATGCAATCGGGCTTCGGCATGCTCCGCTGCACCGCATGCCACAAAAGGGCGAGCATTCTACGACACAAGACCTTTGCTAGCAAGCACCTTGATAATCAACGCATTTAGCGATGCAGCAACTGCTCAAGAACGAACTTGCTGCCAAGATAGGCGAGCAGCAGAAACAGGGAGCCGCTCACGGTCCAGCGCACCGCGGTCTTGCCGCGCCAGCCGTAGTAGTGATGCCCCGTGAGCAGGCCTGCAAACACGCACCACGAAATGAAGCCGAAGATCACCTTGTGATTGAACTGCCATGCCTTGCCGAATATCTCCTCGGAAAAAAACACGCCCGAGGCCAGCGTCAGCGTCAGCAATATGAAGCCTATCCCTATCATCCTGAACAAGAGGCTTTCCATGGTGAGCAACGGCGGCAAGGTACGCAGCACGCGCGGCAGGTTCGCATGATGCAGGCGCTTTTCAACAAGCGATATCAGCACCGCATGCAGGGTCGCGATGGTGAAGAGGCTGTAGGCCAGCATCGCAACCGCGATATGCACCTTGAATGCCAGCAGATCCGTGTGATCAAGGCGATGATCAGCCGGAAAGATTTCCGGCAGCACAAGTGCGACGGCCGCCAATGGCAAAACCAGCGCCTGCAGCCCGCCTATCGGGTAGAAGAATCGCGCAACCCAGTACACAACGAGCGTGAGCCACACGATCAGCGAGAACGCATTGAACACGCCCAGATCTATGATGCCGTCCGAAAAAATGCCCTGCCACAGCAGATAGCCATGCAATGCGATAGGGATCAGGGAAAGGTGCCCCACCGCGCCCCGGCAGCGATCGTCGCATTCTCCTGACGCATGCGCGCGCCAGAAATAGACAGCCAGCAATGCATAAGCAGCAAATGCAATGATGGCGAGGAGAAGATTAGGCATTTTCTGTCAGGATGTTTTAGACTTAGCGATTCTACATCATTGATCAGTCACAAGGACAGACATGCTGGACAATCTGACGCAACGCCTCTCCGGCGTCATCAAGAATCTGCGCGGCCAGGCCCGTCTTACAGAGGCCAACATCCAGGACGCGATGCGCGAAGTGCGCCTGGCACTGCTCGAAGCGGACGTCGCCTTGCCTGTCGTCAAGGAATTTGCAGCCCAGGTCAAGGAGGCAGCACTGGGCCAGGAAGTCATCGGCAACCTGAACCCCGGACAGGCCTTCATAGGCGTGGTTCACCGCGAGCTCACGCGCATCATGGGCAAGCAAAATGATGCGCTCCATCTTGCCACCACGCCGCCCGCGGTGATACTGATGGCAGGCCTGCAGGGCGCGGGCAAGACCACCACCTGCGGCAAGCTCGCAAAGCTGCTTCATGACCAGCAGAAAAAGAAGGCGCTCCTAGTCAGCTGCGACGTATATCGACCTGCGGCGATAGAACAGTTGCGCACGCTTGCGCAACAGCTCGACATCGACTTCTTCGCCTCCGACATCAGCCAGCGCCCCGAGGACATCGCGCTTTCCGCTCTGGATTATGCGCGCAAGCATCACCACGACGTGCTGATCGTGGACACCGCCGGCCGCCTCGCGATAGATGAGGCGATGATGGATGAGATCAAGCGGCTGCACGCGAGTCTCAAGCCCATAGAGACGCTGTTCGTGGTGGATGCGATGACGGGCCAGGACGCGGTGAACACCGCCAAGGCCTTCGGCGAGGCGCTGCCACTCACCGGCATCATCCTGACGAAAATGGACGGCGATGCGCGCGGCGGGGCTGCGCTCTCGGTTCGCCATATCACGGGCAAGCCGATCAAGTTCATCGGCGTGAGCGAAAAGCCAAGCGGACTCGAAGCCTTCCATCCCGAGCGCATGGCATCCCGCATCCTGGGCATGGGAGACGTGCTGTCCCTGCTCGAGGAGGCGCAACGCGGCGTGGACCAGCAGGAGGCCGAGAAGCTTGCCAAGAAGATGCAGACCGGCAAGAGCTTCGATCTCAACGACTTCAGGATGCAGATGGTGCAGATGCGCAAGATGGGCGGCGTCTCCGCGCTGATGGACAAGCTTCCCGCGCAGCTCACCCAGGCAGCTGCGGATTCGAAAATGGACGACAAGGTCTTCAGCCGCATGGAAGGCATCATCAATTCGATGACGCCCATGGAGCGAAGCAAACCCGAAATCATCAAGGCATCGCGCAAGAAGCGCATCGCCGATGGCGCGGGCGTCAAGGTGATGCATGTAAACCAGCTTCTGAACCAGTTCGAGCAGGCACAGAAGATGATGAAGATGTTTTCCAAGGGCGGCGGCCTCGCCAAGATGATGCGCGGCATGGCCGGCAAGATTCCCGGGATGCGCTAAAGCAGGGCCGGGAAATCAGCGTTTAACGATTTACCACTCACTACCAAACTTATGATCAAAGCCATTATTTTTGATGTGGACGGCACGCTTGCCGACACCGAAGACGGACACCGGCAGTCTTTCAACAAGGCCTTTCTCGACAGCGGACTCGACTGGAACTGGGATGTCCCCCTTTACGACAAGCTGCTCAAGGTGACCGGCGGCAAGGAACGCATCAAGTATTTCGTGAACGACTTTCTTGAGAACTACGACAAGCCTGTTGACTTCGACGATTTCGTGAAGAATCTGCACGCCCTCAAGACCAGGCACTACACGGAGATGATAGGCGAGGGCAACGTGCCGCTGCGCCCCGGCATCAAAAAACTGATAGAGGATGCCCATGCCGCGGGTATCACGCTCGCGATCGCCACCACCACCACGCCCGAAAACGTATCCGCGCTTCTCGAGGTGGGCCTTGGTCCGAACTGGGCTGATTATTTCTCGGCCAACGGCTCAGGTGACATCGTGCCAAAAAAGAAGCCCGCGCCGGACATTTATTTTTGGGTGCTTGAAAGACTGGGTTTGCAGCCTTCCGACTGCATCGCGCTGGAAGACTCGGAAAACGGTCTCAAGGCCAGCCTTGCAGCTGGCATCAGGACCTACATCACCACCAACTACTACACCAGCAGGCAGAATTTCGACGGCGCGGAGGCTGTGTTTGAAGACCTGTCCGATATTGAAAAATTCTACCGCACTGCCAAGCTTGCACTACCCTGACAAACAATAAACAGCATATTCGGTTTAGAATACGACAATCAACAACTTTTAAGGAATCCCATGTACCAGATCGCCCCCAGCATCCTCTCCGCCAACTTCGCCAAGCTCGGTGAAGAAGTCGACAACGTATTGGCTTCAGGAGCTGACATCGTGCACTTCGACGTGATGGACAATCACTACGTTCCCAATCTGACCATAGGCCCTCTGGTCTGCGAAGCCCTGCGCAAGCACGGCGTGACGGCTCCCATAGACGTGCACCTGATGGTCAAGCCCGTGGACCGCATCATCCCCGATTTTGCCAAGGCGGGCGCCACCTACATCACCTTCCACCCCGAGGCTTCCGAACACATAGACCGCACGATAGGCCTGATCAAGGAGTCCGGCTGCAAGGCGGGCCTGGTATTCAATCCTGCAACGCCGCTGGACGTGCTGGAATACACGCTGCCCAAGCTCGACATGGTGCTATTGATGTCGGTCAACCCGGGCTTCGGCGGCCAGAAGTTCATCCCTTACGTGCTGGACAAGGCAAAAAAAGTGCGCGCGATGATAGACGCCGCAGGCCACAACTGCAGGCTCGAGATCGACGGCGGCGTGGGCCCCGCGAACATCAGGGAAGTCGCTGCGGCAGGCGTGGACACCTTCGTTGCAGGTTCCGCGATCTTCAATGCGCGCAAGGATACGGATGCGAACGGTTATGACACCGTGATCGCCGCGATGCGCGCAGAACTCGCCAAGGTCTAGGCAGCAGAACATGAACCAGCATATCAAAAGATATAACACTCCCGTGAGCGTCAAGGCCATCGTGATCGATCTCGACGGCACGCTGCTGCACACGGCACCCGAGCTCTCAGAGGCAGCCAACCGCATGCTGCGCGAGATGGATTATGCGCCCGTCTCGCAGGAGCTTCTGGCAAGCTACATAGGCAACGGCATCAGCTGGCTGGTCAAGCGCGCCCTGACCGGCGACATGCATGCGACGCCCGATGCCGCCCTTTACGACCATGCGCTGCCGATCTTCGAGAAGCACTACACCGAACTGCTCCTGCAGAGCAGGCCTTTCAACGGCGTGATCGAAGGGCTGGATGCGATGAAGGCAGCGGGATTCCGCCTGGGATGCATCACCAACAAGGTCGAGCGCTACACAAAGCCGCTGCTCGAAGGCATTGGGCTTTCCAAATATTTCGAGATCGTGCTTTCAGGCGACACGCTGCCTGAGAAAAAGCCTCATCCCATGCCACTGCTGCATGCGGCAAAATTCTTCGGCATCCCCATTGAACAGTTGCTGCTGATCGGAGACTCGCTGAACGACACCGTTGCCGCGCGCGCCGCAGAATGCCCGGTGTTCTGCGTGCCCTACGGCTACAACCACGGCGAACCTGTCGAGACGCTGGATCAGGATGCGGTGATTCCCAACCTCGTTGCCGCACTGCCCTTGATGAAGCTTGCCTGAATCAGGATTGAGGATCGAGGATTGAGGATGCAAAAAAGCAACTTGGCTGACATGGCAAAATCCACGTGTTTTGCCACCATCCTGCATCCTTCATCCTGACCTGGAGATTTTCATGCCGCAACCGATCACGGAACAGGAATTCAAAGCGCTGGCAGAGCAGGGATACAACCGCATCCCGCTTGTCATGGAGACTTTCGCGGATCTCGACACCCCGCTGTCCTTATACCTCAAGCTTGCCAACCAGCCTTTCTCATATCTGCTCGAATCCGTCCAGGGAGGGGAGCGCTTTGGGCGCTATTCCTTCATCGGCCTGCCTGCAGACACACGCATCGCGGTGCGCGGCAGACAGATCACGCTGACCGAGAAAACCGGCGAAACGACTTTTTCCGCTGATAACCCGCTCGACTATATCCGTGAATACCAGTCGCGCTTCAGGGTCGCGCCGCTTACAGGACTTCCGCGATACACGGGAGGCCTTGCGGGCTATTTCGGCTACGAGACCATACGCTACATCGAGCCGCGCCTGAACCACGTGCAAAAGCCCGACGCGATAGGCACGCCCGACATCCTGCTGATGCTGACCGAAGAGCTCGCCGTAGTGGACAACCTGACCGGACGCCTCACCTTCATCGTGTATGCCGACCCCGCCAAGGCCGATGCCTATGCGCTTGCTTTCAAGCGCCTCCATGAACTCATCGCGCAGCTCAGGCTGCCCGTCGAGATCCCCTTCGAGCCTGTTGCAAAGAAAAGCGAGGCGAGATCCGAGTTCGGCGAAGCATCGTTCAAGGCCGCGGTCGCAAAAGCCAAGCAGTACATCTTCGACGGCGACATCATGCAGGTGGTGCTCTCCCAGCGCATGGTGCAGCCCTTTGCCGCATCGCCCCTTTCGCTATACCGCGCGCTGCGCAGCATCAACCCTTCGCCCTACATGTTCTATTACGACATGGGCGACCATCACGTGGTAGGCTCATCGCCCGAGATACTGGCGCGGCTCGAAGGCGACACCGTCACGGTGCGCCCGATCGCGGGTACCCGCCCGCGGGGAAAATCGCAAGATGAAGACAGGGAGCTTGCAAAGGAGCTGCTTGCAGATCCCAAGGAGCTTGCCGAACACCTGATGCTGATCGACCTGGGCCGCAACGACATCGGAAGGGTCGCGCAGAACGGCACGGTCAGGCTCACCGAGAAGATGATCATAGAACGCTACTCGCATGTGATGCACATCGTCTCCAATGTCGATGCAAAGCTGAAACACGACCTTTCCGCGATGGACGTTTTGAAGGCCACCTTCCCTGCCGGCACGGTGTCGGGTGCGGCCAAGGTGCGCGCAATGGAAATCATAGACGAGCTCGAACCCACCAAGCGCGGAATCTATGCAGGCGCTGTCGGCTATCTGGGTTTCAACGGCGACATGGATGTCGCAATCGCGCTGCGCACCGCAGTGGTGAAGGATGGCATGCTGTATGTGCAGGCAGGTGCGGGCATCGTCGCGGATTCGAATCCTGACAGCGAATGGCAGGAAACGCAGAACAAGGCACGCGCCGTGCTGCGCGCGGCTGAAATGGTGCTTGCAGGACTGGATGTGCAGGCGCATCGCTGATGCTGCGCCTGACCGAGATCAAGCTGCCGATAGGCCATGCCGAAAAGGACCTCAGGGCTGCGATACTCAAGCGTCTGAATCTCGCTGAAACCGAGCTAACGGGATATACCGTTTTCAAGCGCGGCGTGGATGCGCGCAAATCCCATGCGATCCAGTTCACCTATACGCTGGATGTATCCGTGCAGAACGAGGCCGGCGTGATCGCGCGCTTTGCCGATGACAGGCGCGTGCGCATCGCACCGGACATGACTTACCGCTTCGTCGCTCATGCGCCCGCAAACTTTTCATCAAGGCCTATCGTCGTGGGCATGGGGCCCGCTGGGCTCTTCGCAGGACTTTTGCTCGCGCAGATGGGCTTCAGGCCTCTGATCCTCGAGCGCGGCAAGGAGGTGCGCGAAAGGACCAGGGACACATGGGGGCTATGGCGCAAGAGCGTGCTGAATCCCGAATCCAATGTGCAGTTCGGCGAAGGCGGCGCCGGGACATTTTCCGACGGCAAGCTCTACAGCCAGATCAAGGATACCCGTCATCTGAGCCGCAAGGTGCTTGAGGAGTTCGTCAAGGCGGGCGCACCGGAAGAGATCCTCTTTGTGAGCCATCCGCACATAGGCACGTTCCGTCTGGTCGGCATGGTCGAGAAGATGCGCGAGACCATCCAGTCCCTGGGCGGCGAGATCCGCTTCGAGAGCCGGGTGGACGACATCGCGATCATCGACGGCTGCGTGCGCGGCGTGGTGCTCGCAAGCGGCGAGCGCATCGCTACGGACCATTTGGTGCTGGCTGTCGGCCACAGCGCGCGCGACACCTTCGAGATGCTGGCCAAGCGCGGCGTTTACATCGAGGCCAAGCCTTTCTCGATAGGATTCCGCATAGAGCATCCGCAGTCCCTGATAGACGCCGCGCGATATGGAAAGAATGCGGGCAACGAACTTCTGGGCGCTGCAGACTACAAGCTCGTGCATCACGCGGCCAACGGGCGCTCCGTTTACAGTTTCTGCATGTGCCCCGGCGGGACAGTGGTCGCGGCGACATCGGAAACCGGGCGCGTGGTCACCAACGGCATGAGCCAGTATTCCAGAAACGAGCGCAACGCCAATGCGGGCATCGTAGTAGGCATCACGCCTGACGACTATCTGGGAGACGCGCTTTCAGGCATCGCGTTCCAGCGCCACTGGGAATCGCGCGCTTTCGAACTGGGTGGCGGAAACTATCAGGCGCCAGGCCAGCTCGTGGGCGATTTTCTGAATGGCGTGCCTTCGACGAAACTGGGCTCCGTGCATCCCTCCTATACGCCAGGAGTGCACCTGACCGATTTGTCCTCTGCCCTGCCAGACTATGCGATTTCAGCGATCAGGGAAGCGATTCCCGCATTCGCAAAGCAGATCAAGGGATTCGATCTTCCCGACGCCGTGCTGACAGGAGTCGAGACGCGCACCTCTTCTCCGGTACGCATCAGGCGCAATGTTGACAACCTCCAGAGCATCAACACACGCGGGCTTTATCCGGCAGGAGAGGGCGCGGGTTACGCGGGCGGTATCATGTCGGCAGCCATTGACGGCATAGAGATCGCCGAAGCCGTCGCAAGAGGCATCTCTGCCCAGAGCTAGCCCGCATTTCTTCCGCTCGTCCGGACTTTTGCGCCGTTCGGCCTGTTGCATGAATACATTCCTGAAAAATTGGGGGACACTGCATCATCGCCAGAAAGTGATCCTCAAATGAACATGCAGCGCGCAATGTCAGGATTCTCGATGATAGAGTTGCTCGTGACGATCAGCATACTGATCATCATGGCCACGCTCGGCACTGCGTCCTATCAGTATCTCGTCACCAGCACGCGCCTGAACGGCCAAATCAGCGGCATGCTGAACGGACTGAAGACGGCGCGCAGCGAAGCGATCAAGCGGGGGCAGGCAGTCGATTTCTGCCCCAATGCGGGCGGCGCATCCTGCGGCACGAATTGGGCAGCAGGATGGAACGTGATGTTGAACTCGACGCAGCTCAAGATAGGCGACCCCCTGACCCATGGTGACACCCTGACCAACACTGGAACAGGCTACCCCCAGTTCACGTCCGCCGGCTATACCTTCTTCACGGGCACGCTGTCATTGCATGACGCCAACAGCACTTCCAGTCTTTATCGGTGCATCGTCTTCAATGCCGGATCATGGACCACACAACAAGGGGCGGCATGTCCATGAAAATCCAACGCGGCTTTTCGATGCTAGAGGTATTGATCTCCATACTGGTCATCATGATAGGCGTGCTGGGCATCGCAGGCATGCAGATGCTGGCCATCAACAATTCCGAAAATGCCAGATATGAAGGCCAAGCCGCGATACTGGCCTCCAGTTTGGCAGCAGCCATGCAGGCCAATCCCGGATACTGGGCGCAGACCTCCACGCCCACCGCGACGATCACGGTTTCAGGCACCACCATCAGTGTCGTTCCGGCCTATGGAGGCACCTGTCTTGGCATCACCTGTGCACCTCCACAGACGGCCTATTATGACCTGCAGAACTTCGCGACCGCGATGGCTGGCGTGGCGAACGTGGACGGCATCACTTACAACGGCACGGCGCTGCCTTCGGGCTCCGGAGCGATCTCCTGCACGCTGGCAACGGTGACGAATCCTGCGATCTGCACGATCACGCTGAGCTGGCTCGAGAAGAACACCGCATTGAGCAACGATGCAGGCTCAGCGGGTCAGCTGCAGAACGCGACCGCACAGGCTCATACCTACCAAACGCTGGTGTCGATACAACCATGAGAAAGCAACGCGGAATCAGTCTGGTAGAAATCATGGTGGCAATCACGCTGGGCCTGCTTCTGATGCTGGGTCTGGGGACGGTTTTCGTCTCCGTGTCGCAGACCTCGAAACTGAGGCAGAACATGTCTGGCGTACAGGACAACGAGCGCACCGCGATCGCCTTCCTGAACAACAGCATACGCAGCGCGGGATACTTCCCCAATCCGACGCCCTCGCTCGTTTTTGTGACATCCGCAGCCGAATTCCCTGCCTCAGGACTCTGGCTGCCGGGTCAGTCCATACTTGGGACTGGCGCGGGCACTGCGGGCACGGACACATTGAGCGTGCGCTTCATCGCCTCGACCAGTGGCACCGCAAGCCAGGGTTGCAGTGCCAGCCTGACCGCGGGCGATCTTTACACCGATGTATTCAGCGTTGCAGGCGGATACCTTACCTGCACAGAGACGGACAACACGGCGGGCAGCACCACAACGGTCAACCTGGTCCCCAATCTCGCAGGTATGAACATATCCTATGGCATAGACCCGGCATGCACGGGGTCAGTGTCCGAATATCTGCCTGCCAGCACCTTTCCTGCAGCAGCATGGGCTGGCTCCTGCACGCAAGGCGAACAGCTCAAGACGGTCAGCATCGCCCTGCAATTCAACAATCCGCTGGCAGGCCAGCCTTCCCAGCCGGCGACTGTGACGATCAACCAGACCATACCCTACATGATCGGATTGTGACATGAAACAAAAGGGCTTCATACTCGTCGTCAGTCTCATATTCATGGCCGTGATGTCCATACTGGCGATCTACATGTTCAGCGGATTCACGACAGACGCCGTGCTCTCCGCGAACAGCCGCGAGAAGAGCCGCGCCCAGGATGCGGCCCAGTCTGCGCTCGACAATGCAGCGCTGTGGCTGGGGTCGGGTGCCAACACCTACAACGGTGCCACCTGGACTACAGGGGTCGCCTGCGGTGGGCCAAACGCAGCTGCTGTCATATGCAGCAATCCGCTGACCACTCCAGCTACTCTTCCCTGGCCATCCTACACGACTTTCACGCCGACCGGGATGACCGTGAATGCATCGGGCGGCGCTGCAAACATCTATGCCGCCAACACGCAATACTATATCCAATACCTGGGGCAGGCTCCCGGTGGCACCTCGGCGGCGCTCTATCAGGTCACCGCGACCGCCCAGGGGGGCAACGTCACGGCCACCTCGGTGGTCCAGGCAGTCTATCTGGTGCAGTCAAATTCGAGTTGCGCCACATGTCCATGACATTCATCAGAGGAGAATAGCCATGCCTATCATGAGAATATTTTCTACACTGCTGGTGTTGATGCTGGCAAACCAGGCATATGCGATCTCGGAGGACTTCACGCAGGCGACCGACACGAACAACTGGGTGGCGCAGGACTATGCCTGCCTGACTGCTGGCTCCAACGCCGTTTCCACCACTTCTCCGAACTACAATAATGCCAACAGCAACATTCCGGGCTGCAACTACGGTACACCTGATGCGCCTGGCAGCGGCGCACTAAGGCTCACGCCATCGCAAAACAGCCAGCACGGCGCCATCGTTTCGAGCTATACGATGCCGACCAACCAGGGACTTCAGGTCACCTTCACCACCTATACCTATGGTGGAGACTCTGGCGGCACCGCAGGGCAAGGCGCAGACGGCATCTCCTTCTTTCTTCAGGACGGTGCCGTCGGCACGGCCGTAGGAGGATCGACCAACCTGGGTTCATGGGGCGGCAGCCTTGCCTACAGCTGTTCCAATGTGAACTCCAACTATACCGGCCTGACAGGCGGCTACCTGGGCCTCGGCATAGACGAATACGGCAACTTTTTGAATGGCGGCGCAGGCAACGACAACACCGCTACCGGCATACTGAACACCAACGTCTCGGGCGCATCGACCATCAACGGTTCGAACACCTGGAGCAGCGGCTCAAACACATACCAGCCCAACCGCATCGGGTTGCGCGGCGCAGGGAACGTGAGCTCCTACTGGCTGAACCAGAACTATCCCAATCTCTACACCAGCAGCAACCCAAGCACCATGGCATCTGCCGTGCAGAACACCTGCAAGACCGGTCTGATCCAGAACGGCGGAAGCGGAACCATGGCATACGCTGTCTCCTCGATGTCGATCTCGGGCACCACGCTGACCGTCACGACCAGCAGCACGCTGAACCTCAGAGTGGGCGATACCATCAACATGTATTCCTCCTCATCGTCCTATCCGAAAGCGTCCAACGGGGTATATATCGCGAGCACCACGAGCACAACTCCTGCCAATGACACACAGTACACCGTGACTTCGGTGAACCTGGGCGCGAACCAGTTCACGGTGAACACAACGGGAACAGGTTCGGTGAGCCATGCAGGAAATGCCAGATTCACCATCAACACGCTCGACTATGCGGTGATCCCCGGCGGCTATTGGGTGCTCCCCAATGCACAGAAAATCTCCAACATCAGCGCAACGACCCGTTCTGCGGCCACGCCGATCACCTACAAGCTGATCATCACCCCCAGCGGTTACCTGACCTTCATGTACAACTACAACAACACGGGATTCCAGACTGTGTTGCCCAACCCGAATACCCCGGGCTCACTCTTCAACATCCTGACCGCCAACGGCGGCTCCCTTCCGGGAAGCTTCAGGTTCGGCTTTGCCGGATCGACTGGCGGCTCGCGCAACAACCACGACATCACCTGTTTTGCCGCGCAGCCTCTGGAATCCAACAGCAGCGTGGGTGCAAACACCGTTCAGACAGGCCAGCTCCAGACCAACACGCAGATCTATCTGGCCTCATACAACAACAACACCTGGTCAGGAACGGTGACTGCAACCGGCATAACGCAGGGCGCAAGCGGTCTGATCCTCAACAACAACACGACCTGGGATGCGAACTGCGTGCTGACCGGTGGCGCATGCATGAGCATGGGCAGCACCGGTGGCGTCGCAAACAACACCATCAGCCTGGAAGCGCCAACCTCCCGCCAGCTCCTGACATGGAACGGAACTGCGGGCGCAGCACTTGAATCCGGGACCATCACTACCGCACAGCAAACCGTGCTGAATTCTACCGATTCCTATGGCGCGATTCGGCTAGACTGGCTGCGCGGCGGACGCAGCAACGAGCTGACTGCGACGCCCACGCCAGGCCCGCTGCGCGCCAGAAGCGGGGTGCTTGGGGACATCGTCGACTCCAGCCCGACCTTCGTCGGAGCGCCCGTCGCCTATACCTATGTGACTTTCACGGACTCGCTGTACAGCGGCACACCTCCTGAAGCGGCTCACCCGTACAGCGGCTTCAGCACCACCATGGCAAACCGCACGAATGTCGTCTATGCAGGCAGCAATGATGGTTTGCTGCACGGTTTCCGCGCTGGCAACAGCAGCGGGACGGCCAACAATGACGGATACGAATTGATCGGATACATGCCTTCCACCGTACTGTCAAGTCAGACCACTTCGCCCAATACAACCCCGAATGTCGTCGCACTCACCAATCTCACCTACAACCACAATTATTTTGTGGACGCCACGCCTGGTACCGGCGATCTATATTATGCGAACGCATGGCATACCTGGCTTGCAGGCGGCATGGGAGAAGGCGGCAAGGAAATCTACGTGCTGGACATCACGGACCCCTCGACCTTCTCGGAAACCAATGCGGCAAGCCTGGTGATAGGGGACTGGACTGATGCGACGATAAGCTGTGCCAATGCGAGCTGCGCTGCCAATATGGGCAAGTCCCACGGCACGCCCATCATAAGACGATTGCACAACAAGCAATGGGCGGTCATCTTCGGCAACGGCATAGGCAGTACGAGCGGACTGGCCGGCGTCTATGTCGGACTGGTGTCTCCCACCTCAGGCGCCCTCACTTTTTACTGGCTGGGCACCAACGGCGCGACTTCCAACGGGATAACATACGTGTCCGCCGCAGACTTCGACGGTGATCACATCACCGACTATCTCTATGCGGGTGATCTGCAGGGCAACGTGTGGCGCTTCGATCTCACGAGCAGCAATATCAGTGACTGGGGCGCATCGAAATACGGACAGAGCGTGGCAACCCCGCTCTTCACCGCGAAGAACTCGGCCAGCGGAGTGGAGCCCATCACGTCCAGCATACTCGGCACGATCACGAACACCGGCGGCGCGCAGCGCGTCATTCTCGGATTCGGAACCGGACAAGCCACTCCCTTCACCAGCTCTTCAGGAACGGATACCTATGCGGGAGGGCAGCAGACGGTTTACGGTATATGGGACTGGGATTTCGGCAAGTGGAATGCGGGCACGACGACGACGAACGGCGTCGTCATTCCACCGTCATCCATGCAGCTTGCAAGTCTGGCAGCGCCACAAACCATCTCACGCAGCAAGCTGCTTGCAAACTCCGTGTCTGTAGAGACTCCTGCCGTGTACACAAACGGGACTCTTACCTCCAAGGGTACTCGCACCGTCGCGCAGACTTCCGTTTGCTGGCAGGGAAGCGCGAGCTGCCCCAACGCCATCAACACCTCCACCACAAACAACCAGTACGGCTGGATGTTCGACCTGCCTGACACTGTGAGCAATACATCGGCTTGTGGAGGCGGCGTCAACGGTACCTGCAACGAGCAGATCGTCTACAATCCGACATTTGTCGGTGGAGAACTGTTCCTGAACACGACGACCCCGCCGGTGAGCATACCAGGCCAGTGCACGTTGCCTGTGCCTGGGGGATGGACCATGGGATTCAGCATGGCGTCCGGCGGGGGAACGCCTCAGGATCTCTTCACCGGAGCGGGAAGCGGCTCTGGCTCAGCTGTAGTCGGCGAATCCTTCGGTGGCATCGGCACGGGACTCATCATGACGACTGGCGGCGCAAATCCCACCGTGAATCTGATCACATCGACTGGCGCTACAACACCTCCAGCCGTTTCAAACCAGCTTACATTGCCCAGCAATGTCACCGTCAAACGCGTATCCTGGGAGATTCTGAGATGAGCAAGGGATTCACTCTGATCGAACTGATGGTCGTTGTGGCGATCGTGGGAATACTCACCATGATCGCCTTGCCATCCTATCAGGCATACGTTTTGAAGTCGCATCGCACTGCCGCGATCAATGCGATACTCGATCTGGCGAGTCGTGAGGCGCGCTACTACACCACCCAAAACGCCTACACGTCCGACATGACGGCGTTGGGTTATTCAGTTTCAACCGCATTTCCGGTCACCATGGGCACGGGCGGAACGGCATACTACAACCTGAGCGTTACATCCGTCACAGCCGCCACAACCACCACGCCGGCAGACTTCACTTTGAATGCGGCGCCCGTGGGCAACCAGGTCAATGATACCTGCGGCACCTATACCTACACCTCCATGGGTATAAAGGGAATCACCACAGGTTCGCTGCCCGACTGCTGGAAGCAGTAGATGAAAAAAGGCGCGGCCGCCGTGGCCAGCATCACCGCTCACCGCCTATGCGCGCTCCTTGCGACACCAGCCCACTAACCCGGCCAGCCCCAGACCCAGCAACGCCAGCGTGCCAGGCTCAGGAACTTGCGCGACGTAGATGCCGCCCCATGTTGCAGCCGTCAAAGAGTTCGTCATTCCAGCATTGATGGCAATCTGGCCATTACGAAAGCCGTCCCGCTCGATGCCCAGCGAGGAAATCTGGAAGCCCTTGCCCTGCAGCGATGGATCGATGAGTCCTCCATCCATGCCGGTTTCCAGCAGCGTGAATGTGCTATCGTTGAGAATGTAGCTCGGATCGGTGACGCCAAACCCACCATACAGTCCAGTCGCACCGTCGCTACCGTTCGGGCCGGTATGCACGGCCTTGAAGATCGCGTTGTCACCACTGATCGCCAGAAAGGAAGAGGAACGCCAGCGCGCAGGTTCCTGACCAGTATCTCCGGATCCGCTTGGTGCCCCGGAGAAGGACCAGAACTGAAAGTTCTTGTACAAACTGCCGGTCTCGGCAATCATGTATAGGCCATTGGTCGAAAGGTCAGCGAGAAAGAGACCCTGATGAACAGGAATCTGGACCGTCGTGTTGGTGCACTGCGAAATGATTCCACCATTGTCATCAGTCGGGCAAATGAGGTTTTGGGAGTATGTATCAGTCGTATCCCAAGCGCCCCAGAATCCCACGTAGCGGCCATCGAATGACAGCCCCTCACCGAAAGCGCTCAGGGTTGGAGGGATGCTGTCATTCTTATGGCTAGGAACCACGGTATTGAAACCCGCCACGGTCGTCAATGCTGGGTGAGATGTGCCATCGAGATTTGCCGCAAAGATTCCGCCAGCAGTCGGCGCAGCTTCGTTGTCGAGACCTGTAAAGACGACCTTGCCGTTGGCCGCGCTGGGCGGAGCCGTCGAACCGAAGATCGCCGAGCCAGATCCCAGCACTGCGTTAGCCGGCATAATCATGCCGCTACGTGCAACCTCGATGACCGAAGCGTTGGGATTGCTGACATCACGGTAATAGATACCCGTTTGGCCCCCAGTGGTGGGACTGGTGAAATTACCCTTGAATGCAACGAGATTTCCGGTCGGTGAAGGCGCGCCGGGGAACTGGTCGAACTTGGTGCCGGATGGAACATCCGGGGCAGTTGGCACCTGAAACTGCGAAAGGGTTGGAACGGCACCGAGTTGGCTCGCGCCGGTAACCAATCCCGCAGCTGTGCCGTTCTGCGTGACATACACGCCTGATGTGCCGACCTTCGTAGTAATCGGTGCTCCAGTGGCATCGTATCCAGTCGTGTACTGATATACAGGCTGTGACTGCCCGCGGAAGGCGATCGCATTCGAGGTCGCATCGATTCGCGGGAAAGCCGGGAACTCAGTGAATGCGCTGCCTAAATTGTTCGGGGCGGGCACCTGTGTGGTGTTGCTTATGGCAAGCGGCACGATGGGATTCCCTGTGGTTGACATATCCCGGGTAAAAATGCCCCTCACCGGCTGGCCTGCCCCACCGCCTCCCCCTCCACCGGTTGACGCCTTTGCCCTGGCACGAAACACGACAAGGCCGGCATTGTCGATGGATGGCTGGTTATAGCTGAAAAAATTATTGCCCGGCGCACCAGGGACAGAATCCGCATTGTTCACCACGGTCGACCAACTGAAAACGGGTGTTGCTTTTGCCACCCCTCCCGACAGGAAAACCACCGTCACCAGCACTGCCATGGCCTTCCTGCGAAATCCCATTGCCGAATGCACCGATTGCTGTCCGTCAAATATTCTATGCATCATGATTTCCTCCCGATTGCCGCACTAAACGAGTCCAGCTTTCTGAATCTTTTATGTATTTTGATGCAAGAATTGTACCGATGATCCAGCGCACAACAGAAAACCTTGACAAATCAATAAGGAGCGCGATCAGGAAACAGCGTAAGGCAGCCTCAATATTTCTGGAGTGTAAAGTTTTCTGACAACGCCAATTTAACTGCCCGAACAACAGCTCTATCCAGCTACCTGCTTCTGGGCGATAACGATGGCGATTGACAGGGTAATGCACAATACGCCAATTAACGCTTGAACTTCCCCCTGCCGAGTGTAAAAAATTCCGACAATGTCAGAAATTCCAATATTGAGGCTTGCTTCCTCGACACATCGAAGCGCCATCAATCGGTTCCAGCCGGCCTTTGCCTTGACCATGCGGTGCAAGCAGTGGTTTGAGCCAGGGCCGATATAGGCGATAATAGCGAAACCGGATTCCGGATCGTCAGCGCAAAGTATTGGCAAAAATGCAGATAATTAGGCGGGTTTCAAACAAACTCCGGACTGGCAGCCTGAAAATAAAAAAGGTACATACCGTATTATGCTTCTGATGATAGACAATTACGACTCCTTCACCTACAACCTGGTGCAGTATTTCGCCGAGCTGGGTGAGGAAGTCGTCGTGCACCGCAACGACGAAATCACGGTAGCAGAAATCGAAAAGGCAAACCCGCAGCACATCGTGATCTCGCCGGGCCCCTGCACGCCGAACGAGGCGGGCATATCGGTCGAGACGATAAAACATTTCGCGGGAAAAATACCGATACTCGGCGTGTGCCTCGGCCATCAGAGCATAGGGCAGGCATTCGGCGGAAAGATCGTGCACGCCAGGCAGCTGATGCACGGCAAGACTTCCGAGATCTATCACCACAACAACAGCGTGTTCACCGGACTCCCAAACCCCTTCACTGCGACGCGCTATCATTCGCTCGTGATCGAGCGGGCAAGCCTGCCCGATTGCCTTGAGATCACCGCCTGGACGGATGACGGCGAGATCATGGGCGTGCGTCACAGGACCATGAGCGTGCACGGCGTGCAGTTTCATCCGGAATCCATACTGACTGAACACGGACACGAGATGCTTAAGAATTTTCTGGAAGGCGCTGCATGATCACCCCGCAACAGGCATTGAAAAGGCTCATAGAACAGCGCGAAATCTTCTATGACGAGATGCTCTCGCTGATGCGCCAGATCATGAGCGGCGAAGTGTCGTCCGCGCAGATCGCGGGCATACTGGTGGGGCTACGCGTGAAGAAGGAGACGGTCGGCGAAATTTCGGCTGCAGCCTATGTGATGCGCGAATTTGCAACCAAGGTGCCGGTCGCCAACCGCGATCACCTAGTGGACACCTGCGGAACGGGAGGCGACAGCATCGGCTCCTTCAACATATCCACGACCAGCGCGCTGGTCGCGGCCGCAGCGGGCGCGCGCGTGGCCAAGCACGGCGGGCGTTCCGTGTCCTCGACCTGCGGCAGCGCCGACGTTCTGGAAAGACTGGGGGTCAATCTCAACTTGACCCCCGAGCAGGTAGGGCTATGCGTGGACAACGTCGGCATAGGCTTCATGTTCGCGCCCAATTTCCACGGCGCGATGAAATACGCAGCCCCGGTGCGCCGCGAGCTCGGCGTGCGCACGATGTTCAATGTGCTGGGGCCTCTGACCAATCCTGCAGGCGCAGAGAACCAGATTCTGGGCGTATTCCATCCCGATCTCGTCGGCATCATGGCCCGCGTGCTGCAGCGCCTGGGCAGCCGCCACGTGCTGGTGGTGAACGGCATGGACGGCATGGACGAGATCTCGATAAGCAGCGGCACCCATGTCGCCGAGCTGAAGGGTGGTGAGGTCGACGAATACATCATCAGCCCCGAACAGTTCGGGCTTTCCATTTCCTCCAACGATCTCCTGCGCGTGGCCAACGTCGACGAGGCATGCGACATGCTGCAGGGTGTGCTGGACGACAGGCGAGGCGCGCCGCGCGACATCGTGACGCTCAACGCGGGTGCGGCGATCTACGTTTCGGGACTGTCAGGCACGCTGGCCGAAGGCGTTGCCAAAGCCGATCAGATAATCGCAAGCGGTAAAGCGAAATCCATACTGGAAAAGCTCATACAGTTTTCAAGGAAATTCCAGGCTTGATCCTGTTTCCCCCTCTTGAAAATTCATAAACTCACCCCATTTAGCCGCCATCCCTTTTAACTGCAATAGAGGACTGGCATGACGACTAACCGCGAAACGATGGGATTCCAGACGGAAGTGAAGCAGCTTCTGCAACTGATGATCCACTCCCTGTATTCCAACCGCGAAATCTTCCTGCGCGAACTGGTGTCCAACGCTTCGGACGCGTGCGACAAGCTGCGCTTCGAGGCGCTGCACAACGATACGATGTTCGAGAGCGACTCCGACCTTGCGATACGAATTAGCTATGACAAGGAAGCCAGGACGCTCACGATAGCCGACAACGGCATAGGCATGAACCGCGACGAGGTGATCAATAACCTCGGCACGATCGCCAAGTCCGGCACGCGCGAATTCTTCTCCAAACTCTCCGGTGACCAGCAGAAGGACGCAGGCCTGATAGGCCAGTTCGGCGTGGGCTTCTATTCCGCGTTCATCGTATCCGACAAGGTGACCGTGGTCACACGCCGCGCAGGCGAAAACACGGATCAGGGCGTGTCCTGGGAGTCCGACGGCGGCGGCGAATTTTCCATAGAGATGGTTGAAAAGGAAAAGCGTGGCACGACCATCACCCTGCATCTCAGGGAAGACCAGGACGACCTGCTCTCAGGCCACAAGCTGCGCTCCATCATCAGAAAGTATTCCGACCACATCGTCCAGCCCATCCTGATGAAGAAGGAGGAATGGAAAGAAGACAGCGAAGTCGTGACCGATGAGGACGAGACCATCAACCAGGCTTCAGCGCTGTGGGCGCGTTCAAAGAACGAGATCACCGAAGACGAATACAAGGCGTTCTACAAGCATGTCGGCCACGACTACGAAGACCCGCTCGCGTGGACCCATGCGCGCGTCGAAGGCCGCCAGGAGTACACCCAGCTCCTCTACATACCGGGCCGCGCGCCATTCGACCTCTGGGACCACAAGGCGCAGCACGGCATCAAGCTCTATGTGAAGCGCGTATTCATCATGGACGACGCAGAGCAGCTGCTTCCCTCCTATCTGCGCTTCGTGCGCGGCATCGTCGATTCGAGCAACCTGCCCTTGAACGTGTCGCGCGAGATCCTCCAGGAGTCGAAGGACATCAAGGCGATACGCGAGGGCTGCACGAAGAAGGTGCTGGGGCTGCTCGAGGACATGGCTGGAAACGATCCGGAGAAATACGCGAAATTCTGGGGAGAATTCGGTCAGGTGATCAAGGAAGGCGTTGGCATGGACTTCGCCAACAAGGAGAAGATCGCGGGGCTGTTGCGCTTTGCATCCACCCACTCCGACACTTCTTCCGAGACCGTATCGCTCGCAGACTACCTAGGCCGCATGAAGGAAGGCCAGGACAAGATCTACTACATCACCGCAGACAGCTTCAACGCGGCGAAGAACAGCCCGCACCTCGAGGTGTTCCGCAAGAAGGGCATAGAGGTTCTTCTGCTCTCGGCAAGAGTCGACGAATGGGTGGTCGGGTCGCTTTCAGAATTCAAGGAAAAGCAGCTCGTGTCTGTCGCCAAGGGCGGCCTCGATCTCGGCTCTCTCGAAGACGAGGCGGAGAAGCAGGATCAGGAAAAGCAGGCTTCCGAATTCAAGGAGCTGACCGAAAAGATCAAGGCCAGCCTGGATGGGCGCGTCAAGGATGTCAGGATCACGCACAGGCTTACCGATTCTCCGGCCTGCCTTGTCGCGGACGAGCACGACATGAGCGGTAACATGGCGCGCATGCTGAAGGCGGCAGGCCAGAAGATACCGGAGTCCAAGCCTTTCCTTGAGATCAATCCCCAGCATCCTGTGGTGATGCGCCTGAATGACGAGAAGCAGCATTTCGACGACTGGGCAGCCGTTCTTTTCGATCAGGCGTTGCTCGCAGAAGGCGGGCAGCTTGACGATCCCGCTGGCTTCGTCAAGCGCGTGAACCAATTGATGTTGGAGATGCGGGCGGGCTGATTGCAACCCTCACGCGGCGAGCGCCGAGAAATGCAGAATTGCTTGCGGGCCATTTGCTATTGCAGAATTCTCCGCTGCTCCGCGTGAAACGCATTTATCCTGCAAGGAAATCCGCGACCGTCGGATAGATGAGGCGTATCTTCAGCTCCCGCTTCATCCTCAGATTGGACAGCCTTCTCGATTCGCTCATGAAGGAATACATCATAGGCGAGACCGCATTCTTCACTTCCAGCCTGGGAAGCCTGGGCGGCCTGGGCAAACCAAAGGCATCGGCCACCATGTCGAAATATTGCCCCATCCTGAGCCCGCTGTCGTCGCTTGCGTGATAGATGCGGCAGGGGCTTCCATGGTTGAGCGCGGCGATGATTATCCCCGCGAGGTCGTCCGCATGTATGTGGTTGGTATAGCTGTCCTCATTATCAACGATGCAGGGCATGCCCTGCTTCAGCCGCTCGATCGGCAGGCGGTCTTTCGCATAGATGCCGGGCACGCGCAGTATGCACGCATGCGCCCCGTTCCTTCTCGCCCAGGCGCGTATCTGCCGCTCTGCATCCGCTCTGAGCCTCGAACGCATGGATGTGGAGCGCAACGGCCTGGTCTCGCTCACCTCTTCGCCCCCGCAATCCCCATACACGCCGCTGGTGCTCACATAGACCAGTTTTCTCACTGTGCCGGACAGCACGGCGAGCAGGTTGCGCGTTCGCGCATCGATGCTTCCCTGCTGTTCGGGCGGGGCGAGATGCAGAACCGAATCTGCGTTGCTTGAAATCCTGGAGAGACTCTTCCTGTCGTCCAGATCGCCCATGACGGGAATCGCGCCCAGATTGCGCAAGGCATTGCAGTATTCCGGGTTGCGCACCAGCGCATGGACTCGGCAGGATTTCGCAAGACGGGGGATCATTCGGCGGGCAATGTCCCCGCTTCCGACGATGAGTATTCGTTTCATGTGCGGATTATGCGGTAAAATTCCTCCTTTGCACAAAGCTTCAGACACATGACTTACCAGATCACCATACAGCCCAGCGGCCACCGCTTCCCGGTCGAAGAGCACGAGACCGTTCTCGAGGCAGCACTCAGGCACGGCTATTCCCTTCCCTACAGCTGCCGGGACGGCGTGTGCGGCGCATGCAAGGGGCGCGTCCTGCAGGGGAGCATCGACTACGGCAAGCATCAGGACAGCACCCTGACCGCGGACGAAAAGGCCGCCGGCATGGCGCTCTTCTGCTGTGCGGAGCCCAAGTCCGATCTAATGATCGAATGCAAGGAAATCAGCGCGGTGAAGGACATCCAGGTCAAGACCATGCCCTGCCGCGTGCACAGCATGGAGAAGCCCGCAGAGGACGTGATGGTGCTGAGGCTCAAGCTCCCCGCGAACGAGAGGCTGCAATTTTTGGCAGGCCAGTACATCGACATATTGCTGAAGGACCAGAAGCCGCGCAGCTTTTCTCTCGCCAATGCGCCTCACGACGACGAGTTCCTCGAACTGCACATCCGCAACATCACGGGAGGCGCCTTCACGCACCATGTGTTCGAGGAGATGAAGGAGCGCGACATCCTGCGCTTCAAGGGTCCACTGGGCACCTTCTTCCTGCGCGAGGACAGCGACAAGCCCATCCTCTTCGTCGCAAGCGGCACGGGCTTTGCGCCCATCAAGGCGATCATCGAGCACGCGCTCTATATTGGCATCGGGCGCCCCATGCACTTCTATTGGGGTGCCAGGAAGCTGGCAGACCTTTACATGCTGGACATGGCAAGAGAATGGGAGCGGCGCGGCATCAGGTTCACGCCCGTGCTCTCGGACGCATTGCCAGAGGACAACTGGCAGGGCAGGACAGGCTTCGTGCACCGCGCAGTGATGGAGGACTACAGCGATCTTTCGGGGCATGAAGTCTACGTGTGCGGCGCGCCTGTCGTGGTCGAAGCGGCGCACACCGATTTCACCGCACAGCGCGGCTTGCCCAACGAGTCGTTCTTCTCGGACGCATTCACCTTCGCGCCCAAGACTCCTGCCTGATATTCAACCGTCCCGCTTCGGGCATATATCTTGATATATGCCTTGATTGCACCTATACTTTCGCATCTTCTTATGCGACAAGAATGGCAGCTATGAGCCAACTAGCCAAACTTTTTACCAATGGTCGAAGCCAGGCGGTACGTTTACCTGCAGCTTATCGGTTCGACGCAAAGCAAGTCTTCATCAGGCAGGACCCTGAAACCGGCGATGTCATTCTGTCGCGAAAGCCGCCAACTTGGGATGATTTTTTCAATGTTCTCGAAGAGGCAGAAGTGCCTGAAGATTTCCTGAATGACAAGGAGCGCAATCAGGAAAAGACCAGCCGCGATCCATTCGATGGCCTGCTTGAATGAAGCAATACATGCTCGACACCAACACGGTCAGTCATTTGATCAGGAGACACCCGCAGGTATCGCGTCGCATAGTCGAAGTACCGATGGCGTCCCTTTGCGTTTCGTCCATCACCGAAGGCGAAC
>JAJXTH010000011.1 GCA_021783995.1 Pseudomonadota bacterium
ATCACACAACAGGAAATAAACCACGCGATGAAACGATTGAACAACAGACCAAGAAAACGACTTGGATTCCTTACGCCAAGTCAGGTATTCTTCAACTCAGGCGTTGCACTTCAAATTTGAATCCGCGATCATTTGCCTTTCCAAAAGTAACGTTAATTTTACGCTACCCATGGAAGACTATTTTTCGGGGGAACCTCAATGCGATCCTATCTCGATTTTCCGGCTTTTGCTGCGCTCAAGGAGCCGGGGATGTTCATGCGTGAGGGCGTCGAACACGGAGCGATTGAAGATGCCGGTAGCTGTTGGCGCACTAAAGAAAAAAGGCCGCCGGAGTTTCCGGCGGCCTTTGAAGCTTGAGGCCTAGTGCACTGCGGCGCCGGCTTCCGCACCCAGGCCTGTCTCCGCGCGTATCATCTGCGCGTCGAACGCGGCCCTCTCCTTCGCGGCGCTCTCGCTCTTGTCGGTCACGGAGGCGATGTAGGCCACGATGAGCACCAGGGGCAGAACGACGAAGGTCGGGAAGTCATACGGGAAGATCGCGGGCCCCATCTTGAGGATCGAGGTCCATATCGTCGGGCCCATGATCAATAGGCCGATGGAACCCAGGATGCCGGTATAGCCGCCTATCACAGCCCCCCTCGTGGTGAGCCCGCGCCAGAATATTGAGAGCGCGAGTATCGGGAAGTTGGTGCAGGCCGCGATCGAGAACGTCAGGCCTACGATGTAGGCGATGTTCTGTTTCTCGAAGGCGAAACCCAGAAGCACGGCGAGTACGCCCAAGCCTATTACGCTCATCTTGGACACCCACACTTCCTGCTTCTCGGTTGCCTTTCCCTTCATGATCACGTTCGCATAGATGTCGTGCGAAAGTGCTGATGCGCCCGCCAGCGTGAGACCCGACACGACCGCGAGTATCGTCGCAAAGGCGACCGCCGCGATGAATCCCAGGAAAAGGTCACCGCCTATCGCATGGGAGAGATAGACCGCGGGCATGTTGGCGCCGCCCTTCAGATCCAGCACGCTCTTCGACAGATTCGCCACATATTCCGGGTTGTTCGCGACCAGCACGATCGCGCCGAAGCCGATGATGAAGGTCAGGATGTAGAAGAAGCCGATGAAGCATGTGCCGTAGAGCACGGACTTCCTCGCGGCCTTGGAGTCGGTCACCGTGAAGAAGCGCATCAGGATGTGGGGAAGACCTGCCGTACCCAGCATCAGCGTGAGGCCCAGCGATATGGATTCGACCGGGTTCGCCTTGGCGCCTATCTTCACCACGGATTTCATGATGTCCAGATGCTTGGGGTGGATCGCGACTGCGTCGGAGAAGAGCTTGCCGAAGCTGAAGCCCTCGTGCGCCATCACGCCTATGGCCATCAGTGTCGCACCGCCCAAGAGCAGGCCCGCCTTGATGATCTGCACCCAGGTGGTCGCCTTCATGCCGCCGAAGGTCACATAGATGATGATCAGGCCCCCGACCACGACGATGGATTCGCGGTAGGAGATCTGCGGCACCAGCGTGTGCAGGAGTTGCCCTGCGCCGACCGCCTGACCTATCAGATACCAGATCACGACGATCAGCGAGCCTATCGCGGCCATCGTGCGCACCGGCCCCTGCTGAAGGCGGAAGGAGACGACGTCGGCGTAGGTGTACTTGCCGAGGTTGCGCAGCCTCTCGGCGATCAGGAACAGGATGATCGGCCATCCGACCAGCCAGCCCACGGAGAAGATCAGTCCGTAGAAGCCGTTCATGTAGACCAGAGCCGCGATGCCGAGGAAAGAGGCTGCAGACATGAAGTCGCCCGCGATCGCCATGCCGTTCTGAAGACCGGTCACGCCGCGTCCTGCCGCATAGAAGTCGGTCGCGGTCTTGGTGCGGGTCGCTGCCCAGTAGGTGATGCCCAGCGTGATCGCGACGAATATCAGGAACATCGAGATCGCATGCCAGTTGAGAGGGGTATCTGCTGGAACATCGGCCGCGAATGCCAGATTCGAAAGCAGCAGGGAAGAAGCGAGTGCGATGAATTTTTTCATTTGGATGCCTCGCTCACGATTTCGTTGACGATGGGGTCGAAGGTCTGATTGGCGATGTAGACATAGATGCCTGTCAGCACGCAAGAGCCTATGATCACGCCTACGCCCATCAGCATGCCGACGGGAATCACGCTGTCTGCGGCGATCGGTTGGGTCAGGATGTCTGGCGTGAATGCGATCATCAGCGTGAAGCCGAAGTACATGATGCACACCAGCGCGGACAGCGTCCAGGAAAGCGTGTTGCGCCTTCTGACGAGCTCAAGGTATTTCGGGTTGTTCTGTATCTTGTTTGCTATTAACTCTGACATGAGTCTCTCCCTGTTGACGTTACTGTTGCAGGCGTCGATGCCTTTGCGGCATTCTTGGTTGCCCACCATTAGTGTAGCCTAATATCCCTGCAATCAAAACCTTGTGATCAGTCGGGTTGCTTGCATCGCGAAGGTTTCAGGAGCAGGATGCAGGCCTGCACCGGGGGTTGCGATGGATGATGAAGATCCACATCAGATGCCGGAAAATGCCGAGCCGCGAGGCCTGTCGCAGGCCGAGGCGGAGCGCCGACTCTTGGATCTCGGCCCCAACAGGCTGGAGAAGGTCGAGTCTATGCCCATGGCCTTCAGGCTGCTTCGGGAATTCACGCATTTCTTCGCGCTGATACTCTGGCTGGCGGCCGCCCTCGCATTCTTCGCCGAATGGCGCGAACCCGGACAGGGCATGGCAATACTGGGCTATGCGGTGCTTTGCGTGATCCTGGTCAACGGTCTCTTCTCCTTCTTCCAGGAATACCGTGCGGAAAAGGCGCTGGAGGCGCTGAGCAGCCTGCTTCCGCGCCACGCGATCGCGGTGAGGGACGGCATCGGCGTGTTGCTTCCGGTCGGTGAAATCGTGCCCGGGGATCTGCTGTTGCTCTCCGAAGGGGACGACGTGCCGGCGGACTGCAGGCTGGTCGAGGCCTATGGCGTTCGGGTCAATGCGGCCAACCTGACCGGCGAGTCGCGCCCACAGCCGCGTTCATCGCCAGGAGATGTGCTGAACGCGGGCACCTCGCTGGTCTCCGGCAAGGCTATGGCCATGGTCTATGCGACCGGAATGAACACCGAGTTCGGCAACATCGCGCGCCTGACGCAAACGATTGCGGAGCCACCTTCTCCGCTGCAGAAGGAGATCGCGCGCCTGTCCCGGCTGATTGCGCTGTTCGCGCTCTCGCTCGGGATAATCTTCTTTCTTGCAGGCAGTTTCATCGGTCTTTCGTTCTGGGAGGACCTGCTGTTCGCGATCGGCGTCATCGTGGCCAATGTGCCCGAGGGGCTCCTGCCCACTGTCACGCTGGCGCTCGCGATGGCGACCCAGCGCATGGCGAAGAAGAACGCGCTGGTGCGCCACCTGTCCGCGGTCGAGACGCTGGGGTCTGCAAGCGTGATCTGCAGCGACAAGACGGGGACGCTGACGGAAAACAGGATGAGCGCAGGAAAGGCATGCTACTCGGGGAACATCGGGCCGCCGGAAGACCTTCCGATGCCGATGCTCTCCGTGATGAAAAACTGCCACGATCTTCGCGCCGTGAAGCAGGGAGAAAAGACGCTCTGGCAGGGAGATCCCACCGAGATCGCGCTGCTGGAATCCACACCGCCCGGGGTGCCCGAATATCCGAGGCTTTCCGAAATCCCTTTCGACACCGGGAGACGCCGAATGTCCGTGGTCTGCGAGACGCCAGAGGGCGCGACGCTCTATTGCAAGGGGGCGGCCGAATCGGTGTTGCCTCTTTGCAGTCATGTCTGGTCTGAAGGATCCGTGCTGCCTCTGGACGATACGGAAAAATTGCGCCTCATGGGCATGCATGAGGAGATGGCGAGGGAAGGGCTGCGCGTGCTGGCGCTTTCTTACAGGGTGGGCGCAGAACTGGCCGAAGGGGACATGGTATTTTCAGGCTTCATCGGCCTGCGCGATCCGCCGCGTGCTGGGGTTGCCGATGCGATGCGATCCTGCCGCGAGGCGGGCATACGCGTGATCATGATCACAGGCGACCACCAGAACACGGCCAGCGCGCTGGCGAAAGAGATCGGGCTTGCCATGAATCCCGTCACCGTGACGGGAGAGAGACTCGCGCAGATGTCCGGGGCAGAATTAGAGCTCCTTCTGGACGAACCTGAACTGATCTTCGCCCGCGCTGCTGCCGAGCACAAGTTGCGCATCGTGGAAGCGCTTCAGCGCAAGGGCGAGGTGGTCGCGGTTACGGGGGACGGCGTGAACGATGCGCCCGCGCTGAAGCGTGCGGACGTGGGGATCGCGATGGGCATCGCAGGCTCCGATGTGGCGAAGGAGTCGGCCGACATCATACTGCTGGACGACAACTTCGCGTCCATCGTCCTGGCGATAGAGGAGGGGCGCGCGGTGTACGACAACCTGCAGAAGTTCCTGGCCTACATCCTCACGCACAACGTGGCGGAGCTCGTTCCCTATCTCGCCTTCGCGCTCTTCAAGGTGCCATTGCCGCTCACGGTGATGCAGATACTCGCGATAGACCTGGGTACCGACACGCTGCCCGCGCTGGCGCTTGGCGCTGAAAGGCCGGACAGCGATGCGATGCGGCGCCCGCCGAGAAAAATCAGCGAGCGCCTCCTGAGTTCCGGCATGATGTCTCGCGTCTATCTCTTCCTGGGACCCATGGAGGCGCTGGCCGCGATGGCCGGCTATTTTTATGTGCTGAGGAGCGGAGGCTGGCATTCCGGGCTGAATCTAGCGGCAAGTGACCCGCTCTACATGCAGGCGACCACGGCCTGTCTTTCGGCGATCATCGCGATGCAGGTGGTCAACATCTTCCTTTGCCGCCATCCCTCTCGCCCGGCGTTCTCCATCGGTTTCAACGGGATGATCGCCTACGGCATCGCCTTCGAGCTCGTGCTTCTCGCGCTTATCGACTACACGCCGTGGGGGAACAGGCTTTTCGGCACCGCGCCCATGGGCGCGGATGTCTGGCTGTATATACTGTTTTTCATGCCGCTGATGCTTCTTATGGAGGAGCTGCGCAAGTTTGTCGTGCGCAGGATGTCATCGGTTCCTAGGCTGTAAGCCTGAAAGTGCTCACGGACCTGACCAGAAGGTCGGACTGCTCCTCGAGGCTCTCGGCGGCGGCAGCCGCTTCCTCGACGAGCGCGGCATTCTGCTGCGTGGTCTCGTCTATCGAGTGTATCGCATGGGCCACCGATTCTATGCCGGAACTCTGCTCCCTGCTTGCTGCGCTGATTTCCCCGGTCAGGCTGGCGATGTTCTGGAAAAGATCCACCAGTGTCTCCATCGTGCTTCCCGCCTGATGCACGAGTCCTGCGCCTCCCTCGATCTTGCCTACGGAGTCCTCGATCAGCGCCTTGATTTCCTTTGCCGCGTTGGCGCTCCTCTGAGCCAGATTGCGGACTTCGGACGCGACGACGGCAAAGCCCCTGCCCTGTTCTCCTGCCCTTGCCGCTTCGACGGCCGCATTGAGCGCAAGGATATTGGTCTGGAAGGCGATGGAATCGATGATCCCTATGATGTCGCCTATCTTGCGTGAACTTGCCTGGATGGCGGTCATCGTGGACGCGATGTTCTTCATCATGGCCGAACCCTCGTTCACGACTTCGTTGGCGTTGCCGGTAAGCCTGTTCGCCTTGCCTGCGTTTTCCGAATTCTGCCTGACGGTGGAGCTCAGCGCCTTCATGGAGCTCGAAGTCTTCTCGAGGCTCTCCGCCTGCTGCGAGGTCCTTTCCGCGAGATCCTGGTTGCCGGAGGCGATTTCGCTCGCGGCGGTTTCCACGGCTTCGCTGGACGACTTGATCTGTCCCACGATGTCCTTCAGTTTTTCCACCGTGGTGTTGGTGTCCTCCTTGATGCTGCCGAAGAGTCCGTGGAAATCCTCTTCCACCTTCTGGGTCAGATCTCCGGCGGAAATGGCCTTGAGCACCGAGGCCACGCTGTTGAGTCCGGTCTGTATGGTTTCCATCAGCCTGTTGAGGCCATTGGCGAGATCGAGAAAGAAACCGTCCTTGCCTTGCGTTGCCAGGCGTTTTTCGAAGTCTCCGTCCGCCGCATGGAAGACGAGTTCGGCGACTTCCTCCTGGACCAGCCTGTGTATCTTAAGGTTTTCCTCCTCCATCCTCTTGTTGTTCTCGAGGATGTCCAGGGAACGGTTGGTTGCCTCCAGGGATTTCGCATAGGCGCCGTGCAGCCCGACGGGCTGAGCTTTCCTGAAGAACCTGTTCTGGCTGGCCAGCCTCAAAGCGGTTTCCTGATCCCTGAAACAGGTCTCCATCTGATCCAGCATGTTGTTGATGTTCCAGCAAAGCTGCCCGATTTCGTCCTTCTCGCCGATGTTGGTGATCCTTCCCGAGAGCTTGCCCATGACCACGTTGCTCACGATACTCTGCAGATTCGCTATCCTCGCATCCCCGGTTTTCTTTGCACCGAGCAGCGATTCGATGCGCTCCATCATCAGGTTGAAGCCGAGACACAGCTCTTCGATCTCGTCGTTTCCTGTTGTGCCGGCAATCCTTGCCGAAAATCTTCCCGCGGTGGCTTCGTTCAAGGCCTGCTGCAGTTTTCGCATCCCTGATTCCATCCCTTGTTTTTCTGCGAGCAGGGATTCGATGCGCTCCAGCAGCAGGTTGAAGTTCAGGCAAAGCCTTCCGATTTCATCGTCTCCCGCATTTTCGATTCTCACGGCAGGCATCCCGGCTGCCGCCGCGCCTGACGCACTGTTCAGGCGTTTAAGCCTCTCGTCTGGCCTGTTTTTCAGAAGCAGGGTTGCGGTGACGGAGAGTATGAAAAGCGTGGGCAACAGCCAGTTCATGCCGAAGCCGGCCCATGCAGCCAGGGTGCCCAAGCCCAGAAGAAGGCTGCAGACTGTGCTAGATTGCCATGATGAATTCTTCATAGCTCACCCCTTTTTCTTTCAATATGCCGATCAGATAGGAAAGAGATTCATCGCAGGCGTCCCTCGGGCCGGCTCTTTTCTCGATTTCCAGCATCTCGCGGTAAACGCTTTCGATGATGGCCACGGACGAGGCCTTCGGCGCTCTCCTCACGGAAAAGTAACCCGTGATGTTGCCGTCGGAATCGTAGTCCGGCGTGACATTCGCGAAAACCCAGTAGTAGCTGCCGTCCCTGGCGAGATTCTTCACATAGGCGAACACCTCATTGCCTCTGGAGATGTTGTCCCATAGAAACTTGAACACGCCTCTGGGCATGTCGGGATGCCGGATGACGTTGTGCTGAGTGCCGAGGAGCTCCTCTTCGGAATAGCCGGAAAATTCGATGAATATCTCGTTTCCATAGGTTATCCTGCCCTTGGTGTCCGTCTTGGACACGATGAAGTCGTTTTCGCGCATCCTTTTTTCGCGCGAATTGGGAACAGCCTTGCCTTTCATTGCACCCCCGTCGATCGCTCCTGCCGGAGCCGTTGTTGAGCCACGCACCCGGCTATGATAAGCCATTTCCTGCGGAAGGGTATTGCAGTTCATGCAAGCCTCCACAAGACGCGCGCTCTGCGGTAAGCTTGCGCTTTCAACCCATACAAGAGCATTCTAATGGCCCAATATGTAATGTCCATGCTCCGCGTGAGCAAGATCGTCCCACCCAAGCGTCAGATCATCAAGGACATTTCCTTGAGCTTCTTCCCCGGAGCGAAGATAGGCCTGCTTGGCCTTAACGGCTCTGGAAAGTCCACGGTATTGAAGATCATGGCAGGCGTGGACAACGAATACGACGGCGAGGTGCAGCGCCTTCCCAACATCAACATAGGCTACCTTCCCCAGGAGCCGGAGCTCGATCCCGAAAAAACCGTGCGCCAGGAAGTCGAATCCGCCCTGGGTGAAGTGATGCAGGCTCAAGCAAAACTCGACGAAGTTTATGCGGCCTATGCGGAGCCGGACGCCGACTTCGATGCGCTCGCTGCAGAGCAGGCAAGGCTCGAGGCTATCATCTCTGCAGGCGGTGCCGATGCCGAGCACCAGATGGAGATCGCGGCCGATGCGCTGAGGCTTCCTCCATGGGATGCAGTGATCAAAAATCTTTCCGGCGGCGAGAAGCGGCGCGTAGCACTCTGCAAGCTGCTCCTGGAAAAACCCGACATGCTTCTGCTTGACGAGCCCACCAACCACCTCGATGCCGAATCGGTCGAGTGGCTCGAGCAGTTTTTGGTGCGCTTCCCAGGAACGGTCGTCGCGGTCACCCACGATCGGTATTTTCTCGACAATGCAGCCGAGTGGATACTCGAGCTGGATCGCGGCCATGGCATACCGTGGAAGGGGAACTATTCATCGTGGCTGGAGCAGAAGGAGGCGAGGCTCGAGCAGGAGAACAAGCAGATCGATGCGCACATGAAGGCGATGAAGCAGGAACTTGAATGGGTGCGCCAGAACCCGAAGGCCAGGCAGGCGAAATCCAAGGCGCGCCTGAACCGCTTCGAGGAGCTGTCGAATGTCGAATACCAGAAGCGGAACGAGACCCAGGAAATCTTCATCCCCGTGGGCGAACGCCTCGGCAACGAGGTGATCGAGTTCGAGAACGTGTCCAAGGCGTTCGGCGATCGCCTCCTGATAGACAACCTGAGCTTCAAGATTCCTCCGGGCGCGATCGTCGGCATCATAGGACCCAATGGTGCGGGCAAGTCGACCCTCTTCAGGATGATCACCGGAAGAGAGACTCCGGACTCCGGGTCAGTTAAGACAGGCCCCACGGTCAAGCTCGCATTCGTCGACCAGTCCAGGGAAGGGCTTGCGAACGACAAGACCGTTTTCGATGCGATCTCGGGAGGAAACGAGATACTGACCGTGGGCAAGTACGAGACACCCGCGCGCGCATATATCGGCCGCTTCAACTTCAAGGGTGCGGAACAGGGCAAGATCGTGGGCCAGCTCTCCGGCGGCGAGAGGGGGCGTTTGCATCTTGCAGAGACCCTGATCGCAGGTGGCAACGTGCTGCTGTTGGACGAGCCCTCGAACGACCTGGACGTGGAGACCCTGCGCGCGCTGGAGGATGCACTTCTCGAATTCGCAGGTTGCGTGATGGTGATCTCGCACGACCGCTGGTTCCTCGACCGCATCGCAACGCACATCCTGGCCTGCGAGGGCGATTCGAAGTGGGTGTTCTTCGACGGCAACTACCAGGAATACGAGGCCGACAAGAAGAAGCGTCTCGGCGAGGAAGGGGCCAAGCCCAGGCGCATACGCTACAAGCCTATCAGCCGGTAGGAAAGCGCTGGTTCCCCGCTTATGCGGGGAAGACGAATAAAACAGTGTCTCAAATTGTTGCGAACGATAGGAACCCATTTCTATCGAAACAATCGTCAAGGAACATCGCTTTTCTCGAGTGGTTGCCGCCGATGCCGCTGTCCGAAAATTGACACGCCAGGATAAAACGCACACACTAACATCCGTGCCGATTTGACATCAGCTTGCCGGGGCACAGGCGCGCGACTTGCGCGCTCAAACATACCAGCTAAAGCGAGTGGACCCGTTTTGGCGCAAGCAGAGCGGGTTTTTCTTTTGGAGTTTTATTCTTGGGCAATTCTGTAGGCATAGTCAGGGCACAGCGCGCATCGTTCGATGTACCGCTGATATTCAAGAGCGGCGCGGTGCTGCCGCGCTTTGAACTCGCATACGAGACATATGGCACGTTGAACAGCGACAGATCCAATGCGATTCTTATCTGCCATGCGCTCTCGGGGCACCATCATGTCGCGGGCGTATATGCGGACTCGCCGAAGAGCGCTGGCTGGTGGGACAACATGGTGGGGCCCGGAAAACCCATCGACACGGACAGGTTTTATGTGGTGGGCATGAACAACCTGGGAGGTTGCCATGGCTCCACAGGACCTTCCTCTGTCGATCCGGAGACAGGCAAGCCCTACGGGTCGGGTTTCCCTGTGATCACGGTGGAGGACTGGGTGGAATCCCAGGCGAGGCTTGCCGATTTTCTGGGTATCGAGTGTTTCGCCGCGGTGATAGGCGGAAGTCTGGGCGGCATGCAGGCACTGCAGTGGTCTCTGGCTCATCCCGGGCGCGTGCGCCATGTGCTGGCGATCGCGAGCGCGCCGCGCCTGACTGCACAGAACATCGCCTTCAACGACGTGGCGCGCAACGCGATCCTGACCGATCCGGATTTTCACGGGGGAGACTATTATCAGCACAACGTCGTGCCGGCCAGGGGGTTGAGGCTTGCGCGCATGCTGGGCCACATCACCTATCTCTCAGACGATGCGATGGCGGACAAGTTCGGGCGCGAATTGAAGAGCGGGCAGTACAATTACGGCTATGAGGTGGAGTTCCAGATTGAATCCTATCTGCGCTACCAGGGCGACAAGTTCGCGGGACTTTTCGATGCAAACACCTATCTTCTGATGACCAAGGCGCTCGATTATTTCGATCCCGCCAACGGCGGGGATCTGAACCAGGCTTTTGCAAAGGCGCGCGCAGATTTTCTGGTGATCTCGTTCACCACCGACTGGCGCTTCTCGCCGCAGCGCTCGCGCGAGATCGTCAGGCCCTTGCTGCACAACGGGCGGCGCGTGAGCTATGCGGAGATCGCATCCGCGCACGGGCACGACTCCTTTCTGATGGAGCACCCGCATTACTTCGATGTGGTGCGCGCCTATCTGAACAATGTCAGCCGCGAGGTGTCACCATGAGCGACCGTTCCGATTTTGCGGCCATCGCGGCATGGATACCGGAGGGCGCATCCGTGCTCGATCTGGGGTGTGGCGATGGCAGCCTTTTGCGTTATCTGCAGGATGCTTGCGCGGTGCGCGGCTATGGAGTCGAGATCAGCGATCAGGACATCGTCTCCTGCATCATCAACGGCGTGAGCGTGATCCAGAGCGATCTGGATTCCGGGCTGGCCGATTTCGAGGATGGGTCTTTCGACTTCGTGATCCTTTCCCAGACCCTGCAGGCGATACGTCACACGGAGCCATTGATGCAGGAAATGCTGCGCGTGGGGCGCGAGGGCATCGTGAGCTTCCCCAATTTCGGCTACTGGAAGAATCGCAAGCAGGTGATGCTGGGCAACATGCCCGTGTCTTCCGAGTTGCCCTATCAGTGGTACAACACGCCCAACGTGCACCTCTGCACTCTGAACGATTTCGAGAATTTCTGCCGCGCCGGCTGCATCAGCATCACAGAACGCAGGGTGATGGCCGGAGGGCGCGAGGTCACGATGCTGCCGAATCTTCTGGGCAGCACCGCGGTATACCGTTTTCAGCGGGGGATATGAGCGTCATCCGGCAGCTCTTCACGCGGCGCATGCTCATCTGCGTGTTTACCGGGTTTTCATCCGGCCTGCCGCTTTACCTCCTTTTCAATCTCCTGCCGGCCTGGCTGCGCAGCGAGCACGTGGACCTCAAGACCATAGGTCTGTTCGCGCTGATCCAGTTTCCCTATACCTGGAAATTCGTCTGGTCGCCGCTGCTCGACCGCTATGCGTTGCCGATGATGGGTAGAAGACGCGGCTGGATGGCGATGACCCAAATAGGGCTGCTGTTTTTGATCGCCGCGATGGGCGGTTTCTCGCCTGAAAGCAAACTGTCCGCGATCGCCTGGTGCGCTGCGCTGCTTGCCGTGCTCTCTGCCACGCAGGACATCGTGCTGGATGCCTATCGGCGCGAGTTGCTTGCCGATTCGGAGCTGGGGCTGGGCAATGCGGTGCATGTCAATGCCTATCGCGTGGCAGGGCTCGTTCCAGGATCGTTGTCCTTGATCCTGGCCGACTTCTTGCCGTGGCGCGAGGTGTTCGCGATCACCTCGCTCTTCATGCTGCCAGGCTTGATCATGACGCTGCTGGTCAGTGAGCCTCGCAGGGCGCTGCCGCCCAAAACGCTGCGCGAGGCAGTGGTCGAGCCATTTCACGAATTCATCGCGCGCAACGGCTGGCATAGCGCGCTTCTGATCCTGGCATTTCTGCTTTTCTACAAGCTGGGAGACAGCATGTGCACGTCTCTTGCCACGCCATTCTATCTCGACATGGGTTATTCCAGAATGGACATCGGCCTGATCGCAAAGAACGCCGGGCTGTGGCCTGCCGTGATCGGAGGCATGCTGGGCGGTCTCTTGATGGTGAGGATAGGCATCAACCGCGCGCTTTGGCTGTTCGGCGCGGTGCAGATAATCGCGATTTTCGGCTTCGCCTGGCTCGCTTCGATCGGCCATCATTCCGATATCGACATGACCGCGCGCATGCAGCTGGGGTTGGTGATCGGACTCGAGGCGCTGGGCGTGGGCCTGGGCACCGTGGCCTTCGTCGCATTCATCGCGCGCACCACGCATCCGGCCTATACCGCGACGCAGTTTGCGCTGTTTACGAGCCTGATGGCGATGCCGCGCACCTTTGCCAATGCCGCATCGGGATGGCTGGTGGAATCCATGGGCTGGCGTGGGTTCTTCGTGCTTTGCGCGATCCTTGCCGTGCCGGGCATGCTCCTGCTTTTCAGGGTTGCGCCCTGGCATGAGCAGACTGAATGAGCCGTTGGAAGGCAATGCATGACCAAGCCGTTATGGGGTAGAATGACCGACCCGATGTGCACAATCACCGAATATCATGTCCGAATCGCTCCCGTTAGTAATGAGTTTCGCGGCCACCGACCCCTCGGGTGGCGCAGGTTTGCAGGCGGACATGCTTGCGATCGCCAGCATGGGCTGCCATCCTCTGTCGGTCGTGACGGCGATCACGGTGCAGGATACCAGCGGCGTGGAGGATGTCTTGCCTATCGATTCCGAATGGGTCGTGGACCAGGCGCGCGCGATGCTTGAGGATGTTCCGGTCACGGCTTTCAAGATAGGCCTTTTGGGCAGCGTGGAGAACATCGTCGCGATTGCCGAAGTGCTTGCCGATTATCCCGACATCCCGTTCGTGCTCGACACGGTGCTGGCTTCGGGGCGGGGCGACGAACTGGCGGACGAGGACATGCTGGATGCGATGTGCGAACTTCTGATACCCCAGGCAACCATCGTCACGCCAAACAGCCTGGAGGCGCGTCGCCTGGCGCTCGACGAAGAAGATGAGGAGGATGACCCCAGCCTCGACGAATGCGCCAAGCGCATACTCGCGATGGGCTGCGAATATGTGCTGATCACGGGCACGCATGAACAGACCAACAAGGTGGTCAATACCCTCTACAGTGAGCAGGGCGTGGTGCGCAGCGACAGCTGGGACAGGCTGCCCGGCATCTATCACGGTTCGGGTTGCACGCTGGCATCGGCCATCGCAGCCCTGCTTGCGCAGGGCGTTGACGTCGCGGATGCGGTCAAGGAAGCGCAGGAATACACATGGCAGACACTGAATGCGGGTTTCAGGCCGGGTATGGGCCAGATGATCCCGGACCGCCTTTTCTGGGCGCGGGGCGGCGAGGATGAAGAAAAGCAGCTCAACTAGATGCAAAACCGGCTGAGCGCAATCGGATCGCGCGCCCTCGCACAGAAGACCATCAGGGGTCTTTATGCGATCACACCGGATGAGCAGGATACGGATAGCCTGCTTGGCCGCGCAAGACTCGCATTGCAGGGCGGCGCGCGGGTGCTGCAATACCGCAACAAACTGGCTTCATCTGATCTGCGATTAGAACAGGCGTCCGCATTGCAACGGCTCGCGAGGGAATTTTCGGTGCCTCTGATCATCAACGACGATGCGGTTCTTGTGTTGGAGGTGGATGCCGCCGGAGTGCACTTGGGCCGTGCGGATGGCAGTGTGGCGGTAGCGCGGAAGCTCCTGGGTGCGGACAGGATGATAGGGGTGTCTTGCTATAATCGGATCAGCCTGGCGCTCGAAGCGAAGGAAGAGGGGGCGGACTATGTCGCCTTCGGCGCGTTTTTCGAGTCGAGAATAAAGCCTGACGCTCCGGTTGCAACCATTGAACTGCTGCATGAGGCGAGGGGGAAGCTTGGTCTTCCCGTCGTCGCGATAGGCGGAATCACGGCGGACAATGGAAAGCAGCTTGTCAGTGCTGGAGCGGATGCGCTGGCAGTGATTTCGGCGCTGTTTTCGGCAGAGGATGTATTGCTTGCAGCCAGACGGTTTGCAGATATGAATTTGGACAGGAAAGAAGCGACATGACTTCACACAATCAGGAACTTTTCGACGCATCGCAACAGCGTATACCGGGAGGCGTGAATTCGCCGGTGCGCGCATTCCGTTCGGTGGGCGGCACGCCGCTTTTTTTCAAGCGCGGACAGGGCGCATATGTTTGGGATGCGGATGACAGGCGCTATATCGATTACGTGGGATCGTGGGGCCCGATGATCGCGGGGCATTGCCACCCCGACGTGGTCAGCGCGGTGCAGGCTGCGGCAGCCAACGGTCTGGGCTTTGGCGCGCCGACCGCGGCAGAGCTCGAGATAGCAGAGCTTCTGTGCAAACTGCTCCCCAGCCTCGAAATGGTGAGGCTCGTGAGTTCGGGAACGGAAGCCACGATGACCGCGATACGCCTGGCGCGCGGATTTACCGGGCGCTCGCGCATCATCAAGTTCGAGGGCTGCTATCACGGTCATTCCGATGGGCTTCTGGTCAAGGCGGGCTCGGGTGCATTGACGTTCGGCCAGCCGAGTTCGTCGGGCGTGCCGTCCGAGATTGCCAGACTCACCACGGTGCTGGACTACAACGATGCCGCGGGGCTGGAACGCGCATTCTCCGAGATGGGAAGCGAGATCGCAGCGGTGATCGTCGAGCCCGTCGCGGGCAACATGAACCTGATCGCGCCCAGGAAGGAATTTCTGGACGCGATGCGCAACCTGTGCACGAAACACGGCGCGGTGCTGATCCTGGACGAGGTGATGACCGGGTTTCGCGTGGGACTGCAGGGCGCGCAGGGTTACTATGGCATAAAACCCGATCTCGTGACGCTGGGCAAGGTGATGGGCGGAGGTTTGCCTGCAGCCGCCTTCGGCGGAAAAAAGGAAATCATGCAGTGTCTCGCACCCCTTGGACCCGTGTATCAGGCGGGCACCTTGTCAGGCAATCCGGTTGCGGTTGCGGCAGGCCTTGCCACGCTGAAGCTGGTCCAGGAGCCGGGCTTCTATGAGCGTCTTGCGAAGCTCGCGAAGCAACTGACCGAAGGGCTGAGCTCGAGCGCAAGAAAGCATGGCATTCCTTTCTGCGCGCAATCGGTGGGCGGCATGTTCGGCCTTTATTTCAGCGATGCGCTGCCTGGGAGCTACAGCGAGGTGATGGCGTGCGACAAGGAAGCCTTCAACCGCTTCTTTCATGCGATGCTGGATTGTGGCGTCTACCTTGCGCCCTCCGCGTTCGAGGCGGGTTTCGTGTCCTCGGCGCACACGGAAGCCGACATAGCGGCGACGGTAGCGGCAGCGGACGGAATCTTCGCGTCCTGGAAATGATGGGATTATTCTCAAAGGCGGCGTTCTATACCACGGTCAATCACATCAGGGACTTGCCGATGCACGGCGGCCGCGAAGTGGCCTTCGTCGGAAGGTCCAACGCGGGCAAGTCGAGCGCTATCAATGCGCTGGCAAACCATGTGCGCCTGGCTTACACCAGCAAGACGCCCGGCCGCACCCAGCATCTGAATTATTTTGATCTGGGAGAAAAGCGCTTCATCGTCGACCTGCCGGGCTACGGTTATGCGAAGGTTCCTCCCGAAGCCAAACGCCATTGGGAAGCGCTGCTGAGCCACTATCTCCAGCAACGCGAGGAACTATGCGGGCTGGTGGTGATCATGGACATCAGGCACCCCTTGACGGAACTCGATCAGACCATGCTGGACTGGTTTCAGCCTACCGGCAAGCCCGTGCACATACTGCTCACCAAGTCGGACAAGCTGAGCCGCCAGCAGGCAACGCTGACTCTGCTCAAGGTCAGGGAATATCTTGCTGAGAACTATCCGCAGTGCTCGGTGCAGACCTTTTCCAGCCTGAAGAAACAGGGGCTGGAGGAGGCGGAAGCGGTGATCGCGGGCTGGCTTGACGGTTGACGGGCAAAAAAATGCCCCCAACTTGTGGGGGCAGAAATCTTAACCTTGGAGGTTAAGACACGCTCAGGGAGGAGAAACGTGGAATGATTCATCATCACTCAAGCGATCAGATAAGCGTTTCCTTAAATAGTTCCGGAAAAAATAAAATTTTTTAGGATGACCATGCAGACACTAGGACAATATCCCAACAAGCGCATGCGCCGCATGCGCAGAGATGCCTTTTCGCGGGACATGATGCGCGAAAACCTGCTCACCCCGGCGGATTTCATCTATCCGGTTTTCGTGCTCGAAGGCAAAGCCAGGACAGAGCAGGTGAAGTCCATGCCGGGAGTGGAGCGCAAGAGTCTGGATTTGCTGCTCAAGGACGCGGAGGTCTGCGTCAGGCTCGGCGTGCCTGCGATTGCGATCTTTCCCGTGATAGACGCATCGTTGAAATCCCTGGATGCGCGTGAGGCATTCAATCCGGATGGGCTCGTGCCGCGTGTGGTGGCGGAACTCAAGAGAAACTTCCCTGAACTCGGCATCATGACCGACATCGCGCTCGATCCTTATACCAGCCACGGCCAGGATGGCCTCCTGGACGATGCGGGCTATGTGTTGAATGACGAGACCATCGCGGTCCTGACGCGCCAGGCGGAAAGCCATGCGGCCGCGGGAGCGGATATCGTCGCCCCCTCGGACATGATGGATGGGCGCATAGGGGCTGTGCGCGAGACCCTGGACCGGCATGGCCACATATACACGAGGATCATGGCCTATTCTGCAAAATACGCCTCGAGCTTTTACGGCCCTTTCAGGGATGCGGTGGGTTCGAGCGGCAATCTGGGTTCAGGAAACAAGTACACCTACCAGATGGACCCTGCAAATTCCGATGAGGCGCTGTGGGAAGTGGGGCTGGACTTGCAGGAAGGGGCGGACATGGTGATGGTCAAGCCCGGCATGCCCTATCTAGACATCGTGCGGCGCGTGAAGGACGAGTTCAAGGCGCCGACCTTCGTATATCAGGTCAGCGGCGAATATGCGATGCTGAAGGCGGCAGCGCAGAACGGCTGGCTGAACGAGGAGGCGTGCGTGCTCGAATCCCTGCTTGCATTCAAGCGCGCAGGGGCGGACGGCATACTGACCTATTTCGCGCTCGATGCGGCGCGCTGGCTCAAGGGCTGCTAGCCCAGCAGGGCCTGAAGCGCAGGGATGCTTGCGTGCGTGTCAGGATGGCGCCTGCCACTGTGGCGGGCGTTCTCCGGCAAAACGATGATGTGTATCGGCGTGCCGGTTTCGCTCTCCAGCGTATAGCTGGGCACCGTCTCCTCGCGTCCGGAGAGCCTGGTCCTCCACATGCCCTCCTCGAATGCCAGCTTGCTTTTGAGCAGGAAAAGCAGCACGGCCTTGGCATCGTCCGAATAGAGGATCAGGTTGATGTCCGAGTTTTCGCCTGCGGTGCCATTGAGCACCGAACCCGTGAGATAGGGGTTGAATGCAGAGAATTGCTGCATGCAGGAAAGAGCATCGCGGCGTAGCTGATTCAGGATGTCAGGATGGCTCTCATGCTGGTAGAGAGAACGGTAGCTGTGCAGTGCCTCTTCGACCTCCCGGTTGCTGGGCATGTGCTGGGTGTCTGCAGCGCCCAGTTGGCGCGCGGCCTTGCGCTTGGCGGACCCGAAATCCGCGATGCCGTCTTCCGCGATCAGCTTGGCCGCATGGTGCGCAAGCTGTTCGCGCATCAGGTCGCGTTTGAGTGATTTTCCCATCAGAGCAGCTGGTCTTTGATTGACGTGCCAGAGGGAGGAGGCGCAGGTGCTGGAGCGGGCTGTCCGCCGCCGGGTTCGTTCTCCTTGTAGAAATATTCCACGCGCGTGCTGCTGTCGTTGCGCCGTCCGTTGTCGTCGATGCGGACTGCGACCATGTTGTCAGGCATGGTGTACTCGGCCTCGGGAACACCCTTGAGTACATGGCCCATGTAGCTCATCCAGATGGGCAATGCTGCCATTGCCCCGGTTTCGTGGCCGCCTAGCGTGCGTGGCTGATCGAAGCCTATCCACGCGATGCCGACCACGGTGGGTTGGAAGCCGCAAAACCAGGCGTCCACCGAGTCGCTGGTGGTCCCCGTCTTGCCCGCCAGATCCTGGCGGCCGAGCTGCATCGCGTGCGCGCCCGTGCCACGCCTGACCACGTCCTGCATCATGCTGACCATGGTGAATGCATTGCGCACATCGATGACCTGCTCCGCGTTCTCATTGGCGACGACGGGCTTGGCCTGGCTTAATACATGGCCTTGCGCATCCTCGACGCGTTCTATGAAATAGGGATAGACGCGGAAGCCGCCATTGGCAAAAACGGAATAGCCGGCAAGCATCTGCAATGGGGTGACCGAGCCTGAGCCCAGCGCCATGGTCAGGTAGGGCGGGTGCTTGGCAGCATCGAAGCCGAACTTGGTGATGTAGTCCTGTGCATAGGCCGGCGTGATGGACTGCAGTATGCGTATCGAGACCAGGTTTTTGGAATGAACGAGCGCTTCCCGCATGCGCATCGGTCCATCATAGGTGCCCTCATAGTTTTTGGGCTCCCAGGGCGCACTGCCTGTCTGTTCTGCACTGAAGAATAACGGGGCATCGTTGATGATGGTGGCGGGCGTGAATCCCTTCTCGAGCGCGGCTGAATAGATGAAAGGCTTGATGCTGGAGCCGGGCTGTCGCCAGGCTTGCGTGACATGGTTGAACTGGTTCTGGTTGAAGTCGAATCCGCCCACCAGGGAATATATCGCGCCATTCTTGGGGTTGCTTGAGACGAATGCCGCCTCGACCTGAGGAAGCTGGCTGACCTGCCACGCTCCCTGATCTGTTTTCTGGACTCGGATGATGGAGCCTGTCACGATGCGCTGGTTCAGCGCAACCTTGTCGGAAAGCGCTCGCTGCGCGAAGCGCAGGCCTTCGCCGCTGATCACTATGCGTTCGCCGCCCTTGCAGTATGCCTGGATCTGCGTCGGAGAGGCAGTGAGCACGACGGCCGGGACGAGGTCGTCGTTGTCCGAGCTGTCCTGCAGCGCATCCTCCATGTATTCCTCGCTTCTGTCCTTCTGCAGGTCGACGAAACCCTCGGGGCCGCGATAACCGTGCCGCCTGTCGTATTCGAGCACGCCCTTGCGCACAGCCTGGTAAGCTGCATTCTGATCCTGCTGGCGTATGGTGGTATAAACCTTGATCCCCTGCGTGTATGCGGCATCCTGGTACTTGTCGTACATCGCCTGACGGACCATTTCGGTCAGATAGTCTGCCTTGACCGGGAATTCCTGATTGACATGCCGGGGCACGATGGGCTGGTTCTGCGCCTGTTTGTATTGCTCATCCGTGATGAAGTGCAGGTCGTGCATGCGGCGCAGCACATAGAGCTGGCGCAGCTTGGCACGCTTTGGATTGACGATGGGATTGTAACTCGAAGGCGCCTTGGGAAGCCCGGCGAGCATCGCATCTTCTGCGATGGAGAGCTGGTTTAGCGGCTTGCCGAAATAAATCTGCGACGCAGCGGCGAAGCCGTAGGAGCGTTCCCCAAGATAGATCTGGTTGATGTAAAGCTGCAGGATTTCATCCTTGGTGAGGTGATGCTCGATCTTGAAGGCAAGCAGCATTTCATTGAACTTGCGCGTGAAGGTCTTTTCCTTGGACAGGAAGAAGTTTCTGGCCACCTGCATGGTGATGGTGCTCGCGCCCTGCTTGCTGGAGCCGCCCGTCAGGTCCGAAAGCGCTGCGCGCACAACACCCATGTAATCCACACCACCGTGCTGATAGAAACGGTCATCCTCCGCGGCGAGTATCGCATGCTTCATGTTTGCGGGCACGTCAGAAATCTTCACCAGCGCCCGGCGCTCCTCGCCGAATTCCCCGAGCAATGTGCCTTCCGCGCTGTAGACACGCAGCGGCATCTTGGGATGATAGTCGGTAAGAACCTCAAGCGACGGCAGGGATGGATAGGCCAGCATCACCGCCATGCCGAACAGCAGCACGGGCAGAAGTATCAGCGTGAGCGCGATGATGAGGGGGAGTAGCCAGCGGCGTGTAGGCATTGAATAGTTGCTCAAAAATAATTAATGATGTTATTGTTCGCAAGACAGGCGGATTATACGAGATAAATCTACACCTAAAAACGCCTTTACAGCGATGACGGTTGTTGTTAGGATTTCATCCACTTTATACGGAACTATTCCGAACGGCCTATGCCAAAAGTAAATTTCGATACTTTGCTGGATTTCATCCAGTCCAGGACGCCGCCTCTCATAGGCGTGGATATCAGTTCATCATCGGTCAAGCTGGTTGAATTAAGCCTGTCGCCGGACAATGCCGGCTATATCGTGGAGCGCTATGCGATAGAGACGCTGCCGAAAGACGCGGTCAGCGACGGCAACATCAACAACCTGGATGCCCTGGCTAACACGCTGCAGCAAGCCTGGAAGCACATGGGCACCAAGATCAAGAATATCAGCGTCGCACTCCCTGCTGCGGCGGTCATCACCAAGAAGATCATGCTGCCTGCGGGCATGCGCGACGAGGACATGGAATTCCAGGTCGAATCCGAGGCAAATCAGTATATACCGTTTGCGCTGGACGAGGTCAACCTAGACTTTCAGGTGCTGGGCACGGCCCCCAACAGTGTGGACGAGGTGGAGGTTCTGCTGGCCGCCTCGCGCAAGGCTAACGTAGAGGATCGCGTGGCGGCGGCTCAGGCGGCCGGCCTCAATGTGACCGTGGTGGATGTGGAGCCTTATGCGGCCGAGACCGCATTCACGCAGATACGCGCGCAGTTGCCCGACAACGCGGAAGATAAATGCGTGGCGCTGGTCGACATAGGTGCTACGGTGATGAATGTCAACGTGCTGAGAAACGGAAAATCGATATATACGCGCGACCAGCAGATAGGTGGAGATCAGCTGACCCAGCAGATACAGAGTGCCTTCGGCCTGACGGCCGAACAGGCGGAGGCCGCCAAGCGCTCTGGCGGTTTGCCTGACAATTACGAGAGCGATGTGCTCTCGCCGTTCCGCGAAAATCTGGTGATGGAAATCGCGCGTGCGCTGCAGTTCTTCTTTACCTCTTCGCAATACAATGAAGTCGATTTCATCATCCTGGCTGGCGGCAGCTCCGTGTTGCCCGGGCTGGACGATGCAGTGGCCTCGCGCACGCAGGTGAGCACCATGGTCGCAAATCCGTTCGCGCTGATGAAGCTGTCCAGCAGGATAAGGAGCCGGCAGCTGCAGGTGGATGCGCCTGCGCTGATCGTCGCTTGCGGCCTTGCGATGCGGAGGTTTGACCCATCATGATACGCATAAATTTGTTGCCGCATCGCGAAGAGAAACGGCGTGCAAGGCAGATCCAGTTCTATTCCCTGAGCGTGCTGACGCTGCTGTTGGCCGTGATCGTATGGGGGCTCGTGCACATGGCGCTCGGCGCGAGGATCGATTACCAGGACAGGCGCAACGCCTATCTTGAGAAGGAAATCTCGATCCTGGACAAGCAGATCGACGAGATCAAGAAGCTGCGGGAGCAGACCAAGATACTGCTGGAGCGCAAGGATGCGGTCGAGAAACTGCAGAGCGACCGCTCTAGCGTGGTCCATCTGATGGACCAGATGCTGCGCATCCTGCCCGAGGGCGTCTATCTCAAATCCATCAAGCAGACCGGAGATGACATCAATCTGGTCGGGTATACGCAATCCAACGCGCGCGTGTCAACGCTGATGAAAGCCATACAGGATTCGGCCTGGCTGGAATCGCCCAACCTGGTTGTGATCAATGCAACGACGGTGAACGGATCTCAGATCAGCGAGTTCACGCTGACATTCAAGTTGCGCAAATCGTTTGGCGCGGATGCGGCCAAGGCTGCTGGCGGAAGGAATTAGCCGTGAAGATGACTTTCGATGATCTGAAGAATCTCAATCCGAAAACGCCGGGCGCATGGCCGTGGCCGGCGAAATTGCTGGCGTTCGCAGTGATGTTCATCGCGGTGGTGGCCGCTGGCGCCGTGCTGGACTGGCAGGATCAGTGGAACAGGCTCAAGGGGGCGCAGCAGAAGGAAGAAACGCTCAAGGAAGCTTTCCTGAACAAGAAAAAGGTGACGGTCAACCTCGACCTGATCAAGAAACAGCTGCTTGAAACACAGGAATCGTTCGGCGCATTGTTGAAGCAGTTGCCAAACAAGTCAGAGATGGACGAGCTCTTGACAGACATCAACCAGGCGGGACTGGGCAGAGGTTTGCAGTTCGATCTTTTCCGTCCCGGACCCGAGACGATCAAGGGTTCGTTTGCGGAACAGCCGATCGCGATCAAGGTCACCGGCAGTTACGATGATCTCGGCAAGTTCGCCAGCGACGTCTCCATGCTGCCGCGCATCGTCACGCTGAACGATATTGCAATTTCTCCGGACAAGTCGGGAGCGCTGACGATGGATGCAGTCGCCAAGACCTTCCGCTATCTGGACGAAGAAGAAATTGCGGCGCAAAAGCGGGCTGCGAAGTCAGCGGGAGCTAAAAAATGAAGCTAACCTATCTGGCGCTTGCATGCCTTCTGCTGGCGGGCTGCGGTGGCGAGGAATTCACGGATTTGCATGATTTCGTCAAGAATTCGGGCGCGGATATGCGAGGAAAGATAGAGCCTCCGCCCAGCGTTAAAATGTATGAGCCGTTCGTGTACGACAACAGCACGAATCTGGAAAACCCATTCAAGCCCAGGAAACCCATTTCGAATTCATCCGGCAAGCGCGGTGAGAACGAGCCGGACATGAATCGCCCCAGGGAAGCGCTGGAAGCCTTTCCGCTTGAGAACCTGAAAATGGTAGGTTATGTGTTGAAGGGCAAGGTGCCCAGCGCGGTCGTTCGCGCGCCCGACAAGACGCTGCATACGGTCAAGGTGGGCAACTATATAGGCATGAATTTCGGTTTGATCACCAAGATAACCGACACGAAGATCGATATCGAGGAAGAAGTGCAGGACAGCACGGGAGACTGGTCGAAGCGCGAGAACAGTCTGCAATTACTTGAAGGAGTTAAGCAATGAGACAGCACACGACGATGAATCTGCAAGCAGGCGCCATGCAAGTTTTGGGATGGCTCTTCAAAGGTGCGTTCCGCCTGTTCGCCCTGCTGATGGTCTTTGCGATGGCGCCGGCTCAGGCCGACACGCAGAACAAGATCACGGGCCTGAGTGTCAGCGAACCGGCGGCGGGAACGACCGTGCTCAAGGTAGACATGGAAAGCCCGCTGGGCGCACTGCCGGCGGGATTCACCGTCAATGCGCCCGCGCGCATCGCGCTGGACTTCCCCAACACCGCAAATGGCCTTGGCAAGTCGACGCAGCAATTTTCCGTGGGCGATCTGCACAGCGCGAACATCGTGCAGGCGGGCTCTAGGACCAGGCTCGTCATCAACCTGGACCACATGATGACCTATGATACCCGCATGGATGGCAACAGTCTCCTGATCACGATGCATCCGCAGGCAGCAGCGCCTGCCGAGACGGTCAGCCGGTTTGCCGAAGCGGCACCAGGCGTGCAGCAGCATGCGCTGACCGGCATCGATTTCCATCGCGGCAGGAGCGGCGAGGGGCGCATACAGGTCGATCTTTCCGATCCGGGCGTGGGCATAGACATACATCGCCAGGGAACAAAGCTGGTCGTGGATTTCCTGAAAGCCAATCTGCCGAAGAACCTGCAGCGCAAGCTCGACGTGGTTGATTTTGCAACTCCTGTGCAGTCCCTGGACACCTTTTCCCAGGGCAATAACGTGCGCATGGTGATCGAACCCAAGGGGAACTGGGAACATTCGGCATACCAGACTGACAAGAAATTCATAGTCGAAATCAAACCGGTGATCGAAGACCCGAACAAGCTGACCAAGGGTCCTGGCTATACCGGTGAGAAGCTGACGCTCAACTTCCAGGACATCTCGGTGCGCGAAGCCCTGAACGTGATCGCCGACTTCACCAACAAGAACATGGTCATCAGCGACAGCGTGACTGGCAACCTGACACTGCGTCTGAAGGACGTGCCATGGGATCAGGCGCTGGACATCATACTGCAAAGCCGCGGCCTTTCGATGCGCGCGAATGGCAACGTGATTCAGGTGGCGCCGACTGCGGAGATGGCGGCATCCGAGAAAAATAACCTGACCGCGCGCCAGGAAGTTTCCGAACTCGAAGAACTGCACACGGAAAGTTTCAGACTGGGATACCAGACGGCTTCATCGGTCGCGTTGCTGTTGAACGGTGTCTCTGTCGCAGCACCCGGCGCACCACCTGCAACACCGATGCCTGGCACCGGTGCACAGCAGAGCACGCCGCTGCGCATTCTCTCCAAGCGCGGCAGCGCGATCGCGGATGGCCGCACCAACACCCTTTTCGTGCAGGATACGCCATCCCGCCTGGATGACGTGCGCAAGCTGATCAAGCAGATCGACGTGCCTGCAAAACAGGTGCTGATCGAGGCACGCGTGGTGCAGGCGCACGACGGTTTTGCGCAGAATCTGGGCGTGAGGCTGGGCTATACCGGTGCAGGGCCGGGCGCTACTGGCGGCAACAGCCCGAGGTTGCAGTTGACGGGCGCAGGTGGCATCGGCGGCCAGGCGCTGGCCAATCCGGCCAGCCAGGGTGGAATACAAGGGGTTACAAACGTGGGGTCAGTGTTTACGCCCAGCACCACCAACGTGAACCTGCCTGTGGATCAGGTAGGAAACCCGCAGGCCGGCGTATTCCAGTTTGCGCTGTTCAATGCGGCCGCATCCAAGGTTCTGAACATAGAACTCAACGCGATGCAGTCTGACGAGATCGGCAAGATCATCTCAAGCCCGCGCGTAGTGAGCGAGAACAATGATTCGGAATGGGCTGTGGTCGAGCAGGGTCAGGAACTTCCATACATCATCAGCACGGTTGCGGGCGGCACGGTGGTCAACACCGTCTCGTTCAAGGATGCGGTGCTGAAGCTCGGGGTGAAGACGAAGATCACGCCTGACAACAACATAGACATGACGGTCGAAGTCAAGAAAGATTCGGCGGGCGTTGCGATCTCCGGCGCGATTCCGATCAACACCAACAAGGTGATCACCAAGGTGCTGGTCGAGAACGGCGGAACGGTGGTGATCGGCGGCGTGTATACGCAGAACGACGACAACACCGTGAACAAGGTGCCATTGCTAGGCGACATCCCCATCCTGGGCGCGCTGTTCAGAAGCAAGGCAGTTTCCTCGGTGAAGGATGAGCTGCTGGTCTTCCTCTCGCCGAAGATCATGGATGATGCGCTCAACCTGCGCTGATAGAACGATGGAATGAAAAACATCGAGGCCCGGCAAGTCCGGGCCTTTGACTGAAACGCTATGCAAATGCAAATTGACAGCCCCCGCAAGATCTCGTCCGGTAATCTGATCCTGGTCGGGATGATGGGTTCTGGCAAGTCTACCATGGGCCGCATCCTTGCAAGGCATCTGCACAAGGATTTCGTGGACTGCGACGAGGAGATACAGCTGCGCACGGGAGTAACGATACCGCATATCTTCGATGTGGAAGGCGAGGCTGGATTCCGTCTGCGCGAAATGGCCGCGCTCGAGTCTGTGTTGGGAAGAAAAAATCTGGTGCTGGCCACGGGCGGAGGCGCTGTGCTCATGGACAAAAACAGGGAATTGATGCGCACTAATGGCATCGTTGTTTATCTCAGGGCAACCGTGCATGACCTCTGGCTCAGAACGCGAAACGACAAGAATCGTCCGCTGCTGCAAAATACGGACATGCACGCAAGGCTTGCAGAGCTTTTGAACCAGAGGGAGGCGCTCTACCTTGAGGTGGCGGACATCGTGATACAGACGGGAAGACAGAGCGTGCACGGGCTGATGCTGAAACTGGTCAGCGAGATCAGGACGTACCTGGAAAATAACGCATGATGCAGACATTGACGGTGGGACTCGGGGAGCGCAGCTATCCGATACATATAGGCAGCGGCTTGCTCGATGACGCAAGCCTGCTGTCTCGGCATTTGCAGGGCAGGCGCGCGGCCATCGTGACCAATACCACCGTGGCGCCGCTGTATCTTGAGAGGTTGCAGCAAACTCTTGCGAAGACAGGTGTGGGCAGCGTGCCCATCATTCTTCCGGATGGCGAAGAATACAAGACGTACCAGACGCTCAACCTGATCTACGATGCGCTGCTTACCCATCGCTGCGAGAGGAAGACGCCGCTCATCGCACTGGGCGGCGGGGTGATAGGAGACATGACAGGATTTGCTGCGGCGACCTATCTGCGCGGCGTACCCTTCATCCAGATACCCACCACCCTGCTATCGCAGGTGGATTCCTCCGTGGGCGGCAAGACGGGCATCAACCATCCGCTGGGCAAGAACATGATAGGCGCTTTTTATCAGCCCGGACTTGTGCTGGCTGACATCCTGACCCTGGATACTTTGCCAGACAACGAGCTTTCGGCAGGGCTGGCCGAAGTGATCAAATATGGCCTGATCCGTGATCTTCCTTTTCTCCTGTGGCTGGAAGAGAACATGGGGAAACTGCTTGCACGCGACAGGGATGCGCTTCAGTACGCGGTCATGAGAAGCTGCCAGAACAAGGCAGAAGTGGTGGCGGCGGACGAGCGCGAGAGCGGTGAGCGCGCGCTCCTGAATCTTGGACATACCTTCGGTCATGCGATCGAATCCGGTATGGGTTATGGCGTATGGCTGCACGGCGAGGCCGTTGCCGCTGGTACCGTGATGGCGGCGGATCTGTCCAGGCGCCTGGGCTGGCTGAAGGATGCGGACGTGGCTCGCATACGCGCGCTATTTGAAGCCGCGCGTCTGCCGGTGGTTCCGCCGGATATCGGCATCGCAAGGTATCTGGAATACATGGGGCATGACAAGAAGGTCGAGGCAGGCAAACTGCGCTTTGTTCTTCTCAGGCAACTGGGCAGGGCTGAGCTTACAGGAGGTGTGCCGGAGGCCATGCTGGAACAGACGATAGCGGATTGCGTTGGCTGACCATGAGAGAGCTTGCCGGATATGCTGTCAGTGCAGCCAGTTCGCGCGGCAGGATTTTTCCGGAGAAGCCGCCACAGGGACGCAGCGAATTCCAGCGCGACCGCGACCGCATCATCCATTCGGGTGCATTCCGGCGCCTGGAATACAAGACACAGGTGTTCGTCAACCATGAAGGAGACCTTTTCAGGACGCGCCTGACACACAGCATCGAAGTTGCGCAGATCGCGCGTTCGATAGCGCGTCACCTGAGTCTCAACGAGGATCTGGCCGAGGCAATCTCGCTGGCGCACGATCTTGGCCATACCCCTTTCGGACACGCGGGACAGGATGCGCTGAATGGCTGCATGCAGGAATATGGCGGGTTCGAGCACAATCTGCAGTCCGTCAGGGTGGTGGATGTGCTGGAGGAGCGCTATGCCGAGTTCGACGGATTGAACCTGTGCTTCGAAACCCGGGAAGGCATACTCAAGCATTGCCGGATGGATGTGGCAGCACGGATGGGGGAGCTGGGAGAGCGTTTCCTGAAAGACCAGAGGCCGTCCCTGGAGGCGCAGATCGCCAATCTCGCCGACGAGATCGCATACAACAATCACGACGTGGATGACGGCCTGCGTTCGGGGCTCATCACGCTGGAGCAGCTCGAAACCGTGCCGCTGGCTGCAAGGCACCTGCAGGATGTGCGCGTTGCCTACCCTGAACTTGCGGGCAGGCGCGTGGTGCACGAGATGGTCAGGCGCATGATCAACACGCTGGTCACCGATCTGTTGCGCCAGAGCACTGATAACATCGTGAAACAACGCATCGAGACGCTGGATGACGTGCGCATGGCTCCCGCGCTGGTCGCGTTCAGCGATGAACTGAACCGGGAGCAGCGCGAGCTCAAGAGATTTCTGCATCAGCATCTGTACAGGCATTACCGCGTGATGCGCATGAGCGCGAAGGCGCAGCGCATCATTCGCGATCTGTTTGGCGTGTTCATGGAGGATGCGAGGCTGTTGCCTACACAGTTTCAGGCCATTGGATCCGAAATGAATCGCGCGAGGATGGTGGCCGATTACATAGCGGGCATGACCGACCGCTATGCGATCCGCGAGCACAGGCGCATATTTGCAGTCGAAGAAGATCCGCTCTGAGATCCCGACAAGGCTCAGCGCCTGGACAATGCGGCGCGTTCGAACAGCATGTTCCGGGTCGCAGACAACGCTTTCGATATCGCATCGCGCCTGTAGTCCCACTTTTCTTCGTGCGCGGGTGGATTGATGAGCATGGTCGGATTGGCCTCGAAAAGGATCACGCGGCCATACACGTCGATGCCAAAATCGATGCCGCAATAGTCGAGCCCCAGCGCAAGCTGGATGTTCTCGAGCGCAGAAATGATTTTCGCCCCCAGATGCCGTTCAAAACCGTTCAGAAAGGAAGCCTCCTCGTCACGGTAGGATGCGTTCCTTTCCATATCCGAGCTGAAGTAATGCACGTTCCAGTTCCGGGAGATGGCGAGGTGGAGGGGATAAAGAGAACCATTGATGGACATGGCACGGTATTTCCTGAAAAGCCCGTCGGGGGAGCGGTAGTCCAGGTATTCGATGTGCAGGAGTTCTTCACCGGGCAGTTCCTCCAAGGCTGTGAGCAGCGCATCTTGATCGTCGATGCGAAAGAAATGACTGCCGCCGTGATAGCCGGGAGAACGCAACAAGAATGGGAAGGAATGCATAAAGGCAGCGTTCGCGTAATCCCTCCTTGCTGCCAGATGCATCGCTGGCGATAGCACGCCCGGCAGATCAGCAAGTCTTGTCGAATTTGAAATTCTTCCGGAAAGGAGCACGGCTTCAGGGCGATTGATGACGGGGGCAGTCGAGGCATTCAGGAGGCTGACTGATTTTTCAAGCGCTTCGCGACAGAGGTCCGCATCGCCGATCGCATTGAAAACCAGGTCATGTGGAGGAAGATGCTCTTCGAAATATTCAACCGCGATCATCGTCGAATGGAATGCGCTGCGGTCGATCAAAAGCCGCCAGGGGATATTGCCTTCATGGGCTGATGCGAGAACCAGCAGACGCAAGGGCGTGGTCTGCGCGTATGCAGGCAGGATGGAAACGGCGTGGTCTTTGAACCCGAGATGCCTGTGCATTGCAGATTCCTGGTCATTGCCCAGCCTTCTGCATATCGAGGCAAGTCCCTGGTGCGCGTGAAAAGACCCGGGATCGAATTTCAGCGCGATGTCGAAATGTATCCTTGCCGCCTCGAGATCATTCTTGTAGAGCAGCGCATTGCCGAGATAGGCGCGAACTCTGGCATCCTCCGGATGATGATGCGCGGCCGCAGAAAATGCGGTGATCGCGGCCAGCGTATATCCTGTTTCAAAGAGCAATATTCCAAGATTCACCCATGCATCGAGATTGTCTGACGCAATGGCCAACACCTGCATGAAGAGGTCTTTCGCAAGCGCCTGGTCATGTAAGCTGCTGGACAGTGCCAGGCTGTTTGCGCGACCGAGCAGCAAACGGGCTGAAAGGGGAATGGGCGCGTGCAAGTCGACGGATTGCGAAGATGTCATGGCAAACGCTCATGGACGAAAATACGTTCACTATCGCATATACAGAACCTGTCTGAAAGATGATGTTTTCAGGAATGGATGATTAAATTCCGCTTTAGGTGTAAAGTCGCGCCCCATTCCGGATAAGACTGAACAGGATTCGAAATGAGCGAGAACAAGCAGAAACTGCCCGCGCTGGTGCTGGGTGCGATCGGTGTGGTGTTTGGCGATATCGGCACGAGCCCTCTGTATGCGCTGCAAACCACATTCACCGGGTCGGCGCCGTTGCCTGTGATCGAAGCCAACATCCTGGGCGTTCTGTCTCTGATGTTCTGGACCATCATGCTTCTGGTGTCGCTGAAGTATGTGAGCATTATCATGCGTGCAGACAATCACGGTGAGGGCGGCTCGCTTGCGCTGCTTTCCATGGTCAGCGAACTGACCTCGAAGAGCCCGAAGACCAAATGGTTCGTCACGGCTCTTGGCGTGTTTGCGGCCGCGCTGTTTTTCGGCGACGGCATGATCACGCCTGCCATTTCGGTGCTTTCAGCCGTCGAAGGGTTGGACCTGGTATCGCATCAGTTCAAGGTCTACATCCTGCCCATCACCTTCATCGTGCTGACCGGGCTTTTCATGATACAAAAGCGCGGCACTGCAACGGTCGGCATGGCATTCGGACCCATCATGATCCTTTGGTTCACCTGCCTCGCCCTTTTCGGCATCCAGTCCATCATGCAGAGCCCGCAGGTGCTGTGGGCGCTCAACCCGTACTATGCATACCGTTTCATGGCGGCAGACCCATGGATCGCATTTTTGGCGCTGGGCTCTGTCGTGCTCGCGATCACGGGGGGAGAGGCGCTGTATGCCGACATGGGACACTTCGGAAAATATCCGATAAGGCTTGCATGGTTCGGCTTCGTGCTGCCAGCACTGGTGCTCAATTACTTCGGGCAAGGAGCGCTGCTGCTGCATAACCCCAAGGCCATCGAAAATTCCTTCTATCTACTGGCCCCAGCCTGGGGACTGGTTCCCATGGTACTGCTCGCCACTGCGGCCACCGTGATCGCATCGCAGGCCGTGATCTCTGGCGCATATTCGCTGGCCAACCAGTCGGTGCAGATGGGCTTCATGCCGCGCATCGAGGTTCGCCAGACCTCGGACAAGGCGCAGGGGCAGATCTATGTGCCGTTCACCAACTGGGTGCTTTACATCGCGGTCATCTATCTGGTTTTCACCTTTCAGAGCTCGAGCAATCTGGCGGCAGCCTATGGCATTGCGGTGACAGGGACGATGACAATCACCACGGTACTGATCACATTCGTGATGGTGTTGTACTGGCGTTGGCCGCTTCTTTTGATCATGCCGCTGATCGCCGTGCTGTTCACCGCGGATCTGACCTTCTTTGCCGCTAATGCGATGAAGATACCGCAGGGTGGATGGTTTCCTCTGGGGATAGCAGTGCTTTCGTTCACCGTGCTGACCACGTGGAAGCGTGGAAGAAAGCTGCTGTTCGAGGAGATTGCCAGACAGTCCGTGCCGATGCAGGTGATCCTGGATGATGCGGAAAACTTCAGCAGGGTGGAAGGGACGGCAGTTTTTCTGACCAACGTAGGGGAAGGCGCGCCTTCTGCGCTGCTGCACAACATCAAGCATAACAAGGTACTGCACGAGCGCAACATATTGCTCACCGTGATCGTCGAGGACAAGCCCTATGTCACGCAGGGCAACCGCCTGCTGATCAACGACATGGGCAAGGGCTTCCATCGGGTGAGAATCTTCTACGGCTTCATGGACAGGCCGGATCTGCCGGAGGCTCTGAATTCATGCGCGGCGCTGGGCCTGCCTTTCGACATGATGAGCACATCCTTTTTCATATCCCGCGCGATGATCGTGTCATCTGCAAATCCCGGCATGGTCAAGTGGCGCGAGCGGCTTTTCCTTGCGCTTTCAAAGAACGCGATGAATGCGGCCGACTTCTTCAAGATCCCGACCAACCGGGTGATCGAGATGGGAACGCGCATCGAGATATGAAGTCTGTTGCCTAGAATTCGATCCGTGACTGGTTCTCGTCGGAATCGGTCTCGACCTTGAAAAGCATCACTGCATTGCGCCCGCTGCGCTTTGCTTCGTACATCGCGATGTCTGCATTCTTCAGCAGCGTGTCTTCATCCAGGCCGTGCTCGGGGTACATGGAGATCCCGATGCTGCAGGAGATATGCAGCGGGCCTGCGGGTGATTCAAACGGCAGCTTCAGCATGTGGCGTATCTTGTCGGCCACGATGGCTGCCTGTTGTTGCGATTCGACGATGGGCAGAAGCACGATGAATTCGTCGCCGCCGAGGCGAGAGACCGTATCCGACTCGCGTATGCAGTCATGTATGCGCTTCGCGGCTTCGATCAGCAGCAGATCGCCTATGGCGTGCCCATGTTTGTCGTTGATAGGCTTGAATTCATCCAGATCGATGAACATCAGTGCTGAATGCGATTTTTCCCGCTTTGCGGAAACGAGCGCCTGAGTGACCCTGTCGCTCAAAAGCTGCCGGTTCGGAAGTCCGGTCAGCGCGTCGTGCTTGGCGAGCTTGGTCAGTGCCTGGTTTGCGGCGCGCAGTTGCCGGGTGCGCTGTTCTATCTTGTCTTCGAGCGTCGTATTGATTTCGTTGATCTGTTCGATTTTCTGGCTGATGGCATTGTTCATGTTGTCGAAGCTCCTGGTCAGGTCGCCCAGTTCATCGCCGCGGTCTGCATGCGCCCGGACGAATTCCTGTTCCAGCGTTTGTCTGCCGCTTGCGACATCCTGGAAGATCCTGCTCAGCGCCGTCAGGGGGCGGGATATGGAATTGGCCAGATACCAGGCGAAAGGGAAAGTGATCAGGAGACTTGCAGCCGAGATCAGCAGCAGTATGAGCGTCATTTCCTGCGCATTCCTGTGGACTGTGGCATCAGAAGTCAAGGCTGCGATCGTGCCGACCAGGCGATGATCGGTGTACAACGGGATCAGCGCCTGAAGGAAACCCTCCCCTTCTACGGATGTCGTGTTGATGACAGGCGTGTTTCTGATGGCGCCCTGCCAGTCCGGATTGCGATAGGCGGGCAGGTTGCCGCTGCTGTAACCGTTTGCGGTGAACAGGTTGATCCTTATGTCGGTCAGGCGCCCGAGGTAATTGACGAAATCCTTGTCGAGCGACTGCATCATCACGACGGTGCCGAGTTGCCTGGCATGCTGATTCCCGCTGGCAGAGTCAAAAGATTCCCCCATGATGGGAGATCGGCTTTCGATGGCCAGCGCATTGCCGACGGCGGCGTAAGCGCTGGCCGGATGCGCTGCGTCGCCTTGCAGCTTGAGTGCGATGCCCGGAGCATTTTCCACATGCTGCAGATTCCCGCGGCTGAATTCTTCGCCTTCTTTCAGATGTTCGACCTGAAACATCGGCGAGCGGGTGCGGTCGACAAACCCTGCAAGGTTGTCGTTGAAAGACGCGAAAGCAACCAGCTCATCATTTGCATTGTAGATCGCGATCTGTGCAAGCTTTGCCGCCCGGCCTATCTTGTAGATGTCCGTGACCAGTTGCTTATAGGTGCCGAAAAGGATATCGCCATCCGTGTCCTGTCGCGCGTATTGACCGAGATACCATATCGTCGAACCCAGGTTCTTCTGGTCCGAGAGTTGTCTGGCTGTGTTGAGCAGCATGGTCTTGCGATCATTCAGGTCGCCTTTGATGATCGTCGTGGCCTTGCCCAGGAGTGCGCTCGACTGATTGTGGTATTGCCGGTTGATGACCACGGATACCGCCAGCATGGAAGTCGATGCCATCACCATGCTTATCAGGAAAGCGCCCAGGAGCAGCTTGTTTCTCAGGCGCAGGAACTTCATTGCGGATGTGATTCCCTGTGTGGATCATAGGAGAGCATCGGCTCGAATCTGGCGGGTGCAATCGAGCCGCCGAGATCGTAGGTAGCATAGTTATTCCTGTCCAGCAGGCCGAGTCTGACCAGCATGGTGTGAGGCAGTTTCCTGTTTCTGCCCTCCAGATAGTCCACTGCGGCATCGGTGACGATGCGCGCCTGACTGACACCCTTCGTGTCGGCCGCCGCCTCGATGTATCCCTTGCGGATGAGCTCGGCGATTTCGCGGGTCAGGTCATAGGCGACGATCCGGACTTTGTTCTCCAGCCCTGCCATCCTGACCGGCAAGACTGCTGCGGGTGCGCAGCCCGTGCAGCCGAGCAGGTAATCGAGATCCCTGCCGTGTTTGCCCAGCAACTGTTCGGCCAGTCGGGATTGGCCAACAAGGTCGCTGTCGCCATACAGTATGCTCAGGATATTGACCTTGATGGGCGCGCGATGCGCCGCCTCCAGGCTGCCTTCGACCTCTCCCTTGACCCAGCCGGCATCAGACGGGCCTGGCAAAAGTGCGACATTGACGGATTTCATTCCGCGTCTTTGAGCATCCTGGATCACCCATTGCATCGCCGTGATCCCCATGCCTTTGAGGGAAGAGGTCACCTTGCTGTTCAAGGCATCGCCGGTGCTGTCATTGGCCAGCTCAAAAACCGGGATGCCATGCGCTCGGGCGCGTGCAATGGACGCATTGTTGCCAGTCTGGCTGATCGGCGAAATGACGATCGCGTCATACTTCGCGGCGATGGCTTCGTCCATGCTGCGCAGCTGGTTCATCAGGTCGTCGTATCCGTCGGCGGGCATGATGTCGACTGCGATGCCCAGCCTTCTGGCTTCGCTGATCACGCCGTAATCACAACCGACCCAGTAGGGATCCTTGAGGTGGGGGAACAGGAACGCGATTCGCCATGGTTTGCTGGCGGGCGCCGCCATCGGGTAACTTTCATTGATCACATGGCCCGTGGCCAGCGCATCGTCAGCCGTGCCATGGCTTTTTAGCGGCGGGTAGATTGCGCTGACCGGAATGGGCTCGAACCCGGATGCGGGGGAAGCCGCATTGAGCAGCAATGCGCATGTGATGAATTGTAAGACTTTGCCCGGCATATCGCACAGTTCCCGTACACGTTAACAGCCACCCCGATAGCCGCAAAACAATAGTAACCATATTCCCTGGCCGTTACAATCCTGTTTCCTGCATCCTCAATGACAGTTCATCCGAACCGGCTATAATGGTCGCGTTTTGGCGTGCGGCTGAAACATCCCGGCCCGGAGGGATTAAACCAACTATCAAGGAGAGATTCATGAAGAAGTTGATTGCATTGGCTTGTTTGGGATTTTTTGTCGCAACGTCCGCTTTCGCAGGATCGCAGCAGGAAAAGATGAAGGGTTGCAATGTCGAGGCAAAGGGCATGAAGGGCGAGGAAAGGCGTGCGTTCATGAGCAAGTGCCTGAAGAAGGACTATGTGCTGAAGTCTGATGCGGGAGCCAAGGCTGCCGCTGCCGCGCCAGCCAAGCAGCAGGACAAGATGAAAACGTGCAATGCGGATGCAAAGTCCAAGGCGCTGAAAGGCGACGAGCGCAAGGCTTTCATGAAGGAATGCCTGAAGAAGTGATCATGCGATGGGAAAGGGCGCCAGTCGCCTTTTCCCATATTCAATGCCTAATCCAGCAATTCCTGTATCCTCTGGTTCGCGCCCTGCAGCTTTCTGAAAAGCGCGATGAGCAGAGCCTTGTCCATGTAATCCTTTAGTCTGGCATCTGAACGCAGGATTTCGATCGTGATTCTGTCGAGTTCGGCCGCCACTACTTGATCGTCGGCGACGACAGTCGCTGTGCGCGAGGCCTTGTTGAAAAAGGCCCCTTCTCCTATGCATTCACCGGATGTGATCTTCCCGACTCGCTTGCCGTTGCAGTAAACCGTGGTCGAGCCCAGCATCACAACGTAGAAGGTATCGGTCGCATCGCCTTCCCTGGTGAGCTTGTCGCCGGGTGCAAAGGTGCATATCCGGGTCAGCCTGGAAATGGATTCCAGGTATTGGTTGGGTATGGGGTCGAAGAACGAGCATTTGCGCAGCTCTGAAAAGCGGCTGTGCGTGTCCTCCAGCTGTCTGATGAAGCTAACGAGGCTGGTTTCGATATCGTCGATCTCGTTCATGTGACCCGGTTTGAGCTTGGGTTGTGCAATGCGAAACTTATCACAAGCGGGGCGCGATGTCTGCATGTCGCGCATTCAACCCGTATTGAGCCTGAAATCAGCTTCGGTTTGATGATGGTGGCCTAATCCGCTATAATACGCAACAATCTTTTGCGGGTTGAGCTCACGGTTCTTCCCGCTTCTTTCTGTCTATCTTGGGAGCATCTGGTGACGCGAACGAATCCTGCCATTCTTGTACTTGCCGATGGGACGGTGTTTCGTGGCGTGGCCATAGGCGCTGCCGGGAGCAGTGCGGGCGAGGTGGTTTTCAATACCGCGATGACGGGCTATCAGGAGATACTCACCGACCCTTCGTATTGCCGCCAGATCGTGACCCTGACCTATCCGCACATCGGCAATGTCGGCGTGAACGGCGAGGATGTCGAATCAAGACAGGTGTTCGCAAGCGGGCTCATCATACGCGACCTCTCGCTCACGGTGAGCAACTGGCGCAGCAAGCAGTCCTTGCCGGAGTATCTCAGGGAAAACAATGTGGTTGCGATCGCAGGGATAGACACGCGCAAGCTCACCCGCATACTGCGCGAGCAAGGTTCGCAGAACGGATGCATCGCGACAGGCGATGAAGTGGAATCCGCCCTTGAAGCGGCTCGCGGTTTTGCCGGCCTTGCCGGCATGGATCTGGCGAAGGAGGTGAGCTGCGAGAAGCCCTACGAATGGACTGAGGGCGAATGGGAGCTGGAAAGGCAGGAATCGGTAATCGGGGATCGGGGATCGGCTGCTGGCGCTTATCATGTCGTGGCCTACGATTTCGGCGTGAAGCGCAATATCCTGCGCATGCTCGCATCACGCGGCTGCAGAATCACCGTCGTTCCTGCGAAGACGCCCGCCAGGGATGTGCTTGGAATGAAGCCGGACGGCGTATTCCTGTCTAATGGCCCGGGGGATCCCGAACCCTGCGATTATGCGATCGCTGCCACGCAGGAAATACTGGAAGCCGGCATGCCGCTGTTTGGCATCTGTCTTGGGCACCAGATCATGGGGCTGGCTGTCGGTGCGAAGACTGTGAAGATGAAGTTCGGCCACCGCGGCGCGAATCATCCGGTGCAGGATTTGACAAGCCGTCGCGTGATGATCACCAGCCAGAATCACGGCTTTGCGGTCGACGGGGCGACATTGCCATCGCATGCGCGCGCAACGCATGTCTCGCTTTTCGACGGAACCTTGCAGGGCTTCGAGCTGACAGACAAGCCCGCTTTCTGCTTCCAGGGGCATCCCGAGGCGAGTCCGGGGCCGCACGATGTGGCGCCGTTGTTCGATAAATTTATTGGATTGATGGAAAAAAGGAAATAAGAGGGAAACTGGAGAAGAGGGAAGGGGTAGGGTAAAGGCCGCGCTCTCCGACCCTTCATCCTTATCACTTCCTCAAATACAAATGGCAAAGCGTACAGACATCAAGAGCATTCTCATCATCGGCGCGGGGCCCATCGTCATCGGGCAGGCATGCGAGTTCGACTATTCCGGCGCACAGGCCTGCAAGGCGCTGCGCGAGGAGGGCTACCGCGTGGTTCTGGTGAACTCGAATCCGGCCACGATCATGACCGATCCCGACATGGCGGACGCGACCTATATCGAGCCCATCACCTGGCAAATCGTCGAGAAGATCATCGCGAAGGAAAAGCCGGATGCGATCCTGCCCACGATGGGCGGGCAGACCGCTTTGAACTGCGCGCTCGACCTTGCAAGGCACGGCGTGCTTGAGAAGTATGGGGTCGAGATGATAGGTGCGTCGCGCGAGGCTATAGACATGGCCGAAGACCGCGAGAAATTCAAGCAGGCGATGACGCGCATCGGGCTTTCCTCGGCGCGCTCCGCGATCGCGCACAGCATGGAAGAGGCATTGCAGGTGCAGCAGGTGATGGGTTATCCGACCATCATACGTCCATCCTTCACGATGGGGGGCAGTGGCGGCGGTATCGCCTACAACCGCGAGGAGTTCGTGACCATCTGCGAAGGCGGGCTCGAGGCTTCCCCCACGCGCGAATTGCTGATCGAGGAGTCCCTGCTCGGCTGGAAAGAATACGAGATGGAGGTGGTGCGCGACCGCAATGACAACTGCATCATCATCTGCTCGATCGAGAACCTGGATCCGATGGGCGTGCATACCGGGGACTCGATCACCGTTGCGCCCGCGCAGACGCTGACTGACAAGGAATACCAGATCATGCGCGATGCATCACTTGCGGTGCTGCGCGAAATCGGCGTGGAGACGGGTGGCTCGAACGTGCAGTTTGCAGTCAATCCGGACAACGGGCGCATGGTGGTGATCGAGATGAACCCGCGCGTTTCACGATCGAGCGCGCTGGCTTCGAAGGCGACGGGCTTCCCGATCGCGAAGATCGCCGCGAAACTGGCTGTGGGCTACACGCTGGACGAGTTGCAGAACGACATCACCGGCGGAGCTACGCCGGCTTCGTTCGAGCCCACGATAGATTATGTGGTGACCAAGATACCGCGCTTCGCATTCGAAAAATTTCCCCAGGCCAACGACCGTCTGACCACGCAGATGAAATCGGTAGGTGAGGTGATGGCCATAGGCCGCACCTTCCAGGAATCCTTCCAGAAGGCACTGCGTGGCCTTGAAGTGGGGGTGAACGGGCTGGATGCCAGATTCTCCAGCCTTGATGAGATCGCGGCCGAGCTCGGCAACCCCGGTCCTGCCCGCATCTGGGCGGTATCCGATGCATTCCGTCTTGGCATGAGCGTGGATGAGGCGTTCAGCATCAGCAAGATAGACCGGTGGTTCCTGGTGCAGATCGAAGATCTGGTCCGCCAGGAGGCCGAGCTTTCCGGCCGCACGCTTGAAAGCATCGATGCGTTCGAGATGCGTCATTTGAAGCGCAGCGGATTTTCGGATGCGAGGCTCGCCTATCTTCTTGGCACTGATGTCGAAGCATTGCGCGCGCATCGCCACGCGTTAGGCGTGCGCCCTGTCTACAAGCGCGTGGATACCTGCGCTGCAGAGTTTTCCACGGATACAGCCTACATGTACTCCACCTACGAGGAGGAATGCGAGGCGCTGCCCACGGACAGGAAGAAGATCATGGTGCTCGGGGGCGGGCCGAACCGCATCGGGCAGGGCATAGAGTTCGACTATTGCTGCGTGCATGCGGCGCTTGCGATGCGCGAAGACGGCTTTGAAACCATCATGGTCAACTGCAACCCTGAAACCGTATCCACCGATTACGATACATCCGACCGCCTGTATTTCGAGCCGCTGACGCTGGAAGACGTGCTGGAAGTGGTGGCCGTTGAAAAGCCCGCTGGCGTGATCGTGCAGTATGGCGGGCAGACTCCTTTGGGCCTTGCGCGCGGGCTGGAAAGGAACGGTGTGCCCATCATAGGCACAACGCCGGACATGATAGACTGCGCCGAGGATCGAGAGCGTTTCAAGCAAATGCTGACCGGGCTTGGGCTGAAGCAGCCCCCCAACCACACTGCAAGCAACGTGGCTGAAGGGATCGCAGGAGCTGCCGAAATAGGTTATCCGCTGGTGATGCGGCCATCCAACGTGCTGGGCGGGCGTGCGATGGAGATCATACATGCGCAAGCCGACCTTGAGCGTTACATGCGCGATGCGGAGGCGATGTCGCTTACTTATCCCGAGCGCATGCCGATACTGCTCGATCGTTTCCTGAACGATGCGATCGAGGTGGACGTGGATGCGGTGTCAGACGGGTGCGACGTGATCATAGGTGGCATCATGGAGCACATCGAGGAAGCGGGCGTGCATTCCGGCGATTCGGCCTGTTCCCTGCCGCCTTTCAGCCTGTCGGTGGAGATGCAGGACGAACTGCGCCGCCAGACTGTGCTGATGGCGCGCGCGCTCAATGTGATAGGTCTTATGAACGTGCAGTTTGCGATTCAGGGGGAGACCGTCTACGTGCTGGAAGTCAATCCGCGCGCGTCACGCACCGTGCCTTTCGTGTCGAAGGCGACGGGTGTTCCGCTTGCGAAGATCGCAGCACGCGCCATGGCAGGACAGACGCTTAAAGATCAGGGCGTCATTGCGGAAGCGGTGCCTGCTTATTATTCAGTGAAGGAGGCCGTGTTTCCCTTCATCAAGTTTCCTGGGGTGGACACGATACTCGGGCCCGAGATGAAATCCACCGGGGAAGTGATGGGCGTGGGCGAGACGTTCGCTGAGGCATTCGTCAAGTCGCAGCTCGCGGCGAGCGTCAGGCTCCCGAGGGAAGGGAAGGTATTCATCAGCGTGCGCGATGCGGACAAACAAGGCGCAGTAGAGGTCGCGCGTTCCCTGGAGGCGCTGGGCTTCACGCTGCTTGCAACGCGAGGAACGGCTTCTGCAATCAGTGCTCAAGGCATCAAAGTGGCTGTCGTGAACAAGGTGGCAGAGGGTCGCCCGCACATCGTGGACATGCTGAAGAACGGCGAAATCAGCCTGATCGTGAATACCGTCGACAGCAGGCCAACCGCGATGCGCGACTCCTATTCGATACGCCATGCGGCGCTGCAGGGAAGGGTGACCTATTACACGACGCTTGCCGGAGCGCGCGCAGCCTGCGTTGGAATGAGCCATCTGGAAGGCTTGCAGGTGTATGACGTCCAGTCTCAGCATAGAAGAAGGGCTGGCAAGTAGTCCGCTTTGCGGAATTAAATAACGACCGGTCATGCGACCAGAGTCTAAATTTTTGAGTGAGTTTTTGTATGAGCAAGATTCCATTGACGCTGGTGGGAGCAGAAATGTTGCGCCAGGAGCTGCATCGCCTGAAGACGGTAGAGCGCCCTTCCGTGATCAACGCGATTTCGGAGGCGCGCGCGCAAGGCGATCTTTCAGAGAATGCCGAGTACGATGCAGCCAAGGAGAAACAGGGGTTTGTCGAGGGGCGCATCATGGAGCTGGAGGGTAAGCTTGGCAGCGCCCAGATCATCGACCCCAAGACGATCAACGCGGACGGAAGATGCGTGTTTGGCTCCACGGTGATACTGGAGGATGTCAACAGCGGCGATGTCGTGACCTATCAGATCGTGGGCGAAGACGAGGCCGATATACGCGAACGCAAGATTTCGATCGGTTCGCCGATTGCGCGCGCGCTGATCGGCAAGTACAGCGGCGACGTTGCGGAGGTTCAAGCACCCCATGGGGTACGCGAATACGAGGTGGTCGAGGTGCAATACATCTAAGGCAGTTGCTAGTCACTAGCAGCTAGCCGTGAGTTGATGTTGTCCGCTTCGCGGGTTTTATCCAAAAACCAATGACTAGCGTCTGCCGACTGATTTATCGATTGCCGAGCTGCTTCTTGGTCAGCGGTTTCTTGCCCTTGTGCTGCGGCATCCGGCGGATCTCGATCTTGTGAGCATCGGGGTTGGGCTTGAAGATCACCAGTATTTTGCCTATATGCTGAACGGGTTCTGCATCCAGTCTTGTGCAGATTTCGCCTAGTATGGCTTCGCGTTCAGGGCGCTCGGCCATCACGCGTATCTTGATGAGCTCGTGAAGCTTCAGGGTGCGCTCGATTTCCGCGAGGACGGATTCCGTGAGGCCGGCATTGCCTATCATCACGGTGGGTTTCAACTGATGTGCGCGGCCCTTCAGGGTCAGGCGTTCTTGAACGGTCAGGGCAGGCATGATTTTCTCTATAATGTCCGGATATGGATTCTAAACGATGAAGCCTTCCAAAACCAGCAAACAATGGATGCGTGAGCATGTCAGCGATCCTTTCGTGCAGCAGGCGCAGAAAGACGGATACCGTTCGCGCGCTGCCTACAAGCTTCTGGAGATCGATGCGCGGGATCACCTTTTCAGGCCCGGGCTGGTTGTCGTGGATCTTGGGGCGGCACCGGGCGGATGGTGTCAGGTGGCGGGAAAACTCGTGGGGGATACCGGCAAGGTGGTCGCGTTAGACCTGTTGCCCATGGAGCCTTTGCGAGGAGTTGATTTCATACAGGGCGACTTTCGCGAGGAAGAGGTATTGGAAAAACTCGAATCCTGCCTGCAGAACAGGCAGATAGGGCTTGTAATTTCGGATATGGCCCCCAATTTCAGCGGGGTGTCCCAGCTTGACCAGGATCGCGTGATATATCTGGCTGAACTTGCGATGGAGTTTGCCTTGAAGCATCTGAGCCCTGAGGGAAGCTTCCTGGTCAAGGTTTTTCAGGGTTCGGGATTCGAGGCCTACGTGAAATCGATGCGCAGCCGCTTTGCGAAGGTGGTTGTACGCAAACCCAAGGCCTCGAGGGACAGGAGCAGCGAAGTGTATCTTTTGGGCACAGGGGTGCTTGAGTAATCAGCCGATACATAGTTTAATGGCATACCTCAGTGGTGCATTTTAAGGAATTATCTTGAACAACTTCAAAAGTATTGCAATCTGGCTGGTCGTGGCGCTGGTTCTGATGACCGTGTTCAATCAGTTCAATTCGCGCCAGCAGATGACGTCGCAGGCTCACCTCGACTATTCCCAGTTCCTGGACGAGGTCAAGAAGGGCGAGATAGCGAAGGTGGTCATCGAAGGCCGCACGCTGAATGCGACGACCACGGAAGGCAAGCATGTCAGCACCTATGCGCCGAGCGACCTGTGGATGGTTTCGGACCTCCTGAAAAACGGCGTCAGCATCGAGGCCAAGCCCGAGGAGGAACAATCCTTCCTGATGAGCGTGTTCGTTTCGTGGTTCCCGATGATCCTCCTGATCGCGGTATGGGTGTTCTTCATGCGCCAGATGCAGGGCGGCGGCAAGGGCGGCGCTTTCTCGTTCGGCAAGTCGCGAGCGCGCATGCTGGATGAGGCGAAGGAGCGCGTGACATTCGCGGATGTTGCAGGCTGCGACGAAGCCAAGGAGGAGGTGTCCGAGCTGGTGGATTTCCTGCGCGATCCGACCAAATTCCAGAACCTTGGCGGGCGCATTCCGCGCGGTGTGCTGATGGTGGGTAGCCCGGGCACTGGCAAGACCTTGTTGGCAAAGGCGATCGCGGGCGAAGCCAAGGTGCCTTTCTTCTCGATCTCGGGGTCCGATTTCGTCGAGATGTTCGTAGGTGTGGGCGCTGCCCGCGTTCGAGACATGTTCGAGCAGGCCAAGAAGCAGTCGCCCTGCATCATCTTCATCGACGAGATAGACGCGGTCGGCCGCCAGCGCGGCGCAGGCCTGGGGGGCGGCAACGACGAGCGAGAACAGACATTGAATGCGCTGCTGGTCGAGATGGACGGCTTCGAGGGCGCATCAGGCGTGATCGTGATCGCCGCGACCAACAGGCCTGATGTTCTGGATGCTGCACTCTTGCGTCCAGGCCGCTTCGACCGCCAGGTAGTGGTGCCGTTGCCTGACATACGCGGCCGCGAACAGATACTCGCCGTACACATGCGCAAGGTACCCTGCTCTCCCGATGTCGATGCAAGCGTGTTGGCGCGCGGAACGCCCGGCATGTCCGGTGCCGATCTGGCGAACCTGGTCAACGAGGCAGCGCTTTTTGCCGCGCGTCGTGCCAAGCGTTTTGTCGAAATGGACGATTTCGAGGCAGCCAAGGACAAGATCTTCATGGGCGCGGAGCGCCGTTCCATGGTGATGCCGGAAGAAGAGCGCCGCAACACGGCCTATCACGAATCCGGCCACGCGCTGGTTGCAAAGCTGATGCCCAAGACCGATCCTGTGCACAAGGTGACGATCATCCCGCGCGGACGTGCACTGGGCCTGACGATGCAACTGCCATCCGAAGACAGGTACAGCATGGACAAGGAGCGCATCCTTTCCACGATCGCTGTGCTGTTTGGAGGCCGCATCGCCGAGGAAGTGTTCATGCACCAGATGACCACGGGCGCATCCAACGATTTCGAGCGCGCGACCGACATGGCGCGCAAGATGGTCACGCAGTGGGGTATGTCTGATGCGCTGGGCCCCATGGTGTATGGCGAGAACGAGGGAGAAGTGTTCCTGGGCAGGTCTGTCACGACACACAAGAACATTTCTGAAGCGACGATGCAGAAGGTTGATACCGAGATACGCCATATCATCGATCAGCAGTATGCGCTGGCGCGCGACCTGATAGAGACGCATCGCGACAAGATAGAAGCGATGACGGCCGCGCTTCTGGAGTGGGAGACGATAGATGCCGACCAGATCAACGACATCATGGCAGGCAATCCGCCGCGCCCACCCAAGCCAAGCCAGTCGGCGCAGGCGCCCAAGCCTCCCAAGGACGAGACGCCTGCCGCGCCTGCGGTAACACCCACACAGCCGGCTCAGGAAATGTAAAAAGCGGGATCGAGGATTGAGCGCTGCTCACTCCTCTCTCCTCTCTCCTCACTCCTGATGTTCCACTGTGGGCCATATCGATTTGATCTCTCTCGCCCATTGGTGATGGGCATCCTCAACGTCACGCCTGATTCATTCTCTGATGGAGGTCTTTACAATCAGCGCGATGCCGCGGTACGCCGCGCAATGCAGCTTGTCGAGGAGGGTGCTGACATCATCGATGTCGGCGGGGAATCGACGCGGCCAGGCGCACTACCGGTCGGATTGCAGGAAGAGTTGGAAAGGGTACTTCCAGTCATCGAGGCATTGAAAGGCGTTGCGGTCTCTATCGATACATTCAAGCCTGAAGTCATGAAGGCGGGTATTGCTGCAGGGGCAGCGATGATCAACGACATCGATGCGCTGCAGGATCGTGATGCGATGAAAATAGTTTCGGGGAGCAATGCAGCGGTATGTCTGATGCACAAGCAAGGCAGTCCGCAGACCATGCAGCATCAACCGGCATATCGCGATGTGGTGCCGGAAGTGAAGAGATTTCTGCAGGCGCGCAAGGAAGCTGCGCTGGCGGCTGGCATCGCTCATGAACGCATCGTCATCGACCCCGGGTTTGGTTTTGGCAAGACATTGGCGCACAATCTCGAACTCTTGCGCAATCTCGAAGAATTCAGGGAATTGCGCGTGCCGATACTCGCCGGGCTTTCGAGAAAATCCATGCTGGGCCAGATCACAGGACAGGATGCGCAGCACAGGATGCCGGCAAGCGTGGCAGCGGCACTGATCGCCGTCCAGCGCGGCGCTTCCATCCTGCGCGTGCACGACGTGCGGGCGACGGCGGACGCAATGAAAATATGGGATGCAGTTGACAGGGGGATGACATGAGCAGAAAGTATTTCGGGACGGATGGCATACGCGGCCGCGTCGGAGAATTTCCGATCACGCCGCAGTTCGTGATGACGCTGGGCTATGCCGCTGGGCGTGTTCTGGCTGGAGCCGAGCATACGACGGGCGAGCGATCTGCGGTGCTGATAGGCAAGGATACGCGCATCTCGGGCTACATGCTCGAGTCGGCCCTTCAGGCGGGTTTGATCGCCGCCGGCATAGACGTGTACCTTGCAGGCCCCATTCCTACCCCTGCCGTGGCATACCTCACGCGCGCGCTTCGCCTGCAGGCGGGCATCGTGATCTCCGCTTCGCACAATCCTTTCGAGGACAACGGCATCAAGTTCTTTTCGGCAGGCGGCAGCAAATTGCCCGATAACGTCGAGCAGGAAATCGAGGCCGGACTGGATCAGCCGATCAGGATCGAGTCCTCTGACCAGCTAGGAAAGGCGCGCCGCCTGGACGATGCGGTCGGTCGTTACATCGAATTCTGCAAGGGGACATTCCCTTCCGCGATGAATCTGCGCGGCATGAAGATCGTCGTGGACAGCGCTCATGGCGCGACCTACCACATCGCGCGCAGCGTCTTCCACGAACTGGGCGCGGAAGTCTTTGCGATCGGCGTGCAGCCCGACGGCAAGAACATCAACGACGGATATGGTGCGACTGCGCCTGCAAATCTGCAGAAGGCTGTGCTTGAGCACCACGCGGATATCGGCATCGGGCTGGATGGTGACGGAGATCGCCTGGTGATGGTGGATGGTTCGGGGAAACTCTACGATGGCGACGAGCTGCTGTATGTGATTGCGCGTCACCGCAAGGAGCAGGGCAAGCTGCAGGGCGGCGTGGCAGGCACACTGATGACGAATCTCGCGTTCGAACACGCGATGAAACAGATGGACATTCCCTTCATGCGCGCAAAGGTGGGCGATCGCTACGTGATGGAGCTGCTGCAGAAACAGGGATGGCAGCTGGGTGGCGAGAATTCGGGTCACATCATCTGTCTGGACAAGCACAGCACGGGGGATGGCATCGTGTCTGCGCTGGAAGTGCTGCATGCGCTGAGAACCAGAAAGCAGAGCCTGGCCGAAGTCTCGGAAGGCTTGAAGCTCTATCCGCAGATACTCGTCAACGTGAAGATTGCACGGGGCGTCGACTGCCTAGCTCATGCGAAGGTGCAGGAAGCTGTGACCCTGGCAGAGCGCGAACTCAATGGCTGCGGGCGTGTGCTGCTCAGGCCTTCGGGTACCGAGCCGCTGTTGCGCGTGATGGTGGAGGGCGAGGACAGAAGCCTGGTCGAACAGTGCGCAAACCGCATCGCTGATGCAGTGCGCAAGCAGGCAGCGGCCTGATCAGGATTGAAACTGCATGCAGCCCGAAAGCCTTTCGGGCCGCCAATTTTCTATCGCCCATGCCAGCATATTCTCCATGCCGGCAGATCGCAGGTGGTCGGGGGGCTGTTGCCTTAAAAACAGCAATACCTTAAACATCGTCAGGGGGCTTTTCTCGGCGGGTCTGGCGAGCGTCTGCTTGCTCAACTTTTCTCCTTGCGCATTCACCGCGATAGGCAGATGCATGTAGACAGGCGAGGGCAATCCCAGCAGCCTTTGCAGATGCAACTGGCGGGGAGTGGATTGGAGCAGGTCTGCGCCGCGCACCACGCGGGTGATTCCCTGCTCTGCATCGTCGATTACCACGGCGAGCTGATAGGCAAAGAGATTGTCTGCGCGTTTGATCACGAAGTCTCCGACCACGCTTTCGAGCCGCTGCGAGACATGTCCCTGTAGCATGTCATCGAAGTCGATCGGTTCATCGTGCGTGCGCACGCGCCAAGCCCTGCCTTCGCGATCATGGAGGATGCCGTTCCTGCAGGTGCCTAAATAGACCGGGCCCTCTATGCCGTGTAGCGCGGAATCCAGCACCTCGCGCCGCGTGCAGCAGCAGGGATAAGCTGCGTTCATGTCCTGCAGCCGCTGCAGTGCGATTTCGTAGTCTGATGTGCGCTGACTCTGGTATATCACGGGCTCGTCGCTCATGATGCCGAATGCGGCGAGCGTCTCCAGGATATCGTCCGCTGCGCCAGGCATGGTGCGCGGTACATCCAGGTCTTCCATGCGCAACAGCCAGATGCCATCGTTATGCTTTGCATCCAGGTAGCTTGCGACGGCCGCAACGAGCGAGCCGAAATGCAGCGGCCCTGTGGGGGAGGGCGCGAAACGGCCGCGATAGGCAGTGGTCATCCTGAAAAGGTCAGGCGGCTACAGCCTCTTCCTCGAACTCCAGCACGATATTTTCGTCCCTGACGTCCACGGTCACCTTGCCGCCATGAGCGAGCCTGCCGAAAAGCAGTTCGTCGGCGAGTGCTGCCCTGATCTTGTCCTGGATCAGGCGCGCCATGGGTCTTGCACCCATCAGCGGATCGTAGCCTTTCTCGGCCAGGTGCGCCTTCAGTTCATCGGTGAACGCGGCTTCGACCTTCCTGTCGTGAAGCTGTTCCTCGAGCTGCATCAGGAACTTGTCCACCACACGCAGGATGACTTCCGTGCTGAGCGGTGCGAAAGAGATGATCGCGTCCAGGCGGTTCCTGAATTCGGGCGTGAACATGCGCTTGATGTCGGCCATCTCGTCGCCCATCGAGGATGTCTTGGTGAAGCCGATCTGGGTCTTGTTCAGCGCCTCAGCGCCTGCATTGGTGGTCATGATGACGACCACGTTGCGGAAGTCGGCCTTGCGCCCGTTGTTGTCTGTCAGCGTGCCATGGTCCATCACCTGCAGCAGGATGTTGAAGATGTCCGGATGGGCTTTCTCGATCTCGTCCAGAAGCAGAACGCAATGGGGCTGTTTGGTGATCGCCTCGGTGAGCAGCCCGCCCTGGTCGAAGCCGACATAGCCCGGAGGCGCGCCTATCAGGCGGGAGACCGCATGGCGCTCCATGTATTCGGACATGTCGAAGCGGTGCAGAGGCATGCCCATCGCGAAGGCCAGCTGACGCGCGACTTCGGTCTTGCCAACGCCCGTGGGGCCTGAGAACAGAAAGCTTCCTATCGGCTTGTTCGGATTGCCAAGCCCGCTGCGCGACATCTTGATCGCGGTGGCCAGCGCATCTATTGCCGCATTCTGGCCGAACACCACAGACTTCAGGTCGCGGTCCAGCGTTTTGAGCGCATTGCGGTCGTCGTGCGAGACGGTGCGCGTCGGAATGCGCGCGATTTTGGCGATGATCTCCTCGATCTCGTGCTTGCCTACCACCTTCTTCTGCTTGGACTTGGGAAGGATGCGCTGCGCGGCACCCGCCTCGTCCAGCACGTCGATTGCCTTGTCCGGCAGATGGCGGTCGTTGATGAAGCGCGCAGAGAGTTCGGCGGCACTGGTGATCGCTGCAGAACTGAACTTGATGCTGTGGTGCTGCTCGAAGTGCGACTTCAAGCCCTTCAGGATTTCGATGGTTTGTTCAACAGAAGGCTCGGACACATCTATCTTCTGGAAGCGCCGTGACAACGCAGAATCCTTCTCGAAGATGCCGCGGTATTCCTGATAGGTGGTCGCGCCTATGCATTTCAGTGCGCCGCTCGAGAGCGCGGGCTTCAGAAGGTTGGAGGCATCCATGGTGCCGCCGGAGGCGGAACCCGCGCCTATCAGCGTGTGTATCTCGTCGATGAAAAGTACGGCGTGCGGCGCCTCTTTCAGCTCCTTTAGCACGGACTTAAGCCTCTGTTCGAAGTCTCCGCGGTATTTCGTGCCGGCAAGCAATGCGCCCATGTCAAGCGAATAGACATGCGCATCCTTGAGTATGTCGGGCACGCTATCCTCGATGATGCGGCGCGCCAGACCTTCCGCAATGGCGGTTTTCCCAACCCCTGCCTCGCCTACCAGAAGCGGATTGTTCTTGCGGCGGCGGCAGAGCGTCTGGATCACGCGCTCGAGTTCGGGCTCGCGGCCGATCAGCGGGTCTATCTTGCCGGACAGCGCCAGAGCATTGAGGTCCACCGTGTAGTGTTTGAGCGCACTTTCTTCGCTGGCTGGCTGTTCTGCCTGTGTCTCTTGCGGTGCGGCAGGTGCGGGTTGAGGCTCCTTGCTGATGCCGTGCACGATGTGGTTGACGACATCAAGGCGGTTGATGTTGCGCTCGGTCAGAAAGTGCACCGCGTGCGAGTCCTTCTCGCCGAACAGTGCGGCGAGTATGTTCGCGCCCGACACTTCCTTCTTGCTTGCCGATTGCGCATGAAGTATCGCGCGCTGGATCACGCGCTGGAAGCCCAGCGTGGGCTGTGTGTCCATCTCTCCGTCGCCCGGCACGACGGGCGTGTTGCTGTCTATGAATTCGGTGATGACCCGGCGCAGCTCGTCAATGTCGGCGTTGCAGGCGCGCAGCACCTGGGCTGCCGAGGTGTTGTCAAGCATGGCGAGCAGCAGATGCTCCACCGTGATGAACTCGTGGCGCTTCTGACGCGCTTCGACAAATGCCAGATGCAGACTCACTTCCAAATCCTGAGCAATCATTTCAAATTTCCTCCATGCCGCATCGCAAAGGATGCCCGTGCTGTTGTGCAAACTCACTCACCTGCGAGACCTTGGTTTCGGCCACGTCGCGCGTATATATCCCGCAGACAGCCGATCCCTGGTTGTGTATTTGGAGCATGAGCTGCTGCGCGCGTTCACTGTTCAGTGAAAAAAAACGCCGCAAAACCTCTATGACAAATTCCATCGTCGTGTAATCATCGTTGAACAGAATCACCTTGTACATGCCAGGCGGTTTTGTCCTTGCCCTTTCGGGCGCCAGTATCGTGTTGCTGTCTCGTTCTTGGGACATACTCTTTATGCAGGATATTTTGACACTAATATACATCGTTATGTTGGAGATTAGCGATAGTTTTTCAAGCCTGTTCTGCAGATTACGCATCATTCATTTGACAAATGCGATAAAACGGGAGTTAAATACATGCTGGTGTTTGATTCGAAGTATCTGCAGGACTGGTTTTGCCGTGTGCGATCTTAGATTCAAACAGTTCGCGGGGGGGCCCCGTTTTTTCTTGTAAGGAAGTTTTCACATGGCAACTGGTACTGTTAAATGGTTCAACGACGCAAAGGGTTTCGGCTTCATTACTCCCGATGATGGCAGCGAAGATCTGTTCGCGCATTTCTCTGCAATCAACATGAGCGGTTTCAAGTCGCTCAAGGAAGGCCAGAAGGTCACCTTTGAAGTAGTTCAAGGTCCAAAAGGCAAGCAGGCTTCCAACATCCAGACACCATAGGTTAGACCTGATGCTGGACAGGCCCGGCTGAGCCGGGTTTTTTTACGCCTGTCGATTGGGAACGGCGGGCTCGTTCGTCGCAAGGTGCTGTAGTTTTCCGGTGCATCCTGACAGGTATATAATCCGGGCCTGACTTGCGGGTGATGAGATGAATAAAATCGTCAAATACGGTCTGTTGGGCACAGGCGCCGTGGCAACGCTGGCGGCAGTCCTTGTCGCATATATTGCGGCGACATTCGATCCCAGCGACTACAAGGACGAAATCACCCATGCGGTGCAGGAAGACATGCACCGTACACTGCATCTCAATGGCGACATCAGGCTGCGTCTGTTTCCCTACATAGGCGCGAGCCTAGAGCACGCCTCTCTTTCCGAATACGACAGTGAAAAGAGCTTTGCGTCTATCGATACGCTCAAGGTTTCGCTCGAGCTTTTTCCGCTTTTGCGACACGAGCTGATCGTCGACGACGTGATCGTCAAGGGCCTTTCCGCGAACATCGTGAGGCACAAGGACGGCTCGACCAATCTCGATGATCTGTTCGGACAGAAGGAAGAGGGAAGCAAGAAACCGTTCAAATTCGACATTGCATCTGTGCTTATCAAGGATGCGCGCATATCCTATCTGGACGAGGGGGCGGCAGCGCAGTACGCGCTGAATGTTGAGAAGCTGGAGACGGGGCGCATCGCGCCAGACACGCCCGTGAAGATCGAGCTCGCCGCAGATGCCAAAGGCAAGAAGCTCGATCTCAACACCCGGCTTGCGGGCGTTCTGACTTTCGATTCGGGAAAAAAACAGTACGGCATCGCCGACACCAGGCTCAGGGTCACGGGTGCGGTGCAGGATATCTCGGATCTCAAGATGGCTGCATCCGGCGAAATCGACGCGGATCTTGCATCGCGTGCGATTCATGCAAAGGAGTTCGAGCTCGATGCATCGGGGATGAGGGACGGTTCTCCCTTTGATGCCAGGCTTGCGCTACCTGAATTGCAGGCATCCAGGGGGAAGATATCCGCGCGGCAGCTGAAGCTGGATGTCAAGCTGAATAGTGGAAACCTGGTCGCTGGCCTTTCCCTGCCGGACCTCTCGGGCGACGCGCAGTCATTCAGCGGCAGCAAGTTGCTTCTTGATCTTGCGCTGCAGATGCCAGACCAGGCTTTGAATTTCAAGCTCGCTTCCCCCGTTTCGGGAGGTCTGGATTCCGAACGGCTCAATCTGGATCAGCTTGTTGTAGCAGTGAGCGGGCAGTTCGACACGCTGCCCGGAAAGACAGTGAAGAGTGAAATGAAGGGAAGCCTGAACATCGATGGCAGGGAAAAGACGCTGCAGGCAGTGCTTGCAGGCAGTTTCCTGCAGAGCAGGGTCAGCGCGAAAATCGGCATATACGGATTTTCCGACCCTGAGGTGAAATTCGATGCCGATGTGGACCAGTTCGACGCTGACATGTATATGCCGAAGAGTAAGAAGACTGAGTCTCCCGACCGACCTTTCGATCTCTCGTTCTTGCGCAAGCTCAACCTGGATGGCAGCCTGAACCTGGGCAGGCTCACTCTTGAAAACATCAAGGCAAGCGATTTGAAGCTGAACATTTCTGCGCATCGGGGAATCCTTCGCGCAAGCCCAATTTCGGCGAAGCTTTATCATGGCAGTGCAAACGGCAGTCTGATTGTTGATGCAAGCGACACCCCTGCATTTGGCGTCGATGCAAACCTGAGCGGGATGGATATTGCAGCACTTACCCGTGACGCAGCGAATTTCGACATGCTGGAAGGTGTCGGCAGCGTTGCAGCGAAGATATCCATGCAGGGGAGCGGGGTGAGCAACATGAAGAAATCGATGTCGGGAAATGTCTCGCTGCATCTTTCGAATGGCGCGATCAGGGGCTTTGATGTCGCAAGAGCATTGCGCGAGGCGAAGGGAGTGCTGACGGGTTCAAGGACCGAGGCAGCCAGCCGCAGCGAGAAGACGGATTTTTCAGAGCTCAAGGCGAGTTTCAAAATAGACCGCGGCGTGGCGCACAACGAAGACCTTATGCTCAAGTCCCCGCTGCTTCGCGCAGCAGGTTCGGGCGACATCGACATAGGCCAGAGTAGCATGAACTACCTTGCAAGAGTCACGCTTGCTGGCACGCTGGAAGGGCAGGGTGGACGGGAAAGCGTGCGCGGGATCACCGTGCCGGTGCGCATCGCTGGACCGTTTGACGGCCTGAAATACACGCTGGACTTCGGCGCGATGGCGAAGGAGGCGGCGAAGCAGAAGCTGGATGAGGCAAAACAGCAGATCAGGAGCAAGGCGCAGGAACAACTGAAGGACAGCCTGAAAGGCTTGTTCAGGTAAGGCTGCACAGTCCAGCTCTTTCGTCGGCTTTAACTGCCCGCCTGTCGGCGCGCGTCTGACCTGTGTGAAGGCGCTTGCCGTTCGTCGTCCTTTTTGTACCTCTTGTGCATGAGATTCTGGCGGGCTGCTGTCATTCTAGCTATTCTATGATCGTGTGTATTTCCTGAGGCGATCATGAAACCCGAATCACAAGCCGGTTTTACCCTGATAGAGTTGATGGTCGTGGTTGCCATCGTGGGCATCCTCGCGCTGATCGCCTATCCGAGCTACCAGGATTCCGTGCGCAAGGGTCATCGCAGCGATGCGCAAAGTTACATGATGAGTACCGCGCAACTCGAGCAGCAGTATTTTACCGACAATCGTTCCTATTCCAGCACGTTGGCTGCATCGTCCGTTCCTGCATCGGTGTCGCCCTACTATACGATATCGGTTGCAGTAACTGCCGGGCCTCCTCCGGGTTATACGATCACCGCGACCGCGATCGGCTCCCAGGTCGCGGATGGCAATCTGACGCTGGACAACTTCGGAAACAAGACGCCGAGCTCATCATGGTGACGCGTACGCAACACGGATTCACGATGATAGAGATGCTGGTGACGCTGAGCATCGTGGGCATACTGGCAATGCTTGCCGCGCCAGCATTTACATCGTTCATTGCGAGCCAGAAGATCAAGACATCGGCTTCGATGCTGCAGTCTTCGCTGCTTTCCGCCAGATCCGAGGCGCTTAAGCGCAATGCCGACGTGATCGTATCTCCTGTCGGCGGGCAATGGGCGTCCGGCTGGACGGTTGCGGTTTTGGCAACCAGCGAGGTGCTTTCCAGCAACAATCAGGGCACGCAGGCCGTGATCTCGGGGCCTGCCAGCATCGATTACAACAATGCAGGGCGCGTATCGTCGGGCGGCGGTTCAGCATTCAGGTTTTCCTCTCCCTCAACAAGCGATATCCGCTGCCTAAACATCGGATTGTCGGGGATGCCGACGATCACCTCGTCGGGGTGCTGATCATGAAAACGGCAGATCGCAATCTTGCAATTCCGGCGAGTCAGCGGGGCTTCATGCTGCTCGAAGTGCTGATCAGCATCATCATCCTGGCCTTCGGCCTGCTTGGTTTGGCTGGATTGCAGCTCAAGGTACAGAGTTCGGAGACTGAGTCGTATCAGCGCGCGCAGGCGATACTGCTGACCGAGGAGATGGCCGACATGCTGAGTGCAAATCGCACCAATGCGGCAAGCTATGTGACCACGAGCCCGCTTGGAACCGGAGATGGCGAGCCTTCGAGCTGCACTGGACTGACTGGCGTGCAGCTCGACGAATGCACCTGGAGCAATCAGCTCAAAGGAGCAGCCGAGGTCAACGCGGGAACAAACGTTGGGGCGATGACGAATGCCGTGGGTTGCATCGAATCTCTGGGCGGATCTCCCAGCGTATACCGCGTGACGGTCGCATGGCAGGGCACGACGCAGCTGAATCCGCCTGCACTGACCTGCGGCCAGAACCTCTTTGGCAATGACGGCAATCGCCGCGCCATTGCCTCTCTCGTCACCATAGCCAATCTGACCGCGCCATGAACATTCCATCAACAAGCAAAGGATTTTCTCTCGTCGAGATGATGATAGGCATCACCTTGGGACTGCTCGTCGTGGCAGGCGTCGGCACGATATTCGCAAACAACTACAGGACGCGCGTGGAAACGGAGAAGACCAACCTCCAGATCGAGAACGGCCGATATGCAACGCAGTTGCTGACGGACGAGATGCGCATGGCGGGATATTACGGCGAGCTTGATCCCACGAGCCTCACTACGCCTTCAACTCTGCCTGATCCATGCGATACCACCAATGCGACGCTGGTCTCGGCGGTCGCGTTGCCGGTTCAAGGAGTTAACAACGCTACGGCTGCGCCAAGTTGCATCTCGGATCTGAAAACAGGCACGGATATTTTTGTCGACAGGCGCGCGAGCGGCTGCGTTCAGGGAACGTCCGGGTGCGCCAGCGGAAGCTATGTCTATTTTCAGACTTCGCTTTGCAGCACGTCGGCGAACCAGTATCTCATCAGCACGAGTACGAGCAGCCTTAGTCTGACTGCCAAAGACTGTGCGACACTAGCCGATATACGCTCCTATCGGACCAACATTTATTTCGTCGCCAACGACGATCAGCCTGGGGATGGCATACCCACGCTCAAGGTTGCTGAGCTTGGCAGCGCCGGATTTACGATCACGCCACTCGTCGAAGGCATAGACCAGTTCCAGATCGAATACGGCATAGACACGAATGGCGACAGTATCCCCGATGTCTACACTTCGGATCCCGGCACATATGGCGGATGCACAGGCGTTGCCTGTCAGACCAACTGGCGCGATGTAGTGACTGCAAGGCTCTACATTCTGGCAAGGAACACTCAGCCCAGTGGCGGATTTACCGACACGCATGTATATACCGCGGGCGGCAATACATACGGCCCTTACAACGATGCCTACAAACGTCATCTTTATACCAGCCTAGTCAGGTTCAACAACATAGCAGGGAGACTGGAATGAACTCACAGCGAGGATTCTCTCTGTTGGTCAGCATGATCATGCTGCTCTTAATGACATTGCTAGCAATCGCATCCTTCCACATGGGCAGCAGCCAGACTGCGGTCGTGGCTAACGCGCAGCACAAGAACGAAGGCATAGATGCGGCGACCCAGGCGATAGAACAGGTCGTCAATTCGAGCAACTTCACGCAAAACCCTGCAGCAGCCATACCCAACACGAACTGTACCGCAGGCGGCGGGGCCAACACCTGGTGCGTGGACAGCAATGGCGATGGCGTGCAGGATTTCACGGTGACCATGCCGGTCGCACCCAAGTGCGTGGAGGCGACGCCGATACTGAACAGCCAGCTCAATCTGCAAAATGCTGATGATCTCGCTTGTTCGTCCGGCACGCAACAGAATTTCGGCGTGAGCGGGGGAAGCGGCTCTGGCAATTCGCTGTGCGCCAATTCGACTTGGGAGATCACGGCGCAGGCCAATGATCCGGCGACGGAAACGAGCACCACGGTAACGCAGGGTGTGAGCATGCGCATTCCTGTGACGGCTATGACCAACAACTGCCCGTAAGGAGAGAAAAATGAATTCCAACAGAATCCTGAAGCGCCTGCCGCTTCTCCTGCTGGCCGCAAACGTGACCGCAAGCGCGATGGACATCGACCTATACACGCTGAACAGCGGCACCAACAACCCTGCGCCCAATGTGCTGATCGTGCTGGACAACACATCCAACTGGTCGCGTAATAGCCAGCACTGGCCCGATAACGGCGGCAATCAGGGGCAGGCCGAAGTGCAGGCGATCCAGACCGTGTTGCAAAGCCTCAATGCAAACGTGAATGTCGGCCTTCTGGAATTCGTCACCGGCGGCAATGCGAACGACAATGGCGGATTTGTGCGCCAGGCCATCGCACCCATGGGCCCTAGCCAGACCAACGGCCCGGCGAACCTGAGCGCGTTTTCAACCAAGCTCACCACCATCTATAACAACATAACCTCCAGCACGGAAAAGCAGAACTCCGGTCAAGCCTATGGCAACCTGATGTATGACGCCTACAATTATCTGGCAGGCAGGGTGCCGTTCGCTGCGAGCGCGGATGTGGTTTCATCCATTGCGGATTCCAACGGATATAGTACGAACTACACGCAGTTCAAGACGCCGCTCACGAGCGACGACGGCTGTGCGACCACCTATATCATCTTCATCGGAAATCCGGATGCGAACGGACCTGCCAGCGATCTTGCCGCGAATACGACCGCGCTTTCCGGCTTGGGCGGAAACACGGCCCAGCTCAAGCTTCCGAATTTTACGGTGTCTTCACACGGAACCGGCCTTGCAACCGATGTGGCGGCCGGGACTTACACGCTGGATACCAATCCCTTCAACGCGGACGAGTGGGCGCGCTTCATGTACCAGAACGGCGTTACTGTGGGCGGCACGACATTCAACGTCAACACTTATGCGATAGATGTATGGTATGCCGCGCCCAATGCGCAGCAGAGCGGATTGCTGTCCAGCATGGCGCAAAATGGCGGCGGCAAATACTTTGTGGCCAACAATGCGGCCGCGATTGCATCTTCGCTGCAGTCCATTTTCTCGGAGATACTGGCTCGAAACTCTTCCTTCGCATCGGCCAGTTTGCCGATTTCTGCCACCAACCGCGCGCAGAACGACAATCAGGTCTATATCGGGATGTTCCGCCCCAACCCCAATTCTTTGCCGCGCTGGTTCGGCAACATGAAGCGTTACCAGGTTGCCAATTTTTCAGGACTTGCAAACCTAGCAGACGTGAACGGATCGCCCGCGACCGACACCACGACCGGGTTCATCACGCCCTGCGCGGTAAGCTGGTGGACAACAGATTCCGGCAGTTACTGGGCAAGTGTTTCTGGAGGCACGATAGGGCCGCGCGTTTTCTTCACCACCGCGAACACGCCAGGCCTGTCCTGGGGGACGAGTGGCGATGACACCAATCTCGCCAAGAGCGCATGTTCGCTCACGGGGACCAACGTGTATTCGGACACGCCGGATGGCCCCATCGTCGAGAAGGGCGGAGTCGCAGAGATGTTGCGCAATGCCACCAGCCGCAATGTTCTGACTCTGTCCGGCAGCTCCCTGGTTCCGTTCAATACATCCAATGCAGCGATCTCCAGCAACACCACGATCAATGCGAACATCGTGAATTTTATATCGGGCCAGGATGTCACGGGTGAAATCAACGCGACCGCATCGACCGCAAACCGCCCGTCGATACACGGCGATGTAATTCATTCAAAGCCTATACCTGTTGATTATGGCAGCACGACCGGGATCATGGTGTTTTACGGCGCCAATGACGGCACATATCGAGCGGTCAATGCCGCGACGGGCGCAGAGTCATGGTCTTTCGTCGCTCCAGAGTTCTTTCCCAACCTGGAGCGCCTGATGGACAACAGCCCGGTGATTTCATCGACAACCCCCAAGGGATTCTATTTCGATGGTTCTACTGGCATCTATCAGAACTCAACCAACTCCAGCGTCTGGATCTATCCCGCCATGCGCCGCGGCGGGCGCATGATATACGCCCTTGACGTGAGCACTCCTTCCAGCCCGGCGTTCCTCTGGAAAGCGGGCTGCCCCAGCATAGGCAGCAATACGGGGTGCACGACAGGTCTTTCCAACATAGGTCAGACATGGTCCACGCCGTCGGTTGCGATCCTCCCAGGCTATTCGACAACCAAGCCTGTTGTCATCGTGGGTGGCGGCTACGATGCCTGCGAGGATGCGAATAGCAGCGCGCCCAGCTGCTCTGCGCCGACCGGCAACGCGGTTTATGTGTTCGACGCGCAAAGCGGCGCGCTGCTCGCATCTTTCAGCACCACACGCAGCGTAGCGGCGGATGTCTCTCTGGTGGATATCAACTACGACGGCAACGTGGATGCGGCTTATGTCGCGGACACGGGAGGCAATATTTACCGGATCGATTTTTCCGACCCTGCGAATTCCTTCACTCCAAAGGCGGTTGCCAACTGGAGCATAACCAAGGTTGCCTACACCAATGGTTCAGGAAGAAAGTTCCTGTTTGCGCCTGCGGTTCTTCCCTACAACAATCAGGTATATCTGGCCTTGGGCTCAGGCGACCGCGAGCATCCGCTGATCACCAACTATCCATATACGACGCCTATCAAGAACCGCTTTTATGTCTATCTGGACAATCCGAACAGCAGTTCCGCGACCCCGGTCAACCTCGACGGTACGAGCATGCTTAACAATACGATCGACCCAGGATGCGGCAACAGCCAGGTGCTTCCCAACGGCAGCTATTCAGGCTGGTATATGGATCTGACAGCCTATGGGGTTGGTGAACAGACAGTGACTTCCGCGCTGATCACGGGAGGCCTGGTCACATTCAGCACCAATCGCCCTGTCAGCAGCAACAACAGCTGCGCGAACCCCCTGGGCGAGGCGCGCGGCTACTGGGTCAACCTGCTCAATGGTTCGGGCGCTGTCGGCACTGCTGCTGCTACCTGCACGCCGATAGGCGGGGTGGACGCGAACGGCAATACCATCTCCCGTTCGACAACTTTTGTCGGCGGCGGCCTGCCTCCTTCCCCTGTAGTTGGCAACGTCAATGTCAATGGATCGGTTGAGACCGTTGTGATCGGCGCGGCCCAGAAGAACGGCGGCGCGAGCACGGCGATCTCCGGGCAGAATATACAGCCTCCGATCTCGACGCGCCGCAAGCGTGTCTACTGGCGCGTCAACGGCGATAATCACTAGCCGTCCCTGCGCCCAGCCAACCCAACTGCATTCAATGTGGAATGAAGTTGGGTTGGCGCTAACGTATTCTGATGATGCCGGTGGCCAGCGAGATTTCGCGCAGGAAGCAGAGCAGGGCGAATGTCAAAGTGAGCATCGCGGCGACGAAAAAGAAGGAAACGGTTCCGGAAGGGTCGCGTCCAAGCTCGGAGCCGATGAACAGCGCTGCGATCACGATGCAGACGAAAAGGGCTGAGATCGTGCAGAGGCTGATCGACCAGTGTATCCAGCGCGCCCGCTGAACAAGAGTGTTCTTTTCATCGCTGTGCGCTTCTCCTTCTATGGATCGGAAGCGGTCTATCACGCGACCGAGCCTGCTTGAGAGCACGCTCAAAAATGCCCCCACGCCGGTGAGAAGAAATACGGGTGCGACTGCCTGCTGGATCGCATGCGCGGCAACGATGATTTCTGTATGCATGACTCTTTCCTTTCTCTGGCAATCCTAGCACGGGAATTCGCAGGTCGCATTCCGCATATAATGCACCCATGGGTATCGATCCTGCATCATTCTCATCTTCTCTTATCGCCTGGCAGCGCAAGCATGGCCGCAACGACCTGCCGTGGCAGGGCGCTGACCCTTATCGCGTATGGCTATCCGAGATCATGCTGCAACAGACGCAGGTTTCCACAGTCATTCCCTATTACCTGCGTTTCGTCGCTTCCTTTCCGGATATCGTGACCCTGGCGAATGCCGAAGAAGAAGCTGTGCTGGCCCACTGGAGCGGGCTGGGCTATTACGCAAGATGTCGAAACCTGCACCGTGCTGCAAGGGCGATTGTGGATATTCACGATGGACAGTTCCCGCAGCAGTATGAGCAGATACTCGGCCTGCCCGGCATAGGGCGTTCGACAGCAGCTGCGATCAGCGCACAGGCTTTTCACGAGAAGCGCGCGATACTCGATGGCAACGTCAAGCGTCTGCTTGCGCGCTATTGCGGAATCAGCGGAGAGACTTCGGCAAAGCAGGTCGAGAATGAACTTTGGAGACAGGCCGAGGCGCTGTTGCCGGATCGCGATTTTGCTGTGTACACACAGGCTCTGATGGACATGGGTGCAACGCTTTGCACACGTAGCAATCCCAAATGCGGCATCTGCCCTGTGCAAAAAGATTGCATTGCACTTCAGTCCGGTCGGGTAAAAGAGCTTCCCACGCCGAAGACGCGCAAGCGCGTTCCGGAAAAACGGACGATTTTTCTGCTTGTGAACTCGGGCGGAGAGATACTTCTTGAGAAGCGCAAGCCTTCAGGGATTTGGGGAGGGCTCTGGTGTTTCCCGGAGGCAGGTGAGGAGGAGTTCGAAGCGCATTGCAAGGGCTGGAACATAGAAGAACAGGCAGAATGGCCTGAGTTCACGCATACATTCACACATTTCAGGCTTAACATCCGGCCGATTTATATGAATCTTGCAGAAAAGCCAGAATGCGAAAGAGAACACACGTGGATGAGCCTGAATGATGCGCTGCAGGCAGCGATTCCCGCGCCTGTCAGAAAGCTGCTCGCGAACTTCGAGGATTAATCCATAACGAGCACCAGAACTGCACGGGGTGACCTCCGCGCAGCAAGGCGGCCGCAGAATTGGAAGTGCCAACATCGATGCCGAGGATGTTCGCTGAGGTCCACTATTGCAGTTTCGATTGCACGTGGTCGTTCTGCAGTTGCCCAGGTTCTGAAAAACCGTAATACCGTTCATTCAGGTAATGGGCGACATCGTTGATTTCTTCCTGACTCCATTGCAGATCGATGTTGGATTCCCAGCGCTGCACCTGGAGCAGAAGTGTTCTCCAGTCTGTCGCTATCCTGTGGCTGCGCTGATGCATCTTCGGCCCGTGGCAGGCATGGCAATGCGTTTCATACAGAAGTTCGCCGCGGTCAGCGTGGGCTATGGTCTGATAAGACAGCAAAAAACACAGCAACAGAATCTTTACCATGCAGGCCTCCCGCTAAAGCACGGAATAAAAGGCATGGCGGGAGGACCGTCATGAGGTTAGTTCGTCGATACTGCCCAGCTGTTTGGACCGCTATACGCGGTGGAGCGTCTGTGCGATTTTTTCATGGCTGAAGATTCGCATTCAGGCAGTGCCATGGCAGGTGTCCACGATTTGCTATGCAAGCAGGTGCCTTGGCTGTCCCTGACGAAATTGCCATACCTGTCGGTCACGTAACCGTTTTTTCCGGAAAATCCATCGGCCATGGCCAGTGATGAAAAGAGTCCAAGTGCACAAATCAAAATGAGGGTTTTCATGATACGTCTCCTGTCGGTGTGTTAGGTCATTCAGTGCTCCCAGTTCACGCGCAGCAGATTCTGTTCGGGGTTGTAGTGGAATTCCAGTTCGCCCTGATAGGCGTGATGCAGCGCTTCGCCTATGCCGCGCGCAAGATGTATGTCTGTCGTGGTTACCAGCGTATCGTCAGGCTTGGTTTCTATCGCCATGATGCGCTGTAGGGGGTGCTCCTCGCGTTCGTGCTGCTCATGGTGCCGCACGAGATTCATGATTTCGTCGCGATGGGAGAGGAAGAAATCCCCTTTCAGGCTGACGAAACCCGCAGGGTAGTGATCGTGCATGCGGTGGCATGCAGGGCAGGTCACGCGGTGTGCGTCCTTGGGTGCTGTGAGCCACTGCCAGCGTCCTTCGTGGTACACGGCGCCGCATTCTGTGCAGACCGAGGGCTCGTGCAACTTTCCCTTGGCCTTGTATGCGTCGTGCACATGTTCCTGAAACAGGTTGTCGTGGCGGGTGATTTTTGCGAAGCCGGAAGTGGTGTAACTCATGGCATGCTCCTTGGGTCTAGATCGTGAACCTGCTGAACACAAAATACGCTCTATGCATTGAGGTGCATATATGCCGATGGACATAGGCTTTTCGGCCTATGGCTGTAACGAGTCACCTGGCTGGGGGCTTGCCTTCGTGCAGGCGTTTCTCCGCCGCTTCCAGGGCTTCAGGCAGGCCCAGGAGGACCAGGACATCGCCTGTCTGCAATATCATCTCTTCGGAAGGCTCGGCGCCGTGCACGTTGTAGCGGCGCAATGCCTTCACTTCTACGCTAAGCGCGTCAAGTTCAGCTTCGCGCAAACGCATGCCGACGAAGGCGGAGTCCATCCTCAGCAGGACGTTCAGAAAGCGCGGCTGCAGTTCGTCGCTGATGTCGTCGATCGTAGGATTCTGCAGGTAGCCGTTGAACATCGCATAGCGGCGCGCACGGTTCTCCTGGACATGGCGCACCACGCGGGAGAGAGGAACGCCTGCCAGCAGCAGCGCCTGGGATGCGAGCATGATGCTGCCTTCCAGAACTTCCGCGACCACTTCGGCAGCACCCGCATTCTTGAACATGTCCACATTGGTGTCGTCATTGGCGCGCACCACGACAGGAAGATCGGGTCGCAGCTCCTTGACGTGGCGCAGGATGGCGAGTGCGGAATGCTTGTCCTTGTAGCTCACCACCAGCACCTTGGCGCGCATCAGTCCCGCCGCCATCAGCACTTCGCGCTTGGCCGCATCGCCATATACCACGCTCTTCTTTGCCGCGGAAGCCTCGCGCACCCGGTGCGAATCTAGATCGAGCGCGATGAAGCGCAGCTTTTCCTCTTCCAGTATGCTTGCGAGCTTCTGCCCGCTGCGCCCGTAGCCGCAGAGTATCACATGGCCTGTGCTCGACATGCTCTGGATCGCGATCTGGTGCATCTGCAGCGCGCGGTTCGTCCATTCCGCGGCCGAGATGCGCCGCGCGATCGCTTCGCCATACTGGATCAGGAAGGGCGCGGTCAGCATCGAGAGCAGCATGGTGGCAAGCGTTATCTGCATCAGGTTTCCATGCAGAAGATGCGTGCCGTCCGCAAGTGTCAGCAGCACGAAGCCGAATTCTCCAGCCTGTGCGAGGCCTATGCCGCTGCGCAGGCCGACGCCCCAGTTGTCCTCGAAGGCGCGCGCAAGAAGGGCAACGATCAGCGCCTTGAAAAAAATCAGCAGCGCCAGTGCGAGCAGCACCCAGCCTAGGTTTCTGGCGAGGCTTGCAAGATCGAGCATCATGCCTATGGTGACGAAGAAGAGGCCCAGCAGCACGTCGCGGAATGGCTTGATGTCCTCTTCAACCTGGTAGCGGTATTCGGTCTCGGAGATCAGCATCCCTGCGACGAATGCGCCAAGCGCCAGAGACAGTCCTGCCGATTCTGTCAGGTAGGCAAGGCCCAGCGTGATGAAAAGCACGTTGAGCGTGAAAAGCTCAGGCGACTTCTGGCCTGCCACCACATGCAGCCAGCGGCGCATCACATGCTGGCCGAAAACGAGCAGTATCAGAAGCACCAGTGCAGCCTTCAACATCGCGTAGACGAGGGTGGCGGAAAGATTTCCGGGGGGGCTCGCCAGCGCGGGTATGATGATCAGCAAGGGGACAACGGCCAGGTCCTGAAAAAGTAGCACGCCCATCATCTGCTGACCGTAAGGCAGGTTGAGCTCGGCGCGCTCGACCAGCATCTTGCTCACGATCGCCGTGGAGGACATCGAAAGTATGCCGCCCAGCGCGAGTGTGGCGCGCCAGTCCATCTTGAACGCCCAGCCTGCGATCATCACCAGCAGTATGGTTGCAAGCACCTGCGCGCCTCCCAGGCCGAACACGGTGAGCTGCATCGCCTTGAGTCTTGTCAGGCTGAATTCCAGTCCTATGCTGAACATCAAAAACACCACGCCAAATTCCGCAAGATGGCGCGTGTTCTCCGTGTCGGCTATCCAGCCGAACGCATGAGGGCCTATCAGTATGCCGACCGTGAGATAGCCAAGCATCACCGGAAGTTTCAGGATGCGGCAAACCACGACCACCATCACGGCGGTGGCCAGCAGTATCAGCACGGGCGAGAGCGAGTTGTCCATTTTTCATGTCGGAATGTCGGCATCCCGATAATGCCGCACTCATGCAGAGTTTGCAAAGCGGAAATGATGTGATAGTCGGCAAAGCCGGGAATTCCCTAGCCGATCCGTCAGGCTAGAAATTGGGTGCTTGCAGATTTTTTCAGTCTGCTGGGATTCGTGCGCGCTGCCGAGACGCGACCTCATTTTCTGACGAGTCTGCCAAGCAAAGTCGAGGTACAAAAGCCAGAATGAACAAAAGCGTTTGGAGGAGCTTTATCTATTGCTCCGGCCCCATGAAGTTTCAAGCGGCAGCATATTTGACCCTGGGGTCCTGAAAGTAGCTCATCACCCGCCCGGGTGATTTTTCCAGCATCGCCATGTGCTCGTTGGCCGCCTCGCGCAGC
>JAJXTH010000035.1 GCA_021783995.1 Pseudomonadota bacterium
GGAGACCCAAGATTGCGCCTGTAGCACCCCTGCCGGTTGCAGCACGGGTATCTTTTAAGCATTTCGCATCAGATTGTGCCTCCGCTCCGGTGGCGCAAGGATGAGGAGTGAATGTCTAAACTTGAGTCAAAGATTGAGGAGAGAGCAAAAAAAGACCATCGAATTTCCGGTTTCAGCACGCACGCTTCACCCTGCCTTATCTAACGCAATCGACGTAATAGCGCCTCACGCCATCCACTTCCTCTGTGACAAGGCCGTGTATGTCCGTCTCGAAACCCGGCAGCTTCTGGCTGAAATCGCGCGCGAACTTCAGGTAATCGACGATGGTCCTGTTGAATATCTCTCCAGGAATCAACAGCGGAATGCCTGGCGGATAAGGAGTCAAAAGCACGGCTGTGATGCGCCCTTCCAGGTCGTCGATCTCCACCCTGTCCAGTTCGTCGTGCGCCATCCTAGCAAACGCATCGGAAGGCTTCATCGCAGGCTGCATGTCGGACAGGTACATCTCGGTCGTCATGCGCGCAACGTTGTGCTTCTTGTACTCGTCGTGTATCTGCTGACAGAGTTCACGAAGCCCCACACGCTCGTATTTCGGGTACTTCGCAGCGAACTCAGGCAATATGCGCCATATCGGCTGATTCTTGTCGTAGTCGTCCTTGAACTGCTGAAGCGCTGTCAAAAGCGTATTCCAGCGCCCCTTGGTGATGCCGATGGTGAACATGATGAAGAACGAATACAGCCCGCACTTCTCCACAATCACACCGTGCTCGGCGAGATACCTGGTCACCATGGAAGCCGGTATGCCGGTGTCCGCGAAGTCTCCATCCACATCGAGGCCTGGCGTGATGATGGTCGCCTTGATTGGATCCAGCATGTTGAAGCCATCGGCAAGGTTGCCGAATCCATGCCACTTGTCGGACGATTTCAATACCCAGTCTTCCCGCGAACCCACGCCTTCATCCGCAATCTCGTTAGGCCCCCAGACCCTGAACCACCAGTCCAGGCCGAATTCCTCGTCGACCTTGCGCATTGCGCGGCGGAAATCCAGCGCCTCCGCGATGGACTCCTCGACCAGAGCAGTTCCTCCCGGCGCCTCCATCATCGCCGCAGCCACATCGCACGAGGCGATGATCGCATACTGCGGACTGGTCGAGGTGTGCATCAGATACGCCTCGTTGAAGATGTATTTGTTGAGCTTGCGGTTCTGTGATTCGCTCACCAGAATCTGGGAAGCCTGGGAAAGACCTGCCAGAAGCTTGTGCGTGGACTGTGTGGCGAAGATCATCGAATCCCTGGCCTGCGGCCTGTTCTGACCTATCGCGTGCATGTCCCTGTAGAAGTCGTGAAAAGCGGCATGGGGAAGCCAGGCCTCGTCGAAATGCAGCATGTCAACGCGCCCGTCCAGCATCTGTTTCAGCATCTCGACGTTGTACACGATGCCATCGTAAGTGCTCTGCGTGATAGTCAGGATGCGCGGTTTTTTGGTCTTGTCGGAGATGAAGGGATTCGCGTCTATCTTCTTCTGTATGCTTTCAGGCTCGAACTCGGATTTCGGGATAGGGCCGATGATGCCGTAATGATTGCGCGTGGGTGTGAGGAACACCGGCACCGCGCCTGTCATCATGATCGAATGGAGTATCGACTTGTGGCAGTTTCTGTCGACAAGCACGATGTCGTCGGGCGCAACCGTCGAGTGCCAGACTATCTTGTTTGAAGTCGACGTGCCGTTGGTCACGAAGAACAGATGGTCCGAATTGAAAATGCGCGCCGCATTGCGCTCGGATGCGGCCACAGGTCCTGTGTGATCCAGAAGCTGCCCCAGCTCGTCCACCGCATTGCACACGTCCGCCCTCAGCATGTTTTCGCCAAAGAACTGATGGAACATCTGACCTACAGGAGACTTCAAAAAGGCCACGCCTCCCGAATGTCCGGGGCAATGCCATGAATACGAACCGTCTTGCGCGTAATGCAACAGCGCACGGAAGAATGGCGGCGCCAGAGAATCAAGGTAAGCCTTGGCCTCCCTGATGATGTGGCGCGCGACGAACTCCGGCGTATCCTCGTGCATGTGGATGAAACCGTGCAACTCGCGCAGGATATCGTTTGGAATATGGCGCGAGGTGCGCGTCTCGCCATAAAGATAGATCGGAATGTCTGCATTCCTGAAGCGAATCTCCTCGACGAATGCGCGCAGATTCTTCAGCGCAGCTTCGGTTTCCTCCTTGCTGCCGCCGCCGAATTCCTCGTCGTCGATGGAAAGAAGAAATGCCGATGCCCGGCTTTGCTGTTGCGCGAATGAGGCCAGATCGCCGTAACTTGTCACGCCCAGCGCCTCCATGCCTTCTTTCTCGAGCGCGTCAGCAAGCGCGCGTATCCCAAGACCGCTGGCATTTTCGGAACGGAAATCCTCATCGATGATGACGATCGGAAAGCGGAATTTCATAAACAACTCCTTAGAACGCGAGCAACAAAATAAAATTCATTAAAATACGTGGGGCGCGGTAAACGCAGAGCTTCAGTGAAGGCTCATCCCGGCTGCACCTGAGCTAAAACGAAACATCATATTCAAACTCCCAACGGGAATAAAAAGTTGTATGGATTATCGCTTACTTGCAAGTGACAGCATGGCCAAGTTTCAGTGAAGGCGCAGCCGGGCTGCGCCTGAGCTAAAGCGGAATTTCATAAACAACTCCTAGAAAACTTACATCTTGGGCAAAGTTACGCCGCTTTGCCCCTGGTATTTACCGCCGCGATCCCGATAGGACGTTTCGCAGATTTCATCGCTCTCGAAGAACAACACCTGAGCTACGCCTTCGTTCGCATATATCTTCGCAGGCAACGGCGTGGTGTTGGAAAACTCCAGCGTCACATAGCCCTCCCATTCCGGTTCGAACGGCGTCACGTTGACGATGATGCCGCAGCGCGCGTAGGTTGACTTTCCCAGGCACACCGTCAGCACCGAGCGCGGAATGCGGAAATATTCCACCGTGCGCGCCAGTGCAAACGAATTGGGCGGGATGATGCAGTAATCGGCCGTCACTTCGACAAAGGAATCCGGGTCGAAGTTCTTCGGATCGACTATCGTGCTATTGATGTTGGTGAACAGCTTGAATTCGTTCGAACAGCGTATGTCATAGCCATAGCTTGACGTTCCGTAGGAAACGATGCGCTTCCCCTCCACCTCCTTCACCTGAACGGGCGAGAAGGGTTCTATCATGCCATGCTGCTCCGCCATGCGGCGTATCCATTTGTCTGACTTGATGCTCATAAGTCCTGGGAGTCGAGAAGAGGGAAGGGAGAAGGGCCGCAGCGGCACGCCGGCTTCCCTCTTCCATCTTCACTCTCCCCTCTTTCCGCTTCTCCTTTAAATCGATTTCCGAAAATGGCGCGACCAGACCATAAAAATCACTGGGGCGTCATTCTAAGCCAATTCTCCGCATGCGCGCGTGATTTGCTAAAATAGCTGCACTTTCAGAATCAGGCAAGATTTCATGACCAAGCGAAACATACTCGTCACCTCAGCGCTCCCCTATGCAAACGGAAGCATACACCTGGGCCACCTCGTCGAATATATCCAGACAGACATCTGGACAAGATTCCAGAAGATGTGCGGCAACAACGTGCATTACGTATGCGCGGACGATACGCACGGCACACCCATCATGCTGCGCGCAGAAAGCGAAGGCATCACCCCGGAGCAATTGATCGAGCGCGTCTGGCACGAACACTTTGATGACTTCTCCGCCTTCCACGTTGAGTTCGACCACTATGGCTCGACCAATTCCATCGAGACAAGGGAATACGCGGAGGACATCTATAGAAAGCTAAAGAGCGTAGGACTCATCGAGGTGCGCTCGATCGAGCAGTATTACGACCCAGTCAAAAGCATGTTCCTTCCGGACCGCTTCATCAAGGGGGAATGCCCCAAGTGCCACGCGAAGGACCAGTACGGCGACAACTGCGAGGTGTGCGGCGCGGCCTATGCGCCGACCGATCTGATAGCTCCCTACTCTGCTGTGTCGGGAGCTAAACCCGAAATGCGAAATTCAGATCACTATTTCTTCAGGCTCTCCGATAAAAGATGCCAGGAATTCCTGCAAAAATGGACCAAAAGCGGAACGCTGCAGAGTGAGGCCGCGAACAAGATGCAGGAATGGCTGGGAACCGAGGGAGAGAACAAGCTAACAGACTGGGATATCTCGCGCGATGCCCCCTACTTCGGCTTCGGGATCCCCGATGCGCCGGGAAAATATTTTTACGTGTGGCTTGATGCGCCGGTAGGCTACATGGGCAGCTTCATGAAACTATGCAATCAGAGGACAGAAATACCTATCGATTTCGACATGTTTTGGGATAAGGAAAAAGCGGAACAGTCAGGAACCGAACTCTATCATTTCATCGGCAAGGACATCCTGTATTTCCATGCGCTGTTCTGGCCTGCGATGCTCGAACACTCGGGATTCCGCACCCCGACCAAGCTTTTCGCTCACGGCTTTTTGACTGTAAACGGTGAGAAGATGAGCAAATCGCGCGGCACCTTCATCACCGCAAGAAGCTACATCGAACACGTGAAGAATACCGAATACCTGCGCTATTACTATGCGGCAAAAATCAATGGCACGATGGAAGATCTAGATCTCAACCTCGATGACTTCGTCGCCAAGGTGAATTCAGACCTTATCGGCAAGTACATCAACATCGCGAGCCGCACTGCAGGATTCATCAGCAAAAAATTCGATAACAGATTGGCTGACCAGTTGCTGGATCCGAACGCAGTTGCACTGATCGCCGAATTCGCCTGCAAACGTAGCGCGATTGCGCAATGTTATGAAGAGCGCGACTATGGCCGCGCGATCCGGGAAATTATGCGTTTGGCCGATCTGGCCAATGAATATGTGAACCACAAGGCGCCCTGGGTTCTTGCCAAACAGGAAGGACAGGAAACGGCACTGCATGAAGCCTGTACCGCCAGCCTCAACCTGTTCCGCATACTTACGCTGTATCTCAAACCTGTTTTGCCCATGCTTGCAAAGGAAGTCGAAACCTTCCTGGAGATAGCACCGCTGGCCTGGCACAATGCGGACGAAACTTTGCTCGGCCACAGAATTAACGAATACAAACATCTCATGACCCGTCTCGACCCCAAGCACATCGAAGCGATGGTCGCAGCGAACAGGGAAAGTCTGAAGCCGGAAACGCATTCGCCTGTCCGCCATGCCGAGGCGCAGCAGCACGCGATCGCGCCGATAGCCGAGACGATATCCATAGAAGACTTCGCGAAGATAGACCTCCGCATAGCGAAGATCGTCAATGCGGAGCACGTCGAGGGCGCCGAGAAGCTGCTCAAACTCACCCTCGACATAGGAGAGGAAAAGCACCGGACCGTGTTTGCGGGCATCAAATCCGCATACAATCCCGAAAATCTCAAGGGAAGGATGACCGCAATGGTCGCGAATCTGGCACCCCGCAAGATGAAATTTGGACTGTCCGAAGGCATGGTGCTCGCGGCATCAGGCAGCGAAACCGGTCTTTACATCCTGAGCCCGGACGAAGGCGCCATGCCCGGCATGCGCATCAAGTAGTCATCGGCAGCTTTCAAGTCGCCATGACCAAAGACCGTTCACTCTTCCCGTCGCTTACACCCGCGAATACCCCATACGCTCAGGCGCTGCACAGCAACCTCTTTGAGGAGAGATTGAATGGATGAAAATACATCGGCAGAAACTGAAAAAAAGAGCGAAGAGGAACTGCTTGCCCGGCACAAGAAGAAGACGGAAAGAGCAATGAAGATCGTCGTCGTGGTGCTGATCGGTGCATTTGCGTTCACCCTCTGGTTCCTCCTGACCAACGACTGACCCTTTGCCAACCAGCCGGTTGCAGAATGCGAAAATGCCCCAGCGTGTTTGTCAACCGCTGCCGCAACTCATGCGTTGTAGTCAGGCCGGCAGTCACAATTGACACAACGGTTCACATTGGCTAGGATTCTAGCTCCGATTGGAATTTTTATAACAAGGAGGGTGTAAATGGGTAAATCATTGAAGCTTGCAATAGCTGCTGTTGGTTTGTTGACTATTTCCGCAACAGCGAGCGCCGCTTTCAACACTGGTCCATGCAAGGCTTGCCATGCAGTTGGACACGACGTTGTCGGTCCTGACTGGGCCAGAGTTGCCAAGGCATATGGCAGCGCTGACGCACTGGCAAAGGTTTTCAAGGATGGATTTAAGGTTGAAGATCGCAAGATCGCCAGCTCTGAGCCAAAGTTCAAGGCACAGGCTGCTATCATGACTGGTCAGTACAACTCCTTGATCAAGGGCCACGAAGACGACGCAGCCAAGGCGCTGTTCGACGCTGTGAAGGCCGGCAAGATCTAAGGCTGACGGGTATCAACTGAAGGCGGCCTCGGGCCGCCTTTTTTGTTGGCACCTTTATGCTCTCACGGCGCATTACCATCGTTACAGGCGGGCTCAGCAATGAAAAGAATTCTTTCCATCGTCGGCGCTTTTTTCCTGCTCCTCGTCTTCACCGCAGCAGGCTTCATAGGTTATGGAGCATATCTCGGGAACCGTCTGGATGCATCCAGCAAGGCATATGTCGAAGCGAATGTTCCGGTCATAGCCTCCAACTGGTCCAGGGACGAACTGCAAAAACGCGCATCGCCCCAGCTTCTGGAAATCCTCAACGCGCATCCCGGCGAACTTGACCGGTTGTTCCAGAAGCTTGCAAGACTAGGCGCCCTGAAGGGGCTTGAAAACGTCAAGGGAGAGTCCAATGTCAGTTATGGTCCGGACCATGGCAAGGTCATCACTGCATCTTATACCGCCACCGGCAAGTTCGAGCACGGCGATGCAAACATCTCGATGCGCCTCGTGCAGAATTCGGACCAGTGGCAGTTCCTGCTCCTGAATGTCACCTCGCCCCTGCTTCTGCAGTGAATTTTCACCGCGACAGGAAAAAATTAAAAAGATTTAATCTGGCAGCCCCCGCCCCTGCCACGCGGCCATCTGACCGAAACAATCGTCGGGTATAATCGACCTCCTGACAGCAGAGGTACATTAATGTCCACCACGATACTGTTCATCGGGCTGATGGTATTCTTCGCCCACTTTCTCTCCCTGCAGTTTCGCAAGACAAACATACCGGACGTGCTCGTTCTGGTCGTCGTCGGCATCACGCTGGGCCCGCTTCTGGGACTCGTGTCTCCCGCAGATTTCGGCAAGGTAGGCTCGCTCTTTGCCACCATCGCGCTGGTGGTCATCCTGTTCGAAGGCGGCACGACACTGGACATGAACGTGCTGGGCAGGTCGCTTGCCTCCACCGGAAAACTCGCCCTGGGCTGCTTTGCGCTGACCGCAATCATCGCGGCGCTGATCGGCTTCTACGCACTGAATCTTTCCATATTGGCCTCAGCCCTTTTGGGCTTCACGCTGGGCAGCACTTCTCCTGCCGTGGTCATCCCCATGGTCAAGGCGCTGGGCATATCCGAAAAGCCGGCAACCGTGCTTGTGCTGGAATCCGCGCTGACGGACGTGTTGAGCATCATCGGCGTGTTTGCGCTGCTGCAGGTGCATACCCAGGGCGGCGTGGGGGCGGGCCACCTGATAGGTAGCGTGCTTTCCGCGATGGTATTTGCAACCGTGATCGGTGTTCTGGGCGGCATAGGCTGGCTGCTGGTGCTCGGGAAAATACGCGACTTTCCCAACACCATTTCATCGACGCTCGCCTTCGTGTTCATCGTGTACGGCGCGACCGAAGGGCTGGGATTCTCCGGTGCCATTGCATCCTTGGCACTCGGCATCACGCTGACCAATTTCGAGAAGTTCAAGCTGAACCGCATTCCCAGCATAGACCGCAACATCGTGCCGCTGAACGAAGTCGATCTGATTTTCTACAGGGAGGCGGTCTTCCTGCTCAAGACCTACTTCTTCGTCTATCTCGGCATATCGGTGCATTTCGGCGCGGTGAAAATTGCGCTGACCGCCATTGCGATCGTGCTGGCGATCTATGCGATGCGCATCATTCTCACCCGCTTCGTATTCATCAACGCCGAATACAGCCTGCGAGATACCGCGCTTACTTCGATGATGGCGCCCAAGGGGCTGGCCGCCGCGGTGCTTGCAGCACTCCCGTTGCATTATGGCGTTCCAGGAGGCGAAGCGATACGCGAGACCACCTACATGGTCGTGCTGTTCAGCATCACGCTCACCGCACTGCTGGTGATGGCCTACCGACACCGCTGGATGCAGCGCGGCTATGCATTGCTGATAGGCAAGGCCGCGCCCGAGAAGTGATCATGGTTGCCCAACCTGATTTCGTTTCCACAGGAAGTAGAGCAGCGGTATCACGAGCAGGGTCAGCGCGGTGGATGCGAATGTGCCAAATATCAGCGAGACCGCAAGCCCCCCGAACACGGGATCGGTGACCATGATCGCGGAGCCCAGAATGATCGCCAGCGCCGTGAGCAGTATCGGCCTGAAGCGGATCGCCCCCGCCTCGATCACTGCATCCTTCACGCTGTAGCCTCGCGCCTCATATTCGATGATGAAATCGATCAAGAGCAGCGAATTTCTCACCACGATGCCCGCCAGCGCGATCACGCCTATCATTGAGGTCGCTGTGAATGCCTGATTCGTGAGCCAGTGTCCGGGAAATACGCCGACCAGCGTCAGCGGGATCGCGCCCATCACGATCACCGGGATCATGAAGGATTTGTAGTATCCGACCAGCACCAGATAGATCAGCACAAGGGCTACGATGAAGGCGCTGCCGAGATCGCGGAACACATCCAGCGTGAGCCGCATCTCTCCGCCCCAGAGTATCTGATAGCCCGTGATGTCCTTGGGCTGCGCATCGTTGAAGCCCAGGTTCGCGGTTGTATAGCGTTCTCCTGCCAGCTTTCTTCCGTCCAGCATCTTGTCCAAAGCGAGCACCGCATAGACAGGGCTCGAACGCAGCAGCTCGCCGCCCACCATCACGGTCTGGTGCTGGTCGCGGTCATAGATGGGCTTGGCCGCAGTCACGCGATTAAGCGTGGCGATGGCAGACAGAGGAACCTGTTGTCCGGCTGCATTGGCGATGGTCAGCGAGAGTATCTGGTTGGGAGATTGCCGCTCGGAGATGGGCAGGCGCACCGTCATGTTGATCGGCTCCCTGGCTGATTCCACGTGCAGCGAGCCTATGGAAAACCCGCTGACGTAATCATGTATCAGCTTGGCGACCTGGGCGGGCGCTATGCCGGCCAGCGCCGCCTTCTCCGCATCGACGTGTATCTCGAAGCTGTCGACCGAAGTCGTGACCGAACTGTCGGCGTTGATCATGCCATAGACCCGATTGAAATCATCATTAACGACGGCCGCCGCTTCTCTCAACTTTCCATAATCCGGCCCATAAAGCTCTGCCAGTATCTGTGACTGAACCGGCGGCCCGGGCGGCGTCTCGTATATCTTGATCTTCGTGTCAGGATAGGTTTTTCTCAACGACATCAGCGCGGCATCCAGCTTGGACACGATCTCGTGCGAGCTCTCACTCCGATCGTGCTTGTCCTCCAGGTTCACGCGTATCTGCGCAAGGTTCGTGCCGCGCTTCAGCACGTCTCCGCGCACCAGCGCCGCAAAATCGACAGTTGCCGTCACGCCAAGATAGGTCTGATAATCGATCACATGATCGGTATGCGCGAGCACTTCCCCTACCGCACGCGCAACCTCATCGGTACGCGCAAGTGCGGTGCCCGCAGGCGTGTCGATCTCGAGCAAAAAGGTATTGGTGTTGTCGTTTGGCAGCATCTTGAGCTCAACCCCAAACATGCTCAGCGGCCCGTTCATGCCGGACGGACGTATGAACTGCCACACGGGCTGCAACATCGCCAATGCGAGCAGAACCGCAACGATCATAAAAAGCCTGTTGCGGCGGCGTCCGTCGTGCAGCAGCGGCGTGATCACGTTGACATAGGTGCGATGCAGGATGTCCTGCGGCTTTGCATCCTGCTCTTCCAGGGTCGGCGCCTTCTTCAGTTCCGCCAGCGCCTTTCCCTTCAGCATGCGATAGGCCGCCCAGGGCACCACCATGTAGGCAATGACCAGTGAAGCCACCATCGCAACAGGCACGTTGAAAGGGATGGGCTGCATGAAGGGGCCCATCATGCCGGTGACGAATGCCATCGGGATGAATGCCAGTATTACCGCGATCGTCGCAACATTGGTCGGGTTACCGATCTCGTTGGTGGCCTGCACCAGCGCATCCTTGAAATTGGCTGCGCCGCCGTGATGCAAATGGCGGTGGATGTTTTCTACCACCACAATCGCGGCATCCACCAGCAGCCCGAGAGACAGGATGAGCGCAAAAAGCGTGATCCGGTTCATGGTCTGGCCGGCTACCAGCCCCACCGTCAGCACCACGAACAGTATCAGCGGCACGGTCAGCGTCACGATCGCAGCCTCGCGCCATCCCAGAAAGAAGAGCAGGACAACCACGACGGATGCAATCGCGATGCCCAGATGCTCGACCAGCGTGTTCACCGCATCATTCGCCTTTGCACCGTCATCGCGCGTCACCGAAACGCTCACACCTTCCGGGATCGCTTCGCGCTTCAGCGTCTCGAGTTTGGCAAGCACTGCATTGGCCACCACCACTGCATTGGTGCCGGATTTCTTCGCGATCGCGATGGTCACCGCAGGCGCATCGCCGCTATATGCAGGATGCCGTTTTGCAGGACCGAAGGCAAAGTGTGAAGAAGAATCCGTTTCTGCGGGGCCATCAGTTATGCTCGCCACATCCTTCAGAAAAACCGGACGGCCATTGGGCGCGCCAAGCACGACATTGCCGACATCCTTCACGCTCGTGAGGAAGCCGTTGAAACGCAGAGGGATGTTCTTGTTTCCATCGACCAGATCGCCCGAAGGCATGGACATGTTGGTGGCAGCCAGCATGCGGTCCACCTGGTCGAGCGACAGTCCCGCAGCAGCCAACTTCTGTGGGTCGATAGCTATGCTGACCGCTCTCTGATGGCCACCCGTGATTTCCGTGAACGACACACCCGGAACGTTTCTCAGCTGTTCCAGCACGCGCTCTGCAACATAGCGCAATTCGTAATCGGTCTGTTTGCTGGATGCCAGTGTCAGCGTCATGATGGGCACATCGTCCACATTGACCGGCTTGACAATGGGCTGCATCGCGCCTGGCGGCATGCGATCCATGTTCTGCATCAGTTGGTTGTAAAGCTTGACCAGGCTCTTCTCCTGATCCTGCCCGACATCGAATTGCACGGTCACGACGCCATAGTCGTTAACAGCATATCCGAAGGTGTGCTTGACACCAGACTGCGCGTTCATGATCGCCTCGAGCGGCTTGACGACCATGTTCTCCACTTCCGCTGCGGTCGCTCCAGGCTTGGCAACGATGATGTTGGCCGCGGGCACCACGATCTGCGGATTGTATTCGCGCGGTGTGACCATCATCGCAACCAGTCCGACCAGCGTGATGGCCAGCATGATCATCGCGGTGATCTTGGAAAGCAGGAAAGCCTTCGCCAGACGACCTGCGATATTCATGTTTTCCTTGGCTTCGCTCATTGGGCTTTGCCTTCCGTCAGTTTCACCTGGTCGCCCGAATCAAGCTCGCCCGCATTGCCGACAACGATGCGCTCTCCAGGATTCAATCCCGCCTCTATCCCGACCATGTCGTTTTGCTCGCTGCCGGTCCTCACCATGCGGTAGCGCGCGATACCCTGGGCGTCCACAACGAACACGCCTGTGATGCCTGCGCGCTGAAGGATCGCGGATTTCGGCACGCTGATTCCTTCCCTGCTGCCCACATCGAAGCTCACGCGCGCGAATGAGCCGCTGATCAGTCCGTTTGCACCCGGCACCGCAAGCTTGACCAAGTGCGTATGCGACATCGCATCCATCGCCGCGACCAGCCTTTCGATCACGCCCTTGTATTGCTTGCCTGAAATCTCGATCAGAACATTTTCGCCCAGTTTCAGATGCGCATAGGTCTCATCGCTCACCGCAGTCTGCACCATCAACTTCTGCTGGTTCTCCACGACAAGAACCGGACGCCCTGGCGATGCAAGATCCCCCTTCGCTGCCATCTTCTGCGTGACGACCCCGCCTATAGGGGAACGCACCTCCGCATAACGCAGTTGCGCCTGCGCGGTATCCAGTCCTGCGCGGGCGGCTCTTTGCTGGCTTTCGGCTACGCTGTATTGCAGCTTCACCTTGTCCAACTGCTGCTTGGGTATGGACTCATCCTTGTAAAGATTGGAGAAGCGCTCGAAGTCCGCCTTGGCATCATTAAGGGCAGCATCGGCCTGTGCAAGCCCTGCCTTTGCCTGCGCCACCTGACCTTCGATATCGGTCGGATCTATGGTGAACAGCAGCTGCCCTGCCTTGACAACATCTCCTTCGCGTACTGCCATGTCTCTTATGTAGCCCATCAGCCTGGAAGCGACCTGTATCTGCTGCTCCGATACGACCGTGCCTGGCGCAACATCGTACCGGGTGATAGGGGCCAGGCTCAAAGTCATCGCCTGAACCTCGACGGTCTTGGTCCTGGCGTCTGAAGCACCCTTATCTCCGGAATGGCAGCCTGCCAGAAAAACGAGCATCGTCATCACACCCGCGGTTATCTTCATTCCTCTTCTCCCTGCATTCATAGTTGTCCGCCATCCAGTTTTCCGACCGCAAGAAGCAACGCCGAGCGCTGTACGGTCAGCTGATAGCGTGCAGCCACTTCATCGGCACGCGCCTTGTCGAGCTGCGTTTCGGCCGCCATCACTTCAACCATGGTGGTCACGCCGTTTTCATACCGCTTGAAAACCAGGCGTTCTGCCTCTTCCGCCTGCGCGACTGCATCCACGCGAGCGCTCAGACGCGACTCCGCCTCGACCGCACCTCGCCATGCATCTGCCACCTGGAAGCGCACACCCTCTTCGGCAGATTTGAGTTTCGCCTGCAACTCCATGCGCGCCGCTTCTGCACGCCCGACCGCACCCTTGATCACGCCGAAATCGAGCACCTGCCATGAGAGCACGCCTGCCAGCGTATAGGATGGCGCCGTCTGCTGCAGCGTCGGCGCATTCCAGTCCTGCCTCACCACAGCATTGAAGTGAGGATAGAGATCGGCGCGCGCCACATTCACACCCTCTCTGGCTGCGGCCAGTTGACTGCGCAGCGCGTTGATGCCGGGATTGCCTGAAACGGCTTCAGATTGAAGCTCTGCAACGCTTCCCACAACGTCACCCTGCGTGTAATCCGGCCCGATTTCGAGCGTTTCGTCGAGCGGCATGCCAAGCAGCAGATGCAACTGATCCATGGCAGCGGCTTCGGCGCGTTTTGCTTCCTCCAGCTTGACCTTCATATCTGCCAGATTCACCTCTGCGAACAGCAGGTCGCTTCTCACCACCACGCCCTGATTCATCAGATTTCGCGTGGTCTTGACATACGCTGCTGCGGTTGCCTTAGCCTGCTCTGCCAGCTTGACGTAGCCCTGTGCCGCATGTACGCCCTGATAAGCCTGTATCACGCGGAAGACGAGCTGCTGGCGCGCAGCCTTGTCACCAGCCTGAGCCGCCTTGACGAAGCTGTGCGCCTGATCGATGTAGCCGGATATCATCCCCCCGTTGTAGAGCGGAATCTGCAGCTCAAATCGCGTGTTGTAATTGTTGACCGTGCCGGGATAGTTGAGGTTTGTTGGTGCCACATTAAGCGCAGAAGGCCCCGTGAACTGCCCCGCACCAAAATCGTTGAATGTGGCGCCACGCTGCTCTAGCTTCAAGCCAAACGCATTCAACGGATCATTGGTCCGCGTGCCGGTGACGGACGCCGTAAGCTTGGGCCAGCGTCCGCCCTTGGCCTGCGTCAATGCAGCTTCCGCCTGTGCCAGTTGCGCTGCGCTTGCCTCTATATCGGGATTCTGACGCAGCGCGATATCGACGCATTGCTTGAGGTCGGCCGCATAACTCGCCGACGCCGAAAGCATCAGCGCAATTGTGGCCACGCGCAATCCATGGAATGGAATCATCCCCGGTCTCCGTTCATAAAGATTCAAACGCCTCAATGATGCGAACTAGCCATCAACTTGAGCATCTTGAAATTGATCACGACGAAGCGCACCGCCTGCCACAACAGCGATGTTCTCATGCGACGCGTGAATCCGGTCGGCGCCGGAGGATAATAAGCCTGCTGATAGGGTTCTTTATTGGTCATCTTTTTCTCCTGAAATGTGGTCAGTCCGGAATTAGCGACCAGCCTGGCTTCATCTTTGCCTGATATATGAACGCGTGGTGCAGCAGGTGCTTCATCCAATGGCCTGCAAGGCCGATCTCACCGAAAGTCAGATCGAGGTCGCGGCCATAGTCCGGATACTTCTCAAAATTCGGCACCACCGGAAACACCGTCATCGTGGCGGCCGTTCCCTTGAAGAAATTGGCGCCGGTGGATGCGACGCATGCCGCGCCCATTTCCGCCATCGATGCGGTATGAGTGGGTTTGTCCGCGCCATTCACCATGTCGCTTATGCTCTTCGCCACTGCCATCGCCATCGCTGCCGACGGCATGCCTGTCCTCGGCGCTGTCGGGTTAATCGGCGTCCCGTTCGCGCTTTGCATCGGCTTGCTGATCAGATGCGGTGTCGCAAAGGCGATGCCGACTGCAAAGATGTTGCGGTAAGCGGGTGTCTGATAGGTCCTGGGCCAGTCCTTTGCACTCCACTCTGAATAGGGCCTTTGCGTGTAGTCCGCATCCACCTTCATGAAGCCGTTGGGCGCAAAGAGCTGACTCGTGATATCGACACCGAGCCTATCATAAGCCTTTAGCCCCACGCCTGCAAAGGGGGGAATCAGCATCGAGAAATCGAACTCCAGCTCATGGTACGTCCCGTCCAGTGTCTCGTAATGGATCTTGCCCGCCTCGACCTTCTTCACATGGGCGCGCGTGATCCACTCCATGCCGCGCTCGACCATCAGCGATTCGGCGAAGGTCTTGCCGTTGGTGATGTAGCCGCCGCGCTTGATATGCACGCCTCCCATGCCGAAGTCGCCCAACTCGAACTCGTTGCTGATCCAGATGATACGCGCCTTGTCGCGCACACCGGCCTCGCGCAATACATGATCGACATTGTAGATGTATTCGAACGCAGCCCCCTGGCAGGTGCACATGCCGTGCCCCGTGCCGATGACGATTGTGCAGTTCTTCCCTTCGCGCATCTTCTGCATCAGCGCATGAAGTTTCTCGTTCGCCTCCTTTGCATGGCTTGCAGTGCAGACAGAAACGGTATGCCCGTGCTCGGGCCCCAGTCCCTCTGTCGCCGCGAAATTTAGCTTGGGCCCCGTGGCGTTCACGAGGTAATCGTATGCAATGTTTTCCTTGACGCCTGTCTTTTCGGGATGGGTGTATTCGACGGTGACGAATGGGCTGCCGTTTTCTGCGTTCCCCTCAGGGTTAATGGAGATGGCGCGCGCCTGACGAAAATCGATGCGGGTCTTGCGGTAGATCTCGGCGAGATCAAAGGTGACCTGCTCCTCCTTCATCTGCCCTACGCCCACCCATATGTTGGACGGTATCCAGTTCCATTTCGCATTGGGGGATACGACAATAATTTCATGCTGCTTGGGAAGCAGCTTGTTCAGATGCCTCGCAGCCGTATGCCCTGCAATGCCCGCCCCCAGAATTAAAATTCGTGCCATTTCTTTCCTTTCAAGTGAGTCAAATCAAACTGTTTCCGCAACGCCGGTTTGCTTCTAGCGCACTGTCCATCAGGCGTGGTCTGGGCAGCTTCATGCGTGACATGATGGAGACGAATTCGTCGCGGCTCTTGCCTCTCAGATGCGGGTTGGACTCCCGTTCCTGTTCCACGCTCGAGACATGCATGTGCTGGTAGTCATGTCCAGGATAGATCAGCGTCTCGCCAGGCAGAATCCATATCCTGTGCGTGATGCTGTCATACAGGATGCCGGGATCGCCTCCCTGAAGATCAGTCCTTCCGCAGGCGCCGATCAATAGCGCATCTCCGGTGAAAAGCCTGTCCTGCCATAGATAGCTCATGCAGGCATGGGTATGACCCGGCGTTGCCATCACCGTGACAGATTCACTGCCGAAGCCCACCGCGTCGCCATCTGACAGCCCGACATCCGCGCAACTGCTTTCACAATGCAGGCCTACCATGACTCTTGCGCCCGTCTCTTCGCGCAATTGAGCGGCACATGTGATGTGATCCGCATGCATGTGCGTCTCCAGCACGCTGCAGAGCCTGAGTTTCTGCTCGTCAAGCAATGACAGATACAGCGTGAAGTGTTCCTGCACGGGATCGATCAGCAAGGCCTCGTGCCGCTGCAAGTCGCCAAGCAGATACGTGTAGCTCGAACTCTCCATGTCAAAAAGCTGGCGAAAATAGATCACGATCAGCCTCTTCTGCCATCATCCCCACATTCCTTTGCATCGCACATGGTGGCGGCCATGGAGGCCAGCAGCACAGCCAGCGTTACGCCCAGTATCCACGCGAAATACCACATCCCGTTCTCCTTTTTCAGTAAACCGACTTGTCGTGGGCC
>JAJXTH010000001.1 GCA_021783995.1 Pseudomonadota bacterium
GCCAGCTCCCTGAACTCGTTTGTGTATTCCTGCTTCGGTATTTTCATCATTTGCCTTTCCAAAAGTAACGTTAATTTTACGCTACCCATGGAAGACTATTTTTCGGGGGAACCTCACTCAGTCCCATATTGGGGCCAAATTGTGCAAGCTGCGCAGAGGTTGCACCCTGAGATGCATTCTGTGTCGAAGAGTTGTGCATGGCCACGAAGGTGATTGCGGTATTTTCAGAAATTGGCTTAATAAATTTCGCAAACAGGTTGTCGCGCGTCATTTTGTTATTCAACATATAGCCGTCTGTTGAAAAATGCTTGTAATCGACGAATGCGCTGAAGTCATTGTAATTTTGCATCACGCCTGTATCAAACTGGACACCTTCCAGATGCGTGTTGAAGCTTCCCGTGGATAAGTATGGCGTCAATGCAGTATTTGAACCTGGATTCTTGGAATTAATCGCGATAGTGCCTCCAAATGTCGCATCGCCTATCGTGCTGGCATTACCTGGGCCGCGGTCAACAACCACATTCCCGGTATCCTGGGACATGAAATAAGAGGTGACATGGTGGGTGAAATCGTCTCCGTCTGCAAAAGGAATGCCGTCGAAAGTCACGTTGTATTGACCGTCCTGAAAACCTCTCAGGGTCATTGCACCGCTGTCGTTGCCTCCGGGCCCGTTCGGGCTGACGTTCATCACGCTGGGTGCGATATTTGCAACGTCAGTGTAATTGGAAGCCCCTGTTATATTATTTTGAATATACTGTTGGCTGATGACGGATTGTGGCTCGGTTGCGACCAGTGATCCCTGGGTTGGAGCCTGGTAGGGTGCCGAACTGGCTGTTGCTGCCGGCGTAGACGAACCGCTGCCAGCACCGCTTGATACAGTCCCCAAATCAACAGCCAATGCTTCTGTAAAACTATTGGTAATGACCAGACTGCCAAGAATCAGTTTGACGATCGTTTTAACGTGGAATTGTTTCATTGTGGGACCTTTTTCAGTAGTTAAATTTAAAGTACTGCATGTGCGGATAAATGTTCCTGGTGGCTTGCTGACGGCGCAATTTACGGAGGAAAAATGAATTTTTTGTTACGAATATGAGCTTAAAAAAATATAAATTTTTTTAAGCTCGATTTAATTATTCATCTGCTACTATTGCCAGACACATTTCATATCTTATTGTTTTTTATTGGTTTTTTGTTTTTATCTGCGGCGCTTCGATTAATATGTCAGTCAACACTTGGCTTTGCATATGCGCCCGGTAATTCATCAGCGAGAGTTTGGAGTTCGGTATGCGTATACTTCTGGTGGAGGATGATCCGATGGTGGGTCAAAGCATTTGTGCAGCGCTAAAAATTGCACAATTCACGCTGGACTGGGTTAAGGATGGCATTGAAGCTGAACATGCCATCGCGTGTGAGAATTATTCGCTGTTATTGCTGGATCTTGGGTTGCCCCGCAAGAGTGGATGGGAGATTCTCAAGTCCTTGCGTCAGCAAGGTATCCGTACTCCGATTTTAATACTGACGGCGCGCGATGCAGTTGAGGATCGGATCCTAGGGCTAAATCTCGGTGCTGATGACTATCTGATAAAACCTTTCAATCTTGATGAGCTGATTGCAAGAATGCGCGCCTTGCTCAGGCGCAATTCAGGGCAGGAATCTGCTCAGATTGTTTATGGCTCACTCTTGATAGATACGGTCAAGCACGAGGCGAGACTAAAGGGGGAGCCGGTCAGTCTGTCTGCGAAGGAATTCGCGATGTTTTATGCGCTGATGGAAAAGCCAGGAGCGGTTTTATCCCGTGATAAATTGGAAGAAAGAATTTACGGGTGGGGCGATGAAATTTCGAGCAACACTGTGCAGGTTTACATTTACTACTTGCGAAAAAAATTTGGCGCAGATGCCATTCTGAATGTACGGGGTGTTGGATACAGAGTGGGTCTAGTGTAATGTCCATTTACAGGCGATTGATGATTCTTCTCTTCTCGGCATTGGTTTTGACAGGCGCCATAACGGGCACAACAATTTACAAAAAAACCCTGTCGGAAGTGAATGAAATGCAAGACTATACACTCAGACAAACCGCCTACTCCATGCAGTATTCAAACAATTTAATCCTGCCGCCCTCAGTAAAACTCACAGACGCCGGCCGTGATGCGAACGAAAGCATTTCAGACAATGATGACTTCGAATTTATTGCCCAGATATGGGGAAAAAATGGCAATCGGCTTTTTTCAACAGATCCTGAAAAGAGCATACCGTTATTCCAAGGCAGCGGCATAGCAACTGTTGTCTGGCAGAAGCAAAAGTGGCGTATCTTCAACCTGCAATCCAAAGACAAGATCATTCAGGTTGTGCAATCCTTTGATGCCAGAGAAGAAACTGCCGCCGACATTGCAGAACGCGCAGTATTGCCTGTTATATTGCTGATCCCGGCCTTGGGTTTTTTGATCTGGGTGGGCATCATATTTGGCTTACGTCCGATTAAACGCATCTCCCGTGAGCTCGAGGAGAGGCACGCGGACTCAATGGATCCGCTGACATTGGAAAACCTGCCTGTTGAAATAAAATCAATGGTGTTTGCATTAAATGCATTGTTGCAAAGGCTTGCCAATTCATTCGAATTGCAAAAACAGTTCATTGCGGATGCTGCACATGAATTGCGTACCCCTCTGACTGTCTTGAATCTTCAGGCTGAAATCATGTCACGCTCAAAAGACCCTGATGAAATATCAGAAGCGCTTTTGAATTTAAAATCAGGCATTGCACGCACTACACATCAAGTGGAACAACTGCTGACTTTGGCAAGACAGCAACATGCAAGCAAACACATGGCATTTGAAAATGTTGATCTTGTATATTTGGCTGAAAGCGTGATTTGCGAACTATCGCAATTTGCTTCTTCAAAGAACATAGATCTGGGGTTAGTGAGCGCAAGCAAGGTCTTTGTCAACGGAAACAGAGAGTCACTGAGAACACTGCTTGTGAATCTTGTCGACAACAGTATTCGGTATATTCCAGAAGGAGAAACAATTGATGTTTTTGTCAATGCTGATGGAGAAAAATGCATACTTGAAGTATCAGACTCGGGCATGGGAATTCAGGATGCTGATATGGAGCGGATTTTTGATCGTTTCTATCGGGGTCTCGGACACGACGCTATCGGAAGCGGGCTAGGACTTGCCATTGTAAAAAGCATCATTGAAATGCATGGGGCCTGCATTGCGCTGGATAAGGCTCAGAACGGCACAGGATTAAAGGTCAGGGTTGAGTTTGTCTCAGCTCATTGAGTGTTCGCACGAAAGATCACCGAAGTGGCGCATGGCTGGTTCAAACGTTTTTTGGGAACCATTAGTGCGCCTCCTCCCAGTTCTTTCCCGATCCCGCTTCGACCAGCAACGGCACATGCAGTTCGGCGACACTGCACATCAGATGCGGCAGCTTCTCCTTCACCAGATTAAGCTCGTCTTCCGGCACTTCAAGCACAAGCTCGTCGTGCACCTGCATGATAAGCCGCGTCTTCAGTTTTTCGCCCGCTATCCAATCCTGCACTGCAATCATCGCAAGCTTGATGATATCTGCCGCGGTACCCTGCATCGGTGCATTGATCGCGGCGCGCTCCGCTCCCTGTCGCTTCATGCCGTTGCCGCCGTTGATATCGGGCAGCCAGAGCCTGCGGCCAAACACGGTTTCCACATAGCCTTGCTCTTTCGCCTGCAATCTTGTGCTGTCCATGTAGTTCTTCACCCCGGGATAGCGCGCAAAATAGCGGTCTATATATGCCTGCGCTGCCCCCCGCTCAAGGCCCAGCTGCTTTGCAAGACCGAAGGCTGACATGCCATAGATCAGTCCGAAGTTGATCACCTTCGCATAGCGGCGCTGCTCGTTGCTCACGTCATCGGGCTGAACTACAAAAATTTCTGATGCTGTTCTACGATGCACGTCCTCATTATTTGCGAATGCACTCAAAAGTCCGGCATCGCCCGACAGATGCGCCATGATGCGCAGCTCGATTTGCGAATAGTCCGCAGCGACGATATGGCTTCCGGAAGGTGCGACGAAAGCCTCACGGATTCGGCGCCCTTCCGGGTTTCTGATCGGGATGTTCTGCAGGTTAGGATCGCTTGAAGCCAGCCGCCCTGTGACGGCAACCGCCTGGGAATAGCTGGTGTGCACACGCCCGGTTTTCTTGTTCACCATTTTCGGCAGCTTGTCCGTATAGGTGGACTTCAGCTTCGCCATGCCCCTGTATTCGAGCAGCAGCTTGGGCAGCGGGTAATCGAGCGCCAGCTCCTGCAGCACTTCCTCGTCTGTCGAAGGTGTGCCGCTCGGCGTCTTCTTCTTAACAGGAAGACTGAGCTTCTCAAAAAGTATCTCCTGTATCTGCTTCGGAGAATTGAGGTTGAAAGGCTGGCCTGCCGCCTCGTATGCGCGCGCTTCAATTTCAATGAGCTTTGCGCCCAGCTCATGGCTTTGCACTTGCAGCAGATCGCAATCGAGCAGCACGCCGTTTCGTTCCATCTCGTAGAGCACCTGCATCGCAGGCATCTCGATTTCCCGGTACACATGGCGCAGGCCTTTTTGCGTTTCGATCTGCGGAACAAGGTTCTGATGAAGCTGCAAGGTGATGTCCGCATCCTCCGCAGCATAATGCGTCGCGGTATCGAGATCGACCTGGTCGAATCCGATTTGCTTGGCACCCTTGCCCGCCACCTCGGTGAAGCTGATCGTCTTCACATGCAGATGACGCAGCGCAAGATTGTCCATGTCGTGTGGCTTGTGACTTTCCAGCACGTACGACTCCAACAGGGTGTCGTCCTGTATCCCGCGGAGCAATATGCCGTGATTTGCGAAGATGTGCATGTCGTATTTCAGGTTCTGGCCCAATTTCTTGTGCGCATCGCTCTCCAGCCACGATTTTAATTTGAGCAGAGTCTTGCTCCGATCGAGCTGATCCGGTGCACCGGGATAGACATGTGAAAGCGGAAGATAGGCAGCCTCATGTGGCGTGATCGCGAAGGAAATGCCGACGAGTTGAGCCTGCAACGCGTCAAGCCCGGTCGTTTCCGTGTCGATGCAAACGAGGTCAGCCGTGTTGAGCCTTGCAAGCCATGCGTCGAGCTGTTCATCGTTCAATATAGTCTGGTAGCTGTCGCGTTTGGTGCGCGCAGCTTCGGCTTCCTGGATCGATGATTCGGATGAATTCAGATCGTGCCTTCCTCGCGGGGAGGATGGCTGCCCAGCGGTTTCACCGCTGACCTCACGCAACCAGGTCTTGAATTCAAGCCTCTCATACAAGCGCGCAAGCTGCTCCTTGTCTGGCTCGGAAGCCAAGAGTTCGCCATAGCTCATCGGCAGATCCACGTCGCACTTCACGGTGAGCAGTCGGCGCGCCATGGGCAGCCAGTCCAGCGTATTCCTCAGGTTTGCCCCCACCACCCCGCTGACGGCGTCCGCATTGCGCATGAGATTGTCCAGTGAGCCATGCTGCTCCAGCCATTTCACCGCCGTTTTTGGGCCGACTTTCTCCACACCTGGCACATTGTCTACCGCATCTCCGGTCAAGGTCAGAAAGTCGACGATAAGCTCGGGCGGCACGCCAAACTTGGCTTTCACCCCCGCCTCATCGAGAACCTCGTTGTTCATCGTGTTGACCAGCATCACATGCTCATTCACGAGCTGGGCCAGGTCCTTGTCACCGGTCGCGATGATGGAGAGCACACCATCCCTTGCGGCCTGGCTTGCCAGCGTGCCTATCACGTCGTCCGCCTCGACACCCTCTATCGCCGCGATTTTCCAGCCCGATGCAGCAATCGCCTGATGCAGCGGCTCTATCTGCCTAGCCAAGTCTTCCGGCATGGATGGACGATGGGCCTTGTACTCCGGGTACCATTCGTCGCGGAACGTTTTCCCTTTTGCATCAAATACGCAAAGGCTATAATCCGACGGGTAATCCTGTCTCAGTCGGCGCAGCATGTTGAGCACGCCATAGATCGCGCCCGTGGGCTCTCCCAGACGATTGCGAAGATCCGGCATCGCATGAAAGGCGCGATACAGAAAGGACGAACCGTCCACCATAAGCAGGGTTTTAATTTTTTCGGAATTCATATTTGTAAAGGGACTGACATGAACGATACGCCCAAGCTGCCAACATCCGACATCCCCGAAGCCTGGGATGCGAAGGAAGCATGGCGCGTTTTCGGCATTATGTCAGAATTTGTGTCCGCCACCGATCGTCTTGCTCACATACATCCCGCGGTCAGCGTGTTCGGAAGCGCGCGCATGAAGCCTGATCACTCCTATTACAAACTCTGCGAGGAGATCTCCCGCCTGCTTTCGGACGCCGGCTTCTCTGTGATCTCGGGTGGCGGGCCGGGCATCATGGAAGCAGCCAACAAGGGAGCCTTCTACGGCAAGTCTCCCAGCGTCGGGCTCAACATCCAGCTGCCGCACGAGCAGTCCAACAACCCCTACCAGAACATCAGCCAGTCCTTCCAGCATTTCTTCGCAAGAAAGGTCATGTTCGTGAAATTCGCCCACGCCTATGTCGTGATGCCAGGCGGATTCGGCACACTGGACGAGTTGATGGAAGCGCTCACGCTGGTGCAGACAGGCAAGACGCGGCGCATGCCCATCATCCTGGTCGGCTCGAAATTCTGGGGCGGCATGATAGAGTGGTTCAGGACATCTTTGCTGGAGGAAAGGGTCATCAGCCCCGGAGACATCGACCTGATCCAGTTGATCGACAACCCGATCGAAGTCGTCAATGCGATCTTCAAGCATTACGAGTCATCTGGCTTTGAACCTACCGAGGCGGAACGCGAGCGCCAGCTTTACCTGTAAATCGGATAAAATGCGCGCATTACAACAAATAGGCATCATTATCATGCGCCTTACATCGACCTTGCTGCTTTGGGGGCTCTCGCTTTCCGCCCTGGCAGCCACCCCCGAGCCGCTGCCGCCGCCGACATTCACACCTGCGCCGGAAGGTCAGGCAACAGAGCCTCCTGCGAACCAGCCGTCTGCCGAAGAGCCTGAAGTGACCATCATCAAGCAGACAGAGCAGACCATAGAGGAATATCGCGCAAACGGACAATTGTTCATGATCAAGGTCACCCCCAAGGTCGGACCTCCTTACTATCTGGTCGACCAGCGCGGAGACGGAAAATTCGCCCGCCAGAACAGTCTGGATACCGGCTTCCGCCCTCCGCAATGGATCATACACCGGTTTTGATTCATGTCTGTTTACACGACCGTCACCGAGGACGAGCTGTCCAAATGGCTCGCCGATTATTCTCTGGGTCAGCTGCAGGAACTGCAAGGCATCGCATCGGGAATCGAAAACACCAACTATTTCGTCACAACCGGCAATGGCCGCTTTGTGTTGACGCTGTTCGAGAAGCTCACTGCCGACGAATTGCCGTTTTATCTGAACCTGATGGCGCATCTGGCACGCCACGGCATTCCCTGTCCGGCTCCTGTGGCAAACCGTCACAACCAGTTTCTGGGCATGCTGAAGAACAAGCCAGCCTGCATCGTCAGCCGCCTGGCGGGGAAATCCATCACGCAGCCGACGACAGCGCACTGCGAGGCTGTGGGTGAGATGTTAGGACAGATGCACATCGCGGGCATGAGCTTCACACAAATGATGCCCAACCCGAGGGGCGCATCCTGGCGCAGCAACGCCGCACCCATGGTGCTACCTTTTCTGAGCGCATCTCAGGTAGAGTTGCTCCAGAGTGAAGTTGCGCTGCACGCAGATCAGAATTTGCCAAACTTGCCGCAGGGCCTGATACACGCGGACCTGTTCCGCGACAACGTGCTGATGCAGGCTGATCGCATAGGCGGATTGATCGATTTCTATTTCGCCTGCACAGACGCATTGTTGTATGACGTTGCGATCACCGTCAACGACTGGTGCATGAAGGCTGACTCCAACCTGGATGCAGAGCGAGCGCAGATATTTTTGCGCGCATATCATCGCGTGCGCCCGTTCGAACAAACTGAAGCTGCGGCATGGCCGCTCATGCTGCGGCTTGCCGCACTGCGCTTCTGGCTTTCCCGGCTGTTCGATTTTCACCTGCCGCGCGATGGCGATCTGACACATGCTCATGACCCGGCACATTTCGAACTGATCCTGCGCAACCATATTTCGACGGACCGCGCCGTCTGGTTGTAGAATCCGGTTATGGAAAACATGGAACCCGAACGTCTGGAAGCCAGGACAGGTCTGCAATGGATCAAGAAAGGCTATGCGCTTTTCATGAAGGCTCCATTGCTTTGGATCGCGCTCATCATCGTCTGCTTCATCGCAGCCGCTGCATTATCGAGCATACCCGTCATAGGGGAACCACTGACAAGCCTTCTGATGCCGGTCGTTGTGATAGGTCTGATGGCAGGCTGCCGCTCCCTTGAAAATGGAGAAGAACTGGAAATCGCGCACTTGCTGAGCGGTTTCCATAAGCAAACCTCGAATCTTGTGACACTGGGAGGCATCGCTCTGGTCAGCCAGTATCTGATCTTCGGTGCGATGATCCTGCTGGGCGGCACGAGGCTGGTCGGCATACTGACGGGAAATCAGGCAACCGATCCTGCCGTAGTCGAACAGGCATTTGCAGGTTCGGGGGCTGCAATACTGCTGGGCAGTTTGTTGTTCACTCTGCTGTTGATGTCCATGCAGTTCGCTCCCATGCTGGTGTATTTTCGGGATGTGCCTCCGATCAAGGCGATGAAACTGAGTTTGAACGCCTTTATCCGCAACGTTGCTCCCATGTTCGTTTACGGCTTGGCTTTCATGCTTCTCGCATTGCTTGCCAGCATGCCAATGATGCTTGGCTGGCTGGTATTGATGCCCATGGTGTTCACCACCATGTACGCGAGCTTCTGCGATATCTTTCCGGTGTCCATGCAGGACAGCCAGGACACCGCCCCGGATCGCCAGTGACCTACGCTTCTACGACAAAAGTCGCTGCCTGACCGTGGCAGGCGCCCCTGGCGTCTACTAGATTCCACACCGTTCCATCGGCAATCGTGAAGCGCTCTCCGCTACTTGCAATTCGCACGCCCCTGTAGTTGTCGACATAGCCTTGCCTTGCCACTTGCTCGAGCAAAGCTGCGCGCGCAATCCGCGCCATGGGTTCAGCGGAAAGGCGGGAGGGCAGCCGCGCAAACGTCTCGAAATCCATTGCGAAGCACTGCAAGGCCATGCGGTTTCCATAGAAGAAAACAGGGTCCGCTTCCGGCCCGTGCGCTACGATTGCCCGATTCTCATTCCACATTGCAAGAGGATCGAAACGTTCGACCAGGACCTTTCCGGTCAGGCGATGATAGCTTTCACAGATCAGCGCCAACCGCGGGTCGTTCAGCGCGGATTCAGGAACCCTGTCGCTCAAAGCGCCTCCAGCTTTGCATATTCCAGCGCCAGCCATTTGCTACCCGCATGTTTGAAGTTGACCTGCACGCGACCGTCCTTGCCTGAGCCCTCTATCGCAGTGACCACGCCCTCCCCGAATTTCTGATGCATCACCCGCTGGCCTGGCCGCAAGCCAGCTTGGGCAGCATGCGATGGCGCAGAGAGGGAAACATAGCCGAACGCCTCGAAAGGATTTCTCTGCTGAATGCGGGGAGAAAGCCACTGCAGCAACTCTTCAGGCAACTCGTGCAAAAAACTCGATGGCACGCCGTAATTCACCTGTCCGTTCAGCATGCGCCGCTGTGCAAAGCTCATGTAGAGACGCCGCCTTGCCCTTGTGATCGCCACATACATCAGCCGCCTTTCCTCATCCAGACCTCCATCCACCCTCTGGCTGTTCTGGTGCGGAAACAGACCTTCCTCGAGACCCGTGATGAAGACAGCATTGAACTCCAACCCCTTGGCCGCATGTACTGTCATCAGATGCAAAGCATCTTCCTGATCTCCTGCCTGGTGTTCACCCGCTTCAAGCGATGCATGGGTGAGAAACGAGCTCAGGCTGTCGTCCTCGTTTTCATGCACGAACAGCGTGGCCGCGTTAAGGAGCTCCTTCAGATTTTCCAGTCGTTCCTCTGCCTCTCGTTTCTTTGCCCCCGTCTCGTTCTGGTAATGCGCGATGAGTCCGCTGTGCACCAGAACATGGTCGATGATTTCAGGAAGCGGAAGGTTTTGTGTGCCGATGCGCAACGACTCGATCAATCCTACAAAGCCCGTCATCTTTCCGACGCTGCGTGCCGCCGCATCGAACAGAGCGGTATTGTTCATGCGCGCCGCTTCCTGCAGTTGCTCTATGCTGCGCGCCCCTATCCCTCGGGTTGGAAAATTGACGATGCGCAAGAGCGCATTGTCGTCGTCCGAGTTTTCCATGAGCCGCAGATAAGCCAGCGCGTGCTTGATTTCCTGGCGCTCGAAAAAGCGCAGTCCGCCGTAAACGCGGTACGACAAACCCTTTGACACCAGCGCATGCTCCAGCACACGTGACTGCGCGTTAGAACGGTATAGCAGTGCGATTTCGGAAAGCTTCATGCCTTCCGATTTAAGTGTGGCTATCTCATTCACGATGAAGTCTGCCTCCTCGACATCCGTCGGCGCTTCATAAACGCGCAACTTCTCTCCTCCTTCTTCCGCAGTCCAGAGCTTCTTGCCCATGCGGTTGCGGTTGTGACTGATCAGCGCATTGGCCGCATCAAGTATGTTGCCGTGGGATCGATAGTTCTGCTCCAGCTTGATCACGGACGCAACATTGAAATCGCGCAGGAGATCCTGCATGTTGCCGACATGCGCGCCGCGGAAGGCATAGATGGACTGATCGTCGTCGCCCACCGCAAAAAGCGCGTTGTTTTTGCCAGCGAGAAGCTTCAACCACTGATATTGCAGCGGATTGGTGTCCTGGAATTCGTCCACCAGGATGTGCCTGAAACGTTGCTGGTAATGCTCGCGTAATCCGGCGTTGCGCGACAGCAATTCATAACTGCGCAGCAGCAGTTCCGAAAAATCCACCACGCCTTCCCTCTGGCATTGCGCATCGTATTCGGCATACACCTCGACCTTGCGGCGCGAATATGGGTCGTATGCCTCAACCTCGTGAGCACGCAGTCCCTGCTCCTTGTTTGCGCTGATGAAATGTTGCATCTCTCGAGGCGGGAACCTCTCGTCGTCGACGTTCAACACCTTCATCACACGCTTGATCGCGGACAGCTGATCAGCGGAATCCAGTATCTGAAACGTCTGCGGCAGACTGGCCTCACGGTGATGCGCGCGCAAAAGCCGGTTGCAAAGCCCATGAAACGTGCCTATCCACATACCGCGCGCATTGACGGGCAGCATCGCGGACAGGCGCATCACCATCTCCTTTGCGGCCTTGTTGGTGAACGTCACCGCAAGTATGCCATAAGGGCTCGCCTCGCCCGTGCTGATGAGATAGGCGATGCGCGTGGTGAGCACACGTGTCTTCCCGCTGCCAGCACCCGCAAGTATCAAAGCAGATTGATGAGGGAGAGTGACGGCTTGAAGCTGGGGAGGATTGAGGCCGGATAAAAGATTCGCATTCATGGGCGCATTATCCCACACGCCTCATGCAAAAAGGGGAGCAGGACTCCCCTTTTTACAGCCGGATTATGTATATCCTAGTTCTTCTTGTTTGCGATCATGTCGTGCATCACGGGCGACAATATGACTTCCATCGCATGGCTCATCTTGCCGCCGGGTATGACCAGCGTGTTAGCGCGAGACATGAAGGAATTCGGGATCATCGCAAGCAGGTAAGGGAAATCGACCTTCTTTGGATCGCGGAAGCGTACCACCACGAAACTCTCGTCAGGCGTCGGGATGTCGCGCGCGATGAAAGGGTTTGAGGTATCCACGGTTGCAACGCGCTGAAAATTGATGTCTGTATGCGTGAACTGGGGCGTGATGAATTTGATGTAATCCGGCATGCGGCGCATGATGGTATCCACGGTCGCTTCAGCAGAATACCCGCGCTCAGCCTTGTCGCGGTGGATCTTCTGTATCCACTCCAGGTTCACGACGGGCACAACACCGATAGCCAGATCGACATATCTTGATGCATCGATGCCTCTCGACTCGTCCTTTACCATGCCGTGCAAGCCTTCATAGAAAAGCAGGTCCGAATCGGCCTCTATGTCTTCCCATGGAGTGAACACGCCAGGCTTGAGATCGGTCAGGCCAAAATGCGCATTGTGTTCCTTCGCTTCAGAATCGCTGTGCACATAGTAACGCCGTTTGCACATGCCAGTCTCACCATATGACTTGAACATGTCCTCGATCTTGTCAAAATGATTGGCTTCAGGGCCAAAATGACTGAAGGAATTGTTCCCCTCCAGCGCTGCCTTGGCAGACGCTTCGCGAAATGCCATGCGATCCAGGCTGTGCAGGCTATCACCCTCTATGATTGCAGCAGAGATCTTCTCGCGGCGAAAAATGTTTTCAAAAGCACGTTTTACGGTGGTGGTGCCCGCGCCAGAAGAACCGGTAACCGCAATAACGGGGTGCTTACACGACATAATGACTTCTCCTCAAACTATGTGATTGAATTTTTGGTGGTCTGCAATTCTATCTCAAACCGTCCTTTGCAACTACTATATATACCATTCTCGCATCAGACAATGCCAATTGCGCTTATTTTTCAGGCTTCAACCCTGCCTTTCAATTCAGAATTTAACTGCAGATAACTTAAGTACGGTTCACGTTTCCAGCAAGATGCCGCTATAATGCGTTATTCAAAAAATCAGCCCGCGACAAGCCATGCAATCCAGTTATCACCCAGATTCCATAGAACAAAAAATCCAGCAACAATGGGATGAAGCCGGCTCATTTCAAGCAAGGGAATCGGGTGACAAACCCAAATATTATTGCCTGTCCATGTTCCCTTATCCATCCGGCAAGCTGCACATGGGGCATGTGCGCAATTACACGATAGGCGACGTGCTTTCCCGTTATCACCGCATGAAGGGCTACAACGTGATGCAGCCCATGGGGTGGGACGCATTCGGGCTTCCTGCCGAAAATGCGGCACAGGCGCACAACGTTGCGCCTGCCGCATGGACCTATGACAACATCGACTACATGCGCCGCCAGCTCAAAAGCCTGGGCCTGGGGATAGACTGGACGCGCGAGGTGACTACCTGCAGGCCGGAATACTATCGCTGGGAACAATGGCTGTTCACCCGTCTGTTCGAAAAAGGCATCATATACAAAAAGACAGCGTCGGTGAACTGGGATCCTGTCGATCACACAGTTCTTGCCAACGAGCAGGTCATAGACGGACGCGGCTGGCGTTCCGGCGCGCTTGTCGAAAAGCGCGACATCCCGATGTATTTTTTCCGCATCACGCAATACGCAGACGAATTGCTGCAGGATCTGGAAAAGCTCACGGGCTGGCCCGAGCAGGTCAAGACGATGCAGTCGAACTGGATAGGAAAGAGCTTTGGCGTGCGCTTCGCCTTCCCTCATGAACTCGATGGAAAGCAGGAAAATCTCTGGGTCTATACCACGCGCGCTGACACCATCATGGGTGTGACCTTCGTTGCCATCGCCGCAGAGCATCCGCTTGCAATGCGCGCAGCGCAGAAAAACAGCGAACTTGCCGCCTTCATCAGCGAATGCAAGCAGGGAGGCACGGCCGAGGCCGACATCGCGACCATGGAAAAAAAGGGCATGGATACCGGACTAAAAGTCAGGCATCCGCTGACAGGCGAACTGGTGCCTGTATGGGTAGGCAACTACGTGCTGATGAGCTACGGGGAAGGTGCAGTGATGGCCGTTCCCGCGCATGACGAGCGCGATTTCCACTTTGCCAAGAAATACGGCTTGCCGATCAAGCAAGTCATTAAGGAGAAGAAAGAGGGGGGAAAGGGAAAAGGTAACCCCGGCGCGGATGCTTTTCCCGTCCCTCTTCCCTCCTCCCCTTTTTCTACAGATTCCTGGCAGGAGTGGTATGGCGCAAAAGACGGCGTCTGCATCAATTCGGAAAAATACGACGGACTGACTTACGATCAGGCAGTGGATGCAATCTCAGCCGACCTCTCCGCGAAAGGCCTGGGCGAGAAGAAGGTGCAGTTTCGCCTGCGCGACTGGGGCATCTCCCGCCAGCGTTACTGGGGCTGCCCGATTCCGATCATCCATTGCCCGAGTTGCGGCGACGTGCCTGTGCCAGACGATCAGCTACCCGTAGTATTGCCTGAAAATGTCGTGCCGGATGGCATGGGCTCGCCTCTATCCAAGATGCCCGAATTCTACGAGTGCGCCTGTCCACGATGCGGCGGCAAAGCCAGGCGTGAAACGGACACCATGGACACTTTCGTCGAATCGTCCTGGTATTACGCACGTTATGCAAGCCCTGGCTGCACCACAGGTTTGGTGGATGAGCGGGCGAACTACTGGCTGCCGGTCGATCAATACATAGGCGGCATAGAGCATGCGATCCTGCATCTGCTCTACGCACGCTTCTTCCAGAAACTGATGCGCGATGTCGGCGTATTCGGGAAGACTCAAGGCGCATCGATGGACGAACCCTTCAGGAATCTGATCACGCAAGGCATGGTGATCGCGCCCACCTTCTACCGGAACGACGCCAATGGCAAGAAGCTCTGGATCAACCCTGCCGAGGTGGATGTCAAAACCGACGAGCGCGGCCGCCCCATCGGCGCCACGTTGCAAAGCGACGGCTTGCCCGTGACGATAGGCGGCACAGAAAAGATGTCGAAATCCAAGAACAACGGCGTGGATCCGCAGGCCATCATAGACCAGTATGGCGCTGATACGGCAAGACTTTTCATGATGTTTGCAGCGCCGCCCGAGCAGTCTCTGGAATGGTCAGATGCGGGCGTCGAAGGCGCATTCCGCTTCTTGAAGCGCATCTGGAAGGCGGCCCATGAGCATGTCGAACAGGGCACCGTACCGCCGTACCGTAGCGGTGAGCTAAGCGCCGAGGCCAAGTCGCTGCGCCTGCAGCTGCATCAGACCATACAGAAAGTGGATGACGACATCGGGCGGCGCAAGACATTCAACACGGCCATCGCCGCAAACATGGAGCTGCTCAATGCGCTTGCGAAGTACGACGACAGAACGCCTGCCGGACGCAGCGTCGCCCAGGAGACACTGGAAACGATCGCCCTGATGCTCTCTCCCATTGTGCCGCACATTTGCGAGGCGTTATGGTCCGAACTCCGCCCCGGCAGCAATCTTCTGGACCAGTCATTCCCCATAGTCGATCAAAGCGCACTGGTGCAGGACAAGATGGAATTGATGATCCAGATCAACGGCAAGCTGCGCGGCAGCCTGACAGTCTCGAAAACTGCAGACAAGGCGGCGCTGGAACAGATGGCTCTGGCGCATGAGGCCGTGCAAAAACAACTCGCCGGTGCACAGCCCAAAAAGATCGTCGTGGTGCCCGGACGCCTGATCAACGTCGTGGTATAGAACGCAACCGATGAAACCTTTCTTTCTCGACCGATTGTCCAGATTCATCGCCATGCTGTCAGTTTTCATGCTGCTTACGGCCTGCGGTTATCACCTGCGCGGCGAGGCCATCATGCCCTTCAAGACGATCTACATCTCTGCCGCCAATCCAGGATCGGCTCTGATAAAGGAGTTGCGCAAGAGCCTCAAGACCAACAAGATCCAGGTCATGGAAAAACCCGACAAGGCCGAAGTCATTTTGAACATCCCGCTTGAACAGCAGGACAAGGTGATACTGTCTCTGGATGCAACCGGGCTCGTGAACGAATACCAGCTGCGCTACCGCGTATCCTTGCGCGCCTATGACAATCAGCAGCGGGAATGGCTGCCGGCAAGCGATCTTTTGCTGACCCGCGACCTCATCTATGACAATTCCCAGATCCTGGCCATGTCTTCCGAAGAGGCACTGCTTTACCAGAACATGCGCTCCGACATGGCGCAGCAGATCCTGCGCCGGCTGAGCCATGCCAAGCCCGTCGCATTACCTGAAAAATGATGCAGCTCACCTGCGAAACACTGCCACGCCATCTCGACTCCGGACTCAAGCGGCTATACGTGATCCATGGCGATGCGCTGCTTTTGGCGATCGAGGCTGCCGACAGCATACGATCTGCTGCGCGCAAAGCGGGCTATACAGAAAAAAGCATCCTGATTGCCGAACAGCATTTCAAGTGGGCCGAGTTGAAAAATCATGCGCAAAATCTTTCTCTTTTTGCCGAACGCCGAATGATCGACTTGCGCATCCCGAGCGGCAAGCCTGGCAGCGAAGGCAGCGCTGCTTTGCAGGATTATGTTTCTCATCTCAACGACGACGTGTTCACGCTGATCACCCTGCCAAAGCTCGACTGGAGTGCGCAGAAATCGTCATGGTTTTCCGCACTGACGCAACATGGCGTGATGATAAGCGCAGACGACATTCCCCGCGATCGTGTGCCTGAGTGGCTGGCAGTCCGACTGCTGCGCCAGAATCAGTCGGCGGAGAAGGCAACCCTCGAATTTCTTGCGGATCGCTGCGAAGGCAATCTGCTCGCCGCATTTCAGGAAATACAGAAACTCGGTCTGTTGTTCCCGCCAGGCGAACTTTCATTCGCACAGGTGCAGGAAGCCGTTATGGATGTGGCGCGCTATGACATCTTCAAACTGACCGAAGCGATGCTGGGCGGCGATGCTGCGCGTTACGCGCATGTGCTCGACGGCCTGCGCGCGGAAGGTACTGCAGCGCCATTGATCCTGTGGGCAATCAGCGAGGAGGTGCGCACTTTGGGAAAATTGCTGCAAGCAACCCTGGGCGGCACGAGCCTGCGCGATGCGATGCGCGAGATGAGAGTGCGCAGGGAAAGGCAGGGTTTGCTGGAAAGCGCGTCGCGCCGTTTGAAGTTTCCTCACATCGAACGCGCCATCGGCCATGCTGCGAGGCTGGACAAGATGATCAAGGGGTTGCGCAGCGGCGACATCTGGGACGAATTCCTGCAGCTTGGCTTGCGCTTTGCAAAATCATGAATGACTGCCTATTGGTGCTCACGAACCTTCCCGACAACGCTGCAGCTCAGAGGCTTGCACGGCGCATCATCGAATCGCGCGCAGCCGCTTGCGTGAACCAGCTCCCACCCTGCGTCTCTACCTACCGATGGCACGAAAGAATCGAAACTGTCAGCGAAGTGCCCCTGATGATCAAGACGACTGACAGCGCATATCCGCGTCTCGAAGCATTGATTCGCGCAGAGCACCCGTACGAACTTCCAGAAATTATCGCTGTCCCATTGTCCGCTGGCTTACCCGAGTATCTTGGCTGGGTAAGTCAGGAAACACAACTCTGCAAGGAATAGATATGCGTTTTGTATTGTGGCTGCTGCTCTGTTTCACAACGTTTTCGACACAGGCAGAAAATTTTCTGGATAGACTTCCTTCTTTCGGAGTACAAAGTCAGCCCGATTTCCTGCCTCCGGACAAGGCATTCTCCCTGGTCGTCAAGGCAACCGGCAACCGCACGCTGGAAGCGGATTTTGATGTCACACCAAGCTATTACCTGTATAAAAGTAAAATCAGCTTTTCCGTCGATGGCGGGTCGACCAGGATAACCGCAATCAACCTGCCCAATGGAGAAATCAAGGAAGACCCGAATTTGGGCAAGATCGAAGTCTATCACCACTCCTTTTCTGCCAACATCGCTCTCGACCCCGCAAGTTCTCCCGTCATGTTGCATGCATCCTATCAGGGGTGCAGCGAAAAAGGACTGTGTTACCCTGCCCAGGAGAAGGTCTTCAAATTAGCCCTGCCTTCCGGCCCTCAGGCAACGGAGAGCATAAGACAGAAACCAGAAATCACGCAAACTGAAGACTCAAGAATCGCAGCCCTTTTCAGGCAAGGCAGCTTCTGGATGATCATCTCCTTTTTCTTCGGCGCAGGTCTTTTGCTCGCGCTGACTCCCTGCGTATTCCCGATGATACCCATTCTTTCAGGCATCATCGTGGGGAGGGGGCACAAGATCACCAAGGCTCACGCCTTCATCTTGTCGCTTGCCTATGTATTGGGCATGGCCATCACCTACGCCATTGCAGGTGTCGCAGCCGGACTTTCCGGCGATCTGATTTCCAGCGCACTGCAGACCCCCTGGGTGCTGGGCAGTTTTGCCACCCTGTTCGTGCTGCTATCTCTTTCCATGTTCGGATTTTACGAACTGCAGCTACCCAGCACCTGGCAAAGCAAACTGAGCGACACCAGCAACCGTCTGCATGGCGGACACATTTCTGGCGTATTCGCGATGGGCGCACTTTCTGCTGTCATCATGGGCCCATGCGTCGCAGCGCCATTAGCTGGCGCACTGCTCTATATTGGCCAGACGCACGATGCGACTCTAGGCGGCGTTGCGCTCTTCACTCTGGCCCTGGGAATGGGTGCACCACTTTTGCTGATAGGCACTTCTGCAGGCGCACTTCTTCCCAAAGCCGGTGCATGGATGGACGGGGTCAAACGCTTCTTCGGCGTGCTGCTCCTTGCGCTGGCCATCTGGATCATTCAGCCTTTGCTGCCGATGAGCACGCAAATGCTGCTCTGGAGCATACTGCTGGTCCTTTCTTCCATCTACCTCTATGCGCTGGATGCGCTGCCTCACAATGCCAAGGGTAGCCACAAACTGATGAAAGGAGTCGGTCTTCTGGCGCTGCTTCTGGGCATAGCCTATCTGATCGGCGCCCTGTCCGGGGCCCGAGACCTGCTGCATCCTCTTGGTAATGTAAACAAGGCGCAAGCAACGCCCACCTCCATGTTCACACGGATAAAGAACCTTGCAGAACTTGATCAAAAGCTGCAAGAATCGAAAGGAAAGATCGTGATGCTGGATTTCTATGCAGACTGGTGCATATCCTGCAAGGAGATGGAACGCTTCACCCTCTCAGACCCGGCTGTACAGGAAAAACTCAAATCTGCCGTTCTTCTGCAGGCCGATGTAACCAAAAACAACCAGGATGACAAGGAATTGCTGAAAAAATTTGGTCTTTACGGTCCGCCAGGCATCATGTTTTTCGATGCAAATGGCCATGAAATGAACGGTTCCCGCCTGGTGGGTATTCAGGACACTGCACATTTCCAATCCACATTGCAGCAAGTCGGGTTATGATTCAAAAATGTAGACAATTACCCCTAATTTGCGGCAAACTGCGCACATGAAAGCCATACTCGTATTGCACGGCCCCAACCTAAACCTTCTCGGCAGCCGCGAGCCCGAAGTTTACGGGAGCACCACTTTAGAGGAAATTGATGCAAAGTTAGTCACATTAGCCGGTAAAAATGGGGCAACTTTGTCGTGTTTTCAAAGCAATGCTGAAGCAGACCTGATAGAACGCATTCATCAGGCCAGAACCGATGGAACGCAGTTCATTGTGATCAATCCTGCCGCCTTTACTCATACCAGCGTTGCGTTGCGCGATGCGCTGGCTGCTGTGTCTATCCCGTTCATCGAAGTGCATCTGTCCAACGTGCATGCGCGCGAGGCATTCCGTCGCACATCCTACTTCTCCGATCTCGCCATCGGTGTAATAGGTGGCCTGGGCGCATCAGGATACGAATTTGCAGTGCAATATGCGCTGGACTATTAAGCAAGGAGAATTATTATGGATTTACGCAAACTAAAGACGCTGATCGAACTGGTCGAAGCATCCGGCATTGCCGAACTGGAAATCAGCGAGGGCGAGGAACGCGTGCGCATCACACGTACTGCCGCATCTTTCCAGCATGCCCAGCCGACCCTACCACCCGCTTCTGTCGTTGCGGCCCCTGTCGCTATCAGCGAACCTGCAGCAGCAACTGCACCAGTCACGCCTGCGGCGCAGGAAGGGCATATCGTGAAATCGCCCATGGTCGGCACCTTCTACCGCTCCCCTTCTCCAGGTGCTAGACAATTTGTGGACATTGGCCAGAGTGTAAGCACAGGCGATACGCTTTGCATCATAGAAGCCATGAAACTGCTCAATGAAATTGACGCCGATCACAGCGGCGTCATCAAGGCCATACTCGTCGAGAACGGCCAGCCCGTGGAATTCGGTCAACCGCTGTTCGTAATAGGGTAAAACGATGTTTGAGAAGATACTGATTGCCAACCGCGGGGAAATCGCGTTGCGCATACAGCGCGCCTGCCGCGAAATGGGCATCAAGACCGTCGTCGTGCACTCGGAGGCAGACGCCGACGCCAAGTATGTGAAACTAGCTGACGAATCGGTTTGCATAGGCCCGGCGCCCTCCAGTCTGAGCTATCTGAACATACCTGCCATCATCAGCGCAGCGGAAGTCACAGATGCGCAGGCAATTCACCCTGGCTATGGATTTCTTTCAGAGAACGCGGATTTTTCCGAACGCGTGGAAAAGTGCGGTTTCGTGTTCATCGGCCCGAAAGCCGAGACGATACGTCTGATGGGCGACAAGGTGAGTGCCAAGATCGCGATGAGAAAGGCCGGCGTACCCTGCGTCCCCGGCGCGGAAGGCGCATTGCCTGACAATCCCGCAGAAATCATCAAGATTGCCCGCAGCATCGGCTATCCTGTCATCATCAAGGCCGCTGGCGGCGGTGGCGGGCGCGGCATGCGCGTCGTTCATACCGAAGCAGCGCTGCTGGGCGCGGTCACCATGACCCGCTCCGAAGCGCAGGCCGCCTTCAACAACCCCATGGTATACATGGAGAAGTATCTGGAAAACCCGCGGCACATCGAGTTTCAGATACTGGCCGACCAGCACGGAAATGCCATCTTTCTCGGAGAGCGCGACTGTTCGATGCAGCGCAGAAATCAGAAGATCATCGAGGAAGCGCCAGCGCCGCTGCTCAACGCACGTCTGCGCAACAAGATAGGCGAACGCTGTGCAGAAGCATGCCGCAAAATCGGTTATCGCGGTGCCGGCACCTTTGAATTTCTCTACGAGAATGGAGAGTTTTTCTTCATCGAGATGAATACGCGCGTTCAGGTGGAACACCCTGTGACGGAAATGATCACCGGCATAGACATCGTACGCCAGCAGATCCTCATCGCAGCCGGGGAGAAACTCACGATCCGCCAGCGCGATGTCCAGCTGAAAGGACACGCAATCGAATGCCGCATCAACGCCGAACACCCCTACAAATTCACACCATCGCCCGGACGCATCACATCCTGGCACGCACCTGGCGGGCCTGGCATCCGGGTCGATTCTCATGCATACAACAATTATTATGTGCCCCAGCATTACGATTCGATGGTAGGCAAGGTCATCGCTTATGGCGATACCCGAGAGCAGGCGATGGCAAGGATGCGCACCGCGTTGTCGGAAATGGCTGTAGAAGGCATAGAGACCAACATCCCGTTGCATCGCGAACTTCTGCTCGATGCGGCTTTCATGGGAGGCGGCACAAGCATACATTATCTTGAAGAACGCCTGGCCAAACGCAACAAGGAAAAGTAATGGCATGGCAGTCGCTCATCGTTGATACGGACGCGCAGCATGCCGAACTCCTGGGCGATGCTTTGCTGGAAGGCGGAGCGCTGTCTGTCGATCTGCTCGATGCCGATGCAGACACGCCCGATGAAGAACCGATCTTCGGGGAACCGGGAGAGCCTGCGCCCGGATTGTGGCGCCACAATCGCGTTTGCGCGCTCTTCGATGCCGATGCAGATGCCACAGGCATCCTGCAGAAAGCAGCCTCCGCTATCGGGCTTGCACCTGCGCCCGCTTACCGCCTCGAATCGCTGCCCAACAACGACTGGGTGCGTCTGACTCAATCGCAATTCGAACCGATACAAATATCCAGGAGATTGTGGATCGTGCCGTCATGGCATGAGCCTTCGGACTCTTCAGCGATCAACATCATGCTCGACCCCGGACTTGCCTTCGGCACAGGCAGCCATCCAACCACCCGCCTTTGTTTGCGCTGGCTGGATGAGCACATGCAAGAAAGCCTGTCCGTTCTGGACTATGGCTGCGGTTCGGGCATCCTTGCCATCGCGGCGCTGAAACTCGGCGCATCCGCTGCCACAGGCGTGGATCTGGACAATCAGGCTGTCGCATCAAGCCAGGACAATGCAAGGGCCAACTGCGTCGAAAACGCCATGTTTTTTCTCCCGGATGCGGCACCCAAGAAAAAATACGATCTGGTCATCGCCAACATCCTGACCAACCCACTGCGTCTATTGGCACCGCTGCTGGCAGACGCCACAAAAACCGGCGGACAAATCGTGCTGTCCGGCATACTCGAAGCACAGGCTGAAGATCTCATGAACCTCTATCGGCAGTGGTTCGAATTTGATGCACCCGTCTTCGAAGAAGGCTGGTCACGCCTTTGCGGGCGAAAGCGCTGAGTCAAGATGAACGGCACGACACTATGCCCCCACTGCAGCACGCGTTTCAACATATCCGAAGCGCAACTCACCGCACATCAGGGCATGGTGCGCTGCGGCCACTGCATGCAGGCATTCGATGCGCGCCCAGGCTTCATTCCCGATGCGCCAAGCCCTCAGCTTGCGCTGCCGATAGACGAACTGCCTGCGGATAATACCAGCATCGAGACGCGCCCCGATGCCGTCGCCATCGAACACCATGCCTTTTCCGGCATCCCCGAACCAGAAATCCCGACACCCTCTGCCGAAGTCGAGCCAGATGTAAAGCCGGAATCTGTCCCGGAGCCGTTTGTGCATCCGGCGGAAGCTGATCTGCCTGACAGTCATGCGCATTATGTCGAACACCTGACAATTGCCGAACAGACGGACACAGACCATATCGATGCAGACGAGGACGAGGACGAGGGCGGGGCCGAAGTTTTCGTGAGGCCTCGCATCTGGCCATGGGCCGCAGGCTCCATCATCGCAACCCTGATTCTCTTTGCGCAATCAGTCTACTTTCTGCGCATCGATATTGCCGCTCGCTTCCCTCCATTGAAGCCAGCACTGTCAACCTACTGCCAGATGCTGAACTGCAGCGTGCCATATCCGCAGAAATCGGCTCTAATCAGCATCGAGTCATCCGGCCTCGATGCCGACCCTGCGCATGAAAATCAGATCACCCTCAATGCCCTGTTGCGCAATCGTGCAAGCTTCAGTCAGGCATTTCCCAGCCTTTCGCTTACCCTGAGCGACAACCAGGACAAGCCGCTCGCGCGCAGATTGTTTGCGCCCGTGGAATATCTGCCCGCCAACGAGAACGAAAAGGCTGGCTTCGGCGCAAATCATGAAGTCAGCATCAAGCTGCCGCTTTACACCGGAACGCTTAGGCCCATAGGCTATCAACTGGAATTTTTCTACAGCGCCGCGACTGCAGACAACCATCCCGCAAGTTTGCCACGGGGGAAAAAATGAAAATTATCATTCATGCCTTGATGCTTCTGCTTTTTTCGGCTCACGCCGCATACGCAGGGGAAGCCGAAATCAGCAGCGCGATGAAGAAAAAATTTCCCTATGCAACGCTTATCAGCGTAAGTAAAACGCCTTACCCCGGCCTGTATGAAGTCGTATTTGACAATCAGATTGTTTATACCAACGAAAAGATGACCTACCTTTTCTCTGGCGACATCATAGACATGCATAGCATGCAGGACATCACCAAGGCCAGGGAGAAACAGCTCTATCCCTCCGCTTTTTCAAAACTGCCGCTCGATCTCGCGATCAAAATGGTCAAAGGGAATGGCAGCAGAAGACTGGCCATATTCACCGACCCCAACTGCGTCTACTGCAAGAAACTGGAAAAGGAAATGGTCAATCTCAAGAATACGACCGTCTATTTCTTTGTCTATCCCATCCTGCCAGGCTCGGACAAGCTGGCAAAGACGCTGTGGTGCACCAGTGACAGGCTCAAAACCTGGGAAAACCACATGCTTAACGGAATAGATCCCGAGCCGGGAACAACTTGCGACACGAGCGTCTTCGGCAAGGTTGCAAAGCTCGCCAACCAATTGCATGTCAGCGCAACACCCACGATGCTGTTCGAGGATGGCACTTTACAAGCTGGCACCATGCCGCTGGATCAGATCGACAGCCAGCTTTCCGCTTCCGCAAAATAACCTCGGAAGCCCCCAAGAGCTCAACTTCCAGCTTGCAACCCATTGTATATAAGAAATAATTAATATTCAATTCGCTGGAAAAACTTCCCTGCTGATGGAATAATTCATACAGTTAATCCGTCTTAACTGATAATTGGGCGCCCAAACTGACTCGTGGTGCGCCCTCGAAGCGATCCATCGAATCAATGCCATCTTTTACGAGGAGGACTGCAAGACGAGCAAGACATCCTGAAACTGAAGCGCTTGAAGTTTCTTAAATAAATTCCACAACAAAAATAAAAATCAAAAAGACATAATCAGGGGGAAGTAAATGAAGAAGTTCACAAGATTCGCACTTTGTGCGTCCATGGCACTGGTTTTACCTGCAGCAAACGCCGCAAACTGGTTCGACATACAGACTATTTCATTGCCTGAATGGGGCAGTGGAAAATTCATCGGCTTTGTAGAACCGCTATACACGGACTACACGAGCTCGAATCTGGCGGCATCCAACAACCAGATCCCCAAGTTTAATATGGTCCAGCCAACTTCCAATCAGACCTCGGATCTGTTCGTGCAGCGTCTGCGCCTTTTCGAACGCGGCAGCATCAATCCCGACATCTCCTACTATGTCGGCGTTGAGGCTGGCCAGAATGCCTACGATTACTCTTTCGGAAGCTATTCGCCAAGGCTCATCGATGCGAACGTGGTGTTCAGCAACTACATCCCCGGGGTGCGCCTCGAAGTCGGCAACATCCGCGCCCCAGGTCCCGAAGGCGCAATGGAAGGCTTCATGGCCTTCAACCTGCTGGACATGTTTCCAACAGGCATCACCCAGCTGATGCAGCCCACCTTTTACAACCCTTCTGTCGCCTATACGCAAATAGCTCACGGCATCAATACAGGTACGCCTTACGCCGTACCTGCGGCAAACGTCTCGGGAAACAACGGATTCCGCTATCCTGGTGTACAGGCTGAAAACTGGTTCATGGTCACTCAGCATACCGAAGTTGCTTACGGCCTGATGCTGGCCGACTACGGCCGCCTTTTCGATCAGGGCACTTCGAACGGACCCATCGTTGCAGGAAGGCTGCAGGCCTCATACCTCCTGGATGACCCAGAGACGATCAAGTCGTGCGATTACTGCAAGCGGTTCTTCAGGAACGATCTGACCGGCTTCGTCTGGGCACAGCAGGCCCACCCATCCGTCATGGGCGTGGAAAGCACGATGAAGCGCGACGGCTTCGGCATGACTTTCAGGGATGGATACATGCAGCACGGAGCGGTCGATGTAAAGGCCGAATATTTCGAAGGCAGCGGCAACATCGTCGCACCGGCCGTATTCAACACCTTTGCAGGCGCAGCATCTCAACTGACCAACGAGCTTGTTTATATCGGCAGCCAGAACAAGGCAAACGGCTATTCCGCATCCGCCGGCTACTTCCTGGACAAGAACTGGGAACTGGTCGCACGCTACGATTACTACGACCGCCTGCCCAACCTGGCTGATCAGGAAAGGATTTTCAAAGATTCGGCGATTGAAGCCGTGTACCACATGACACCGATGAACAAGATCGTCGTGGATTACATCAGCAGATCCCTTGGCATTCCCAATCCGGGAGCGATACCTGCTGGTCCTCAACGCACATTGGCCCAGTCGATTGCCAATTCAATCGGCAACCAGTTTGACATCTGGGCGGTGTTTGCGTTCTAAGTCTTTATCGGCATAGGGTGCAGCCATAGTGACTACGCCCCTGCCACACCACCCGGCATGCGGGTCCGCACCGGGCGGTTGAAACATGTGAGTTTGCCAATTAATGAAGCTTGCGATCCGCTTGCTATAGAATCGCATCTTTCTACCTTGAACAACGGGAACCGTATCATGAGAAGAAAATTCGGACTGGCCGCCTTCGCGGTTGTAGCACTTCTACAGGGATCAGCCTGGGCCGATGCTGAAAACACGCTGCCTCCCTTGCAGATCGCCCACAGAACGGGCATCAAAGTGGTGATCCAGATCAATGATGCGGGCGTGATGCAGATGAACGGCATAAGCCGTCAGGTGATGGCCGCCAAAAACCTTCATGACCAGTATGCCGCACTCGGGATGAAGCCAGGACAGGATTACGTGATCGTCATGGTGTTCAGAGCCGCAGGCTCGCAGTTCCTGCTGACCGACAATGCATATGACGCGAAATCCAGGATTCCGCATGAGAAGGGAAACCCCAGCCGCGCAATCATAGAAGCGCTGCAGAAAGATGGCGTCAAGATGTACGAATGCGGCGTCGCGATGAAGCTGATGGGATATCAGCCTGATGACATCATGCCATTTGCGCGCGTGGTCGCATCGGGAATCGGCGCGATTGTTGACTTCGAGCAGTCTGGATATTCCGAAATCACCCCGTAGCAACTTGCTCAGATCCGGGATAGGGGCGGTCAGATAACCTGACCGTTCCCCTCCCACACGGCCTCTGCTGACTTCTCGCTCCGGCTTACTACCGTCGCCCTTTCGGGAAAAAGGCGAGATCTCCCCAGGCAAGAACACTCCTTCACTGCACACCCCCCGGATCTACACCGCCTCGCCTTGATCACGAAAGCTTTGCGGCTTCTAGCCCGCTCGCCCTGCTCGGCAACACCTTCTATCCAGTTCTTGTTCATCGGCTCGCAGTTTCGCTCCACGCTTCCTCCCCACACTCGGTCGCCCTCATGCAGTTGCTTCGCTTCGTTCGTCGTGATCAACTCGCGGCGGGACTTGCACCCACAAGAGTGCGCCCATGCTGGGCGCACCAAAACAAAAAGGGCGCCCAAGCCCTTTTTTCTAAATCTTTAAAACTCAGTTCATCGGATCTACGACGAAGTGCTTCTTGGCCTGCAGGTAGGCAACTTCCGCGAAGCCGGAAGGAACGATGTCTGCATCCGTCACATTGTAGAGCGTGTGGAAATCAATGCCCTGTTCTGCCAGAGAGTTGTTGCACACTTCGAAATGCACGCCCTTGCTTCTCAGCATGTCGATCTGCTTCTGCACTTTCTCGTCCGGGTTCTTCAAAAGTGTCAGACCCTTGGCATACAGCACAACTGTCACCTCGAACTTGCCCTTCCACTCGTCGACCGCCTTCAGGCCGTTGGCGATGTTGCGCATCTTCATGCCCTGCACACCCTTGTCGTCGGTCGTGATAGGCACGACAACCTTCAGCACGCCATAGGACTCATGCTGGATGTTGGGCTTGACGTAGTTGCTTGCAGCTTCAGCACCAGCATCTGCGGCGAAGGAGGGAAGCGCTACAAACCCCAAGGAAGAAGCGAGAACGGTAAGTGCGAGTTTTTTATACAGTTGCATGGTGATCTCCTGGTTGTAAAGTTACGGCTGATTCAGAACTGCTACCTACTACTTTTTCACTGCCTTGAATCCATACTGCTCGAAAACGGCGAGCCCTGAAGGCGAGTTCAGGAAGTCTACCCATTTCTTTGCACCCCCCGGATTCTTCGCGCCCTTCACCACTGCCGCGGCATAGATTCCTGTTGCATTCTGCTCGTCAGGAATCGCCACATGGCTGATCGGATTCCCCACCTTTTCTTCAAAGATCGCCTCGGACTGCCATGTCACGCCTGCATCAGCCTTGCCCTGCATCAGATAGAGCGGAGACTGACGGTGATGGATGTGGGTGAGCAGCGTCTCGCCATTCTTGACTTTCGTCTCGTAAACAGCCTTTACGAGTTCCGCCCCACCCGCCTTGTTCAGACTGGCCTTGATCTGGCGCCCTATCCCTTCGAACTCGGGGTTGGGCATCACGAGACGCACGCCTGGCTTGCCGAGATCGTTCAGGCTCCTGATATGCGCAGGATTTCCCTTGGGCACCATGATGGTCAGCGTATTGGTCGCATAGGTCACGATGGGCGCATTCACATAGCCTTCCTTCAGCATGCTTTCGACTCTCTTCAGGCCGGCCGCATACACGTCAGCCTGCACGGTCCAGGTCATGTTGCCCACGGTGATCGTGCCGCCCATCTGGATTTGCTTCGCAACCAAGCCGGGAGGAATCGTCTCGTAATAGATCTTGCCCTTGTATTCTGGGTTCTGCTTCTCGAACTCCGCCACCAGCGGCGCCATCGCAAAGAAATAGTTACCGCCGACAAAGACCGCCAGCTTGTGGTCCGTCAGATTGCCGTGGAAGTCGGGCAAGTTGTCGACTTCAGGAACTGTGAAATCCATCCCTTTGTCCAGAGTCGGATTGTTTGCACCGCGGCTCCAGGGAGGGTATACGCCAAGCTCATTGTCTGCTGCATGGGCCGCGCATGTAAACGCAATCGCCGCGCAGGCAAAAAGCAGCCCTTTAAATTTCGACTTCAACAACATCATGAATTTCTCCTTCGTTTATCAAACCTGCAATTCATTAAAGACATCAGTACCTTGAATCCTTGGGCTTTCCACCATTCGGCCAGTCGTGAACCTTGTCCGAAAAATCCGGACGGGGCATGTGCGTGAAATACTCGCCGACATCGACCGCCTCCTGATCAGTCAAACCGCCCTGTCCCAGAGGGAAGTTCATCGTGTTGGCCATAGGCATGTTGCTCTTTGCAAACGCAGCCCCCGTATAGGTCTTCGCAATACCTGCGCCGACATTGAAGGACTGGTCTCCCCAAAGCGGCGGGAACACGAAGCTGCCGTCTGCCCGCTTCATCCCTTCGCCATTGTCGCCGTGGCAGACCGCACACTGATCCTTGTACACCTTCTTGCCGTTTTCGACATTGGGAAGGATGCTCTGGCTGATCTTGCCCACACCGCGCCCGGGAATGGGTTTGTCCTTCTGGGCATCACCCTTCATGTTATCCATGAACGCGATCATCGCAATCATTTCCTTGGAATCCTTGTCCAGCACCTTGCCGTTCATAGAGCGCCTCATGCAGCCGTTGACCCTGTCCTTGAAATCGATCACCTTGCCGGCGCGAGGATTATAGGAAGGGAACATAGCAGAAAGCCCAACATAGGGCGCGGCATGAGCCACCGAACCCCCAGCCAGATGGCAGCTGTTGCAGTTAAGCACATCGCCCACATTGTCAGGCAGCATCTTCTTCGTCTGATACATGAGCCGCATGCCGTATATCAGCTGGTCCGCATTCGCTTTGCTTAGCATGTCCGCAAAGCGGGGAGCGGCGAATTTGGAAGGCTCGACGGGCTTCAACTCGATCTCATCGCGCACCTTCTTGATCTGATCCGCAGTCACAGGCTCTCCCTGATTTCCCCACTTGGTGCGCACGAAAGTCACGATCTCCGCGAGTTCCTTGTCGTTCAGACTGCGATAGCTGGGCATGCCGAAGGCGCGCTTTGCAGACTGGGTTTCAGGCGACATCCATCCGCTTAACACCACATGGATGACGGAGGTCGGATCCTTGGACTGAACGGAAGAATTGTCAGCCAACGGAGGGAAGATCTTCTGTATCCCTCTGCCATCCATCTGGTGACAGGTGGAACAGAACTGCACATAACCCAGACCGCCACGCGTCTTGTACAGTTCATCATCCTTCGCCAGCACCGCGCCCTTCGGCTTCAAGGCCTCCGACTCGGAACCGGGTGTTAGCGAACTGATATATTCGCCCATCGCAGCGAGATCGCCGTCAGTGAAATTCTGTGTGCTGAAATGCACCACTTCGGTCATCGTGCCATAAGCTGTCGCATGACTGTTGTAGCCTGTCTTCAAAAACTGGGCAAGCTCCGGGCCAGACCACTGGTTGCGCAGATTGACCGCATGCCATCCTTCAACCGTCGCGCCCGTCAGGAAGTATTTTCCATCGCCGCCGTCCTGGCTCATGGTCTTTTCCTGGAAGGCAATACCGCGCGGGGTATGGCATGAACCGCAGTGGCCCAGCCCCTGCACGATGTAAGCGCCGCGGTTCCATTGAGCAGATTTCTGAGAATCGGCCTTGAAGGGCGTGTCATCGAGGAAAACCAGATTCCAGATTTTCAGGCCGAAGCGCATGCTGAACGGCCACATCATGTCGTTTTCCTTGTTCGGCTGACTCACCGGCTCAACGCCATGCATGATGTAGGCGTAAAGCGCGCGCATGTCGTCCGCAGAGGTCTTCGCAAAGGAAGGATAGGGCATCGCAGGATAGAGATTGTGGCCGTCTTCAGCCACACCCTTGCGCATCGCGCGATCGAACTGCTCGAAGGTATAACCGCCGATTCCGGTTTTTGCATCCGGCGTGATGTTGGTGGAATATACGGTGCCGAAAGGCGTCTTCAGACCCAGGCCGCCCGCCATGGTCTTGCCGCCCTTGGCCGTATGGCATGCAACGCAATCGCCGAGATGAGCGAGATACTCGCCCCGCTTGACCTGATCATTCTGAGTATCGGCAAAGGCCGTGTTCAACAAAATCGCCGGAAGTACAACGCCAAACCAGCCCATCAGCCTTAATCCAAACGCCATCAAACCCTCCCTAAACGAGCCCGTACCAAAATATTAAGAAGGGCTATAACCCTCCAAATTAATCATGCAATCTTATGCCAAAAAAGAAAATTCGCATATAGGAATTTAATTATTAAATATACACTTTTAATAACCCGGATTGCCTGTGCATCAGGCCTCGTCGAATGCGGTATCGCCTTCCATGACTTGCTGCCCAAGCAGCATATTCCTGAAATCGAACCGTTCGCCGTCCATCAGATGAGATGGCACGACATTTTGCATCGCAGTGAAAATTGACTGACTGCGCCCCGGATATTGCCTTTCCCAGTTGTGCAGCATTTCCTTGATGTTCTGGCGCTGCAGATTCTCCTGCGAGCCGCAGAGATTGCATGGAATGATGGGAAACTGCATGCCGCGCGCATAGCGGGCGATATCCTTTTCCGCACAGTAAGCCAGGGGGCGAATCACAATATGATCACCCTTGTCAGTGACAAGCTTGGGCGGCATTGCCTTGAGCTTTCCCGCAAAGAAGAGATTCAAAAACAGCGTTTCTATCATGTCGTCTCGGTGATGCCCGAGCGCGATCTTGTTCGCGCCCAACTCTCCAGCCACCTTGTAGATGATGCCGCGCCGCAGGCGCGAACAGAGTGAGCATGTGGTCTTGCCTTCGGGTATTTTTTCCTTGACGATGGAATAGGTGTCCTGGGTCTCGATGTGATACTCGACCCCGAGCCTCGCAAGGTAATTTGGCAGAACGTCGGCAGGAAAACCCGGCTGCTTCTGATCGAGGTTCATCGCAATGATGCGAAAATCGATGGGCGCGCGTTTCTTCAATGTGAGCAGGATATCCAGGAGTGTGTAGGAATCCTTGCCTCCTGAAAGACATACCATCACGACATCACCCTCCTCTATCATGTTGAAATCGAAGATGGCCTTGCCCACAAGATGTTCCAGCCTTCCCTTGAGCCTGTTGAAATTGCCCGAGTGGTCCAAATGGACGGGTTGCGCGATTGCGTTCATACGAATTCCTAAAGGTTGACGCTTCTTCCGCCGTCGACGGCGATGACCTGTCCGGTGATGTATGGCGCATCCTGCGCCAGAAAGACGATCGTCCTTGCGATATCGTCAGGTTCACCTTCGCGCTTGAGCAAGGTATGCGCGATAATCCTGCGCCTCTCCTCATCATCCGCCCAACCCTCGCCCTCGGGCCAGATGATCACGCCTGGAGCAACCGCATTGACGCGCACCTGTGGCGCCATCTCCTGGGCCAGAGAACGGGTCAGCGCAACCAGCCCCGCCTTAGCCACGCTGTATAACAGATGGCCGTGCATGGGGCGCTCTGCATGGATGTCGACGATATTGATTATGCAGCCGTGGCGACGGCGCAGTTCAGCAGCGGCAGCCTGAGCAAGAAACAGCGGGGCGCGCAGATTCGTGCCGAGCAGATCGTGCCAGTGATGCTCATTGACCTCAGCCAGTGGCGTCGGATAGAAGCTGGATGCATTGTTGACCACCCCATCCAGCCTGCCGAAGCGCGCAACGACCTGTTCGACCAGCCGAGGCAAGGCATCCAGATCGAGCAGATCAGCCTGAAAGACGGCTGTACTTCCTTCGCGCTTGTCGTTGAGCTCCTGCTGCAAGGCCAGCGCCTCTTCCGAGGAGCTGCGGTAATGCAGCGCAATGTCGGCACCTGCCGCATGCAAACGACGACATATTGCAGCCCCTACCCTTCTGCCGCCTCCTGTCACCAACATCACTTTGCCTGACACTGCATCCTCCATTAAACTTGACGATCTTGCGAATTATAACCGACATGCTCGACACATCCCCACTTCCCGCTCCCGCCCCTGAAGCCATACTGCATAGCGATCGCATGGCGAAGCGTATCCGCGAAGAAATCACCGCAAACAGCGGCTGGATATCATTCTCACGCTACATGGAACTGGCCCTGTATGCGCCAGGCCTGGGCTATTACACCGCGGGCACGCACAAGTTCGGCGAGGCGGGCGATTTCGTGACCGCACCCGAACTCTCGCCTCTTTTCGGTCGCACCCTGGCAAAGCAGGTCGCAGAAATAACCTCGGCCAGCGCGCCGCACATACTGGAACTGGGCGCAGGCAGCGGGAAGCTTGCTCATGACATGCTGAAGGAACTGGAAAACCTGGGATGCCTGCCGGAAAGCTACAGCATCCTGGAAGTCAGCGCAGATCTGCGAGAACGCCAGAAAAACCTTCTTTTGCAAAAACTCCCGCACCTGCTGAATCGCGTGCACTGGCTGGACCGCCTGCCTGAAAATTTCAGCGGCTCCATCGTTGCCAACGAGGTGCTCGATGCGCTGCCGGTTCATCGCGTGCGCTGGCAGCAAGGCAGGATAAGCGAGCTTGGCGTCACGCAGCATGAAACGGGATTCGCATGGCAGCCGAGCGATATCGGCCAGGGCGATCTGCTGCAGACGGCAAGGGATATCAATATAGAGGCAGAAGACTATGTCAGCGAAATCTGCCTTGCTGCCAGAGGGCTCGTCAACAGCCTCGCGCACTCATTGCAGCAGGGCGCGATAGTCTTCATCGACTACGGCTTTGGCGCGCGCGAGTTCTACCACCCGCAACGCACGGCAGGCACGCTGATGTGCCACTATCGCCACCGCGCGCACGACAACCCGTTCTATTTGCCTGGGCTCCAGGACATCACCGCGCATGTCAACTTCACCGATATCGCCGAATGCGGCATCGATGCCGGGCTGGAAGTGGCAGGCTATACCAATCAGGCCTTCTTCCTGATCAACAGCGGCATCACCGAATTGCTCAGCGGCACTTCACCCGAAGACCTCAAGGCCTATCTGCCTCTGTCAGCACAGCTGCAGAAGCTCACAAGCCATGCGGAAATGGGTGAGCTCTTCAAGGTGCTCGCATTGAGCAAGAAGCTCGACATTCAGCTGTCCGGATTTTCCTGCGGCGACTTGACGCGACTGCTTTAAGGATCTGTCCTGGGCTTCTTTTCATGCATCTGATTTGCATGCGTGCGCACGTAATCGGATATTTCCTTGAGCGTCAGCTCGCCATCGTGATTGGCGTCGATCTCGTCGAAATGTGCGCTGATATTGGGCAATGCCTTAGCCTCTTCGCGCGAAAGCATGCCGTTCTTGTCCTTGTCAGCCCTGGCGAGATTTTCCCTGAATTGCAGCTGTTTTCTTGCAACCTCGAGTATCTCCCTTTTGAATTCCTTGCGCGATATGACCCCGTCGTGGTTGGTGTCCATCCGTTCAAAGCTGTCCAGCAACGCGGGGGCATTCTGTTCGATCTCCTTTCTTGAAAGGGTACCGGACTTGTCCGTATCCAGTGCATTGAATGCCTGATCTATCTTGGCATCTCTCTCCTGCCTGGTCACCACGCTCTGCTCTTCCGCGACCGCTGCGCATGGCAGCATTGCAAAAAAAACCAACCACATTCCCTTACGCATTTTTCATCCTTTTCTGTTCACTTTCAATTGCACCGATGCGCGCTTTTTGCACCGCATCTGCGATTTTACCGCCATCCTGGCATGAGCGCGCAATTTCGCCCGCATCCACTGCGCGCGCAGTCGACAGCAATCTCAGCAGATAATCAGCCTGGGGATAATCGTCCTGCTCGTGTCCCCACCGCCCTCGCGCATCGGAAGCACAGGCCTGCAGGAGATGCTCGAACCTCTGAGGGCGCCGCCATGCATCCGTGGACTGAAACAACCTGGCAATGGTCTCGCTGCGCAGCTCCTTGGCCCTGTGTATATCGCCGTGATAGCGCGCTGCAAGGATTGCCAGATCGCGGCATTCGCCGCTTGCGCGCACGCGTTCCGACAGTTTTTTTGCGAGATCGACGCCGCGCATCTCGTGCCCGACATGGCGAGGCAAAATATCCACAGGCGTGGTCGCCTTGCCCAGATCATGCGTCAGCGCAGCATACCGCACCTCGAGCGGATAACCGCATTTCGCCGCATCGTCCACCACCAGCATGGTATGTATGCCGCAGTCAATTTCGGGATGATATTTCTCGGGCTGCGGAACGCCGAACAGCGCGTCCACCTCCGGCAGAATTTTTTGCAATGCTCCGCAGCCGCGCAACGTCTCGAAAAACCGTGAAGGCTTCTTCTCCATCAGGCCGCGCGAGAGCTCCTGCCAGACCCGTTCAGGCACGAGCGCATCCACTTCGCCGTTTTCCACCATCTCGCGCATGAGCGCCTGAGTTTCAGGAGCGACGCAAAAGCCGAAACGCGCAGCGAATCTCGCGGCGCGCAATATGCGCACCGGATCCTCGCTGAATGCCGGGCTCACATGGCGCAGTATGCCTGCGCGAAGATCTTCCTCGCCATGATAGGGATCGATCAGGTTTCCCGCCGCATCTTCGGCCATCGCGTTGATTGTGAAGTCGCGACGCAGCAGATCCTGTTCCAGCGTCACATCGGGCGCAGCGTGCACGACGAATCCTCTGTATCCTGCCGCCGTCTTGCGCTCGGTGCGCGCAAGCGCATACTCCTCATGCGTTACCGGATGCAGGAATACCGGAAAATCCCTTCCCACGGCCTGAAACCCAAGCGCTTGCATCTCTTCGACCGTGCTTCCCACCACGACCCAGTCACGATCCGCAACCGGCACGCCCAGCAAACGGTCCCTTACCGCACCGCCCACGCAGTAGATCTTTGCATCTCTACTCAAGGCTGCCCCTGTCGTCCGATGAGTTCGGTCCTATGGTTCCCAAGCGCATTTTCAGGCTACGCTCGGGCGCACCGAATTCCTCAGCATAAAACATGGTATTGTTCATCACCTTCTTCACGTAATCGCGCGTTTCTTCAAAAGGAATCGTCTCGACATAGATCGCGCCTTCCAGGGGCACAGACGCGCGCCAGCGGCGTGCCCGACCCGGTCCCGCATTGTAAGCCGCAGAGGCCAGAACCGGGCTGCCATCCAGTGATGAAAGCATGTTTTTCATGTAATACATACCCAGGAGCAGATTGGTATCCAGTTGCTGCAGAAGCTCGCTGCGATAATCCTTCAGCCCCAGCTTCCTCGCGATCCAGCGGGCTGTCGTCGGCATCACCTGCATCAACCCCATCGCCCCCACGCCAGACCGTGCCGAGGTAACAAACCGGCTCTCCTGGCGCATCAGGCCATAGACCCATGCCTCTTCCAGACCGTTTTCCTGAATATGCTGACGCATGACTGCACGATAAGGTGCAAGGTAGCGCAGGCTGAAGTCGTGCATCAGCACAGTCTTGTCGGCCGTATTGATCGCCCTGTCGTACATTTCATGGCGCCGCGCCAGTTCCGCCGCGGTCAGCAACTGCTGATCGTTGAAATCCCTTATCGCCCAATTCCACTCGCGCAACGCATCGATACGCAAATCCATCCGATAAAGCGCAATCGCGCGCTGCACACCAGGCAGATTTTCCATGTCCTCCACATCCTTCCTGTCAGGATGGAAAGCAGGCTGCGTGACGCTCAGGACCGGCGTATCGGATATCTCCTCACGCGCCAGTTCGCCATAGAAAGTGTATTCCGCGCTCAGGGGTACAAAAATCTTCAACGCATCGGCATTCCGACCCACAGCCTGCAATGCGCGCGCCTTCCAGTAACGCCAGGTGGCTTCGCCTTGTTGCGCGCCTGTCATCGCATCTATGCCCGACAGAACACCCTTCCAATCCAAAGCGCGCAGCGCTGCGCGCACCCGCCATGCCCGTTGCTGGTCGTTGAGCATTGCATCTTCAGTCTGCCCATACCAATGCAGCGCACGCGCATCGTGCTTGCGCGCCGCCTCATAGGCCAGCCAGCCATAAAAATAGGCGCGTTCTTTCTTGGAAAAATGTTGCTCGATTTTCTCCCAGCGTGCAATCGCAATATCCGGTGACTGCCTAGCCAGCCGCAGCAGGGCGAACATCGCAACCATCCTTTGTCCCTCGCTTTTGTAACCCGCCCTCTCAAGATACCGTCCAGGATTGTTCATCGCGCGATCAAGCGCAACCGCTGAGATTGCGAATTTTCCGGAGAGCCTTGATGAAAGCGATTTGGCGAGCGTCACATTGCCTGCTTCCAGAGCCAGGCGCAACCGATTCCAGATGTCCTGCTCACTGATCACACCCGATGAAATGGCGGCATCGAAAGGCGCGCTGCAGCTCTCGGGCATGTCCTTCGCGCTGAACCACAATTCATGTGCCTCATTGAGCACAGCTGGTTCGCGCCTCATCCTGGACTGCAATGCATAGCAAACCAGCTCGACGTCGGGATTTTTGAGCCTGGGATACTCGCTGTCGAACAGGTCCCATTGCTTCTTCTTGCCCAGCATCTTGAGCCATTCGGCTCGCATCCTGTCGATCAGCGGCGTATCCTCTGGACGCGCCAGAAATGCCCGCACACTGTTTGCATCAGCGGTATCCAGATTCAGCCTCAACTGGTAGTAGGCGACATAGACCTCGAGAGGCGTTTCTTTCAGACGCGCCGCAAGCACAGCCAACTGCCGCGCATTTCCTTCGCGGAAGGCATTGCGGGCCTTCAGGAAATCATCGTCCTGATCGGCCAGCACTGAGGTGGTCATCAAAAGAATAAACAGGAAAAGGAATCTCATCAGAAAACAGCCGCCAACTTGACTGCCGGTGAGCATACCACGGCTATCCTCCTCGTGGCATTTGCTCTGTATAATTCAGAGTTTTCCAGGAAACTCCCCCATGTGGTTCAAGAATATCCTCATCTACAATTTTCCGGCAGATCGCAAGATCACGGCTGACGCGCTGCAAGAAAAACTGGCCGCAAAGCCTCTTCTGCCCTGTAGCGGATTGACCCGGCAAAGCCGCGGCTGGATTCCCTGCGCTGGCGATGGCCGCCTGGTCCATTCCTTCAACAATCAGCTCCTCTTCGCACTGGGAACCGAACAGAAATTGCTGCCCGCTTCCGTGATCAACCGTTTCGCCAGCGAGCGCATCGAAAATATCGAGGCACAGCAAGGCTACAAGGTGGGACGCCGTGAACGCAAGGAAATCAGGGAGGCGATCACAGAAGAGCTGCTGCCCAAGGCCTTTTCCCTGCAGCGCACCACCCATGCATGGCTGGATATGGAAAATGGCCGTCTCATCATCCATGCTGCATCTTCTGCGCGCGCAGAAGAGTTGCTCGAGTTTCTCAACAAGACGCTGGAGGACATGCCAGCCAGACTGCTGCATACCGCACTTTCCCCGATGTCTGGGATGACTGACTGGCTTGCCGGCCAGCAACCGCCTCCCGGTTTCACGATAGACCGCGAACTGGAACTGCGCGAAGCGGGCGACAGCCGCGCTTCGGTCCGTTACGCCAACCATGCGCTGGAAGGGGAAGAAATTCTTGCCCACATACGCTCCGGCAAGCGCGCGACCCGCCTGGGCCTCACATGGAACAGCCGCATATCCTTCGTGCTGACAGAACAGATGCAAATCAAGAAATTGCAGCTCCTGGACATCCATAAGGAAGAATCTGAAGCCGAATCAGCGGAAGCTCAGTTCGAGCTCGATTTTGCACTGATGACGGGCGAATTTGCGAAAATGCTGAACGACCTGACGGAAGCCCTAGGCGGCGAAATCATCAGCTCATAAAAATATTTTCAAATTTTGTGAACTTTTTCAAATCCCGCTTGCCTCACTCTTCAGTTAGCGCAAGCTATCACCCATTCACCCCCTGAATGGGTATCTTAACTCTCCCTAAATAGTTAAGACGTTTTCCCCTGCTCCGCAAGGTTCAGGGGATTTTTTTTGCCCGCCAAATATACAACCAAGCCACTAAAAATAAAAAGATAAATCAAGTTTCTGCCGAAAAATCAGCCTAGCAAACCGCGCGGCTTGTGGGGCGCATTCGCAAACAACCTGTCGTACGCCCAGCAGGGCAACCATTTGAGAAACCTGCCGGCCACGCCCATCTGCCAGGGAACCACCGCAAGGGCCCTCTGCTTCCGGATGGCACTGGCGATACGCCTGGCCGCTTCATCCGCTTCAAGAATGAAAGGCATGGGGTAGGGATTGACGCTCGTCATCACAGTCCTGATGTATCCCGGACAGATGGTCACGACCTTCACACCGCTGCGATGCAGTTCAACGCGCAGCGACTCGAGATAGACGATCGCGGCCGCCTTGGAGGCAGAATAGGCGCCCGCGCCGGGCAGGCCGCGAAAACCCGCAACGCTAGAAATGCCGACCAGCGTGCCGCGTCTAGCGTTTCGCATCCCAGCCACAAAAGGCTGAAAAGTCTTGACCATGCCGAGCACATTAATGTCCATCACCTGTTCGAAAGCATGAGCATCCTCGACATATTCGGTCAGCGTGCCCACGCTCACCCCCGCGTTGGCGATGACGATGTCGGGCTGACCTGCTCTTGATACAAAATCGGAGGCTGCCCGTTCCAGCGCTGCTCCATCGCGTACATCCAGAGGGTAGCAGTGCACCCTACCCGGAAAATCCAAAGACAGCGCGTCCAGCAGTTCTGCGCGACGTGCGATGACTGCAACTGTCGCTCCTCGCCCGAGATAGTGGCGCGCAAGCGCCAGCCCAAGACCGTCCGACGCGCCGGTGATCACCACACGAAGACAGGAATCAGAATGCCGGGTAGCGAATTCTGGGATAACCGATGCCCCGCCGTTGACTGAATCCCGCATCCGAAATTTTACTTCTAATGTCTGGCCGATTTTGCCTTGCGTTCGGTCCTGACCATTGCGATCACTTCATCGAGTGCGTGCAGAGTCGCTGCGGGCTGCAGCCCAGTGATCACATACCTTCCATCCACGATCAGCGTCGGCGTGCCATTGATGCCATAGCTGCGTATCATCTGCTTGGCTCGCGTGACTTCGCTGTTCACCGTGAACGAGTTGTAGGCTGCGACGAACTTCGCCTTGTCCACCCCCTGGCTTGCGACAAACGTCGAGATCGAGTTCAGATCATGCAGATCCATGTCCTTCACATGTATCGCCTGATAGATCGGATCCTCCAGCTGCTTGCTCTTGCCCAATGCCTCCAGCGCATAGTAGGCGCGCGCAAGCGGCTCTGTCGAATCGCGGAATATCGTCGGCACATAGACCATCTCGACATCGCTGGGCATAGTCTTCTCCCACTTCATCAGCTCGTTGTGCAGATGATAGCAATGCGGACACTCGTAGAAGAAGAACTCCATCACCTCTATCTTCTTCGCACTCGCAGGCTGGGGTGTGGCGAGCATGGAATAATCGGTGCCGAGCTGTGCTGCAGAAAAGGCGGCGCCGGAAAACAGGAATGCGACCGCAAAAAGAAGAAACTTGAACCAGGATTTCATCTATATCTCCTTCAATATATGGAAAACTGACAAATCAGTGAGACTGGGCTGCTTCGAATCCGCCCTGCTTCAACGTGCTGCGCGCGCTCTTCAGTTCTTCTTCGCTCTGAAAAGGGCCGACCCGAACGCGATGCATCTGTCCATGCCCCTCGACCGTCACCGTTTGCACGCTGGCCTCCAGACCCTTCATCGCCAGAATGGCCTTCAGATTTTCGGCATCCGAGGCATTGGAAAATGCGCCCGCCTGCAGATAAACCGGTTTGAAAGGGGGCTTGGCCTGAGCCGCCTTGGCTTGCTCTGGTGCTGCAGCTTCCGGCTTTGGAACAGCCGCATCAGACTTGTCCGTCAGTACCTTGTAGAACTCAAACCTGGGTTTGGCATCTTCAACACCCGAAGCCGGCACGGGTGCAGGCGCGGGTGCAGGCTTTGCCACCTCCACATCCGGCCTGATGATTTCTGCAGGCTGATTCTGTTCTTTGTTGACAAAGGGGCTTGGCGATTTCAACAGATACCATGCGAGGCCTGCCGCCAGCGCAACGCCCAGCATCATGCCCAGCAGAATTCCCATCAGCATCGAGCTGCCGCCCTTCCTGGCGGCGGGTTTGTTGCTTGCAGATCTACTCATATTCTTCCTACTCAATGATTACATTTTTTCAGGTGCGCTGATTCCCAACAGTGCCAGGCCATTCTTCATCACCTGTGCAGCGGCCGCAATCAGCGCAAGGCGCGCACACTTGGTCGCCTCATCATCGACCAGGAAGCGCGAGGCATTATAATAGCTGTGAAATGCCGCGGCCAATTCCTTGAGATAAAATGCGACATGGTGCGGCGCCAGATCCATTGCAGCGTTCTCTATCACCTGCGGGTAGTCGATCAGATGCTGCAGCAGTGCGATCTCATATTCCCCATTCAGAAGCGAAACATCCGCATTGATCAGGCTCAGGCGTTCTCCCCCCCAGATCTCGAGTACCGTAGAGATGCGCGCATGCGCATACTGGATGTAGTAAACAGGATTGTCGTTGCTCTTCGATTTTGCAAGGTCGATATCGAAGATCAGCTGCGAGTCGGGATGGCGCGCGGCGAGAAAATAGCGGGTCGCATCGCAGCCCACTTCGTCTATCAGATCACGCAGCGTGACATAGCTACCGGCGCGCTTGGATATCTTGACCTCTTCTCCGTTCTTAAGCACGGTGACCATCTGGTGCAGCACATATTCAGGCCAGCCTTTGGGGATGCCGACATTGAGCGCCTGCAATCCCGCCCTCACGCGCGTGATCGTGCTGTGATGATCCGCTCCCTGTTCGTTGATCACGCGCACGAAACCGCGCTTCCATTTCTCAAGATGATACGCGACATCGGGCACGAAATAGGTATAGCCGCCATCCGACTTCTTCATCACGCGATCCTTGTCGTCGCCAAAGTCGGTTGTGCGCAGCCAGAGCGCATTGTCCTGCTCATAAGTATGGCCGCTCGCGATCAGCTGCTGCACGACGTTCTCAACATGCCCGTCGCGATAAAGCTGAGATTCCAATGAAAACACATCGAATTCGACATTGAAAGCTCGCAGGTCGAGGTCCTGCTCGCGGCGCAGATAGGCCACCGCGAACCGGCGTATTGCCCCCTCGTCATCCGGATCACCTTCTCCCGTGAAGTGCTGATCGTCCGCCTCCACCGTTTCCCTGTCCATGTAGGCTCTGGCCACATCCGCGATGTAATCTCCGCGATAACCATCTTCAGGCCATGAAGAATCCTGAGGGGTTATCCCCTTGCAGCGCAATTGAACAGAGCGCATCAGGTTGTCGATCTGCACACCCGCATCGTTGTAATAAAATTCCCGCGTGACATTCCATCCCGCCGCATGCAGCACGTTGCAAAGGCAATCCCCCACGGCGGCGCCTCTTCCATGGCCAACATGCAGCGGCCCCGTCGGATTGGCAGAGACGAATTCAACCTGAAGCTTACGCCCCATCCCGAGATGAATGTGGCCATAACCCGCGCCCGCATGCAGCACGGCATGAACGATCTGCTGCTTGGCCGCTTCGGTCAACACCAGATTGATGAAGCCAGCCCCTGCGATCTCGATTTTTCCGATCACGTCGGACTTGGGCAGCGCTGCAATCAGCGCCTGCGCGATTTCTCGCGGCGATTTCCGCAAGGGCTTTGCAAGCTGCATCGCCAGATTGCACGCATAATCGCCGTGAGACGCGAGCTTCGGGCGCTCGATCAGGATCGCAACATCGGCATGATCGGGCGCAACCTGGCGCAATGCCAGAGAGAACAATTCGGAGATATGAGATTTGAAATTCAGTACAACAGACATTGAACAAGCACCTTGGTTAGACGCAGATTATATCATTTGAACATTGCGGGAAGGCTTGCAGTCACTGCGGGTAGCCTGGCTTCTTGCAGCCTGACTCCATGAAAGGCCCCTGAAACAGGACCCATGCTTCACCAGGCCTGATCTGTGAGCACATCACGGTGCGGTCCGTAACATTCCGCCACCTGTACCAGGGCGCGCCCGAAGCGTACGCCAGGGTCGATATCAGCACCAGCAAGACAAGGGTCGCTGCTTTCATCTCATATCCTCTCCAAAGATGTCATGAATAGACTGCGGCCGCATATCTTAGTTCAGCTGCTGACCGTGCTCGCGTGTCGCGTGAAATTGTATCTTGGGCCAGCGCTCCTGGGCCAATCTGAGATTTACGCCTGTATCTGCAAGGTAAGCATAGTTTCCATCCACGTCCTTCGCAAGTCTTGCCTGGTTTGCCTTGACGAATTCGTTGAGATGCGCGGAATCCTGGCAGGTCACCCAGCGCGCAGTATGTATGCCTGCGCGCTCGAACACCGCATCGACCCCATATTCCGCCTTCAGCCTGTGCTCTACCACCTCGAACTGCAGTTGCCCCACCGCGCCGATCAGCGGATTGGAATCCACCAGCGGCTCGAAAACCTGAACCGCACCTTCTTCGCCAAGCTGCCTTAAGCCTTTCTGCAGCTGCTTTGCCTTCATCGGATCCTTGAGCCTCGCGCGACTGAAGAGTTCCGGCGCGAAATAGGGTATGCCCTTGAAGGTCAGGGATTCGCCTTCTGTCAGCACGTCACCTATCTGCAGTTGCCCGTGGTTGTGTATGCCTATGATGTCGCCCGCATAGGCTTCGTCCATGCGGGTGCGTTCGTTGGCCATGAAGGTCACCGCATTCGCAAGCTTCATCTCCTTGCCGGTCCTGCGATGTTTCACCTTCATGCCCGATGCATAGCGGCCGGAACACACGCGCAAAAATGCGATGCGATCCCTGTGGTTTGGATCCATGTTGGCCTGTATCTTGAAAACGAATCCGGTAAATGCGGGCTCCGTGGGAAGAACCTGCCTCACGTCCGTCTCGCGCGGCAATGGGGAGGGCGCCCAGTCCACCAGCGCGCGCAGAATTTCGCGAACGCCAAAGTTGTTGACGCCCGACCCGAAAAACACCGGTGTCTGCTGTCCGCGCAGGAATTCCTGCAGATCGAAGGATGCGCCAGCACCCATCACGAGTTCGGTCTCGTCCCTCATCGCCTGCATCTCGGCAGGGCATTGCAGGGCCAGCTGGTCTATTTCGGCCCCTTTCAATATCTCGACCTCCTGGTCCGCCCTCGCCTCTCCCGGCAAGAAGCGCAGAACCTGATCATTCAAGAGATGGTAGACGCCCTGAAAGCGCTTGCCCATGCCGATAGGCCAGGTCACAGGAGCGCAACGGATTTTAAGGACGGATTCGATCTCGTCCAGCACTTCAAGAGGTTCCCTCACTTCACGGTCCATCTTGTTGATGAAAGTGATGATGGGCGTGTTGCGCAACCGGCACACTTCCAGAAGCTTGATGGTCTGCTCTTCGACGCCCTTGGCCGCATCCACCACCATCACTGCGGCATCCACTGCGGTCAGCACACGGTAGGTATCCTCCGAAAAATCCTGGTGTCCCGGCGTGTCGAGCAGATTGATCACGCAATCGTCGAAAGTGAACTGCATCACCGAACTCGCAACCGAGATCCCGCGCTGCTTCTCGATATCGAGCCAGTCCGAGGTCGCATGCCTTCCGCTCTTTCTTGCCTTAACCGTGCCCGCCATCTGGATCGCACCGCCGAACAGCAGCAGTTTTTCGGTCAGCGTGGTCTTGCCCGCATCGGGGTGTGAGATGATCGCAAAGGTGCGGCGGCGCTTCACTTCGCGCGAAATATCCGTTGCTTCATTCGGATCGATGTCTGTCTGATTCATTATCCTGCACCATAAAAAAAGGCCCGCCTTAATCAGCAAGCCATTCTTTCAACGGCCACGGATTGCGCCCACGGCCCCAGCTGCCGATAATTATACATTGAGCCGAATACTTTTACCTTTCAAAATGCCCATCACCGATCGCACAAAGGCCGAAGCGCTTTTCTTCAAGGGCATAAAACACATGCAAGAGGGCGAGAGCGCTGATGCGGAAGCCTGCTTTGAAGGCGCAGTCAAACTGCAGCCAGACTTTGCCGAAGCGCACACCAACCTCGCGATGATGCTTGCCATCCGCAATGAAGACAAGGCATCGGAGATGCATTATCTGCACGCCATCGCTTTGAATCCGAACTATCCGCAAACCCTTCTCAATTTTGGCGCGCTGCTTGCAAGGCAGAAGCGCTTCATCGAAGCCGAGGCCGCATACAGGAAAGCCATCGAACTCGATGCAAATTCACCGGCAGCATGGTCCAACCTGGGCGTTCTCTACGCCTGCATGAAGCGGGAAAATGAAGCCGAACGCTGTTACCGCACCGCGCTTATGCTGGATGAACATTACGCCAGGGCACGTTTCAACCTGAGCTATATACAGCTTAGACAAGGGAGATTTGAAGAAGGCTGGCAATCGCTCGAAGCGCGCGACTGGTATGCACCGCTTGCGAGACAGCTTCAAATGCCGAGATGGAATGGAGAGCCGCTTGCCGGGAAATCCCTGCTGATCTGTTTCGAGGCGGGGCTGGGCGACGTGATCCAGTTCTGCCGTTATGCGAAAGTGCTAAAGAAACAGGGCGCTCTCAGCATCACGCTGTTGTGTCATCCTCCCTTGAAGCCGCTGCTCGCAACGCTTTCTGGCATCGACTCAATCATCTCCTTCGACGAGCCTCTTACTTCATCCGGATTGGACTTCTGGACGCCCTTGCTCAGCATACCCTATTACTGCAAGACCCGACTCGATTCGATTCCCAATCGCCTGCCCTACCTACATGCGAATCCGGACCGAATCGAGAAATGGAAGCTTCTGCTCCCCGATAATGGTTTCAGAATCGGGCTGGTCTGGCGCGGAAGCACACAATTCGAAAACGATGAAGACCGCTCCCTGCCTTCGCTCGCCCTGCTTGCCCCCCTCTGGTCGGTAAAAAATATTACCTTTGTCAGCCTGCAGAAGGGTGCAGGCGAAAACGAGACCCCGCCAGACGGCCAGCCGTTGATCCATATCGGACCCCTGCTTTCCGATTTTGCAGACACTGCCGCAGTGGTCGATTGCCTGGACCTTGTTATATCCGTCGATACGGCGGTTGCACATCTGGCAGGAGCAATGGGCAAGGCATGCTGGGTATTGCTGCCAGATTACAGGACCGACTGGCGCTGGCTCACCAAACGCGCAGACTCACCGTGGTATCCGGAAGTCATGCGATTGTTCCGTCAGCCGGCAACGGGCTCATGGGCTCCCGTCATTGCCGAAGTGGTGAATGCTCTTAAAGCAATGGTGAAAAAATCCTAGCCTGTATCGCCACAGCAGCCACATCCAATTCGCTACCAGCAATCAGCTGCTGTTTTTTAGTGCATGTTCAACACAGGCAGAAAACCCAGCTTGTCCTTCAGACTGTCTCGACTGCTTCTCGCATCAGCAAGGCTTGCATAAGGCCCCATGCGAACACGGGTCTTGTTGTCCTGCGTGAAGAGCATCAGCCCTTTCCCCGCATCGCCCAGCCTGGCCTTCATTTCGGACAGGAACCTTTCCGCTGCGGCAATCGTGTTGAATGCGCCCAGCTGCAGGAAGATGCTGCCGGCAGGCACATCAGCCGGAAGCGGCGCACTGGTCACGGTCGCGACAGGCTGTTCGGGAGCTGTCGCAACCTCTTCCCTGACCGAAGGATAGGAGTTTGCAACCAGGCTTTCGATTTCCACTTCCTGGCTGCCATGGCCAACGATGCCGAGCTTGTGCGCCGCAGTATAGGAAAGGTCTATCGCCCTGTCATGCAGAAAGGGACCGCGGTCATTGATGCGCACCACGACGGATTTTCCTGTTGCGACATTGGTCACGCGCGCATAGCTCGGTATGGGCAGCGTCGGATGGGCAGCCGTCATCGCATACATGTCGTATTTCTCGCCGCTGGACGTGCGCTGCCCGTTGAACTTCCTGCCATACCAGGAGGCAATGCCGCGCTGCTTGAAGTTACCCGGCTTGCTCAAAGGCCTGTAGGTCTTGTCCAGCGCGACATAGGGGCGATTGGCATAAGGATGCAGGGGTTCGCTGACCGGCACCGCGTCCGGAATCGCATCGATGTTTGGAGGCGGATGATCGTCCGGTCCGTCCCCTGCAAGATAGCCGCCCGAACCGGGAACCGGTGTCCCAACGGCGTGATGGCCAGCCTCAGGCTGCGCTGGCATTTCCGTCTGGCGCTGGGGTGCGCTGCTGCATGCAGTGAGAACCAGTGCCGAAAGCGCGATGATGAATAACCTCATGCTTGCTCCTTGTTCAAGTCTTGACGAGCTTCTTGTGCGTCTGGATGCTCATCAGCATACCAAAGCCTAACAGCAGCGTCAGCATGGATGTGCCGCCATAGCTCACCAGAGGCAGCGGCACGCCCACGATGGGCAAAATGCCGCTGACCATGCCCATGTTAACGAAGGCATAGGTCGCAAACGTCAGCGTGATCGAGCCTGCCATCAGCCGCGTGAAATAGGTCGACGCATTGGCGGTGATCACGAATCCTCGCCATATCACGAAAAAATAGATCGCGAGCAGGATAAGATTGCCGACCAGCCCAAACTCCTCGGAATAGACCGCGAAGATGAAGTCCGTCGTGCGCTCGGGCAGAAAGTCCAGATGTGTCTGTGTGCCGTTGAGATAACCTTTGCCAACTATACCTCCCGACCCCACCGCTATCATCCCCTGTATCGTGTGATAGCCCTTGCCCAGCGCATCCTGTGTAGGATCGAGCAGCATCTCTATCCTGTGGCGCTGATACTCGTGCATCATCTTCCACATCACCGGCGCGCTTGCGACAGCCGCGACCAGCATGCCCACCATCACCCGCCAGCTCAAGCCCGCCAGGAACAGCACATAGAATCCGCTAGCGGAAATCAAAAGGGCCGTGCCGAGGTCGGGCTGCTTCGCGATTAGCCCGACAGGCATCAGCAGCAAGAGCGCTGCGACGAAATAATTCTTCATCCTGAGCGCGGCCTCGTGCTTCTCGAAGTACCAGGCCATCATCAAAGGCACGCCTATCTTCATCAGCTCGGAGGGCTGTATGGTCGCAACACCTATGTTGAGCCAGCGCTTCGCACCGTGGCTGGTGACCCCAAGCGGCGTCAGAACGCCCAGCAGCAGCAGCATTCCCACCACATAGATGGGCACCGCGGTGCGCATCAGATAATGCAGCGGCAGATTGGCGACGATCCACATGCAGACGAGCGCGACCAGGATGTTCGCGCCCTGTGCCATGACCCTGTCCCAGCTGTGCTCACCCGCGCTGTACAAGGTCAAGAGGCTGACAGCCATCAGCATGGCCATGCCCGCCAGAAGCGGCCTGTCCAGATGCGCCATGATGCGCTTTAATAGCTGTCTTCTTGTCATGTCAGTCCACCACAGGAACGGCCGAAGCGGCAGGCTCCGCGACCTTCACCGGATCCGGCACCTTGCCAAGCAGATAATAATCCATCACGCGGCGAGCGATGGGTGCAGCCGTTCCGCCACCATGTCCGCCGTTCTCAACCAGCACTGCGATCGCGATCCTGGGTTTGTCGACCGGCGCGAATGCGATGAACCAAGCGTGATCGCGATGCCTCTCGTCAAGCTTGCTGGCATCGTATTTTTCCCCCTGTTTCATGCCAACCACCTGCGCCGTCCCGGTCTTCCCTGCAATGGTATAGGGGGCACCCGCGGAAGCCTGTGCCGCCGTTCCCCCTGGCTGGGTCACCGCCTGCATGGCGCGCTTGACCAGATCGAGATTCTCCGGATCTATCCTGACGTCGAAAGCCTGGGGATTATCGACCTTGCGAACCTGCCCCGTGCTCGAATTCTTCACTTCCATCAGAAGGTGCGGATGATAGCCTATGCCGCCATTGGCGAGTGTTGCGGTCGCCATCGCAAGCTGCAAAGGTGTGACCAGGCTGTAGCCCTGGCCTATGCCCACCGACACCGTGTCTCCCGCATACCATTTCTGCTTGAAATGCTTCTGCTTCCATTCCTGCGAAGGCAGAAGTCCGGATGTCTCCCCGTCGAGATCGATGCCAGTCTTCTTGCCGAAACCGAAGCCCGAAAGATAGCTGAATATGCGGTCTATGCCGAGCTCTGTTGCAAGGCCGTAATAATAGGTGTCGCAGGAAACCACGATGGACTTGAACATGTCCACCATGCCATGGCCTCCCGGCTTCCAGTCCCTGTAATGATGCGAACTTCCCGGCAGCGTGAAATAGCCGGGATCGCTGATCGTCTGAGTCGGCGATCGCACCTTGTAGTAGAGCCCAGCCAATGCCATGAATGGCTTTATCGTGGAGCCCGAAGGATATTGGCCGCGCAGCACGCGATTGTTCAGCGGATGATCAAGCGACTCGTTGAGATCCTTCCAGCTGTCGGCATCTATGCCATCCACAAAAAGGCTGGGATCAAAACCCGGTTTGCTCACGAAGGCCAGCACCTCGCCGTTGCCGGGATCGATCGCAACAAGAGCCCCTCTGTGATCACCGAACGACTGCTCGGCGATCTCCTGAAGCTTTGCGTCTATGCTCAATATCAGCGTATTGCCGGAAACGGGAGGCGTGCGCGAAAGTATGCGCACGGCGCGCCCTGCAGAATCCACCTCGACCTGCTCTATGCCTGTCTTGCCGTGCAGCTCATCCTCGTAATACTGCTCAAGGCCCGTCTTGCCGATGTAGTCCGTTCCACGGTAATTCGCGGCCTGATCGTTCTCCTCAAGCCTGTCCTGGTCGGCCTGGTTGATGCGCCCTATGTAGCCAAGAAGATGCGCCGTTTTGTCCGAATAGGGATAATCGCGGAACAACCTCGCCTTGATCTCGACGCCTGGGAATCGGTACTGCTGGGCTGCAAAACGCGCGACCTCCTCGTCGGAGAGGCGACTTCTGATCATCAGCGTCTCGAAGTCATGGCTCTCGGCCTGCAGCTTCTTGAAACGCTTGCGATCCCTGGGCTCTATGTCCACGATCTTGGCAAGCGCGTCTATGGTCGCGGGCAGATCCTTCACCTTGCTGGGTGTGATCTCCAGCGTGTAGCCCGAAAAGTTGTGCGCCAGCACCACGCCGTTCCTATCCAGTATCAGGCCCCGGTTGGGCACGATGGGCATGACCGAGATGCGGTTTTTTTCCGCCAGCGTCTGGTAATACCCGTGACGCACCACCTGCAGGTAGAAGAATCGGCCAAGCAGCAGCACAAGCAGCAGCAAAGCGAAGCCCATGCCGATGAACAGGCGCAAGCGAAAATTGAACATCTCCTGCTGGTGATTCTTGAGCTCGATGCGGTTGTTCATTCACGATCCACGCGCAGCTGGCGCACTGAATGGAACAGGGAGCTGACAGGAATCCAGAGCAGCGTGGAAGTCAGGCAGCCCAGGAAATAGCTCCATGACAGCTGGCCATTGACCTGCCATTGCACCACCGCATAGGCGGAATAGGTCGCAAGCAGAATCAGAAATACCTGCGTGGTCTGCTCGCGCAGATCGAACATCCTGATACGCCGGCTCAGCACCACGCCGCCGAATGCAAGAACAGTATAGGAAAGCGCATGCTGCCCGAACAGACTCGCGTCGTTCACGTCCGAAAGTATACCCACTGCCCAGGACAATCCTATGCCCATGCGATGCGGCTTATGTGTGCACCAGTAGAGCATGACCACTGCAACAAAGTCGGGACGCAGAGCCAGCCATATGCCTTCCCATGGCAACGCATTGATAAAGAGCGCGACAAGCACGCTGCTTGCAATGAACAGATTGCTGACGGGTCGCAGGATTTCATGGCGTTCCTGCATGGGCATCAATGACCACCCATTTTTTTGGCTTTGGGCCTGGCAGGCGCCGGGGTCTCTTCCGGACGAGCAGGCAGCGATGAAGTCGGCGACAAGACCATTAGGTAACGGTGCTCATCCACGCCGCCCAGTGGGCTACAGACGATGCGCGCGAAGGGATAGGCCGCATCGCGCTCCACCACGTCCACCTTTGCCACAGGAATGCCAGGAGGATATATCCCGTCTATGCCTGACGTCACCAGCACATCTCCCTTGACGATGTCGGCGCTGACAGGCACGTAACGCAGAGCGAGATGGCTTGTATCCCCGGAGCCGAATGCAATGCTACGCAGCCCGTTGCGCTGGATCTGCACGGGAACAGCGTGGTCCTTTTCGGTGACCAGCGTGACTTCTGAAAGCCAGGGATAGACCCGGGTGATCTGGCCCACGATACCCTTGTCGTCCATCACAACCTGGCCTTCCTGGATATTCGCAGCACTTCCCTTGTCGATCAGAATCTTGCGCCTGAACACGTCGCGTTCTGCATAGACGATCTCGGCAAATTTCACATTGGGCTGGCTGCGCTGCTGCAATCCCAGCAATGTGCGCAGCTGATGATTTTCGCGCAGCATGGCTTGCCATTGCACGAGCTGTGCCATGTCCGCCTCATGCTGGCGATGAAGCGCATTGTTTTCCTGAAGCAGGTGATTGTGACTCACGAAAAAATCTTCCGTCCGCTGCCAGAGCACGCCTGGCAGTGTCGCGAGACGCTGCACAGGATAGACCAACTCGGAAATCAGGCTTCTTGTGGATTCCAGGTAACGGTAACGCGCATCGACAAACATCAGAAGCAACGAAAGCACGGAAAAAAACACGAGGCGCGCAGCAGGACTCGGCCCCCTGTTGAACACCTGAAAAGTTTGCGTTCCTTCCATAGATCAGCAGGCCTGTGGCATCCCTGCCGCCCGACTTCCGATATATTCCAGGGCTGACACGTTACTCCGTGGTGAAAATGCCAGTCGACTTGTCCATGCTTTCAAGCGCGCGACCCGATCCTCGCACCACACAGGTCAAAGGATCATCGGCGATCAGCACAGGCAGACCTGTCTCTTCCATCAAGAGCCTGTCGATGTCACGCAGCAGCGCGCCGCCGCCCGTCAGAACCATGCCCTTGTTCGCGATATCCGCACCCAGTTCGGGCGGCGTCTGCTCGAGGGCGATCTTGACTGCGCTCACGATATTGTTGAGCGGATCGGTCAAAGCCTCGAGTATTTCGTTGCTGGAGATGGTGAAGCTGCGTGGCACACCTTCGGCCAAATTGCGTCCCTTCACTTCCATCTCGCGCACCTCGGAACCAGGGAATGCGGAACCTATGGTCTTCTTGATCTCCTCGGCTGTCGTCTCGCCGATCAGCATGCCGTAGTTGCGACGGATGTAATTGATGATCGCCTCGTCGAACTTGTCTCCGCCTACGCGCACAGAACCGGAATAAACCGCGCCGCCCAGCGAGATCACACCGACCTCCGTGGTGCCGCCGCCGATGTCCACCACCATCGAGCCTGTCGCCTCTTCGACGGGCAGACCTGCGCCTATTGCAGCGGCCATCGGCTCCTCGATAAGCTCCACGCGGCGTGCGCCTGCGCCGACTGCGGATTCGCGGATCGCGCGACGCTCGACCTGGGTGGAGCCGCAAGGCACGCAGATCACAATGCGCGGGCTGGGGCTGAATATGCTCGCCTTGTAGACCTTGCGTATGAACTGCTTCAACATCTGTTCGGTGACGGTAAAGTCCGCGATCACGCCATCCTTCATCGGACGTATCGCGGTGATGTTCCCGGGCGTACGGCCCAGCATCTGCTTTGCGCCCAGGCCCACCTGCTGGATGATCTTCTTGCCATTGGGCCCGCCTTCCTGGCGGATCGCCACGACCGAAGGCTCGTTCAGCACAATGCCCTGTCCGCGCACCCAGATCAGCGTATTCGCAGTACCCAAGTCTATCGCAAGGTCGTTAGAAAAATAGCCGTTGAAAAATCCAAACATGTTCTGTTCCCGAGAAGTCCAAATGGTGTGCTGTCAAAGTTGTTATGATACTCTATTAGCTCTATCATTATAAAGTTTTTACTATGTCATTAAGCACTGCCGATGTCCGGAAAGTGGCGCGCCTTGCCCGCCTTGCGATGGACGACACCGAAATAGAGGCCGCCAGGTCGCAGCTGTCCGGCATCTTCGAGCTCATCGAGGAGATGCAGGCCGTGAACACCCAAGGCATAGAGCCGATGTCGCACGCCCAGGAACTTTCGCAGCGGCTGCGCGAAGACAAAGTCACTGAATCCGACCAGCGCGAGCTGTTCCAGGGAATCGCGCCGCAAATCGAATCAGGCCTATACCTCGTCCCACAGGTCATCGAATAACCATCATGTTGAATTCCAGCCTCAAGCAAATGGCCGCCGCATTGCGCGCCAACGAGATTTCCAGCGTCGAGCTGACCGGGCTCTATCTCGAGCGCATCGCCGCGCACAATCCTTCCTACAATGCCTACATCACCGTCAATCCGGAAATGTCTCTGCAACAGGCGCGCCTTGCCGACGAAATGCTGGCAAGAGGCCAGGCACAACCCCTGACCGGCATCCCGATCGGACAGAAGGACATCTTCTGCGCGAAAGGCTGGCGCACCACATGCGGATCGAAGATGCTTGCCGACTTCATCGCACCCTATGATGCGCATGTGATCGAACAGTTCAATGCCGCAGGCGCGATCAATCTAGGCAAGACCAACATGGACGAATTCGCGATGGGTTCATCCAATGAAACATCCTATTTCGGCCCGGTGAAAAACCCCTGGGACCAAACGCGCGTACCGGGCGGCAGCTCGGGCGGTGCGGCCTCGGCGGTCGCGGCGCGCCTCTGTGCTGCGGCGACAGGCACCGACACCGGCGGCTCGATACGCCAGCCTGCGGCGCTATGCGGCATCACAGGCATCAAACCGACCTATGGAACTGTTTCACGCTACGGCATGATCGCCTTTGCCTCGAGCCTCGATCAGGCAGGGCCCATGGCGAGAAGCGCGGAAGATTGCGCGCTATTGCTTAATGCAATGACAGGCTTCGACGAGCGCGATTCGACTTCGCTTCAGCGCGAGAAAGAGGACTATGTACGCGACCTCGATCTGCCATTGAAGGGATTGCGCATCGGACTGCCCAGGGAGTTCTTCGCGGAAGGACTGTCGCCCGACGTGGCGGCCCGCGTGGAGGACGCGCTTTCCGAATACAGGAGGCTGGGCGCCGTGACCGTCGACATCAGCCTCCCCAATTCGAAGCTGGCCGTGCCTGTCTATTACGTGCTGGCCCCCGCCGAAGCATCGAGCAACCTGTCGCGCTATGACGGTGTGCGCTACGGCTATCGCGCGCCCGAATACGCAGACATCACCGAGATGTACGAGAAAAGCAGGTCTCAGGGATTCGGCAATGAGGTCAAGCGCCGCATCATGATAGGCACCTATGTGCTCTCGCACGGCTATTACGACGCCTACTATCTGCAGGCGCAGAAGATCAGGCGTCTGATCGCGCAGGACTTTGCCGAGGCGTTCAAACAGTGCGACGTGATTATGGGGCCGACCTCCCCCTCCACCGCATTCAGGCTCGGAGAAAAGGGAGACGATCCGGTGCAGATGTATCTTTCCGACATTTACACCATCGCGGTGAATCTGGCAGGGTTGCCCGGCATGTCCATCCCCTGCGGCTTCGGCGACAACGGCATGCCGGTAGGCATGCAGATCATCGGCGATTATTTTTCGGAAGCGCGCATGCTGAACGCCGCGCACCAATATCAACTCGCGACCGACTGGCACAGCCGGTCTCCTGTTTAAGGAAACACCATGACATGGGAAACCGTCATCGGGCTGGAAGTGCACACCCAGCTCTCCACATGCAGCAAGATATTTTCCGGCGCCTCGACGGCCTATGGTGCGGAGCCCAACACGCAGGCTGATGCGGTGAGCATCGCGCTGCCCGGCGTGCTGCCTGTGCTTAACAAGGGTGCGGTCGAACGCGCGATCAGATTCGGTCTCGCGATAGGCGCGCATATCGCGCCGCGTTCGGTGTTCGCGCGCAAGAACTATTTCTATCCCGATCTCCCAAAGGGCTACCAGATCAGCCAGTTCGACCTGCCCGTGGTGGGCATGGGCGCACTGAAAATACAGGTCGAGCCGCTTTCCGGAAACGCTAAGCCTTATGAAAAGACAGTGCGCATCACCCGCGCCCATCTCGAGGAAGACGCCGGAAAGTCCGTCCATGGCGCAGCCCAGGGCATGACGGGGGTGGACCTCAACCGTGCCGGGACGCCTCTCTTGGAGATCGTGTCCGAACCTGACATGTGTTCGCCAGCCGAAGCGGTGGCCTATGCCAAGGCGCTGCACACATTGGTGCGCTGGATAGGCATATCGGACGGCAACATGCAGGAAGGCTCCTTCCGCTGCGACGTGAACGTGTCTGTGAGACGCAAAGGCGAACCCCTGGGCACGCGCCGCGAGATCAAGAACCTGAATTCCTTCAAGTTCATGCAGCAGGCGATCGATTATGAAGTTCAGTGGCAGATCGACACCATAGAGAGCGGCGGAAAAATCCAGCAGGCGACCGTGCTGTTCAACCCCGACACGGGAGAGACCCGCGCGATGCGCAGCAAGGAAGACGCGCACGATTACCGCTATTTCCCTGACCCCGATCTTTTGCCGCTTGCGATCACGCCAGAGATGATGGTGGAAGTTCGCAGCGCGATGCCCGAGCTTCCCGAGGCGCGACGCATGCGCTACATCGAACAGTATGGATTGACATCTTACGATGCATCGGCGCTCACCAGTTCCCGCGAGATGGCCGATTATTTCGACTCATGCGTTTCTCTGGCTGGTCCTGCAAATGCAAAACTTGCAGCCAACTGGATCATCGGAGAAGTGAGCGCGCAGCTCAACCGCGACAATCTCGATATCGCGCAATGCCCCGTCTCACCGCAGCAGTTGCACGGCATGTTGATACGCATTGCGGACAACACCATCTCCAACTCGGGTGCGAAGGAAGTGTTTCGCACGCTCTGGTCGGAAGGCGGCGATGCCGATGCGATCATCGAGGCCAAGGGGCTGAAGCAGGTTTCCGATTCAAGCGCGATAGAATTGCTGGTCGACGGGATACTTGCTGACAATGCCGACAAGGTTGCCGAATACAGATCGGGCAAGGAAAAGCTGTTCGGCTTCTTCGTGGGGCTTGCGATGAAGGCGAGCAAGGGCAAGGCGAACCCGACCCAGCTCAACGAGATACTGCAGAAGAAGCTCGCAGGCTGACAATAAGGTTGCCAGCTTTTGTGCTATCCCTCATAATCCGCTCCGCCGTTCAGACCAACGGGAGAGCGTGGACAATGTCCACCGCCGAAGGCGCAACACCCGCAACCGCTCAGGCAAAAGAACTGTTGGCACAGGCAAATCTGGAGAGCGCAGGCCAAAACCTGCCACCGAAGGGGCACGCGAACGCATTCCGTTTGTAATCTCTCAGGTACCGAGGACAGATGGGGCGCTGCGCGATGTCGTGCAGCGCCTTTTTTATTCCCGGAAGGCAACATGACGACTCTCAAGCAAACTCCCCTGAACGCAGCACACCGCGCGATGGGTGCGAAAATGGTGGATTTCGGCGGTTGGGACATGCCGGTCAACTACGGATCCCAGATCGACGAACACCATCAGGTGCGCCGCGACTGTGGCATGTTCGACGTCTCTCACATGCGCGTTGTGGACATCAAGGGAGATGGCGTGCGCGCCTTCCTGCGCCATCTCCTGGCGAACAATCCAGACAAGCTCACCACAACCGGCAAGGCACTCTACTCAACCATGCTGCGCCCCGATGGCGGCGTGATAGACGACCTGATCATCTATTTCATGAGTGAGTCCTGGTTCCGCATCGTGGTCAACGCCGGCACTGCGGACAAGGACATCGCATGGATGAAGGAACAGGCAGCGTCCCATGCGCTCAATCTCGCCATCACGCCCAGGCAGGATCTCGCGATGATCGCGGTCCAGGGTCCGAACGCGCGCGCCAAGGTATGGGAAGCCCTTCCTGGGAGCCAGGAGCTGTCTGAGAATCTCGTTCCCTTCAGCGCGGTTGAGATGGGCGAGATGTTCATCGCGCGCACGGGCTACACGGGAGAGGACGGCTTCGAAATCATGATACCAGCGAAGGCAGCCCCCTTCTTCTGGGCGAATCTCGCGGAAAAGGGCGTCAAGCCCATCGGCCTTGGCGCAAGGGATACGCTGAGGCTTGAGGCGGGCATGAACCTCTACGGGCAGGACATGGACGAAACGGTCAACCCGCTCGAGTCGGGCCTCGCATGGACCGTGGATCTCAAGAGCCCCCGCGACTTCATCGGCAAGGCAGCACTCCTCGCCCATCCTCCGACAAGGAAACTGGCAGGCCTTCTGCTCACGGACCGCGGCGTATTGCGCGGCCACCAGAAGGTGCACACCGCGCATGGAGAGGGCGAAATCACGAGCGGCAGTTTTTCACCCACGCTTGAAAAATCCATCGCGCTGGCCCGCGTGCCTTCTGGCGTTGCCATAGGCGACACGGTCCAGGTGGCGGTGCGCGACAAGATGCTCAACGCGCAGGTGGTAAAGTATCCGTTCGCAAGAAATGGCAAGGGCATGATCTGAATTTAGGATAAATCTCAAGGAGAAAAAAATGAGCAACCCGGAAAATCTGAAGTACACGACCTCCCACGAATGGGTCAGGACAGAGGCGGACGGCACGGTCAGCATAGGCATCACGCAACACGCGCAGGAATTGCTGGGAGACATGGTGTTCGTCGAAGCCCCGGCAGTCGGACGCCACCTCGCAGCGCGCGAGGAATGCGCCGTCGTGGAGTCCGTCAAGGCCGCAGCCGACGTGTATGCACCGGTCTCAGGCACGGTCACCGAAGCCAATGCAGAGCTCGATGGAAGCCCCGAATCCATCAACCAGGACCCTTATTCTGCATGGATGTTCAAAATGAGGCCGGACAATTCCAGCGATGTCGGCGCGCTGATGGACGCCACAGCATATCAGGCATTCGTTGACAGCGAAGCACACTAAAAAACCTGTGGCCTGTAGCCGATGCGCCTACTACCGGCTACAGGCTGCCTGCTCACCATCACCCACGTTTTTTCAAACTGCTTGCCATGAAGAATTCAGACCAATTCGTAAACCGCCACAACGGCCCCTCCTCAAAAGACGTCCAGGACATGCTGGAGAAGATCGATGCGCCATCGCTTGATGCACTGATCGACCAGACCATCCCACAGGCGATCCGGCTCAAGAAGCCGCTCTCACTTCCGGACGGCATGACGGAATATGAATACCTCTCACATCTGAGAGGGATCGCAGCCAAGAACAGGCTCTTCAAGACATACATCGGGCTTGGCTACCACGACACCATCGTGCCGCCGGTGATACAGCGCAACGTGCTCGAGAATCCGGGCTGGTACACGGCCTATACCCCCTATCAGGCGGAAATCGCCCAGGGCCGCATGGAAGCGCTGCTGAATTTCCAGACCATGGTGACCGATCTGACCGGCATGGAGATCGCCAACGCATCGCTCTTGGACGAGGCGACTGCCGCAGCAGAGGCGATGACCATGCTGCACGGGCTGCGTGCGCACAACGCATCGCACAGGAACACCTTCTTCGTTTCGCACGAATGCTTCCCGCAGACCATAGAGCTGCTGAAGACACGCGCCAAACCACTGGGGATTGAGCTCGTGATAGGCGACTTCAAGACCGTGACTTTCAACGACTCCATGTATGGTGCACTGCTGCAATACCCTGCAGCCAATGGCGCAGTGCACGACTACCGCGAATTCGTCGATCGCGCAAAACAGCACGGCATGACGATCGCCGTGGCGGCAGACATCCTGAGCCTCGTCCTGCTCACCCCCCCCGGAGAATGGGGAGCGGATGTCGTGTTTGGGTCCAGCCAGCGCTTCGGCGTACCGATGGGATACGGCGGTCCGCACGCCGCATATTTCGCCTGCCGCGATGCATACAAGCGTTCCATGCCCGGGCGCATCATAGGCGTGTCAGTCGACTCGGAAGGCAATCCCGCGCTGCGCATGGCGTTGCAGACCCGGGAGCAGCACATCCGCCGCGAGAAGGCCACCTCCAACATCTGCACGGCCCAGGCGCTGCTTGCGATCATGGCCGGCATGTATGCGGTATATCACGGGCCTTCAGGCCTTGAGACCATCGCAAAGAGAGTCCACCTCTCCGCATCGCTGCTCGCCGACGAGCTTGCGAAACTCGGGTACCAGATCGCGCATGACCGCTTCTTCGACACGCTGCACCTAATGCACACAGACAACGTGAAGATACACGCGTTCGCGGAATCTTCCGAGATCAACTTCCGCTACAGCAGCGACGGACTTGGCATATCTCTCGACCAGACCACATCGATGGCCGATCTCAATTCGATCCTTTCGGTGTTCGCAAGGGCTGCAGGAAAGCCATCGCCCACCCTCACCGATCCCAGGCTGGAAGTCCAGCCCATGCGCATCGAAAAGAGGAAGTCCGCGATACTGGCCCACCCGGTGTTCAATACACATCATTCCGAAACCGCGATGATGCGCTACATCAAGAGGCTGGAGAACAAGGACCTTTCCCTGACCCACTCGATGATCGCACTTGGTTCCTGCACCATGAAGCTAAACGCCGCGGCCGAACTCCTGCCTCTGACCTGGCCCGGTTTTGCAAACCTTCATCCCTTCGTGCCTGTCGAGCAGGCTCAGGGCTTCCAAGAAGTCATCTCAGGGCTCGATGCCGCGTTGTCCGAGATCACGGGCTTCGCGCAGATGAGCTTCCAGCCCAACAGCGGCGCCCAGGGAGAATATGCGGGCCTTCTGGTGATACAGGCCTATCATCGATCAAGAGGCGAAGGCAACCGCAACGTCGCGCTGATCCCCTCCTCGGCGCACGGCACCAATCCCGCGAGCGCTGCGATGTGCGGCATGAACATCGTCGTCGTGAAATGCGACAAGAACGGCAACATCGACGTGGACGACCTGCGCGAGAAGGCCGAACTGCACAAGGAAAACCTTTCCTGCCTGATGGTGACCTACCCAAGCACGCACGGCGTGTATGAGGAATCCATCATGGACATCACTCGCATCGTTCACGAGAACGGAGGCCAGGTCTACATGGATGGCGCGAACATGAACGCTCAAGTCGGCCTGACGAGCCCGGGCAACATCGGCGCAGACGTTTGCCACCTGAACCTGCACAAGACATTCGCGATCCCGCACGGCGGCGGCGGACCGGGCGCCGGCCCAATCGGGGTTGCTGCCCACCTGGCTCCATTCCTTCCTTCACATTCCGTGATCAGGACGGGAGGCGAACAGGGCATACACGCGGTGTCCGCAGCCCCCTATGGCAGCGCGCTCATTCTTCTCGTCTCCTACGGATACGTCAAGATGATGGGAGGCAAGGGACTTGCAGAAGCCACGCGCATGGCGATCCTGAATGCGAACTACATCAAGGAATCGCTGAAGGATCACTTTTCGACCCTTTATGTCGGGAGCAACGGCAGATGTGCGCACGAGATGATCCTGAACTGCGTGCCCTTCAAGCGCGATGCGGGCATCGAGGTCGCAGACATCGCAAAGCGCCTGATGGACTTTGGCTTCCATGCGCCCACCACTTCTTTCCCCGTGGTGGACACATTGATGGTCGAGCCGACAGAGAGCGAATCGAAGGCAGAGCTGGATCGCTTTGTTGACGCGATGATCGCGATCAGAAACGAGATAGACGAAATAGCTGCAGGGCGCGCGGACAGGAAGAACAATGTGATAAAACATGCGCCCCACACCGCGAAGGTCGTCGTGACGAGCGACTGGAACAGGAGCTATACGAGAGAACAGGCGGCATTCCCGCTGCCCTGGGTAAAGGAGAACAAGTTCTGGCCGTCGGTCTCGCGCGTGGACAACGTGTATGGCGACAAAAACCTGATCTGTTCCTGCCCGCCGATCGAGAGCTACATGTAATCAAGCCAGCGTGTCCGCACAAGCGGGCAGGCACCTTCACGGCGATAAGGCTATAATCACGGGGTCAGCGCATCATTCAACCACGGGATAAAGACATGAAGACTCTCATCTGCGGTTCGATGGCCTACGATACCATCATGGTGTTCAAGGACCATTTCAAGAAACACATATTGCCCGAACAGATCCACATACTGAACGTCGCATTCCTGGTGCCCGAGATGCGCCGCGAATACGGCGGGTGTGCCGGCAACATCGCCTACAACCTGAACCTCCTGGGTGGCAACCCGCTCATCATGGCGACAGTGGGCGACGACTTCGCGCCCTATGCGAAGCGGCTCGAGAAGCTCTCCATCGAACAGACCCACATCCGCCATGTGCCTGACACATACACGGGACAGGCCTTCATCACGACGGATCTGGACGACAACCAGATCACGGCTTTTCATCCGGGCGCGATGGGTCACTCCGAGCAGAACAAGGTGAGCAGCGCAAAGGATGTCACGCTCGGCATCGTTTCTCCCGACGGGCGGGATGGCATGCTGGAGCATGCAGAACAATTCGCCGATGCAGGCATACCCTTCGTGTTCGATCCTGGCCAGGGCATGCCGATGTTCTCTGGCAAGGAACTTCTGAGCTTCATCGATCAGGCGACCTATGTGACGGTGAACGATTACGAGGCAAAACTGCTGCAGGAGAAAACCGGCAAGACACTCAAAGATATCGCGCAGTCCGTAAAGGCGCTGATCGTAACCCTCGGCGCGGACGGATCGATGATACATGCGGAAGGCAAGGAGATTTCCATTCCCACGCCCAAGCCCTCTTCGGTAATAGATCCGACCGGCTGCGGCGATGCATACCGCGCAGGCCTGCTCTATGGCATACAGCGCGGCTGGGACTGGGAGACCACGGGAAGGCTTGCATCGCTGATGGGCTCGATCAAGATTTCGAGCCGCGGCGGACAGAATCACGCACCCACGCGCGATGAAATAAGGGAACAGTTCAAGCATCACTTCGGCTTCAGGATAGAGCTGCTCTGATCGTCAGTGAGCGACTGGCCCGTTATCGCCGCATCCATTGCATCCGCGACGGGCCGGCCCTTCGAGTTCGCAAGCCATGTGCCTACCAGCGGTGGATACATCAACCAGACACTGCGCATTGCTGGCAAGGACGGCAGAGAATTTTTCCTGAAGCTCAAAGAAGTCAGGAAATATCCACTGCTGCAATCCGAAGTGACGGGACTGGCCGCAATCGCAAAGACCAGCTCGCTGCGCGTGCCCGCTGTCGTCGCGCACGGCACGACAGGGCACCACAGTTTTCTGGTGCTGGAATATCTGGATCTGCAATCGCATGGCCATGCAGGAAAGCTTGGCGAGGGGCTCGCTTCGATGCACCGCTTCACTTCCGATCGTTTCGGCTTTGAACACGACAACCACATCGGCGCAACGCTGCAGCCCAACGCATGGCTGGACGACTGGATTGCATTCCTGCGGGAGAGACGGCTCGGTTTTCAATTGCGACTTGCAAGGCAGAACAACCTTGGCCTTCAGGATATCGGTGAAAAACTGCTGGAAGCCCTGCCCCATTTCTTTGCGAGCTACGCCCCCTCCCCTTCGCTGCTGCACGGGGATCTTTGGGGCGGCAATCACGCGTACCTGCCCGACGGCACGCCGGTGATCTTCGACCCTGCAGTTTACTTTGGCGACCGCGAATGCGACATTGCGATGACTGAGCTCTTCGGCGGATACTCCCAGGATTTTTATGCCGCATATCGCGAAAGCTTCCCTCTTGATGCCGGATATGCTGTTCGCCGCGATCTATACAATCTCTACCACATCCTGAACCACGCGAACATGTTCGGCGGAAGCTATGTCAAACAGTCCGAACAGATGATGAAAAGGCTGCTGACTTCTGTCAACTGAACAAGATCCCGCCCATGCCTTCTCTTGCCTCTTGCCGTGGCCATCTACGAAAGGCTTGTGGATCGACAATTCAGCATGCGCTCAATTCAGATCGTCCGGCCTTAGAAAAAACCCTGGCGGCAGAGCCTGCACATTCGACACTTCCTTGATAAAGCTCGACAGATCTGAGTGGATGCTGCTCAGCGTGCGATCGTGCGAAAAGCGCATCTCTCCGTTACCGATCGCATTGGCCACGACCATTGCCGGCAGGTCAACCTTGTATTGCCCGTAGTACTTGTCCATTTCGCTCGAGATGATGCGGGCGATCCTCATCCTTGCGAACATACCTCCAGCGTGATCGATCTCGTCTATCGCCTCGCGGTATGCATGAATCACGGCGGCGTATTGCGATTTCTTCACCGGATCGTTGAGCGATGCGCGGCGGATTGCGAAACCGCCGTGCGGAAGCTCATCGGCCTGCCATTCGGTATAACCGCTGAACAGTTTCTGCAGGTCGACGCCCCGTTCTATGCTTTCCCCGCCAAACGGCATGGCCGATTTCAGCCTGAGGCCAGATGCTGCCGGTTCAACCAGGAGTATCCCAGAGGCGGGCAATGTGCCCTGGCATGCAGGTTCCGAATTCATCGGCTTGCCTCTCTCTATCAGACTCACGCCCTGCTTCACCGGCAGGTAACATATCGAAAAGTCATCCGATGACATGCCGCTGCGTTTCAATGCAGCCTGAAAAAGCATGTCAGGCGCGCCGCCTTTGCCGCTGGAGACAGGCCCGCTGACGATGAGACCCTTGCCTTTCAGCCCCCTGAAGTCATGCACGTCGGGTACGGTCATCTCGAAGAAGCCGCGCCAGAAGTAAACGCCTTCCAGCGCCAGATCAGGCACCTTGCCGTTTGCTTTCTGCGCAATGGCATAGGTCATCGCTAGGAGACCATCGGCACCTTGATCGAAAGCCACATCCATTCCTGAGTTGTCCTTCACCGGAACGAGCTTCACCGGCAAATCGGGATGATCGTGCATCGCAAGCAGCAGCGGAAACACGTTCGGATTGGGAGCTGCCGCAATCTCGAGTTCGACGCTACGCACATCGAGCGAGCATGTCAAAAGAGCTGCCAGGAATACATATGCGAATCTCATCGTTGCTTTCCTTTCGTTCCGGGATGTAACGGATGATAGGGGATTGGATTTACAGGCAGAGGGAACTTCGACCATGATTCTCAATCGAATTCGCTTTTCATAGCAGAAATCAGGTGAATCAAAAGCTGAAGTGATACTCAGAAAGAGCTGTGTATGGCGGAGAGGGTGGGATTCGAACCCACGGTACGGGGTTACCGTACGCCTGATTTCGAGTCAGGTACATTCGACCACTCTGCCACCTCTCCGAACTGCACATTCTACCAGCTATCCTCAATTTCGTGCAGAATATTGCCATGCGCAGACACATCTCACTGATCAGACTACTGCAAATCGGCATCTTTCTGTCGCTGTTGCTGTTCGGCTATACGCATCTCAACAAGCCGCGATTCTTGCTGCCCTCCTGGCACAACGAGCTGGTAGCGCTTGTCGCCCAGGACACTACACTGTCAGACGAGGAGTTTTCCAAACAGCTCGCGCAGCAGTTTGCAGACTATCTCCGCGTCCCGCTCAGGATCGTGCTGGTACCGGCGGACAAGATTGAGACGATGCTGAACAACCATGAAGCGCACTTCTCGGCCTCGGGTTTCAGGCTGGATCAGAAGGCCGCCGACCTGCTCTACGGCCCAGCCTACCTGACCGTGCATGAGCAGGTCGCATTCAATGAGAACCAGCCGACCCCGCTCAAGCTCGAAGAGCTGGTTGGCCACCGTATCGCCGTGGTTGCAGGCTCCAATCACGAGAAGATGCTGATTGCGCTGCGCCAGCAGATACCCAATCTCACCTGGGAGTCGCGCTCCAAGGAGACAGTCGAGGATCTTCTGAAGGAGGTCGCACAGGGAGATCTCGACTACACGCTTGCGAACCACGAGCAGATAGAACAGATGAACAACTTCTATCCGAACCTGGCGGTCGCCTTCGACGTCGGCAAGCCAGCTTCAATCGGCTGGGCATTCCCTGCCAATGCCGACAACGACCTGATCTCGGCCACCGAACAATTCTTCTCGAAGATCGCCAACAACGACGAACTCAACAAGCTGGTAGACCGCTACTACGGGCACAACGACAGGCTGGCGCCCCTCGATGCAGCCGAATTCATCGCGCAAACCAGCAAGACCCTGCCGAAGTTCCGCGCTTACTTCGAGGAAGCCGGCAAGGCTGTGAATGAGGACTGGCGATTGATCGCAGCGATCGCTTATCAGGAATCGCACTGGAATCCGCTCGCCACATCCTTCACCAACGTGCGCGGCATGATGATGCTGACCGAGACGACGGCGGACCGCATGGGCGTCGACAACCGCCTCGATGCGAAGGAGAGCATCATGGCCGGCGCAAAATACCTGGAAATCATCAAGAAGGAGATGCCGCAACACATCAAGGAACCCGAGCTGACCTGGCTTGCGCTTTCCGCCTACAATCAGGGGCAGGGGCACATCGAGGATGCGCGCGTGCTGACAAAACGCCAGGGTGGGGATGCAGATGCCTGGGTGGATGTCAAGAAATGGCTGCCCAATCTCGGCAACCCCCAGTATTTCCAGAACCTCAAGCACGGCTATGCGCGCGGCGGCGAGGCTGTTGTCTTCGTCGAAAACATCCGCGCATACTACGACATGCTGTCAAGGCTGACCGGCCAGCAGGACGATGCAGTGCGGCACGACTATCAGTTGGTCAGCAGGAAAAGCAACCCGGCCTTTGCGCTGCGCATCAGGCCCGGGACTGCATCACACAGCGATCTCGCGTCCTATTCCCTGTCGCGCTAGCTCAGGCCTTCAGCACGGCCAGTCCGCCCATATATGGCCTCAGCACCTCGGGAATCGCTATGCTGCCGTCATTCTGCTGGCAGTTCTCGAGCACAGCGACCAGGGTTCGGCCGACGGCAAGTCCCGAGCCGTTCAGCGTGTGCAGCAATTCCGGCTTGCCTGCCGCGTTCCTGAAGCGCGCCTGCATGCGACGCGCCTGGAAAGACTCGAAGTTGCTGCACGATGAAATCTCTCTATAGGTGTTCTGCGCTGGCAGCCAGACCTCGATGTCGTAGGTCGTCGCCGAAGAAAATCCCATGTCGCCGGTGCAGAGCTTCACTACACGGTAGTGAAGATTGAGTTTCTGCAGGATCGCCTCCGCGTGTCCAACCAGGCTTTCCAGCGCTTCGTAAGAACTTTCGGGGTGCACCATCTGCACCAATTCCACCTTGTCGAACTGGTGCTGGCGTATCAGCCCTCTGGTGTCGCGGCCTGCAGAGCCCGCCTCCGAGCGGAAGCACGGCGTATGCGCGACATACTTCTGCGGAAGACTTTCGAGCGTCACGATCTCGCCTCGCACCATGTTGGTCACCGGCACTTCTGCAGTGGGGATCAGATAGAAATTCTGCTCCCCCGCCTCCCCCATCTGGCGCGGCACGCGAAACAGATCGTCCTCGAACTTCGGCAACTGCCCCGTGCCGCGCATCGAATCCGCATTCACGAGATAGGGAACATAAGCCTCGGCGTAGCCGTGCTGGTCCACATGCATATCCAGCATGAACTGCGCGAGTGCCCGATGCAGCCGTGCAAGCGGCCCCTTCAAGAGCGAGAATCGCGAACCCGAAATCTTTGCGGCCGTCTCGAAGTCCAGCCCTTTCAGACCCTCACCCAATTCCACATGGTCTTTCACCTGAAAATCGAATGCAGGCTTGCTGCCGACCTTACGCACTTCGACGTTCCCGGTTTCGTCATCGCCGACTGGCACGCTCTCGTGCGGCGTATTGGGTATCACGGAAAGGAATGCGTCGATTTCAGCAAGCACCCCGGGCAATGCAGTTGACTCGAGCTGCTTGAGCTCATTTCCGATATCCGCCACTTCGGCCATGATCTCGGATGCATCCCCGCCCTTCGCCTTGGCCTGGCCGATCAGCTTGGAGGCAGCATTACGCCTGGCCTGCAGCTCCTGTGTGCGCACCTGTATCGCCTTACGCTGCGTCTCCAGCTCGTTGAAGCGCCCAATATCCAGCGCATAGCCTCTGGCTGCAAGGCGTTTTGCAACGCCTTCGATGTCACCACGCAGAATCTGTATATCCAACATGTCCTTATCCTTATTTTTTTGCCGCGTCGAGCTCGCGCAAGTGCGCAAGCTTCTCCGAAATCCTTGCTTCCAGCCCGCGGTCTGTGGGCTGATAGAAGCTCACCTTGGGCACGCCTTCAGGAAAGTAATTCTCGCCCGCCGCGTAGCCGCCTTCCTCGTCGTGCGCATAGCGGTAGTCCTTGCCGTAGTCGAGTTCCTTCATCAGCCTGGTCGGCGCATTGCGAAGATGCAGCGGCACCTCGCGCGAACCGTCCCTGGCCACAAATGCGCGGGCGGAATTATACGCGACATAACCCGCATTAGACTTGGCTGCCACCGCAAGATAGATCACCGCCTGCGCAAGGGCGAGTTCGCCTTCGGGGCTGCCCAGCCTTTCGTAGGTCTGCGCGGCTTCATTCGTTATCTGCATCGCGCGCGGGTCTGCAAGCCCTATGTCCTCCCACGCCATCCTGACGATGCGCCTTGCCAGATAGCGGGGATCGACACCGCCATCCAGCATGCGAACGAACCAGTAGAGCGCGGCATCCGGGTTCGAGCCTCGTACAGACTTGTGCAACGCGGAAATCTGGTCGTAGAAAGCCTCTCCTCCCTTGTCGAAGCGGCGCAGATTTTGCGCAAGCGTGTTGTCGAGAAAACCTGCGTCCACATTGGCTACACCCGCCGTCGAGGCCGCAGTCTGCAACTGCTCCAGCACATTCAGCAATCGCCGTGCATCTCCGTCCGCATAGCCTATGACGCGTTCCTTCGCCTCATCGCTGAAATCCAGATCAGACATCGCGATCTTCCTGGCGCGCTCGAAGAGCTGGGAAAGCTCATCAGAGGACAAGGCGTGCAGCACATACACCTGCGCGCGCGACAGGAGCGCATTGTTCACCTCGAAGGACGGGTTCTCAGTCGTTGCACCGATGAAGGTCACCAGCCCCTGCTCTACGAAAGGCAGGAACGCATCCTGCTGTGATTTGTTGAAACGGTGAACCTCGTCCACGAAGAGTATCGTGTGGCGGCCATGCACCTGCAGCATCTGCTCAGCCTGCGCGATCGCCTCGCGTATGTCCTTCACACCCGACAGCACTGCGGATAGCGGCACGAATTCAGCATCGAAAGCTGTCGCCATCAGCCGCGCCAGCGTAGTCTTGCCCACGCCGGGAGGCCCCCAGAGTATCATCGAATGCAGCCTGCCCGACTGGAATGCCAGGCGCAATGGGCGTCCCTCTCCCAAGAGATGGGATTGGCCTATCACCTCGTCTATATGCGTCGGGCGCAGTCTCTCCGCCAAAGGAGCCGCGGCGGAAGGGGCTTCGAACAGGTCCTGCACGTCACTCGCCAACCACGTCCGCGCCTTCGGGTGGCGTGAAGCTGAACTCCCGTGCGGGAAATTTCGGATTGGCCCGCATGTTCGAAAAATGCAGCACCGTCTTGTGGCCGAATGCATCGTCGAGTTCCATCACGACAAGGCCCGCCTTGTCGTTGAAGGCCATGTACACGGAGGAAAAACTGCTGTCCTGCCCTCTGGGCGTTGCTTCCAGCCAATCCAGACCTTCGCGCGTTCCGCTTTCCTTGAGCACAAATCCCTTCTCGATCTCGTTGTTTCCGGCAAGCAATGCGGCGGGACTGCTGCCCAGGGCAGCATCCAGGCTCTTGACCGTCACCTGATTGAGATCCTTGTCGTAGAGCCAGAACTTCCGGCCGTCTCCGACGATGATCTGTTCATACGGTTTCTGATAGGTCCAGCGGAATTTCCCAGGCCGCTGGAACTGCATCACCCCAGTTGCGTTCTGGATGCGCTTGCCGTTTTGGTCCAGCACATCCTGCGTGAAATCGGCCTCAGCCGAATGCGTCTGCGCGATGAAGGTCTTGAGCTTCTCGATCGCGCCTGCGTGGGCGGAGAACGGCATGAACAACAACATGGCTGCTGCAAAAATAACTTTCATTGCTTTTCCTTTTCATTCCTGTCTTGCAGGCGCGATCACTTCGCGGTTTCCATTGCTCTGCATCGCAGAGACGATGCCTGCGGTTTCCATCTGTTCTACCAGACGGGCCGCCCGGTTGTAGCCTATGCGCAAATGGCGCTGCACCAGCGAGATCGATGCGCGGCGCGATTTCAGCACGATGTCCACCGCCTGATCGTAAAGCGGATCGGATTCAGCATCCGGCGCTGCGCCGCCCTCCGCGCCATCGCCCGACTCCTCAAGAGAGTTCAGCACGCCGTCTATGTACTTGGGCTCTCCCTGCGCCTTCAGATGCTCGACCACGCGATGCACTTCCTGGTCCGAGACGAAAGCACCGTGCACGCGCTGCGGATAACCCGTGCCGGGAGGCAGATAAAGCATGTCGCCCTGCCCCAGCAGCGTTTCGGCGCCCATCTGGTCGAGTATGGTCCTGGAGTCTATCTTGCTCGACACCTGAAAAGCGACCCTGGTCGGCACGTTCGCCTTGATGAGGCCTGTGATCACATCAACCGAAGGGCGCTGGGTCGCAAGCACGAGATGTATCCCCGAGGCGCGCGCCTTCTGCGCCAGGCGCGCGATCAGCTCCTCTATCTTTTTGCCTACCACCATCATCAGGTCTGCCAGCTCGTCGATGAACACCACGATCAGCGGCAGCTCCTCGAGCGCCTCCGGATTTTCAGGCGTCAGCGAGAACGGGTTGGTCAGCGGCTTGTCGGCCTTGATCGCTTCCCTGACCTTCTGGTTGTAGCCCGCGATGTTGCGCACGCCGAGATTCGACATCAGCCTGTAGCGCTTGTCCATCTCCTGCACGCACCAGTTTAGGCCGGATGCAGCCTGGCGCATGTCCGTCACGACGGGGCACAAGAGATGCGGTATGCCCTCGTAGATCGAAAGCTCCAGCATCTTCGGATCGATCAAAAGCATCCTCACCTGTTCCGGTGTGGCCTTGTAGAGTATGCTCAGGATCATCGCGTTGATGCCCACCGACTTCCCGGAGCCCGTGGTGCCCGCGACCAGCACGTGCGGCATCTTCGCAAGATCGGCGACCACAGGCTTGCCCGAGATGTCCTTGCCCATCGCCATGGTCAGCATCGAATGCATGTCTGCATACACCCGGGAGCTCAGTATCTCGGAGAGCTGCACCATCTGTCGTTTCGCATTCGGCAGCTCCAGCGCCATGTATGTCTTGCCGGGTATGGTTTCGACGACGCGTATGCTTGCCACGGACAATGCGCGCGCAAGGTCACGCACCAGATTGGTAATCTGGCTCCCCTTCACGCCGACCGCAGGCTCAATCTCGTAGCGTGTGATCACGGGTCCGGGGTAAGCCGCCACCACCTTCACCTCTACGCCGAAGTCCTTCAGCTTGCGCTCGATCAGACGCGATGTGTACTCGAGAAAATCGGCAGAGACCGTCTCGACATGCTGCGCCGCGGGGTCGAGCAGATGCAGGGGCGGCAACGGGGAATCGGGCATGTCGGCAAACAGCGTGATCTGCTTTTCTTCCGTCGCGCGTGTTGACTTCACGACTTCCATCACAGGCTGCTCTATGTGTATGGGCTGATGCACCTCGACGCGCTTCTTCTCCACTTCGACCACTGCACTGCGTTCGCTCGTCGCCTGTATGCCGATGCGCCTGTCTTCGCGGGTCTGCCAGAACTGCAGAGTCCAGAAATAGGAATACTCCAGACGCTCTCCGAGCCAGTCGGTGAAGCGCAGCCAGGACATGCCGCTGGCCAGGCTGAAGCCGCTTGCGATCAGCGCCAGAAGCAGCAGGGTCGCCCCCGTGAAGCCCAGCAAACGCATCATTGCATCGCCTATCACCAGGCCCAGCATGCCGCCTGGCGCCAGGGGCAGCGGCGTCTTCAGCGTGTGCAGGCGGATCGCTTCGAGTGCGCTGCTGAAAAGCAGCAGCATCAGAAAGCCTGCGACCGAGACCCAGAGCGTCCTCTTGCAGAAGATGCTGTCCGCGCGCAGCCTGCGATAGCCCGCCCAGACCTGCTGCAGCATGAAAACCACCAGCCACCAGGCGGATGCTCCGAACAAATAGAAAAGTAGGTCGGAAAGATAGGCTCCCAGCACGCCGGCCGGGTTTGCGATCCTCACCGAGGTGCTGGTATGCGACCAGGCCGGATCAGCAGGGTTGTAGCCGAAGAGCGCCACCGTGAAATACAGCGCGAGAGCAGCAAGCAAGAGCCAGCGCGATTCGCGCAACAGGCCGAACAGGCGGCTTGCCGGCATAGCCTCATCCATGCAGCTCTCCGACCAGACCAAGATGTTCCGCCACGCGCAGCGCTTCGAGGCGGTTGCTGACCTTCAGCGTCTGATAAACCGCTGCCACATGTATTTTGACCGTGCCCTCGGCCAGATTGATCGCTGAAGCGATCTCCTTGTTGCTCATGCCCATGCAAAGACGCTGCAGCACCTCCATCTGGCGCTGCGTGAGCCCGTAGCTGTTTGTATTCAGGCTGCGTTTGTCCTTTTTCGCCTGCGCCGGACGATGCTTCAGTTGCGGCGGTACATACACGCCGCCCGACAGCACCAGCCTCAATGCATCCAGCATGATCTGCGAGCTGGAGCTCTTGCTGACGAAACCGGATGCCCCATAATTCATTGCTTTTTCCATGTTCAAACTTGCATCCTCGCCCGACACCACGACGACCGGTATATGCGGGTAGCGCCTGCGGAAGAAACTGACCGACTTCGGGCCATCGCTGCCCGGCATGTGCAGATCCAGGAGCGCCAACTCCAGCTCAGGGTGCTGCGTGGCAAGCTTCAATCCATCCTGAAAAGTAGCGGCCTCCAATATTTCCACGCCTTCCGCCAGTTGCTGCAGCACATAGCGCATCCCTTCACGGAACAGCGCATGGTCATCTGCCAACAAGATCTTCATGTCCTCCCCCGAATGGCTTTTCGCATCAGGCGCATCATAACACCCGCAAAAGTCCATGTCCTCTCACTGCGAGAGCAATCGCAGATCCAGCCTCCTGGCAGCCTCCTGCGCATCCGGAAAGGGAAGACGAGGCACCACGCCCAGCAGCGGCGCGGCGATGCGCAGCTTCAGCGCATCGATGTTCTGATCCAGCATCGCCATGCCTTCATCGAGAACGTTGGCCACCCAGCCTGCAAGCGGCAAGCCGCTTGCGCGTATCGCATCCACCGTGAGCAGCGCATGGTTGATGCAACCCAGTCTCATGCCGACCACCAGGATCACGGGCAGTTCGAGCGCCACAGCAAGGTCTACCATGTCCTGACGATCGTTCAACGGCACCCTGAATCCGCCGGCGCCTTCGACGATCACGACATCCGCCTGTGCTGCAAGCTCGCTGTATGACTGCAGAATGCGCTCCAGATTTATGCTCACGCCGACGAACCTTGCGGCCAGGTGCGGAGCCACGGCATGAGAAAAACAGTAGGGGTTGGTCTGGCCGTAACCTGCTACCACGTTGCTGGCAGTGCGCAGCTTCGTCGCGTCCTCGTTGCGATCGTCTTCGTCGCAGCCTCCGGCCGCCACGGGCTTCATCCCGACCACGCGCTTGCCCTGCGCCCCAAATGCGTGCAGCAGCGCACAGCTGATCAGCGTCTTCCCTGCGTCTGTATCGGTTCCCGTGACGAAATAGCTCATTTCAGCTTGAACGAAGTCCTGATAATGTCGGCGCCTTCGCTTGTCTTGCGCGGCTCGGGTTTCCATGCATGCCCATATATGATTTCATAGGTGGCGGGCAGCTTGCCATCCTTGCGCAACCTTTCATAGTTTGCAAGCAGCCTGCCGAAAGCGGACTTCCCCATCAGTCCCTGCCCCCTCCCTTTGGTCGCGTTGTGCGCGCCTATGGCCTTGAGGTCATGCAGCACGCTCTTCACATCGTCGTAGGTCAGCGTGATGTATTCCATGTCCATCACCGGCTCCGAAAACCCTGCATGCACCAGCATGTCCCCGATGTCGTGCATGTCTGCAAAGCGGTTCAGGTGATTGTGTCCATCCACGTCACGGAATGCATGGCGCAGCTCCTTCAGCGTGTCCGGCCCCAGGGTGCTGAACATCGCGAGCCCCTCAGGCTTCAGCACGCGGTGCAGTTCGACGAATGTCGAGGGCAGGTCGTTGCACCACTGCATTGCAAGATTCGACCAGACCATCTCCACGCTGTTCGGCGCAAGAGGAAGAGCTTCCACATCCGCGCAGACTGCCATCTGACGCTTGCCACCAAAAAGCTTCTGCCACCATCCCGCGCTTTTCCGGGCAGACTGCAGCATGCCGATCGCGATGTCCAGGGATATGACCTCGGCATCCGGATATTTCTCTGCCAGTTGCCGTCCTCCCCATCCCGTGCCCGATCCTGCGTCGAGCAGGCGAACTGGCTTCAGTCTGATGAAGTCCAGCCGTTCAAGCATGCGTTTGCAAACCTCGCGCTGCAGCACTGCGGACGCATCATAGCCGGCAGCCGCGCGCGAAAAGGCGCGGCGCATCATCCTCTTGTCTATCAAATATTCATCCATGCAAGAACCTAGCCATGTGTCTCACGAATTCCTCCGTGTGCGATAGGAATGGCGCATGGGCCGCGCCCGCTATCGTCGCCATTTTTCCGCCCGGCAATTTTTCCGCCATGTATCGGGATGCGGCGAGCGGCGTCAGCGTATCCCGGTCTCCCGATATCACGAGCGACGGCTGGCTTATCTGCGGCAGCGCATCGCGCAGATCGGTGTCGCGCAGCATTTTCAGCCCTGCCTGCAGCGATGCCGGATCCGGGTCTCCTCGCGACATCAGATTCCGGCGCAGTACAGAAAGATGCTCGCGCTCATTTTCGCTTCCCCTGAGCTGCAGCGCGAGAAATCGTCGCAATGTCGCCGCATGATCCTGCTGCAGCGCGTCCGAAAAATCTGCCAGCGTCTTTTCCGCCATCGCGGATGGCCAGCCCTCCTTCTGCACGAAACAGGGCGTGCTCGAGACAAGCACGAGGCGGGTCACCTGCGCTGGACAACGCATCGCCCAGCGCAATGCGATCTGCCCGCCCAGCGACCAGCCGCATACCGTCAGCGGCCCGGAAAACTGCATGGTCAATTTATCAACAACAGTATCGAGCGCTTCCGTTTCAATCCCGAATCCACAATCCTCATTGCTGTATCCATGCCCCGGCAGGTCCACCGCAATGACCCTGAACTGCCTGCCCAGAACTTCCAGCACTCCTCCCCACATCCCGCTGTGCATCCCCCATCCGTGTATGAAGAGCAATGTGCTTCCTGCATCGCCATAATGATCAGCGCGCAAGTTCATGCAATGCCTCCGCCAGTCTGTCGATGTCGGATAAATCGTGCTGCGCGGACAAAGCGATGCGCAGCCTTGCCGTGCCGGATGGCACGGTGGGAGGTCTGATCGCGGCGACCCAGATGCCGCGCTCGCGCAAGGCCATGCTGATGTCCATCGCCTCCTCGTTCCCGCCTATCAGAAGAGGCTGTATCGCGGTATCCGATTCCATCAGTCTCCATTTGAGATCTTTCAGGCTTTGCCTTAGCCTCATCGTCAATACCTTCAGATGTGCTCGCGCCTCATCGGCTTCATCAATGAGCACAAGGCTTTCCGACAGAGCAACGGAAAGCGCGGGCGGCGTCGCGGTCGTGTAGATGTAGCTTCTGGCTTTGTTGACCAGCGTGTCGATCACGATTTTTTCCGCCGCGACGAAGGCGCCGAACACACCAGCCGCCTTGCCCAGCGTTGCCATGTAGATAACGAGGGGGGAGTCCATGCCGAAGTGCGAGATCGACCCACGCCCCTTCGCTCCGGACACGCCGAAGCCGTGAGCGTCATCGATCAGGAGCCATGCATCGTGCCTTTCGCAGAGCTCGAGAATTTCCGGCAGAAGCGCTCTGTCTCCATCCATGCTGAACACCGCATCGGTGATGACGAGCCTCTGTCCTGCCTCGGCCTCATCCATCATCTTTTCCAGATGATCTAGATCGTTGTGCCGGTAGCGTCTGACCGTCGCGCGTGACAAAAGCATCGCGTCGTTCAGCGATGCGTGGTTGAGTTTGTCTGCGAATACCGTGTCACTGCGATCGACGAGCGCCTGCACGACGCCGATGTTCGCCATATAGCCCGTCGAGAAGAGCAGCGCGGAGGGCTTGCCCACGAAGGCAGCAAGCTCGCATTCCAGCCTATCATGGGCGAGGCTGTGGCCAGTCACGAGATGCGCAGCACCTGAACCCGCCCCATAGCGCATAGCGCCCGACTGAAGCGCTTCGATGATGCGCGGATGACTAGCCAGCCCCAGATAGTCATTGCTGCAAAACGACACATACCGTTTCCCGTCAACCTCGATACGAGTCCCCTGAGGCCCTGTCAGCGTGTGCCTCCGGCGCAGCAGCCCGCTTGAGGCTCGCTCTTCAAGCTCGCGTTGCAGTCTGGAAAATGGCCCGCTCATTCCTTTCCGGCATGCATGCCGAGTTTGTCCAAAAGAGCGCGGTCGCGCTCCACATCGGGATTGCCCGTGGTCAGGAGCTGATCGCCATAGAAGATCGAATTGGCGCCTGCCAGAAAGCACAAGGCCTGAACCGCGTCAGACATCTGCTGCCGGCCTGCCGACAATCTCACGCGCGCCTCTGGCATCGCGATGCGCGCCACCGCGATGGTGCGCACGAAATCCAGAGGATCGAGATCTTTCTCTTCTGCAAGCGGCGTCCCCTCGACCTTCACGAGATTGTTGATGGGAACGCTCTCGGGATAGGGGTCCAGGTTCGCGAGCTGCGCGATCAGCCCCGCGCGCTCTGCAATGCTCTCCCCCATGCCGACGATGCCGCCGCTGCACACATGCATGCCGGCGCGCCTCACACGCACCAATGTGTCCAGCCTGTCCTGGTAGTCTCGCGTGCTGATGATGTGGCCATAGAATTCGGGCGAGGTGTCCAAATTGTGGTTGTAGTAATCGAGCCCCGCATTTTTGAGCATCTGCGTATGCTCTTCGTTCAGCATGCCGAGCGTGGCACAGGTCTCCATCCCGAGTTCGCGCACAGCCTTGACCATCTCGACAACGCTCTGCATGTCCTCATCCGTCGGCTCCCGCCAAGCCGCCCCCATGCAAAACCTGCCCGCCCCGGCCTGTTTTGCTGCGCGTGCGGCGCGCACCACCTCGTTTAGCTCAAGCATCCTGCGGTTTTCCACGCCGGTCGAATGGAACGCGGACTGGGGACAATAGCCGCAATCCTCCGAACATCCTCCGGTCTTGATGGACAGCAGTGTGGAGAGCTGGACCTGGTTCGGATCGAAGTGCTCGCGGTGCACCTGCTGCGCGCGATACATTAGATCGGAAAAGGGAAGTTTGAACAGCGCCTCCACCTCATCCACTGAAATGCGCTGCAGGACATCCGCCTTTTTTGTTGGATGATGAAATACGATTGTGTTCATGATGGGAATGTATGATAGTTAGCCTCGCATCATCATGGAAAGGCGCGAACCTTGTCAATTGTTCAAAGCACGATACTGAACATCTGCTCAAATTTCCATCTCCCATCCCAGCCCTGCTTGCTGTGTGGAAGCATGAGCCATCACGGGATCTGGTGCGAGGCATGCGACGCCGCCATGCCCCATCTCGCGGCGCTGCGCTGTCCGGTCTGCGCAGTCCCCACGCCAAATGGCGAAGTGTGCGGTCGCTGCCTGAAGAAGCCGCCTGCGTTTTCAAACACGGTTGCGGCATACTCATACGACTTTCCGCTGGACCGTCTGATCCAGGCGCTGAAATACAACGAGCAAATCGTGCTGGCATCCATGTTTGCCGAAAAGCTGTCGCAGCGGATAGACAGATGCAGCCTGCCGGATTGCATGCTCGCGATGCCCTTGCATCCGGCAAGACAGAAGAACCGCGGCTTCAACCAGGCCCAGCTGATTGCAAGGCCGCTCTCGAAGTCTCTTGGCCTCCCACTCTTGAGCCACGCCTGCCAGAGGCTGCGCGATACGCCGTCGCAGACATCGCTGCCGTTCGATGAGCGCACGAGGAACATGCGCGGCGCATTTGACTGCAATGCAGACCTTGCGGGAAAGAATGTCGCTCTGGTCGACGACGTGATGACCACCGGTGCAAGCATGGATGCGCTGGCAAACGCGGCGCTGGCAAAGGGCGCTGCAAGCGTCAAAGCCTGGGTAGTGGCAAGAACCAGATGACAGCTGCGCATCCTGCAGGATTACGCGATAATCTCTACCCCTTATTCAGACCGCAAGCCATGTTCCACGTGATCCTGTATCAGCCCGAGATTCCCCCCAACACCGGCAACATCATAAGGCTGTGCGCCAACACGGGCTGTCGGCTGCATCTCATCAAACCGCTTGGCTTCACGCTGGAGGACAAGCAGCTGATGCGCGCAGGCCTGGACTATCACGAATTTGCCCGTCTGCTTGTCCATGAGACCCTGGAGGACTGCCTATCGGCCTTCGACCCTGAACGCGTGTTCGCCTTTACCACGAAAGGCTCCCAACCCTTCCACGAAGCATACTATCAGGCCGGAGATGCATTTCTCTTTGGACCCGAAAGCCGAGGACTGCCCAAAGAGGTTCTCGACGGGTTCGAAGCAGGACAGCGCATGAGGCTGCCCATGCTGCCCATGAACCGCAGCCTCAATCTCTCGAATTCTGTGGCTGTCGCGGTGTACGAGGCATGGCGGCAGCAGGGTTTTTCAGGCGCAAAAAAAATGCCCTGAACGTATTGCTAAAAATACGTTTTCCAGTAAGCTTGGCTGGTTCCAACTCACCCGCCCATACATCATGAACACCGAAAACCTATCCAAAGAACAGCAGATACTGCGCGCAATGCGCAAGGTTCTGGCGAGCATCGCCAGAGACACGGCAACAGGCTTCGGCAAGCCATCTGTGCTGACTGACAGCACCAAAGAGGAAATTCGCGACTGCTTTGGCATCATCTCGGAAAGAGAGGCGGAGATTGCCGAGGCGCTCGGGCTCAACAGGAATGAGAAGCCTTATTTCTCCGATGACCCCAAAAAATCGAACGTGATCAGTTTCTACAAGCCTGAATAAAGCCGCTACAGGGCGAGTTTCTCTTCCGTGTATCCGTCTTCCAGCGCGCCATTCCGCTCGAATCCCTCTAGCATGGAACGCGCCTTTGTCAGCCAATGCTCCCTGCCGAGCCTTGCAGCCTCTTTCAGAGGCTCCATGCTTCCCGATTCGCGGAGGCTTCGGTAGGCGGAAAGCAGAGAAGGAAAGAGCGCCCTGCGCATGCCTTCGAAGTTGATGAAATAGAAATCGAGCGAACATCTGGCGTCCATCTCTATGAGCCTCGGCAATGTGGAAAGACAGTCGGCGAGATGGTCGCGCAACGAGCGCGCGATGATCTCCATTCTGCGCGACGAAATCCTGGAGAGCATCTCCTCCCATGCATCCCCGAGCAATTCGCCCGCCATGCCTTCGCCCAGCTCGTGGAGTATCATCGCCTCGGTTTCTGCGTCGGCCATCGTTTCCAGCGCAGAATCGGGACTGGATTCAAAATCATAACAGGAGAATGCGCCGGGCTGCATCCTGTCGCGCCTGCTCCAGCGCCACTCCTCGAACTTTTCCCAGATCATGCGCTTGACTGCCTCTCGCCTCAGATAGATAGTGCGATTCTGCAATGCGGCAGGGGGCGCGATCAGATCGCGCGCATATTCGCTGCCCGAAACCAAAATCGTGAATCCGTCACGCTCTTCCTTCCTGATGAGCTCTCCGAAAAAGAAGTGCGGCTTGCTGAAGCGGCCGACGCCAGCGCTGTAAACATAGCCTTTCGGGATTAAGAGATGGTTGATGGCATCCGCATCGAAAGGCTCCTTCTCCTCCTCACCTATGCGTATCGGCGCATAGGGCGCATCCTCGACTGCATCCCAGTGCTGCTCTCGCCTCACCAGCCATAGCCCGAGTTCGCTCTTGGGCGGGTTTTCAGAAAACGGCATACCGTGTTCCCATCGGTAATACTGCCTCATCTCCAGAAGGTACATGCACATCGTCATGTTTCGCGCATGGCGCGCATCCGTGATGTCGCAGTTGCTCTGAATGTCCTCCACCAGCCTGTGAAAGTTCTGCATGGCATCCATCTCCTAGCTTAACGTTGTTAACGTGACGCTGCCCTGATTCTAAGTCCGACGAACCTGCAATGCAAAGCCCGAGCCTCACAGAATCAGAAAAAGCTGATAGCATTAAAACCATCCCTTGAAAGACGAAAAATCAGGGGAAGGTCACCTCTTCGAAAGCGAAAAGTCAAGGTCAATGAATAACTTGTTATTGCTGCTAATTTCCTCGGCGGGTTTTACTATTTTTCTAATTTCGCTTTACGGAAGCATTGAGTTTGCTTGGGCAAACAAAATTAATCCTGACCAGCGCCAAAAAATTCGCAATGTTTTTTTTATTCTAGTTGGAGTAATAGCGGTTATTTTTCATTTAAATACAAATTCCGGAATAAATCTTGATATAAAAAGTTGTGCAATTGCGATCAGCATTCTTTTTGGTGGAGCAACAAACGGGCTTTTAACTACGATTGCCGAGGGAATAACTCGATACTATTGGGAAAACGATGGATCATATGCATCTGAACTGCGGATTGCTTCAATATTTATAGTTTGCTACGTCCTTAATTTCTTCCTAGTGAAAGGGAGGCGCGTAAAATGGCAGAAGTCTACAGTCGATATTATATATTTTGCGTTGGCTGCAGGTTTATCTGACTCCCTTTCTCTCATATTTCACCCACCCTTATCCTCCAGCCTAAAATTAATGAATGCTTTTGGTCTAGAGTTGTTCATTATAAATTTTATTGCCACACTGATTTTTGGCGGATTGCTACGCCAGCAGGATTTAAGATTGGAATTTACTCAATCCATGATTAAGATGAATCAACGACTTAGCACACAGCTAAATCAAACCATCGAATCTTTGGCTTCGGCCATGTTGCATCGCGACCCCGCAACAGAAAATCATCAACGACGAGTATCGGATATTGCCGTTGCAATAGCAAAAAAATTGAATTTAGCTGATGAGCAGCAAGAATGTATTCGAATTGCCGGTCTTATGCACGACGTTGGTCAAATTGAAATCCCAGCAGAAATCCTTAGCAGAGGACGTGCTTTATCTCCTGAAGAATTCGATTTGGTAAAAATGCATTCTGAAGCCGGCTATTCGATTTTGAAAGCAATTGAGTTTTCATGTGATGTAGCTGAAATCGTATATCAACATCACGAAAATATTGATGGGAGCGGCTATCCTCGCGGCTTAAAGGGTAAGCAGATATTGCAGGGCGCACGAATTCTTAGAGTCGCCGATTCATTTGAAGCAATGATATCGCATAGACCATTCAGAACTGCGCATGATGTGCCATACGCACTTCAAGAATTAGATTCTGGAGTGGGACGAAAATATGACGAAAAAGTTGTGTGGGCTTTCAGAATGTTAGTTCTGGAAAATCAGCTTTCCATGCTAAATCGTTAGTTCATCTGCATACAACTCAGAAAATCCAATGGATCAATCAATTATTGATTACAAAGCTCAAATGGCAACCCGAATGACCGTAGGCGAGATCATGTCAACAAATTTTTTGATATTGAGCGCGTCAGAAAGTTTGGGCAAAGCTTCTGCAAAAATGGATGAATTCAAGATGAGCTGTGTCTTGGTTGCCGAAAATGGAGGGGCACGGGGAATTATTACCGAAAGGGATATCGTTTCGGCAATTATCAAGAACCTAAATCCAGATGTTGCTGTTAGCCAAATCATGTCAAACAATCCGATATCGGTTGATGTGAGCACGGAAGTTCATGAGGCCTACCATCTGATGTTGGTAAATAACATTCATCATTTAGTTGTTATCGACGATACAAAATCCGCAGTAGGTGTTCTGACAGAAACTGATTTCAGAAATTATAAAGGGCTAGAGAATTTTATTGCATTTCCAGATGTTTCGTCGGCAATGAATCGCGAATCTACCCTTGTACTTAAACATGAATCGGTTGCATCTGTGGCTTCTGTCATGCACACAAACCATGTTGATTACGCAGTGGTTATTGATGGAAATGCGCCGACTGGCCTCGTAACAACTCGGGATATCATCCAGACATTCATGTCAAACAAACTTGATACATCAGTTAATGATGTCATGAGTTCAAGTCTCATTACAGTTAAGCCGGATGATCTGCTTATTAACTCAGCCAAACTCATGAGAGACAACGGAATACGTCGACTGATTGTTATTAACGATGACGGTCAATTTGTCGGAACTCTTAATGAGCATGACATCATCAAAAATATGGAGAGCGAATATGTTGACCTGCTACAAGATGTGATCAAGGAACAAGCACGGAAGATAGGTGAAGAGAATTATCATGCTGTAATTAACCAAATTTCCCATAGAGTATTGGTTAAAGACTTAGGTTCTAATTATGTATCATGCAATGAAAGTTATGCTCATGATTTGGGAGTTGACCCGGAAATAATAAAAGGAAAGACAGATTTTGACTTTTTCCCCAGGGAACTGGCCGAGAGATACCGTAATGACGACCGCAAGGTAATTGAATCGGGTATCAGAATTGATATAGAAGAACCCTATACAATCAACGGAAATGCTCGCTGGGTCGCAACCTCGAAGTCGCCCTTGCGTGGTCCTTCCGGGGAAATTACTGGCGTCGTTGTAGTGCTTAGTGATATTACCGATAGGAAAGAGGCAGAAGAAGGAATCCTCCGGCTCAATCGTGCGCTGAAAGCACTAAGCGCCAGCAACGAAGCATTAGTGTATGCGGAGTCCGAACAGGAGTTGATTGAAAGCATTTGCAAGGCTATCACTTTTGAGGATACATATGAGCTCGCTTGGATTGGCTGGAAAATTGATGATATTGAGAAAACGGTTTCGATTATCGCTGCTTCTGGCCATGCCAAGGAATATGCAAAGGATTTAAAAGTATCTTGGGGAGACAATCAATCCGGGCATGGGCCATCCGGAATAGCTATACGCACTAACGAAGTTTATTTAGAAAACGACTTCTGTGAATCCCAGAATTTTCAACCTTGGCGGGAACGCGCCAAAATTTATGGGCTGAGATCATCGACATCATTGCCCATAAGAATTAATGGCGACGTTGCTGGTGTAATTTCAATATATTCTGATTATGCGAATGCATTTTCAGATTCTGCAATTAAGCTATTTCAGGAATTGGTAATCAACTTGTCTTATGGAATTGAGGCAAGAAGAACTAAAATTGCCTACAACCAAGCCATCCAAGATCGCGAGCTACAATCAGTTAAGCTCGAACATGCTCTGAATGATTCATTAATGGCAATTGCATCAACACTTGAGCAACGCGATCCATATACTGCCGGGCATGAAAAAGGTGTTGCAGATATTGCAGTGTCAATAGGGAAAAAATTGGGCTGGGATGATGGTAGATTGAAGGGGCTGTACTTGGCCGGAATTGTCCATGATTTAGGGAAAATACAAATTCCGGTCGAAATTCTTACCAAACCAGGGCGCCTGAATCAAGTTGAATTCTCACTAATCAAAACTCATCCAGAAGTCGGGTATAACATTCTAAAGAACATCGAATATCCTTGGCCAATTGCGGAAATTGTCAGGCAGCATCATGAATACCTTGATGGTTCAGGATATCCTCGTGGTTTAGTTGCCGAGCAAATTCTCGATGAAGCAAAAGTATTAACTGTCGCCGATATATTTGAATCGATGTCATCGGCTCGTCCATATAGACCTGCCCTTGGAAAGGAGCATGCTATTGAAGAAATAAAGCAGCTTCGTGGAGTTAAGCTCGACCCGAGAGTCGTTGATGCCCTCCTCAAAATATTTTAAACCCAAAATTTGTAAAACAATAAAAAACCCAGTCTATACAAAGATAGGCTGGTTTTTTATTTACAACTATACTTTAGGTATACCTCAAAACGGAATGTCGTCGTCGAAGTTGTCGAAGTTTCTGCCCTGAGAGGAGGATTCCGGCGCGGGCTTCGCTGCGCGCTGCGCTGCTGCCGGTGCGTCGTCCACCGCCTCATAGCCTCCGCCTGTGGACTTTCCGCCCAGCATCTGCATCTGGTCTGCGATGATCTCCGTGGTATATCTATCGCGACCTTCCTTGTCCTGCCATTTCCTGGTCTGCAGCTTGCCCTCGACGTAAACCTGCGAGCCCTTCTTGAGGTATTCTCCCGCGATCTCTGCCAATCGGCGATAGAAAACCAGATTGTGCCATTCGGTCTTTTCCTGCTTGACGCCACTCTTGTCCTTCCAGTTTTCGGAAGTCGCCAGCGTCACGTTAGTGACAGCCTCTCCGTTGGGCATGTAGCGCGTTTCCGGATCCTTGCCCAGACGACCGATCAAAATGACTTTGTTTACCGACATGCCTTGCTCCCTCTGTCCGCTATGCGTTATATATAAAATTCAATCGTCACTCAACGGGCCGTTGGCGGCCGGCGTCAGGAGACGGTCCACCGTTTGCTCATCAAATCCCTGCATGTCGACCTTGAGGCAGACCATGCCTTCAGCTACCACCACCAGCGCCTCGCGCACGCCCTGAAGCCTTGACAACGTCTGTTGCAGTTGCGCGCCTTCGGCCACGCTCATCTTCCCGAGATGATACAGCCTTGTGCGCACCAGGGCCAACGGTCTCATGCCCGCAGCCACTGCAAGCCATATCGTCAGCCAGATTATCGCAAAGACGAAGACCGAATTTCCGCCGACGAACTGCATCAGCGCGCCGCCCACCGATGCGCCGAAGAATGCGCCCAGGAACTGCACGCTGCTGTATACGCCCATCGCCGTTCCCTTCGCAGCCAGCGGTGCAACCTTGGAAATCATCGAGGGCAATGTCGCCTCGAGAACATTGAAGGCAGTGAAGAATATCAGAAGCGCTGCGGACAGCCCCCACAGGCTGTCCTGCATCAGCATCAGCACCAACTGTCCGCATGCCGCAAGCGCCACCGCGCCGACGAACACCTGTTTCATCTTGCCGCGGCTCTCGGCGATGATGATGGGAGGCACCATCAGAAAGAATGCGACCACCATCACGGGCAGATACACTTTCCAGTGCTGCGACACGGCGAGGCCGTTTTTCTGGAGCACGAATGGCACCTGCATGAAGACCGACATCAGGATCGCATGGAGCGAGAATATGCCGAAATCCAGGCGCAACAGGTCGCTGTTCTTCAGCACTTCGGCAAACTTGCTGCCGCTGGCCTCCGTGTCGCTGTGGAAATGCGTGATTTCAGGATTGGGAATCACGAAACGCACGATGAAAAGCGCAAGCAAAGCGAGCACGCCGGTCATGGCAAAGATGCCGGGCACGCCCAGCATGCCGTTCAAAAGCGGCGAGAGCACCAGAGACATGGAAAAAGTCACGCCTATCGTCATGCCTATCATCGCCATCGCCTTGGTGCGGTGCTCTTCGCGGGTCAGGTCCGCAGTGAGCGCCATCACCGCCGCGTTGATCGCACCCGCACCCTGGATGGAGCGCCCCGCAATCACCCAGTAAATGCTGCTTGCAGAGGCCGCAACGAAGCTGCCCAGCGCGAAAAGCACGAGCCCGATGTAGATGATGGGTTTTCTTCCATAACGGTCGGACATCCAGCCGGCCGGAATCTGCAGCACGGCTTGCGTCAACCCATAGGCGCCCAGCGCGATGCCCATCAGGAGATGGCTTTGCCCGCCCGGCAGCTTGGAGGCATATAGCGCAAAAATCGGCAGGATGATGAACAGACCCAGCATGCGCAGGCCGTAAATGCTGGCAAGGCCGATGCTTGCGCGACGCTCCGTCGCAGTCATTTTTTCAGAAGTGCGTTGCATGGTTTTTTGAATGTGATTGGACTTGCCATGCATTTTAGCCGTGCGCGACGACCGCTGCAATTTGCCTGGCAATATTCGAGACCAATGCAGCGGAATCCTGCCACTACCCTGGGAACAAACATCGTTCAGCCCTTCATGCACAAGGCTTCAGCACATACCTTATTTCCAAAAGCTATTTACATACATAACCATATGAAATGTTGGCGTTTCTTGACCGGCATCAATCTCATTAGCGTTTTATTATATATAATTATCACAGCGAAAGTGCATGCGCCGGACAGAGCACCCGGCGATGAATGTGCAGCATCGCCATCAATAATAAGTAGAACCGCGAAATCTTAATCAAATTGCAAACGTCATGAAAAAACTGTGGATCAAACTCTTGCCGCTGTTCCTGTATCCCGGACTGGGATTCGCCTGTGAGGGTGACTGCACCAAAAGTCCCTGGACCTTGCTGGACCCCAAGGGTCCCATCGCAACGGATGAAAAGCACCTCATCCTGACCGCGCTTGGCTTAATGCTGATCGTCGTCATCCCGGTGATCGTCATGACATTTGCCTTCGCCTGGAAATACCGGGCGAGCAACAAGGATGCGACCTACGCGCCCAAATGGGACAATTCCCATGCGATCGAAGCGGTGGTCTGGACAGTTCCCGCTGTGATCATCCTGATACTCGGCATCATAGTGTGGAACTCCACGCACGCGCTCACCCCCGAAAAACCCATCGCATCCAACGTCAAGCCGCTTGTGGTGGAGGCGGTCGCGCTGGACTGGAAATGGCTGTTCATCTATCCCGAACAGGGTGTGGCGACGGTCAACAAGCTGGTCATTCCCGCCGGCACACCGGTGACTTTTCACATCACTTCAGACACCGTGATGAATTCCTTCTTCATCCCGCGCCTGGGCAGCCAGATCTACGCGATGGCCGGCATGCAAACACAGCTCAACCTGCTTGCCAACCAGACTGGCACATACCGCGGCTTGAACACGCAGTTCAGCGGAGAAGGATTCGCATCGATGCATTTCAACGTCAATGCGACCTCTGCGCAGGAATTCCAGGACTGGGTCGCGCAGACCAAAACCGGCGGGAGCAAACTGGACGATGCAACCTTCAAGAAGCTCGAGACACCGGACGAGCCCGCAGAGCCGGTGCTTTTCTCGGAAGTCAGGCCGGGGCTGTTCCAGTCCATCCTGCAAAAATTTTCAGGAGGGCATGAAATGTCCGCATCCCACGAGACCCATGTCCGCCTGGCGCAGGCTCAAAAGTAAGAGGATATCAACATGAACGAAACAGCACTTTTCGGAAAGCTCACCCTTTCGGCCATACCCTACACCAATCCCATCATCATGGGAGCGGTCGGCGTATCCGCCCTTCTGACGCTGCTCATCGTCGGATGGATAACCCAGCATGGGCACTGGAGATACCTCTGGAAAGAATGGTTCACCAGCGTTGACCACAAGCGCATCGGCGTGATGTACATGATCCTCGCCGGCGTCATGCTGCTGCGCGGCTTCGCGGACGCGATCATGATGCGTGTACACCAGGCTTTCGCCGAAGGTGCGGGCCACGGCTTCCTGCCTGCCGAGCATTACAACCAGATCTTCAGCGCGCACGGCACGATAATGATCATCTTCGTGGCCATGCCCTTCTTCATCGGGCTGATGAACTACGTCGTGCCGCTGCAGATCGGCGCAAGAGACGTTGCCTATCCCTTCCTGAACTCCGTGAGCTTCTGGATGACTGCCGCAAGCGCCGCGCTCATCATGGTGTCTTTGGCAGTCGGCGACTTTTCACAGGCCGGCTGGACAGGCTACCCGCCGCTTTCCGAGACACAGTTCAGCCCGACTTCCGGTGTGGATTACTGGATATGGAGCCTGCAACTGGGAGGCATAGGGACATTGATGACCGGAATCAACTTCTTCGTCACGATACTCCGCATGCGCGCTCCCGGCATGAACTTCATGAAGATGCCCGTGTTCACCTGGACCATCCTGGTGACAACCGTTCTCATCATGATGTCCTTCCCCGTGCTGACGATCACCCTCTTGCTGCTGACGCTGGACCGTTACATGGACATGCACTTCTTCACGAGCAACCTCGGCGGAAACCAGATGATGTTCGCGAACCTGTTCTGGATCTGGGGACACCCAGAAGTCTACATCGTTCTTCTGCCTGCATTCGGAATGTACTCTGAAGTCGTGTCGACCTTCTCCAGGAAGAAGCTCTTCGGCTACAACTCGATGGTCTATGCGAGCGTCGCGATTGCAGTCCTTTCCTTCATCGTCTGGCTGCACCACTTCTTCACGATGGGCGCAGGTGCAGACGTGAACGCGTTCTTCGGCATAGCGACCGGCATCATCGCGATCCCCACCGGCGTGAAGATCTTCAACTGGCTTTTCACCATGTACAGAGGCAGAATCGAATTCACGACCCCGATGCTCTGGACGCTCGGTTTCATCGCGACATTCGCCATCGGCGGCATGACCGGAGTGCTGCTCTCCGTTCCCGGTGCCGACTTCGTGCTGCACAACAGCGAATTCCTGGTCGCCCATTTCCACAACACGCTGATCGGCGGCGTGCTTTTCGGTTACTTCGCAGGATATTCCTACTGGTTCCCGAAGATGTTCGGCTTCAGGCTCGATGAAAAATGGGGAAAACGCGCTTTCTGGTCCTGGATCATCGGCTTCTACCTCGCATTCATGCCGCTCTATGCGCTTGGATTCATGGGCATGCCGCGCCGCCTCGTTCATTACGACAACCCGACCTGGCAGCCCTTCCTCATGGTGGCCCTGGTCGGCGCTTTCGTCATCGGCTACGGCGTGGTCTGCCAGATTGTCCAGCTCGTCGTGAGCATCAGAAACCGCGAAGCGCTGCGCGACACGACAGGCGACATCTGGAACAGCCATTCCCTAGAGTGGTCTGTGACCTCCCCACCTCCCTTCTATAACTTCGCGAAGATCCCCCATGTGGAAGCACTGGATCAGTTCGCACACATGAAGGAGAACGGAATCAATCACCGTTCGGAAGCTCCTTTCGAACCCATACACATGCCCAGAAACTCTGGCGTAGGCGTGGTGATGGGAGCGATCACCTTCGTGTTCGGTTTTGCGATGATCTGGCATATCTGGTGGGTAGTCATCGCAAGCTCGCTTGCCATGCTGGCAACAGTCGTCTACCGCGCCAATGACGAAGATGTCGACTACATGCTCTCCGCAGAAGAAGTGGCGCGCATCGAGAAGCAAGGTGCGCAGGCCACGGTATCGGCGCATTCCGGGCTCTCGCACCACGACATGATTACTCAAGGATAATGAAATGAGCGCTACCGCTTTGAATTCGGCAACACACGACCACGGTCACGACCATAGCCATGATGCAAAGGAGAATGCAGTATTCGGCTTCTGGATCTACCTGATGACCGACTGCATCCTCTTCGCATCCCTTTTTGCAACCTATGCGGTGATGCGCCACAACTATGCGGACGGCCCCACAGGCAAGGAACTCTTTGATCTCAAGTACGTGTTCATCGAGACCATGTTCCTGCTGTTCTCCAGTTTCTCGAACGGCTTCGCGATGATTTCGATGCACAGGAAGGACCGCTTCGGCACGCTGAAATGGCTGGCTCTGACCGCAGTGCTTGGCCTGGGCTTCGTCGGCATGGAAGTGAACGAGTTCACACATCTGGTGGTGGAAGGAAACGGGCCCGACAGGAGCGGCTTCCTCTCCTCGTTCTTTACCCTGGTCGCCACGCACGGCGCCCACGTGAGCGTCGGCCTGATCTGGATGGCCGTGATGATGGGACAGCTCTACTTCAGGGGCATCACCCCCGCGATCACTTCACGCCTGATGAGGCTAAGCCTGTTCTGGCATTTTCTGGACATCGTATGGATCATGGTGTTCACTGTCGTCTATCTGATGGGAGTTCTTTAACATGCAAGGCCATACCGAACACGCAAATGTCACATCAAGCAGCAACACCACGGGGTTCGTGATATCGCTGATGCTCACGCTCATTTCCTTCGGCATGGTGGCGAGCGGGCAGTTTTCGACCCCGCTGACGCTGTCAGTCATCGTCACGATGGCCGTGCTGCAGGTGATCGCCCAGATGCATTTCTTCCTTCATCTTGACACCTCTTCGGGTCAGCGCTGGAACCTGATGTCTCTGATCTATACACTGACCATCATCGTATTCCTGGTTGTGGGCACCCTCTGGATCATGTACAACACTGGCATACGCATGATGCCGATGATGCATTGAGCATGAACACCTTCAAGGACTACCTCAACCTCACCAAGCCCGGGATCATCTTCGGCAACCTGATCTCTGCGGCTGGCGGCCTGTTCCTGGGCAGCCGCGGGCACTTCGACTTGCTGACCTTTTCCGGCACGCTGACAGGTGTCGCGCTTGCGATAGGCGGCGGCTGCGCGCTCAACAACTTCATCGACCAGGACATAGACGCACTGATGAAGCGAACGCAAAACCGCCCTCTGGTGCAGAAAAGGATACCCGGATCGCATGCGCTCCTGCTGGGGGCTCTGCTCTCCATTCTGGGTCTCGCGGTACTTGCCACTTACGCCAACATGCTGACTGCCTGGGTCACCTTCGCAGGCCTTCTGGTCTATGTCGTGTTCTACAGCATGTGGCTAAAGAGGAGCGCTCACGGCACCTGGATGGGCAGCCTGTCCGGCGCAGTCCCGCCACTTGCCGGCTACTGCGCGAGCAGCGGGCACCTGGACACGGCGGGATGGATACTTTTTGCGATCTATGCGCTCTGGCAGTTTCCCCATGCCTATGCGATCGCCATACTGCACCTGCAGGACTACGCGCGCGCATCGATACCGGTATATCCGGTGGTCCACGGCGTTGCCCGCGTGAAACGCGACATGCCCTACTATGTCGCTGTCTTCACGCTGTGCGCGCTGCTGCTTTCCTTCACCCACAACACGGGTCTAGGCTATCTCGCCGTGATGCTCTCCCTAGGCTTCGCCTGGATGCGCTCCACTTGGCGCGACCGGAAATGCGAAGACGACAGACGCTGGGCCAAGAAGTCCTTCGGGTATTCCATCGTCATGGTGATGGCGATGAGCCTGATGATGTCCGTCGATTTCATTCCCCAATCCGATCCCGGATCTGCACCCGTCTTCTCACTCGCATCCCGCTGATCCCTCCGTGCGCGCTTGTCTGACAAGCGCGCATGCTTGGGAAAGCGCATCAAATCGCGTATATTGACGGGTCGTATCAATCTACCTGACCATCATGAACAGCATCAAGATACGCGGTGCGCGCACCCACAATCTCAAGAACATAGAACTGGACATCCCCAGCCACAAGCTGGTGGTGATCACCGGTCTCTCAGGCTCGGGGAAATCCTCTCTCGCGTTTGACACGCTTTATGCAGAGGGCCAGCGCCGCTATGTGGAATCGCTCTCCGCTTATGCCCGCCAGTTCCTGCAACTGATGGAGAAACCGGACGTGGATCTGATCGAGGGATTGTCGCCCGCGATCGCGATCGAACAGAAGGCGACCTCGCACAATCCGCGCTCCACGGTCGGCACGGTCACCGAGATACACGATTATCTGCGGCTTCTATACGCGCGCGCGGGCGACCCGTACTGCCCCGAGCACGATCTCGTGCTTCAGGCGCAGAGCGTGGGCCAGATGGTAGACCATGTGCTTGCACTGAACGAAGGCACGCGCATCATGATCCTGTCTCCCCTCGTGGTGAACCGCAAGGGAGAACAGCTGGAGATGTTCGACGAACTGCGCGCCCAGGGCTTCACCAGACTGCGCATAGACGGTACGGTCCATGAAATAGATGCGCTGCCGACTCTACATAAGAACAGGAAGCATACTGTCGAGATCGTCGTGGACAGATTAAGGGTAAATCTTGATTCGAAGCAACGCCTCGCGGAATCATTCGAGACCGCGCTGCGCCATGCGGATGGTCGCGCGCTGGCGGTGGAAATGGATACAGGAAAGGAGCACCTCTTCTCCGCCAAATTTTCCTGCCCCATCTGCAACTATTCGCTTCCCGAGCTCGAACCTAGGCTGTTCTCCTTCAACAATCCGATGGGCGCCTGTCCCAAATGCGACGGACTGGGCTCGATCAGCTTCTTCGATGCAAGGCGCATCGTAGCGCTTCCCCAGCTTTCCCTGAGCTCTGGAGCGATCAAGGGATGGGACAGGCGGAACCAGTTCTACTATCAGCTGCTGTCAGGGCTTGCAAGGCACTATGACTTCGACCTTGAGCAACCTTTCGAGACCCTGCCCGAGAAGATCCAGCAGATCGTCCTGTATGGCAGCGGGAAGGAGGAGATCGAGTTCCAGTACATGAACGAGCGCGGCAAACCTGTGCTGCGCAGGCACGCATTCGAAGGGATAGTCAACAATCTTGAGCGGCGTTACAGGGAGACCGATTCACCCACCATCAGGGAAGAGCTTGCGAAATACCTGAACAGCTGCGTCTGCCCGGAATGCAAAGGTGCCAGGCTGCGTCTGGAAGCGCGCCATGTTAGATTCGTCGAACGGACCCTTTTCGAGATAAGCGAAATGCCGCTGCACGATGCGCTGCAGTTCTTCAAGTCATTGAAGCTGCATGGGCAGAAGCAGGCAATCGCTGACAAGATCGTGCACGAGATTTCTGGCAGGCTGGGTTTCCTGAACAACGTCGGACTGAATTACCTCACGCTATCGCGTTCCGCAGAAACGCTCTCAGGCGGCGAAGCGCAGCGCATCCGCCTGGCATCCCAGATAGGATCCGGATTGACAGGCGTGATGTATGTGCTGGACGAGCCCTCCATAGGCCTGCATCAGCGCGACAACGACAGGCTGCTCGCCACGCTGTTCAGGCTGCGAGACATGGGAAACAGCGTGATCGTCGTGGAACACGACGAGGACGCGATCAGGCACGCCGACTTCGTCGTCGACATGGGACCTGGCGCGGGTGAGCATGGCGGAATGATCGTGGCGCAGGGCACGCCCGACGAAATATGCCGCAATGAAAGTTCGCTCACCGGAGACTACCTGACGGGTCGCCGCATAATACCGATGCCGGCCAGACGCAACGCCCCGGATCCTGGACGCATGCTGCAGATCAATGGCGCCTGCGGCAACAATCTCAAGGATGTCGAGCTCAACCTGCCGGTCGGTCTCCTGACTTGCGTCACGGGCGTCTCGGGTTCCGGGAAATCCACGCTGATCAACGACACGCTCTACCCCGTCGTGGCTCAGCACCTGTACGGCAGCAATGTCGAGCCTTCGCCTCATGCATCGGCAAAGGGCCTCGAGTTCTTCGACAAGGTGATCAACGTGGATCAGTCTCCCATAGGCCGCACGCCGCGCTCCAACCCCGCAACCTACACTGGCCTCTTCACGCCGATAAGAGAGCTGTTCTCTGGCGTCCCCGCGGCGCGCGAACGCGGCTATGAACCCGGGCGATTCTCCTTCAACGTGAAGGGAGGGCGCTGCGAGGCCTGCCAGGGTGATGGCGTGATCAAGGTGGAGATGCACTTCATGCCCGACGTGTATGTGCCCTGTGACGTATGCCATGGCCAGCGCTACAACCGCGAAACGCTGGAGATACAGTACAAGGGAAAGAACATCCATCAGGTGCTGCAGATGACGGTCGAGGCAGCGCATGAGTTCTTCAGCGCGGTTCCCGTTGTCAAACGCAAGCTGCAGACGCTGCTGGACGTGGGGCTGGGCTACATCACGCTCGGGCAATCCGCCACGACACTATCGGGCGGCGAGGCGCAACGCGTAAAGCTGTCCCTTGAACTCTCAAAGCGCGACACGGGTCGCACGCTTTACATTCTCGACGAACCGACCACCGGATTGCATTTCCACGACATCGCGCTATTGCTAGGCGTGATCCACAAACTGCGCGATCAGGGGAACACGCTGGTGGTGATAGAACACAACCTCGACGTGATCAAGACCGCTGACTGGGTGATAGACCTTGGCCCCGAAGGCGGAAGCGGGGGCGGCAGAATTGTCGCAGAGGGCTCGCCTCAGGACATAGCAAGAAACAAAAGAAGCATCACCGGAACCTATCTGAAGCAGGCGCTCAAACGCACGTGAAGATAACGCGCGACATCGAGATACCCGACGGCGAGATCGAGCTTAACGCGATACGCGCACAGGGTGCGGGCGGCCAGAACGTCAACAAGGTCTCAACCGCGATACACCTGCGCTTCGACATCAACGCGTCCTCGCTTCCCGAAGCATGCAAGGAAAGACTGAAACACCAGAAGGACAGCCGTATCACGTCGGAAGGTGTGATCGTGATCAAGGCACAGCGTCACCGCAGTCAGGAGAAGAACCGCGTGGATGCGCTGGCGCGGCTGCAGTCACTCCTGGCAAGCGCGGCTCTTGTTCAGAAGAAGCGTCTGCCTACCAGACCCACAAAAAGCGCAAAACTGAAACGACTAGAACTCAAGACAAGACGCGGCGAGATCAAGACCATGCGCGGCAAGGTCAGCCAATAGCCACTAGATCCTCATACCCTTCTCGTCGAACATCCCCTCGAACAACGCAGAGCTCAGATAACGCTCACCGGAGTCCGGAAGAATCACGACTATCGTTTTGCCTAGATGCTCCGGACGCCTTGCCATGCGCACTGCAACAGCCACGGCAGCGCCGCAGGAGATTCCGGAGAGTATGCCTTCTTCCTGCGCCAGGCGACGGGCATAAAGCATGGATTCCTCGTTGGAAACCTGCTCGATCTCGTCCACCAATGACATGTCCAGCGTGTCCGGCACGAATCCTGCGCCTATCCCCTGTATTTTGTGTGGGCCCGGCTTGATCGGCTGTCCTGCACGATGCTGGGTCAGTACAGGGCTGGCAGACGGTTCGACCGCAACCGAGATGATCGCTTTTCCTTTGGTCTTCTTGATGAAGCGCGAAACGCCTGTCAGCGTGCCGCCAGTTCCGACGCCAGAGACAAAGATGTCAACTGCACCATCGGTATCGTTCCAGATTTCAGGTCCGGTCGTCTGCTCGTGTATTGCTGGATTAGCGGGATTCTTGAATTGCTGCAACAGGAGATACTTGTCCGGGGCGGAAGCCGCAATCTCTTCCGCCTTTTCAATCGCACCGTTCATCCCCCTGGCACCATCGGTCAGAACGAGATTGGCGCCAAACGCGGCAAGCAGTTTTCTCCTCTCCATGCTCATGGTGTCCGGCATCGTGAGGGTCAGCGGTATGCCGCGTGCGGCAGATACGAATGCAAGTGCAATTCCCGTATTTCCGCTTGTGGGTTCCACGAGATGCTTGCCTGGCATCAAAAGACCGCGCCTGACTGCGTCGTCCACCATCGCAGCACCAATGCGGCACTTCACGGAATAGGCCGGGTTTCTGCCCTCAATTTTCGCGAGTATCGTTGCATTCGCGGCATCGGATACGCGATTCAAACGGACAAGCGGCGTGCGACCAATGGAAAGAGAGTTGTCTTCAAACCAGTTCGACATGGTGACTCCTGCGTTGACAACGGTGACGCCCGCACTGTGCAGCGGGACTTTCATTTTAGAATGATAACAAAAAAGCCGGAATAATCCGGCTCTTCGTTATCTTCAAAACTTCGATCGCTTATTCTGCATCTACGAATTCGGCTTCTTCCGGACGATCCATCAGCTCGACCAAAGCCATGGGCGCATTGTCTCCCTGACGGAAACCGAACTTAAGGACGCGCAGATAACCGCCATTTCGAGCAGCATAGCGAGGACCGAGCTCATTAAAAAGCTTGGTTACCATCTCTCTGTCGCGCAGACGAGCAAATGCCAGGCGGCGATTTGCAAGCGTAGGAGTCTTACCCAGCGTCAGGATAGGCTCCGCAACGCGGCGCAGTTCCTTTGCCTTGGGAAGTGTCGTCTTGATGACTTCATGGCGCAACAGCGAGACAGTCATGTTGCGGAACATCGCCAGACGATGGCTGCTGGTGCGGTTGAGCTTTCTTAAACCTAAACGGTGACGCATAATTTGCCTCTCTTAAACTTCAGTTATTTCACTAGCTGCAGACTCAGTTAGCTGCGACTGGCCAGTTTTCCAGTTTCATGCCCAGCGACAAATTGTGCTCGGCAAGAACCTGCTTGATTTCATTCAAAGACTTGCGCCCGAGATTCGGTGTGCGCAACAGATCGTTTTCCGTGTACTGGATCAAATCACCGATGTAATGGATGCTCTGCGCCTTCAGACAGTTCGATGAACGTGGTGTCAATTCCAGGTCGTCAACCGGACGGAGCAGGATAGGATCCACCTGGGGAACATGTTCTTTCTCGACAACAGGCTCAGTGCCTTCCAGGGCAGCAAACACGGAGAACTGATCGACGAGTATGCGTGCGGCATTCCTGATGGCCTGCTCCGGATCGATCGCGCCGTTCGTCTCTATCGTCATGATCAGCTTGTCCAGATCAGTGCGCTGCTCAACGCGCGCACTTTCGACAGCGTAACTTACGCGGCTTACGGGGCTGAAAGAGGCATCGAGCGCGATGTGCCCGACTGCTCTCGTCTCGTTCGGCAACTGGCGCGAGATCGCGGAAATGTATCCACGCCCCTGCTCGATCTTAATCTGCATGTCCAGCTTGCCACCCGCGGTGAGATGCGCTATCACATGATCGGGATTGACGATCTCGACATCCGCATTGGGGCTGATGTCCGCTGCTGTCACAACGCCGTAACCTTCCTTTTTCAGGTTCAGAACGACTTCCTGCTTGGCATGCATGCGCAGAACAACGCCCTTCAGGTTGAGAAGGATATCGACCACATCTTCCTGGACGCCATCAATAGTCGCATATTCATGCAAGACACCAGACATCTTGACTTCGGTCGGTGCCGCTCCCGCCATGGACGAAAGGAGAATGCGACGCAGTGCATTTCCCAGCGTATGGCCGAAACCGCGTTCGAACGGCTCCATTACTACCTTGGCCTGGGTGTCGGACACCTTCTGAACTTCGATGATGCGGGGCTTCAAAAAATCATTGCTATACATAGGCTACTCCGCGTGGATTACTTGGAATACAATTCGACCACGAGATGCTCATCAATGGTTGCAGGCAGTTCTGCGCGCTGCGGACGAGCCTTGAATACGCCCTTGAAGGCCTTCGTGTCCATTTCTATCCACTCAGGGAAGCCGCGGGATTCCGCAGCCGCGATCGCGGACTTGATGCGCAACTGCGCCTTGGATTTCTCGGCCACCTCGACCACGTCGCCGGGGCGAACCTGGTATGAGGGAATGTTGACGCGCTTGCCATTCACCAGAAGACCATTATGACGTACCACCTGGCGAGCTTCTGCACGCGACGCACCGAAACCCATGCGGTAGGACACGTTGTCCAGCCGCGACTCCAGAAGCTGCAGCAGATTTTCACCCGTGATGCCGCGAGCAGTTTCAGCGCGCTTGTATGTGAGGCGGAACTGGCGCTCGAGAACGCCGTATATGCGGCGAACCTTCTGCTTTTCGCGCAGCTGACCGCCGTACTCAGACAGACGTGTATTGCGGCGCTGGCCATGCTGACCAGGAGGGTATGCACGGCGCTCGACTGCGCACTTGTCGGTAAAGCACTTCTCGCCCTTCAGGAAAAGTTTTTCGCCCTCACGACGGCATTTACGGCATTTTGCATCGATGTTTCTAGCCAAGATCTACTCCCAAATAAATTAGATACGACGCTTTTTCGGCGGACGGCAACCGTTATGCGGAACCGGCGTAATATCGGAAATGCTTGTGATCTTGAAGCCAGCTGCGTTCAGTGCGCGCACCGTGGATTCGCGGCCTGGACCAGGGCCCTTGATGCGAACTTCAAGATTCTTGACACCGCACTCGGCAGCAGTCTTACCTACTACTTCTGCGGCAACCTGTGCTGCAAAGGGCGTGCTCTTGCGAGACCCCTTGAAGCCGTTCGCACCGCTCGTGGACCAGGCCAGCGCATTGCCCTGACGGTCCGTGATCGTCACGATCGTATTGTTGAATGATGCGTGAATGTGCGCTATTCCCTCAGCCACATTCTTTTTAACTTTCTTGCGCACTTTAGCGCTTGGCTTTGCCATGATCCAATCCTCTCGCTTTCAATTACTTCTTGGCGCCGGCAATCGCCTTGCGCGGCCCCTTGCGTGTACGCGCATTCGTGCGCGTGCGCTGTCCGCGGCATGGCAGTCCGCGGCGATGACGCAATCCGCGGTAGCAGCCCAGATCCATCAGGCGCTTGATGTTCATCGTCGTTTCGCGACGGAGGTCGCCTTCAACGGTAAACCTGGACACCTCTTCGCGCAATTTCTCTACCTCGGCGTCTGTCAGATCCTTGATCTTGACGCTGGGAGTGATTCCTGCAGCAGCGCAAATTTTCTGCGAGCGAACTCGCCCTATGCCGTATATTGCCGTCAGCGCAATCACAGCGTGTTGATGGTTTGGGATATTAACCCCTGCAATACGTGCCATGCAGCTACCCTATCTCTAAAAACGTAAATTATATCATCAAAAGCCAGCGACTAACAATCAGCCCTGGCGCTGCTTGTGGCGTGGCTCAGTGCAAATCACACGCACGACACGCTTACGAATGACGATCTTGCAATTACGACAGATCTTCTTAACTGATGCTTGAACTCTCATTTGCCTCTCCTATCAACTATTTTGCACGGAACACGATGCGCGCCCTGCTCAAATCATAAGGTGTCAATTCAACCGTCACCTTGTCTCCAGGCAATATACGTATGTAGTGCATGCGCATCTTGCCTGAAATATGTCCCAATACCACATGACCATTTTCGAGTTTGATCCGGAAAGTCGCATTCGGCAGCGACTCCTCGATCTCGCCCTGCATCTGTATAACATCTTCCTTTGCCATTAGCGTGACAACCCACCTTTAAAATTGGCCTTCTTGAGCAGGCTGTCATACTGATGCGTCATCAGGTAGGACTGCACTTGCGCCATGAAGTCCATGGTCACCACCACCAGTATCAGCAAAGAAGTCCCGCCAAAATAAAAAGGCACGTTGAACTTTACTACCAAAAATTCGGGCAGCAGACAGACCAGCGTTATGTAGATCGCACCGACCAGCGTCAATCGCAGCATGATCTTCTCGATATACTTTGCAGTCTGCTCTCCCGGCCTGATTCCAGGCAAAAATGCACCGCTTTTCTTCAGATTGTCCGCAGTCTCCTTTGGACTGAAAACAAGTGCCGTATAGAAGAAGCAGAAAAACAGTATCGCTCCTGCGTAAGCCATCACGTAGACAGGCTGCCCCGGTGAAAGCATCTGGCTCAAATCTTTGAGCCAACTCATTCCTGGTGTGCTGCCAAACCATCCTGCGACGGTCGCAGGAAACAGTATCATGCTTGAAGCAAATATCGGCGGTATCACACCCGACATGTTTAGCTTCAACGGAAGATGCGAGCTCTGCCCTCCGTAAACCTTGTTACCCACCTGGCGCTTCGCATAATTCACCAGTATCTTGCGCTGTCCACGCTCCACGAAAACAACGAGAGCGATCACCGCAACAGCGCCTATAAAAAGGAAAAGCACCAGCGGTATCGAAAATGCGCCCGTCCTGACAAGCTCCAGTGTGCTCCCTATCGCATGTGGCAAGCCCGCCGCAATGCCCGCGAAAATGATCAACGATATGCCGTTTCCAAGTCCGCGTTCGGTGATCTGTTCGCCCAACCACATCAGGAACATCGTGCCAGTAACCAGCGTGATCATCGTCGTGACCTGGAACATCCCGCCCGGATGCAAAACAAGTCCGGGCTGAGCCTGCAGTGCAACGGAAATACCGAAGGACTGGAACACAGCCAGCATTAGCGTTCCGTATCTCGTGTACTGCGTTATCTTGCGCCGCCCAGACTCGCCTTCTTTCTTCAATTGCTCCAACTGCGGCACGGCGATCGCACCGAGCTGCATGATGATGGATGCCGAAATATACGGCATGATACCAAGCGCAAAGATCGTGAACCGCGACAGAGCTCCGCCAGAAAACATGTTAAACATGCCGAGGATGCCGTTCTTCTGAGACTTGAAGAGATCGGCAAGCACCTGAGGATCAATCCCGGGAACCGGTATATGCGCACCTATCCTGAAAACGATCATCGCACCAAGCAGAAACCACAGGCGCTTACTCAGATCGCCGTATTTAGCCTTGGGTGCATCTTTGACAGCTTTGTTCACACTTTACTCCGAAACGCTGCCGCCTGCTGCTTCAATGGCAGCGCGCGCACCCTTGGTGATGAGCAACCCCTGCAGCTTGACTGTACGGCCGATTTCACCACACAGGAAAACCTTGGCTGAAAGGGCACCTGCGCGCACGACACCAGCCTGCTTCAGCGCCAAAAGATCTATCGTATCCACAGGCATTTTCTGCAGATCTGACAGGCGGACTTCGACGGTGTCATTGCAAGTCAATGAAATGAAGCCGCGCTTCGGCAAACGACGCTGCAATGGCATCTGACCGCCTTCGAAGCCGACCTTGTGAAAACCGCCCGAGCGGGATTTCTGCCCCTTATGTCCACGACCACCAGTCTTGCCCAGCCCCGAACCTATACCGCGGCCAACACGACGTTTCGAATGCTTGGCACCTGGCGCTGATTTGATAGAATTGAGTTCCATTGTTAAGCCTCACACTTGACCAGATAATACACCTTGTTGATCATGCCGCGAACACAGGGAGTATCCTCCAGCTCGACGGTATGATTTATATGACGCAGCCCGAGGCCACGCAGTGTTTCGCGATGTGACTGCTTCGTGCCGATCTTGCTTCTGATCTGAGTCACCTTGATTGTCTTGGCTTGTGTCATTTCTTACCCCAGAATTTCGTCTACACTCTTGCCGCGCTTCGCCGCAATCTCGGAAGGGGAGCTCAAAGCCTTGAGTCCGTTCAGCGTCGCGCGTACTACGTTGTAGGGATTGCTCGAACCTATGCACTTGGCAAGAACGTCGCGCACACCCACCGCCTCGAAAACCGCACGCATCGCGCCTCCGGCAATGATGCCCGTGCCTTCGGAGGCAGGCTGCATCAGAACCTTGGCTGCACCATGCTTGCCGACTACGGTGTGATGCAAGGTGCCATTCTTCAGATTGACCTTGACCAGGTTGCGGCGGCATTCGTCCATCGCCTTCTGCACAGCAACAGGCACTTCCTTGGATTTACCCTTGCCCATCGCAACGCGACCATCTCCATCCCCAACCACCGCCAACGCGGCGAAACCCATGATGCGACCACCCTTGACCACTTTGGTTACGCGGTTAACGGCGATCATCTTTTCGATCATGCCATCGTCGCGTTCATCCTTTTGCATTTTTGCTTGCGGCTTAGCCATTATTCGACTCCAATTAGAACTTCAGACCGTGTTCGCGCGCGGCATCTGCCAACGCCTTGACACGGCCATGATAACGATTGCCCGAGCGGTCGAAAGCAACCTGCGCAATGCCCGCGTTCTTGGCCTTTTCGGCGATACGCTGACCAACGACCGCTGCAGCAGCCTTGTTTCCGCCGTTTGCGAGATCCCCTTTGACATCCGCTTCCAGGCTGGATGCACTGGCCAGGACCTTGCCGCCGCAGGCTGAAATAATCTGCGCGTAGATATGCAGATTGGTGCGATGAACCGCCAGGCGCACCACATTTTGCTCAGCGATACGAGCACGGGTTTTACGTGACCTGCGCTGACGAGATTCTTTTTTGTTCAACATATCCGCCTCATTTATTTCTTCTTCGTTTCTTTCATGATGACCACTTCGTCGCTGTAGCGCACGCCCTTACCCTTGTATGGCTCTGGCTCACGGAACGCGCGTATCTCTGCAGCAACCTGGCCGACTCGTTGCTTGTCAGCGCCCTTCAGCACGATTTCGGTCTGGGAAGGCGTTGCAACCTGAACACCTTCTGGCATCACATAAGCAACGGGATGCGAATAACCCAGAGTCAGATTCAGCGTATCGCCTGCAGCCTGGGCACGGTAACCAACACCGACCAGCGTGAGCTTGCGCTCGAACCCTTGACTCACGCCGTGAACCATATTCGCAACCAGTGCGCGCATCGTTCCAGACATCGCATCAGCCTGCTTGGAGTTGTTCGCAGCTGCGCACTTCAGCGCGTTGCCTTCTTGCACCACCTTGACATCCGCAGTCAGCCTCTGCTTTAGGGCGCCCAAAGGGCCCTTGATCGATATTTCGTTCGCGTCCATTGCGACAACGACGCCACTTGGGACAGCGACTGGATTTTTGGCTACTCTAGACATACCTACCTCACTACGCGACAACGCAGAGCACTTCGCCACCAATTCCATTGGCGCGCGCCTTGCGGTCTGTCATCAAACCCTTGGACGTCGAAACGATGGCAATGCCGAGGCCATTCATGACCTTAGGAATCTCATCGCTCCCCTTGTAAATGCGCAGCCCCGGACGACTTACGCGCTGTATCTTCTCGATGACGGGACGACCACCATAATATTTCAGGCCGATCTGCAATGTCGCTTTGTTCGCGTCACCCTTCTCGATCTTGAAACCATCCACATAGCCTTCATCTTTCAGAACCTCGGCGATCGCCACCTTCAGCTTCGAGGAAGGCATGGATACCGTTGCCTTTTCCGCCATTTGCGCATTGCGTATGCGCGTCAACATATCGGAGATTGGATCATTCATGCTCATATAATTGCTCCTACCAGCTTGCCTTTACGACGCCAGGAATCTCACCGCGCATCGCATATTCACGAATCTTGATGCGACCCAAGCCGAACTTCCTGAAAGTTCCACGAGGGCGGCCAGTCAGAGCGCAGCGATTGCGCAAACGCACGGGACTCGAATCCCTAGGCAACGCCTGCAGCTTAAGGCGCGCAACTGCTCGCTCCTCATCGCTCAGACTCATGTTAGAAATCACAGCATTCAGCTCTGCGCGCTTTGCAGCAAACTTCTTCACGGTATCGCGGCGCTTTTGCTCACGGTTGATCAAAGACATCTTAGCCATTAGTTATCCCTCATTTCTTTAATGGGAGCTTGAAAGCCTGCAGCAGCGCACGGGCCTCATCGTCGGTTTTAGCGGTAGTAGTGATCGTGATATTCATGCCACGCACTGCATCGATTTTTTCATATTCGATTTCAGGAAATATGATCTGCTCCTTGACGCCCATGTTGTAGTTGCCACGCCCATCGAAAGACTTACCCGAAATGCCGCGAAAGTCACGTATGCGAGGGATGGCGACCGTGATCAGCCTGTCCAGAAACTCGTACATGCGCTCCTTGCGCAGAGTGACCTTGCAACCAACAGGATAACCTTCGCGTATCTTGAAGCCAGCGATGGATTTTTTGGACAGAGTTACCACGGGCTTTTGGCCAGCTATCTTCTGCATGTCACCCACCGCAAAGTCCATCACCTTCTTGTCGGCAACTGCCTCACCGACACCCATATTGAGAGTGATCTTCTCGATGCGCGGCACTTCCATTACGGACTTGTAGCCAAACTGAACCATGAGGTCCTTAGCGATCTTGTCCTTGTAAATTTCATACAAACGAGCCATGCTCATACCCCTTAAGCGTCAACAACTTCGCCGGTGGATTTGAACACGCGAACGCGACGTCCATCTTCCAGCGTCTTAAACCCGACTCGAGAACCCTTGCTGTCCGCAGCGTTGTACAGCGCTACATTCGACACATGAATCCTGGACTCTTGCTCCACTATGCCACCGGACAATCCCTTTACCGGATTGGGTTTCTGGTGCTTCTTGACCTTGTTGACGCCAGACACCAGCAGATAATCACCAAGGACGCTCAGCACGTTGCCGCGAACTCCCTTGTCTCTGCCAGAGATCACGATCACGTCGTCGTTCTTTCTAATCTTACGCATGTTTACCTCGAATAAATCCGTTAATGCTAGAGCACTTCTGGCGCAAGCGAAACGATCTTCATGAATTTTTCGGTGCGCAGCTCACGCGTAACCGGCCCGAAAATACGAGTTCCTATCGGCTCCAGCTTCGCATTGAGCAGAACGGCGGCATTGCCATCGAACTTGATCAGCGAACCATCAGTGCGGCGCACGCCTTTTGCCGTACGCACGACAACCGCGTTGTAAACCTCGCCCTTTTTAACACGACCGCGCGGGGCCGCATCACGTATGCTAACCTTGATCACATCACCCACCGAGGCGTAGCGTCGCTTCGAACCACCCAGCACCTTGATGCACATGACGGAGCGCGCACCCGTGTTGTCAGCAACATCTAAAACAGACTGCATTTGTATCATTATTTAATCTCCAACTTTTTCCGCTTGCAGCGGCCAGTTTTGGAACCCGTTCGGGTTAAGGTCGCCGCAAGCGGCGATGCAACGAAGCCGCGTATTATATGCAAACCACAGAAGTTTGCAAGCAAAAAATTTTTTTAACCGGTTATGCAGGCTTGGCAACACGCCAGGCTTTGGTCTTCGCGATAGGACGGCACTCTTCTATCGTAACTACGTCACCGGTATGGCACTCATTGTTCTCATCGTGTGCATGATATTTTTTCGACACGCGTATGATCTTGCCCAGCAGCGGATGCTTGACCTTGCGTTCGACCAGAACGGTAACCGTCTTGTCCATCTTGTCGCTGACTACAGTACCGATCAGAGTACGCTTGAGTTTGGCTTCGCTCATGACTGTGATTCCTTTTGCTTCATAACTGTTTTGATGCGCGCGATATCGCGGCGCACCTTGCGCATCTCGCTAGTCTTGGTCAGTTGCTGCGTTGCAACCTGCATGCGCAGACCGAACTGTGCCTTGGTCATCGCAAGAAGTTCCTGCTGCAAATCCGACATCGACTTCTGCTTGAGTTCACTCGCTTTCATGATCATTCACCTACCTGTCTAACGACAAAAACGGTCGCAAGCGGAAGCTTTGCAGATGCCAGCCTGAACGCTTCGCGCGCCAAAGATTCATCAACGCCATCCATCTCGTAAAGCATCTTTCCAGGCTGGATTTCAGCGACATAATATTCCGGGCTGCCCTTGCCGTTACCCATGCGGACTTCAGCAGGCTTTTTGGAAATCGGCTTGTCCGGAAAAACGCGTATCCAGATGCGGCCACCGCGCTTGATATGACGCGTCATAGCACGGCGGGCAGCTTCTATTTGGCGCGCAGTCAGACGGCCGCGATCAACCGACTTGAGTCCGAACTCACCGAAACTCACCTTGTTGCCGCGAGTTGCAATACCGGTATTGCGACCCTTATGTTCCTTGCGGTATTTTCTTCTAGCTGGCTGTAGCATGCTTAGCTCCTGGCTTCTTTACTTTCTTTTCGGGTTCTGCCGCCGCAGGCGCAACCGCCTCCTGGCCCGCATCACCCTTGAACACCCATACCTTCACGCCTATGATGCCGTAAGTCGTCTTGGCTTCCGAGGTGCCGTAATCGATATCAGCGCGCAGCGTATGCAACGGCACACGGCCTTCTCGATACCATTCCGTACGCGCAATCTCGATGCCATTCAAACGTCCGGAACTCATGATCTTGATGCCCAGCGCGCCAAGACGCATCGCGTTCTGCATGGAACGCTTCATCGCACGACGGAACATGATGCGTTTCTCGAGCTGCGCCGTGATGTTGTCTGCGATCAGTTGCGCATCGATCTCGGGTTTTCTGACCTCCTCGATTGCCAGGTCTACAGACTGCAGGCCCATTCGCTTTCTGAGTTCGGCGCGCAGCAATTCAATGTCCTCGCCTTTTTTACCGATCACCATGCCAGGACGCGCCGTATAGATCGTGACCTTTGCACTCTTGGCCGGGCGTTCGATGATGATCTTGGAAACCATCGAAGATGCAAGTTTTTTCTTCAGATAGTCGCGAACCTGGATATCCTTGAGCAGCATGTCCGAAAAATTGGAGCTGGTTGCAAACCATCTGGAATCCCAGTTCTTGCGTACGCTTAACCTAAAACCGGTTGGGTGAATTTTCTGTCCCATAATCTATCCTCAGCTCCCGACGCCAATTGTGATGTGGCAAGTCTGCTTCTCTATCCTGTTGCCACGCCCCTTGGCGCGAGCCATGAAACGCTTCAAGGAAGTCGCCTTGTCAACGTAGATAACCTTGACCTTCAACTCGTCGATATCCGCACCGTCGTTATGCTCGGCATTGGCGATCGCTGAATCGAGTGCCTTCTTGATGATGCCAGCACCCTTCTTCGGGCTGAACGCAAGGATGTTCAGCGCCTGCGCGACCGGAAGACCGCGGATCTGGTCTGCGACCAGCCTGCCCTTCTGCGCGGACAGATGTATGTTTTTTGCAACTGCTTTCGTAATAGTCATCATAGCCCCTTATTTCTTCACAGCCTTCTTGTCGGCAGCATGACCCTTGAAGGTGCGAGTCAGGGAAAATTCACCCAACTTGTGCCCAACCATGTTTTCGGAAATGTACACGGGGATATGCTGCTTGCCATTGTGCACAGCGATCGTCAGTCCGACGAACTCGGGCAGCACAGTAGAACGGCGTGACCATGTCTTCACCGGACGCTTGTCACTCGTTGCGCGAACGGCTTCCACCTTCTTCAGCAGATGCGCATCGACAAATGGACCCTTTTTGATGGAACGTGCCATGTTAATTACCCCTTAAGCCTTAAAACGACGACGAACGATCATGTTGTCCGTGCGCTTGTTTCGACGTGTACGGAAACCCTTGGCAGGAACACCCCAGGGACTGACTGGATGACGGCCCGCCGCAGTCTTGCCTTCACCGCCGCCATGCGGATGGTCGATCGGATTCATCACAACACCACGAACGGTGGGACGAACACCGCGCCAGCGCATCGCGCCCGCCTTGCCAATTGAACGCAAACTGTGCTCGGAATTGCCAACTTCGCCCAGGGTCGCCTTGCAATCGATGTGCACCTTCCGTATTTCGCCGGAGCGCAGTCGCAGCTGAGCATAGCTGCCCTCGCGCGCCAGGAGCTGTACGGAAGTACCTGCGGAACGCGCAAGCTGCGCACCCTTGCCAGGCAGCATCTCTATGCAATGTATCGTCGAGCCGACAGGAATGTTGCGCAGCGGAAGCGCATTGCCTGCCTTGATCGGCGCCTCGGGTCCGCTGATCAACGCAGAACCCGCAGATATACCCTTGGGAGCGATGATGTAACGACGCTCACCGTCCACATACAGGAGCAACGCGATATTTGCGCTGCGATTTGGGTCATATTCCAGACGCTCAACCACACAGGGAATGCCATCCTTGTTACGCCTGAAGTCGATCACGCGATAATGATGCTTGTGACCACCACCTTTGTGGCGCGTCGTGATGTGTCCATTGTTGTTGCGGCCCGCCGTCTTGGTCTGTTTTTCAACCAGCGACGCAACTGGCTTGCCCTTGTGCAGTTCGGGATTCACAACACGGAGCATGCCGCGTTGTCCCGGAGTTGTAGGTTTGAGTTTAATCAATGCCATGATGATTATCCTTGCTCGCCGACAGCGAAGTTGATTTCCTGACCGGAAGCAAGACATACATAGGCCTTCTTCCAGTGGTTGCGACGACCGACGAAACGGCCTGCGCGCTTGACCTTGCCTTTCACGAACGCGACCTGAACGCTGTCAACTTTTACCTTGAACATCAGCTCTACTGCCGCCTTGATTTCAGGCTTGGTTGCATCCGTCGCGACCTTGAAGATGACCTGCTCGTGCTTGTCGGCGACATAAGTTGCTTTTTCGGAGATCTGGGGCGCGATCAGCACCCTCATCAAACGCTCCTGATTGTATGCGGGTGCACTCATGCGAAGATCTCCTCAATTTTTGCGACAGCAGCGCGCGTCACCACCACATTCGGATAGCGAATCAGGCTGACAGGATCCGCCTGATGAGCCTCGAGCACCAGCACGTTGGGCAGGTTGCGCGAAGACAGATACAGGTTTTCGTCCAGATTGTCAGTGATGATCAGCAAACGATCAGAACCCAATCCCAGACCCTTGATCTTCTCGACCAGCATCTTGGTCTTCGGCGCAGCAACCGTCAGCTCGTCGACCACGGTCAGACGATTTTCGGATACAAGCTTGGAAAGAATGACCGCGACACCAGCGCGATACATTTTTCGGTTGACCTTGTGCGTATAGTTTTCTTCCCCGGTGTTCGGAAAAATCTTTCCGCCTCCGCGCCACAGCGGGCTGCTTGCCATACCAGCGCGAGCACGGCCAGTGCCCTTCTGCGCAAATGGCTTGCGGGTACTCTTTGCTATTTCGCTGCGACCCTTCTGCTTGCTGTTTGCAGCACGCGCATTGGCCTGATATGCAACGACCAGCTGATGCACCAGATCTTCGTTATAGCCGCGACCAAACACCGCATCGGACGCCTGGATGTTGGCGGATGCAACACCCTTATCATTGATGACTTTCAATTCCATTATGCACCTGCCTTCACTGCGGGACGCACGATTACGTTGCTGTTGGTTGCACCTGGAACGGCACCCTTGACCAGCAGCAACTGACGCGCCGCATCCACACGCACGATCTCGAGATTCTGAACGGTACGCTGCACATCACCCAGATGGCCCGTCATGCGCTTGCCGGGAAACACGCGACCTGGATCCTGCGCCATACCGATGGAGCCGGGAACGTTGTGCGATTTGGAATTGCCGTGAGTCGCCCTGCCCGAACCGAAGTGATAGCGCTTGATGGTACCCGCATAACCCTTACCCTTGGTTGTGCCCGTGACATCCACCAACTGCCCTACCTGAAAGATTTCAACGCTTACCGTTGAACCCGCCTTGAGGTCTCCCATCTGCTCAGCAGAAACGGTGAATTCCTTGAGTTTGCTGCCCGCCTCGACACCAGCCTTGGCGAAGTGTCCTGCAGCAGCCTTGTTGACGCGGGTTGCTCGACGCACGCCATGCGCGAGCTGCACCGCATTGTATCCGTCAGTATCTACGGATTTAACCTGAGTGATACGATTGTTGGACACTTCCAGCACAGTCACCGGCAACGACGATCCGTCTTCGGCAAATACGCGGGTCATGCCAATCTTGCGACCGACAAGTCCTAAGCTCATTTTAAATTTCCTCTTGTTAAGGGGCCAACTACAATTGGTTGACCGATTATTTTGCTACTGTTACTGCAACTTGATTTCAACATCCACACCCGCTGGCAGATCCAGCTTCATCAGCGCATCGACAGTCTTGTCGGTTGGATCGACAATGTCCATCAAACGCAGGTGCGTACGAATTTCAAATTGGTCACGCGAAGTCTTGTTCACGTGCGGCGAGCGCAATACGTCGAAACGCTCGATCTTGGTAGGCAGGGGAACCGGCCCGTTGACCACAGCGCCTGTGCGCTTAGCCGTTTCAACTATCCTGGCAGCCGATTGATCTATCAGTCGATAATCGAAGGCTTTCAGGCGTATGCGAATTTTTTGACTTTGCATAATCTTCTCTTGTGCGGCCATGCCGCTTAATTAAAGAACAAACCCCGCAAATGCGAGGGGGCGCATTGTATGCGCACTTAACAAAACTTGCAACTAAAAATTTGTGAAGAGGGAAAAGAGAAGGTCAAAACCCCTTCCTCCTCCCCCCTTCGCCCTTCTCGTCCCTTTACTCGATGATCTTCGCGACCACGCCCGCGCCAACCGTGCGACCGCCTTCGCGGATCGCAAAGCGCAGACCCTCTTCCATCGCGATCGGGCTGATCAGCGACACCGTGATGCTCACGTTGTCGCCAGGCATCACCATCTCCGTACCCGCAGGCAGCTCAACCGCGCCCGTCACGTCCGTCGTGCGGAAGTAGAACTGTGGACGATAACCCTGGAAGAACGGCGTATGACGGCCGCCTTCGTCCTTGCCCAGAACGTAGATCTCTGCCGTGAACTTGGTGTGCGGCGTGATCGAACCGGGCTTGGCCAGAACCTGACCGCGCTCCACTTCCTCGCGCTTCGTGCCGCGCAGCAGCACGCCCACGTTATCACCCGCCTGACCCTGGTCCAGCAGCTTCCTGAACATCTCCACGCCCGTGCAAGTGGTCTTGATCGTAGGCTTGATACCAACGATTTCGATTTCCTCGCCAACCTTGATCACGCCGCGCTCCACGCGACCCGTCACCACCGTGCCGCGACCCGAGATCGAGAACACGTCTTCCACAGGCATCAGGAACGTGCCGTCGATCGCGCGCTCAGGTGTCGGAATGTAGCTATCCAGCGCATCCGCCAGACGCAGGATCGATGGCTCACCCAGATCAGACTGGTCGCCCTTTACCGCCAGCATCGCGGAACCCTTCACGATGGGAACGTCGTCCCCAGGGAAGTCGTACTTGGACAACAGTTCGCGCACTTCCATCTCGACCAGCTCCAGCAACTCCTCGTCGTCCACCATGTCGCACTTGTTCAGGAACACGACGATGTAGGGAACGCCAACCTGACGCGCCAGCAGGATGTGCTCGCGCGTCTGCGGCATCGGGCCGTCAGCCGCGGAAACCACCAGGATCGCGCCGTCCATCTGCGCCGCACCCGTGATCATGTTCTTCACGTAGTCCGCGTGGCCCGGGCAGTCAACGTGCGCGTAGTGACGCGTCGCCGTCTCGTATTCCACGTGCGCCGTGTTGATCGTAATACCGCGCGCCTTCTCTTCCGGCGCCGCGTCGATCTGGTCGTACGCCTTTGCCTCGCCGCCAAACTTCTTCGCCAATACCATCGTGATCGCCGCTGTCAGCGTCGTCTTGCCATGATCAACGTGCCCAATTGTGCCCACGTTGACGTGCGGTTTCGTACGTTCAAATTTGCTCTTTGCCATGATTTGCCTCTATCTTGATTAAATTTCCTAGCCGAACGATCACTTCTTGTTCATGATCGCTTCGGCGACGTTCTTGGGTGCTTCCATGTAGTGCTTGAATTCCATCGTATAAGTCGCGCGCCCTTGTGTTGCGGAGCGCAGCGAGGTGGAATAACCAAACATCTCCGACAGCGGCACTTCGGCCTTGACCGTCTTGCCTCCTCCCGGCATGTCATCCATACCCTGAACCATGCCGCGGCGTGATGACAAATCACCCATAACGGTGCCCGTGTAGTCTTCCGGCGTCTCCACTTCTACCGACATCATCGGCTCGAGCAGCACAGGAGTTGCCTTGCGCATGCCATCCTTGAATGCCATGGAAGCCGCCATCTTGAACGCGTTTTCGTTCGAGTCCACGTCGTGATACGAACCATCGAACAGCGTGACTTTCACGTCCACAACAGGGAAGCCAGCCAGAACGCCGTTGGGCAGCGTCTCGAGCAGGCCCTTCTCGACCGCCGGAATGAATTCGCGTGGCACGGTTCCGCCCTTGATTGCGTCGACGAATTCGAATCCCTTGCCCGCCTCGTTCGGCTCCATCTTGATCCACACGTGTCCGTACTGGCCGCGTCCGCCTGTCTGCTTCGCGTACTTGCCTTCCACCTCTACAGCTTTCTTTATCGCCTCGCGGTATGCAACCTGCGGCGCACCCACGTTGGCTTCCACGCCGAATTCGCGCTTCATGCGATCCACCAGAATCTCGAGGTGCAGCTCACCCATGCCCGAAATGATGGTCTGCCCCGACTCCTCGTCGGTACGCACACGGAAGGAAGGGTCCTCAGCCGCAAGACGACCCAGCGCGAGACCCATCTTTTCCTGGTCCGCCTTGGTCTTGGGTTCCACAGCCACATGAATCACGGGCTCCGGAAATACCATGCGCTCAAGGATGATGGGCTTGTTCGGATCGCACAGCGATTCACCCGTGGTGACTTCCTTCAATCCGATACAGGCCGCGATGTCGCCCGCCAGAATCTCCTCGATCTCTTCGCGGTTGTTCGCATGCATCTGCACGATACGACCGATGCGCTCCTTCTTGCCCTTCACCGAGTTATATACGGTATCGCCCTTCTTCAGCACGCCGGAATAGACACGCACGAAAGTCAACTGCCCGACAAACGGATCCGTCATCAGTTTGAACGCCAGCGCCGAGAAGCTCTCTGCATCATCGGCCTTGCGGGTCATCGGCTCTCCATCCTCAGACTCACCCTTCACATCGGGAATGTCCACAGGCGAAGGCATGAACTGGATCACGGCGTCCAGCATGCGCTGCACACCCTTGTTCTTGAAGGCGGAGCCGCACATCATCGGCTGAATCTCGCACGCAATGGTGCGCGTCCTCAAGCCCTGTATGATCTCCTCCTCGGAAAGTTCGCCGTTTTCCAGATACTTGTTCATCAGATCTTCGGAAGCCTCGGCCGCAGACTCGACCATCTTGCCGCGCCATTCATTCGCACTCTCGACCAGATCGGCAGGGATGTCGCGGTAATCGAACTTCATGCCCTGGGAAGCTTCGTCCCAGAAAATCGCGCGCATCTTGATCAGATCGACTACGCCCTCGAATTTTTCTTCGGCACCGATGGGAATCACGATGGGAACCGGGGTCGCGCGCAGGCGCGTGGTCATCTGCTCGACCACCTTGAAGAAGTTCGCTCCCTGGCGATCCATCTTGTTGACGAAAGCCAGACGGGGAACATGATACTTGTTCGCCTGACGCCATACCGTTTCGGACTGAGGCTGAACACCACCGACCGCGCAGTAGACCATGCAGGCGCCGTCCAGAACGCGCATCGAGCGTTCGACTTCGATCGTGAAATCCACATGGCCCGGCGTGTCGATGATGTTGAAGCGGTGTTCATCGAACTGCTTTTCCATTCCCCGCCAGAAACAGGTCGTGGCAGCAGAGGTGATCGTGATGCCGCGCTCCTGCTCCTGCTCCATCCAGTCCATGGTGGCCGCGCCATCGTGCACCTCGCCGATCTTGTGGCTTACCCCGGTATAGAACAGGATGCGCTCGGTTGTCGTCGTCTTGCCCGCATCGATGTGCGCGCTGATGCCGATATTGCGGTAACGGTTAATTGGTGTTTTACGAGCCACGATAGATACCTAACTATGTCGGTTAAACTGCTTAGAAACGGAAATGCGAGAACGCCTTGTTGGCCTCCGCCATGCGATGGACTTCTTCGCGCTTCTTCACGGCGCCGCCGCGACCTTCGGACGCATCGATCAGCTCGCCCGCCAGACGCATACCCATGGATTTTTCGCCGCGCTTGCGCGACGCGTCGCGCAGCCAGCGCATGGACAAGGCCATGCGGCGCGAGGGACGCACCTCGACCGGAACCTGGTAGTTCGCGCCGCCCACGCGGCGACTCTTCACTTCGACCTGAGGCTTGGCATTGTTCAGTGCCTGATTGAAAATCTCGATCGCGTCCTTGCCGGTCTTCTTGCCAATCTGCTCAAGAGCGCCGTAAAGGATGCGCTCGGCAACCGACTTCTTGCCGGATGTCATCAGCACATTGACGAATTTCGACAGATCCTGATTGCCGAATTTCGGATCCGGCAACACTTCACGTTTGGGCACTTCTCTGCGTCTTGGCATATCAACCTCGAATAAAATACTTGAATTTAAAAATCACCGGATTATTTCTTGGGGCGTTTGGTACCGTACTTGGAACGCGCCTGCTTGCGGTCCTTGACACCCGCCGTATCCAGGCTGCCGCGCACCATGTGATAGCGCACACCAGGCAAGTCCTTCACGCGACCGCCGCGCAGCAGAACAACCGAGTGCTCCTGCAGGTTGTGGCCTTCGCCACCGATATAGCTGATCACCTCGAAACCATTGGTCAGGCGAACCTTGGCCACCTTACGCAACGCAGAGTTAGGCTTCTTTGGTGTTGTGGTATACACGCGCGTGCACACTCCGCGCTTCTGCGGCGAACTGCCCAGCGCTGGCACTTTGCTCTTTTCTACGATTGCGACACGCGGTTTGCGGATCAACTGATTAATGGTTGGCATCGTCTACACTTCCTAAAGTGATTTCTAAATTCCGTTAAAAAAACAAATAGTTGCCGTCGCAACAAGCCATCATAACCCGCTGCGACGGAAAAAAGGTTGCAGATTCTAGTCAGAAACCGCCTGGCTGTCAAGCAACTCCCCTGCATCCATGTCCTGTATCTCATGACCCTGCGCCATATCCACACCCAACTGCTGCTTGCGTCTGACATTGTGGTAGGACATGCCTGTGCCTGCAGGTATCAGGCGGCCCACGATCACGTTCTCCTTCAGCCCGCGCAGATCGTCGCGCTTGCCCATGATCGCAGCCTCGGTCAGCACGCGCGTGGTCTCCTGGAAGGAAGCCGCGGAGATGAAAGAGTCGGTCGACAGCGAGGCCTTCGTGATGCCGAGCAGCATGTGGTCATAAGTCGCCACCGCCTTGCCTGCCGCGATCATCTTCTCGTTTTCTTCCAGCACGTCCGCGCGCTCTACCTGCTCGCCGACGATGAAGCGTGTATCACCCGCTTCCCTGATCTGCACTCGGCGCAGCATCTGGCGCACGATCACCTCGATGTGCTTGTCATTGATCTTCACGCCCTGCAGACGGTAAACCTCCTGAACCTCATCGGTGATGTATCGCGCGAGCTCGTCGACACCCAGCAGACGCAGGATGTCGTGCGGATCGGCAGGCCCGTCGACGATCATCTCACCTCTGGTCACTGTCTGACCGTCGTGCACCAGCACGTGCTTCTCCTTTGGTATCAAAAATTCGCTTGCCACACCTTCAGCATCGGTTATCACGAGACGCTGTTTCCCTTTGGTCTCCTTGCCGAAAGAAACGGTTCCGGTGCATTCCGCCAGCATGCCCGCATCCTTGGGAACACGCGCCTCGAAAAGCTCGGCCACGCGCGGAAGACCACCGGTGATGTCTCGCGTTTTCGAGGATTCCTGCGGGATGCGAGCAAGCACGTCGCCCGCGCCGACCTGCTGACCATCCTCAACCGTGATGATGCAACCCGTCTGGAATGTCACGCTGACAGCTGTCTCCGTTCCCGCAAGCTTTACCTCTTCGCCCTTCTCGTCGAACAGGCGCACCATCGGTCTTACCATGGTCTTGCTCTGCGAGCCAGTGCGCTGCTTCGGGTCTATGACAACGAGAGTTGAAAGACCCGTGACCTCGTCGATCTGCTTTGCAACCGTCACGCCTTCTTCGACGTTCTGGAAACTCACGCGCCCCGAGTATTCGGTGATGATCGGGCGGGTATGCGGATCCCAGGTCGCAAGCACATCGCCCGCGCGCACCGCAGCTCCCTCTTTCGCAACCAGGGTCGCGCCGTAGGGCACCTTGTGGCGTTCGCGCTCGCGACCATAATCGTCCGCAATGACGATCTCGGCGCTTCTGGCAACCACGATCATCTCGTTGCGAAGAGTCGTCACGATGCGCATGTTGGGCGTGAATTTGAGCACGCCGTTGGACTTGCTCTCGACTTGGCTTGCCACCACGTTGCGCGATGCCGCACCGCCTACGTGGAAGGTTCGCATGGTGAGCTGCGTTCCCGGCTCACCAATCGACTGCGCAGCGATCACGCCGACTGCCTCGCCCACGTTCACCATGGAACCGCGACCGAGATCGCGACCGTAGCACTTGGCGCAAAGGCCGAATCTCGTCTCGCACTTCAATGGCGCGCGCACCTCGACCTCGTCCACTCCCAGCGCCTCGATGCGTTCGACAGCTGATTCATCCAGCATGGTACCCGTCTCGAAAAGCGTCTCGCCTGATTCCGGATTGACCACGTCGCGGCTCAGCACGCGCCCGAGGATGCGCTCGCGCAGCGCTTCGATCACTTCGCCGCCCTCGACGATCGCCTTCATAACCGCGCCGCTTTCCGCGCCGCAGTCTTCCTCGACCACCACGAGATCCTGCGTCACGTCGACCAGTCGGCGCGTCAGGTATCCGGAGTTCGCGGTCTTAAGCGCGGTATCCGCCAGACCCTTGCGGGCACCGTGGGTAGAGATGAAGTACTGCAGCATGCTCAAGCCTTCGCGGAAGTTCGCGGTGATCGGCGTCTCGATGATGGAGCCGTCCGGTTTTGCCATCAGGCCACGCATGCCGGCAAGCTGCCTGATCTGCGCCGCAGAACCGCGGGCGCCCGAGTCGGCCATCATGTAGATCGAGTTCAGTGACTCCTGCATCACGGGCTTGCCGTTATGCAACCTTGCCTTGCCCGTTTCACGGTCGAGCACGGGCTCGGTGCTCAGCTGGTCCATCATCGCCTTGCCTACCATGTCGCCCGTGCGACCCCAGATATCGACCACCTTGTTGTAGCGCTCGCCGTCGGTCACCAGACCCGACGTGTACTGGGTATGGATCTCCATCACTTCCTTTTCCGCTGCGTCGATCAGGTCGCTCTTCTCTGGCGGCATCAGCATGTCGTCTATGCAGATGGAAATGCCTGCGCGCGTCGCATAGGAAAAACCCGTATACATCAGCTTGTCCGCCATGATCACCGTGTCACGCAATCCGCATAGGCGGAAACTCGCGTTGATGAGCCTGGATATCTCCTTCTTCTTCAGCGCCTTGTTGACCAGCGCAAAAGGCAGACCTGCGGGCAACACTTCAGAGAGCAACGCGCGGCCTACCGTCGTCTCATAGCGCACCAGCTTCTCGGCCATCTGGCCATTCTCGTCCTTGTTGAAAGTCTTGAGGCGGACCGTTATCTTGGCTTGCAGGTGCACCTCGCGCGACTCATACGCGCGCGACACCTCGGAAAGATTCGCAAACATCGAACCCTCGCCCTTGGCACCGACGTTCTCGCGTGTCATGTAGTAAAGACCCAGCACGATGTCCTGCGAAGGCACGATGATGGGCTCGCCGTTGGCAGGCGAAAGCACGTTGTTGGATGCAAGCAGCAGGGTGCGGCATTCCATCTGCGCTTCGAGCGAAAGCGGCACATGAACCGCCATCTGGTCGCCGTCGAAGTCGGCGTTGAACGCGGTACAGACCAGTGGGTGCAGCTGTATCGCCTTTCCCTCGATCAGGATGGGCTCGAATGCCTGTATGCCCAGGCGATGCAGCGTGGGCGCACGGTTCAGCATCACCGGGTGCTCGCGTATTACATCTTCCAGGATATCCCAGACGATAGGTTCCTCGGCCTCCACCATGCGTTTTGAGGCCTTGATCGTCGTGGCCAAACCCATCGCCTCCAGGCGGCTGAAGATAAAGGGCTTGAAGAGTTCAAGCGCCATCTTCTTGGGCAGTCCGCACTGATGCAGTTTAAGTTGCGGCCCCACGACGATCACGGAGCGACCGGAATAATCCACGCGTTTGCCCAGTAGGTTCTGGCGGAATCGTCCGCTCTTGCCCTTGATCATGTCAGCCAAGGACTTCAGCTGGCGCTTGTTCGCACCCGTCATCGCCTTGCCGCGGCGGCCGTTATCCAGCAGAGAATCGACGGCCTCCTGCAGCATGCGCTTCTCGTTTCTCACGATGATGTCCGGGGCTTTCAGCTCCAGGAGACGGCGCAGGCGATTGTTCCTGTTGATCACGCGACGGTAGAGGTCGTTGAGGTCCGATGTTGCGAAGCGACCGCCATCCAGTGGCACCAGGGGACGCAGTTCGGGCGGCAACACGGGCAGCATTTCCAGCACCATCCACTCGGGCTTGATTCCGGAGGCGGCAAAAGCTTCGAGCACCTTGAGCCTCTTGGCGAACTTCTTGATCTTGGTTTCGGAACCGGTCGCCTGAAGGTCCGCGCGTATGGATTCTATCTCGCTGTTCACGTCTAGATTGCGCAGCAGGTCGCGTATCCCTTCCGCACCCATCCTGGCCACGAATTCATCACCGTACTCCTCGGTCTTGGCAAGGTAGTCGTCGTCGGACAACAACTGTCCGCGATTCAATGGCGTCATGCCCGGATCGGTCACGACATAAGCCTCGAAATAGAGCACGCGCTCGATGTCGCGCAGAGTCATGTCCAGCACCATGCCGAGTCGCGATGGCAACGACTTCAGGAACCAGATGTGGGCGACCGGGCTCGCAAGCTCGATGTGTCCCATGCGCTCGCGCCTGACCTTGGAGAGCGTGACTTCCACGCCGCATTTTTCGCAGATCACGCCGCGATGTTTCAAACGCTTGTACTTGCCGCACAGGCATTCGTAATCCTTGACAGGCCCGAAGATCTTCGCGCAGAACAGGCCGTCGCGCTCCGGCTTGAAGGTGCGGTAGTTGATGGTCTCGGGCTTCTTTACCTCGCCGTACGACCAGGAGCGGATTTTTTCCGGCGATGCAAGACCGATCTTGATCGCATCGAATTCTTCTTTTTGCGTAACCTGCTTGAACAGATCCAACAGTGATTTCATGTGTAACTCCTTATTCAGATAACAGATGTCAGATATTTTTTGACACCGCACAGCAGACCTTATTCTGTTTTCTGCCTGTGCCGTGGCTGTCTTCTGTCATCTGATCAGTTGCGCTCCAAATCCATATCTATACCCAGGGACCTGATCTCCTTGATCACCACGTTGAACGACTCAGGCATGCCCGCATCGATCTTGTGATCTCCCTTGACGATATTTTCGTAAACCTTGGTGCGTCCTGCCACGTCGTCCGACTTGACCGTCAGCATTTCCTGCAGCGTGTACGATGCGCCATAGGACTCCAGCGCCCAGACTTCCATCTCGCCGAAGCGCTGACCGCCGAACTGCGCCTTGCCGCCCAGCGGTTGCTGCGTGACCAGGCTGTATGGTCCGGTTGAACGCGCATGCATCTTGTCGTCGACCAGGTGATGCAGCTTCAGCACATGCTTGTAACCCACGGTGACCTGGCGATCGAAAGCCTCGCCTGTGCGGCCGTCGTACAGCGTGGTCTGTCCGGATGAAGGCAAATCTGCCAGCTCCAGCATGTACTTGATCTCTTCTTCGGAAGCTCCGTCGAACACCGGCGTTGCGAAGGGTACGCCCTTCTTCAGGTTGCGGCAGAGCTCTATGATCTCGTCGTCCGTGAAGGACGCGAAGTCCACAGGCTGACCGTTGTTGTGATTATAGATCTTGTCCAGGAAGCTGCGCAGCTCGGCTATTTTCTCGTTCGCACGCAGCATCTCGTCTATTTTCTTGCCCAGACCATGCGCCGCCCAACCCAGATGCGTCTCCAGGATCTGGCCGATGTTCATGCGCGAAGGAACGCCCAGCGGATTCAGAACCACGTCGACAGGCGTGCCATCCGCCATGTAGGGCATGTCTTCCACTGGCACGATGCGCGAGATGACACCCTTGTTTCCATGACGACCCGCCATCTTATCGCCAGGCTGCAGCCTGCGCTTCACAGCCACATAGACCTTGACCATCTTCTGCACACCGGCCTGCAACTCGTCGCCCTGCGTCATCTTCTTCTTCTTGAACTCGAATGCCGCATCAAATTCAACACGCTTCTGGGCGAGACCTTCCTTTACCTGCTCGAGCTGCGCCGCGACCTCGTCGTCGGCCACGCGGATGTCGAACCATTGATGATGCTCTATGCTGGACAGATATTCGGAGGTCAGCACCGTGCCCTTGGCCAGCTTCTTCGGTCCGCCGTTGGCAACCTTGCCCTCAAGGAGTTTCTCGAGGCGGGTGAAGGCATCGCTTTCCACGATGCGCATCTGGTCTCCCAGGTCCTTCTTGTAGCGATTGAGCTCGTCGTCGACGATCTGCTGGGCGCGCTTGTCGCGCTGCAGACCTTCACGCGTGAACACCTGGACGTCGATCACCGTGCCGGAGCTGCCCGCTGGCACGCGCAGGCTGGTGTCCTTCACGTCCGATGCCTTCTCGCCGAAGATCGCGCGCAGCAGTTTCTCTTCTGGAGTCAGCTGGGTCTCGCCCTTGGGCGTGACCTTGCCCACCAGCACGTCGCCCACCGCGACTTCGGCGCCTATGTGCACGATGCCGCAGTCATCCAGACGCCCGAGCTGCACCTCCGAGAGATTCGGGATGTCTCGCGTGATCTCCTCGGTTCCGAGCTTGGTATCGCGAGCAACCACGGTCAGCTCCTCGATGTGTATCGAAGTGAATCTGTCCTGCGCAATCACGCGCTCCGAAATCAGGATGGAGTCCTCGTAGTTGTAGCCGTTCCACGGCATGAACGCGACCAAAACGTTCTGCCCCAGTGCGAGTTCCCCCATGTCTGTAGACGCGCCGTCAGCCACCACATCGCCGCGTGCAATCACATCGCCCACCTTGACCAGCGGGCGCTGGTTGATGTTGGTGTTCTGGTTTGATCGCGTGTACTTGATCAGGTTGTAGATGTCGACGCCGACTTCGCCCGCTGTGGTCTCGTCATCGTTGACACGCACCACGATGCGAGATGCATCCACGTAATCGATGCGTCCGCCGCGCAGTGCCTGGACCGCCGTTCCGGAATCGAGTGCAACCGTGCGTTCGATGCCCGTGCCGACCAGCGGCTTTTCCGCGCGCAAGCAGGGAACCGCCTGGCGCGACATGTTCGCACCCATCAGCGCGCGGTTCGCGTCGTCGTGCTCGAGGAACGGAATCAGGCAGGCAGCCACCGACACCACCTGCGAAGGCGACACGTCCATGTAGTTGATGGACTCGGGCGAGGCAAGAACGAATTCATTGTGCTTGCGTGCAGAAACGATCTCGTCGGCGAAGTGCCCCTTCTTGTCCAGCGCCGCGTTCGCCTGTGCGATGGTGAAGTTGCTCTCTTCGATCGCCGACAGGTATTCGACGTCGTTGGAGACCTTGCTTCCCTCAACCTTGCGATAGGGCGTTTCGATGAAACCGTATTCGTTGGTGCGCGCATAAAGCGCGAGCGAATTGATCAGGCCAATGTTCGGGCCTTCCGGTGTCTCGATGGGGCAGACGCGGCCGTAATGCGTGGGGTGCACGTCGCGCACCTCGAAGCCCGCGCGTTCGCGTGTCAGACCTCCAGGTCCCAGCGCCGAGATGCGGCGCTTGTGCGTGACCTCGGACAGAGGATTGGTCTGATCCATGAACTGCGACAGCTGGCTGGATCCGAAGAATTCCTTGATCGCGGCGGAGATGGGCTTCGCATTGATCAGATCGTGCGGCATCAGGTTGTCCGCCTCCGCCTGGCCCAACCGCTCCTTCACCGCACGCTCGACGCGAGCCAAGCCCACTCTGAACTGGTTTTCGGCCAGTTCGCCCACGGCGCGGACGCGGCGGTTGCCCAGATGATCGATGTCGTCGATCTCGCCGCGACCGTTCCTCAATTCGACCAGGATTTTCACGACAGCGACGATGTCATCGTTGGACAGCACTGCGGAGCCTGTCAGCTCGCTGCGACCGACGCGGCGGTTGAACTTCATGCGGCCGACGACCGACAGGTCATAGCGCTCCTCGCTGAAGAACAGGCCCTGGAAAAGACCTTCGACGGACTCTTCCGTAGGCGGCTCTCCGGGACGCATCATGCGGTAGATCGCAACGCGCGCGGTCCACTGGTCTGTCGTCTCGTCGGTACGCAAAGTCTGGGAAATGTATGCGCCATGATCCAGGTCGTTGGTGTAGAGCGTATGCAGCTTTGCAACCCCTGCGGCCTGCAGCTTGCGCAGCAGTTCCTCTGTGATCACATCGTTCGGATTCGCGATGATCTCGCCGCTTTCCTTGTCGACGATGTTGTTCGCAATCACGCGTCCCAGCAGAAATTCTTCCGTCACCGCAAGCTTGTCTATGCCGGATTCCTGCATCTGACGGATGTGGCGCATCGTGATACGTTTGTCGCAAGCGACAATCACCTTGCCCGACTTGTCCAGGATGTCGAAGCGTGCGATCTCTCCGCGCAGGCGCTCGGCGACGACCTCGAACTGTATACCACCCTTCTTGTTAAGCTGGAAGGTGTCGAACTCGTAGAACATGCGCAGCATGTCCTCGTTGGAATAGCCAAGGGAGCGCAGCAGTATCGTTACCGGCATCTTGCGGCGGCGGTCGATCCGGAAATACACATAGTCCTTGGCGTCGAACTCGAAATCCAGCCAGGAACCGCGATAAGGAATGATGCGAGCAGAGAAAAGCAGCTTGCCCGACGAATGCGTCTTGCCCCTGTCATGCTCGAAAAATACGCCGGGAGAGCGATGCAACTGCGACACGATCACGCGCTCAGTGCCGTTGATCACGAAAGAACCGGTCGTGGTCATCAAGGGCATCTCGCCCATGTAGACTTCCTGCTCCTTGACCTCCTTCACCGTAGGCTTTGAAGCCTCCTTGTCCATGATAGTGAGGCGAACACGTGCGCGCAGCGGAGAAGCATAGGTCAGTCCGCGCTGCTGGCATTCCTTCACGTCAAAGACAGGCATACCCAGCGTGTAGCTGACGAATTCAAGTCTGGCGTTCTTCGAATGACTCTCTATCGGGAAGATTCCGTTGAATGCAGCCTGCAGGCCTTCATTCCTGCGCTTCTCTGGCAAGGCGTCAGCCTGCAGAAAAGCCGCATAAGCTTCAAGCTGGGTGGACAACAGGAAAGGAACCGGCAGTGCACCGACTCTCTTGCCAAAACTTTTACGAATACGTTTTTTTTCGGTAAAAGAATAGCTCATATAATCTCCACGACTAGGGCAAAAAGACAGGGGGCGGGAAGCCACAATCAGGCTCCACGTCCGCTGGCTTCTTTAAGCGGCAAAAGGCTGACGGTTTGCCGTCAGCCTTTTGGCAGCACGCTAACTTACTTGACTTCAGCAGTTGCGCCAGCCTCGATCAGCTGCTTGGCGATTGCATCCGCATCCGCCTTGGACACGCCTTCCTTCAGCACCTTGGGTGCTGCGTCGACCAGATCCTTGGCTTCCTTCAGGCCCAGACCGGTGATCGCGCGAACCGCCTTGATCACGCCAACCTTGTTGTCGCCTACTGTCGCCAGCACGACGTTGAATTCGGTCTGCTCGGCAGCAGCAGGACCTGCAGCAGCGCCTGCAGCAGCAGGACCAGCCACGGCAACCGCAGCAGCGGACACGCCAAATTTCTCTTCCATCTGCTTGATCAGCTCGGACAGTTCCAGCACGGTCATACCGGCGATTGCATCCATCAGTTCAGCATTTGTTACAGCCATCATGTTCTCCTAATTCAGAAATTTCAAAAAGTTTAAGCTTCGGCAGGCGCCTTGGCATCGCGTATTGCAGCCAGCGTGCGAACGAACTTCGCGGTGGTCGCGTTCATCGTCGCCATCAGACGTGCGATCAGCTCTTCGCGGCTTGGCGTTGCTGCCAGCACGGCGACCTGTTCGGCATTCATCAGCGTACTGCCCATCGCACCCGCCTTGACGACGAGCAGATTGTTCGTCTTGGCAAAATCGCACATCACCTTGGCAGCAGCCACAGCATCCGCGCTCATGCCGTACACCAGCGGACCCACCATGCTGTCGCCCAGCGCCTCGAAAGGCGTTCCCTGCACGGAGCGACGCGCCAGCGTGTTCTTCAGCACATGCAGGTACACCCCGGACTTGCGAGCATCCGCGCGCAACTTCGTGATGTCGGCCACTTTGATGCCGCGATACTCTGCCAGGACGATGGTCTGCGATTGCGCAACCTGCGCGCTTACTTCCGCCACCACTGCCTGTTTTTCTTGCAGATTGAGACTCAAGTCTTCCTCCATTATCCGGAATGCTTGCGCATTCCATCGTTACAACTGCGACCTTGAGCCAAGAGATCATCCCGCTCGCGGGCACACCATCTGCGGGGGCATCAGAGGACTAGACAGCAAACAGAGGACAGAACCCTTATTCACAATCAGCAGCCCACTTCTTTTAAGCCTTGCGGCACCACCGGTCTTTGATGCCGGCAACCGCCAGCAGTACAAAGATGTTTGGCGGCATGAAGCCGCCGTATTCTGAAACTTATGCGCTGAGGCTCGTCTGATCGACGCGCACACCGACACCCATAGTGCTGGAAAGCGACATCTTCTTCATGAAGATGCCCTTGGACGACGCAGGCTTGGCCTTGGAAAGCGCATCAACCAGCGCGAGCAGATTCTCGCGCAACGCTTCCGACGCAAAGGACGCGCGGCCTATCGTGCACTGGATGATACCATTTTTGTCGTTACGGTACTGGACCTGGCCCGCCTTGGCGTTCCTGACCGCTCCCGCGACGTCCGCCGAAACCGTACCCACCTTCGGGTTTGGCATCAGTCCGCGTGGGCCCAGAATCTGTCCAAGCTGGCCTACCAGACGCATTGCGTCGGGGCTTGCGATCACCACGTCGAAATCCAGATTGCCACCCTTGATGGATTCGGCCAGATCGTCGAAGCCCACCGTATCCGCGCCTGCAGCCTTGGCTTCCTCAGCCTTGGCACCCTGCGCAAAAACCGCGACGCGCACGCTCTTGCCCGTGCCGCGAGGCAACACGACAGAACCGCGCACCAGCTGATCCGATTTGCGCGCATCGATGCCCAGATTCACCGCCACATCGATGGACTCGTCGAACTTGGCCACCGCGTTTTCCTTGACCAACGTCAGGGCTTCGTTAAGTGTATACAGTTTGTTGCGATCGACTTTGCTTGCAATTGCTTTATAGCGCTTGGACATTATTGACCCTCCACGGTGATGCCGATGCTGCGAGCGCTGCCCGCTATGGTGCGTACGGCCGCATCCATGTCTGCGGCTGTCAGGTCCGGCATCTTGGTTGTTGCAATTTCTTCCGCCTGCTTGCGTGTCAGATGACCGACCTTGGCGGTGTGCGGTGTCGCACTACCCTTCTGAATGCCTGCCGCCTTCTTGATCAGTATGGTCGCAGGAGGTGTCTTCATCACGAAGGTGAAGCTCTTGTCCGCGAACGCGGTGATCACGACAGGAATGGGCAGACCCGGTTCCACGCCCTGGGTTGCCGCATTGAACGCCTTGCAGAACTCCATGATGTTGAGGCCGCGCTGGCCCAGCGCAGGACCTATCGGCGGACTCGGATTTGCCTTGCCTGCAGGCACCTGCAGCTTGATGTAGCCTATGACTTTCTTTGCCATGTTACTCTCCTATCTAACGGGTAAACGAGGTTTAGAGCCTCTCCCCAATCACAGGAAACGACAAACGGGAAACGCATTTCTGCGCCTCCCCGCTCGCCGCTTCCCTCTCTTCAGCCCTTCTCTACCTGGCCGAAATCCAGCTCCACGGGTGTCGCGCGACCGAAGATCGTCACCGCCACCCGTATCTTGTTCTTGTCGTAATTGACTTCCTCGACCACGCCGGTGAAGTCCGTGAACGGACCCTCCTTCACGCGTACAGCCTCGCCCACCTCGAACAGCACCTTGGGCCTCGGCTTCTCGACTCCGGCCTGCATCTGCTGCATGATGTTCTGCACTTCCTTTGCGCTGATGGGAGTAGGACGCATCGCCGAACCGCCGAGGAATCCGGTCACCTTGGGCGTATTCTTCACCAGATGCCAGGATTCGTCCGTCATCTCCATCTCCACCAGCACATAGCCCGGAAAGAACTTGCGCTCGGACGTGACCTTCTGGCCCGACTTCAGCTCGACCACTTCCTCGACGGGAACCAGTATCTGGCCAAACTTGTCCTGCATGCTCTCGCGCTGTATGCGCTCCGCCAGCGCCCTGGCCACGCTCTTCTCGAATTGAGAGTACGTGTGAACAACATACCAACTCATCGCCATTATTCAGCCCGTCCCATCAGTCTATTCACCAAGGTCATCAAACTGGCGTCGACCATCCACAAAAACAGCGCCATCGTGATTGCAAACACGATCACAATGCCCGTTGTTTGCATCGTTTCTTTTTGCGACGGCCAGACCACGCGTTTGGCCTCGGCAACGGAATCCCTCGCAAAGACCAGGAAGCGCTTTCCGGGTTCACTGGTGTAGGCAACCCCAGCCGCAAGCAAAATCCCCAACAGCACCGAGAGCACGCGCAGCATGCCCGCAAGCGCAACGGTACTATCCTGCAGATAGTAGTAGCCCGCAACGCCCCCGACCACGAACAGAAATGCGATGAGCAACCTGATTTTGTCCGACATGCTCTTCCAATTAACGATTACTTAAATCTGGCAGGCCAGGAGGGTCTCGAACCCCCAACCCTCGGTTTTGGAGACCGATACTCTACCAATTGAGCTACTGGCCTAAAAAACTTGGGAAGGAAGAAGGGAGAAGGTCAAAACCCCTTCCTCCTCCCCCTTCGCCCTTCTCGTCCCTTTACTCGATGATCTTCGCGACCACGCCCGCGCCAACCGTGCGACCGCCTTCGCGGATCGCAAAGCGCAGACCCTCTTCCATCGCGATCGGGCTGATCAGCGACACCGTGATGCTCACGTTGTCGCCAGGCATCACCATCTCCGTACCCGCAGGCAGCTCAACCGCGCCCGTCACGTCCGTCGTGCGGAAGTAGAACTGTGGACGATAACCCTGGAAGAACGGCGTATGACGGCCGCCTTCGTCCTTGCCCAGAACGTAGATCTCTGCCGTGAACTTGGTGTGCGGCGTGATCGAACCGGGCTTGGCCAGAACCTGACCGCGCTCCACTTCCTCGCGCTTCGTGCCGCGCAGCAGCACGCCCACGTTATCACCCGCCTGACCCTGGTCCAGCAGCTTCCTGAACATCTCCACGCCCGTGCAAGTGGTCTTGATCGTAGGCTTGATACCAACGATTTCGATTTCCTCGCCAACCTTGATCACGCCGCGCTCCACGCGACCCGTCACCACCGTGCCGCGACCCGAGATCGAGAACACGTCTTCCACAGGCATCAGGAACGTGCCGTCGATCGCGCGCTCAGGTGTCGGAATGTAGCTATCCAGCGCATCCGCCAGACGCAGGATCGATGGCTCACCCAGATCAGACTGGTCGCCCTTTACCGCCAGCATCGCGGAACCCTTCACGATGGGAACGTCGTCCCCAGGGAAGTCGTACTTGGACAACAGTTCGCGCACTTCCATCTCGACCAGCTCCAGCAACTCCTCGTCGTCCACCATGTCGCACTTGTTCAGGAACACGACGATGTAGGGAACGCCAACCTGACGCGCCAGCAGGATGTGCTCGCGCGTCTGCGGCATCGGGCCGTCAGCCGCGGAAACCACCAGGATCGCGCCGTCCATCTGCGCCGCACCCGTGATCATGTTCTTCACGTAGTCCGCGTGGCCCGGGCAGTCAACGTGCGCGTAGTGACGCGTCGCCGTCTCGTATTCCACGTGCGCCGTGTTGATCGTAATACCGCGCGCCTTCTCTTCCGGCGCCGCGTCGATCTGGTCGTACGCCTTTGCCTCGCCGCCAAACTTCTTCGCCAATACCATCGTGATCGCCGCTGTCAGCGTCGTCTTGCCATGATCAACGTGCCCAATTGTGCCCACGTTGACGTGCGGTTTCGTACGTTCAAATTTGCTCTTTGCCATATTTTTTCCTTAAGTCAAACGTTAACAATAAATGGTGCCCATGGCGGGAATCGGACCCGCGACCTCTCCCTTACCAAGGGAGTGCTCTACCACTGAGCCACATGGGCAAAACTGGAGCGGGTGAAGGGAATCGAACCCTCGTCGTAAGCTTGGAAGGCTTCTGCTCTACCATTGAGCTACACCCGCAAGCTCATACTACACCGTCAATGCTTGCCACTAGCAGCCGGATCATCTCTAAAAACTGGTGGAGGGGGACGGATTCGAACCATCGTACTCATAAGAGGGCAGATTTACAGTCTGCTGCCTTTAACCACTCGGCCACCCCTCCAAACTGAACGCGTCATTATGCGCATCCATGCCCCAACTGTCAATATATATTTATTTTATCCTGTACAGCGCGGACTGGGCATGCGCATCCAGCCCCTCCCCGAACGCAAGCGTCGAAGCTATCTTTCCAAGGTATTGCGCGCCTTTTTCCGACACCTTGATCAGGCTGCTGCGCTTCTGGAAGTCGTAGACTCCCAGCGGCGAGGAAAATCTCGCGGTGCCAGAGGTTGGCAGCACATGATTGGGGCCTGCACAGTAGTCTCCCAGAGACTCGGAGGTGTAGCGCCCCATGAAGATCGCTCCCGCATGCTTCAACCTGGGCAGCAGCGCATCCGGGTCCGCCACGGAAAGCTCAAGATGCTCGGGCGCGATGCGGTTGCTGATGGCGCAGGCCTCATCCAAACTTCCCACATGGATCATCGCTCCGCGGTTCTGCAACGCGGTCGCGATGATCTCCCGGCGCGGCATCCTTTCCAGCAGCCTATCCACGCTTTTTGCGACCTCGCCCAGGAAACCGGCGTCCGGGGAAATCAGTATCGCCTGAGCCAGCTCGTCGTGTTCCGCCTGCGAGAACAGATCCATCGCGACCCAGTCCGGGTCGGTCTTGCCATCGCAGATCACGAGTATTTCCGACGGGCCCGCGATCATGTCTATCCCGCACACACCGAACACGCGGCGTTTGGCGCTGGCCACATACGCATTGCCCGGCCCCACGATCTTGTCCACCTTCGGAATGGTTTTCGTGCCGTATGCCAGGGCGCCCACGGCCTGCGCCCCGCCTATCGTGAACACGCGATCGACGCCGGCAAGATGGGCGGCCGCGAGCACCAGCCGGTTCTTCTGTCCGTCGGGCGTCGGCACCACCATGATCAGCTCGGCCACGCCCGCCACCTTCGCAGGCAGCGCATTCATCAACACCGAGGAGGGATAGGCGGCCTTTCCTCCGGGAACATAGAGCCCCACACGGTCCAGAGGCGTGACCTGTTGACCCAGCAGCGTGCCGTCCCGGTCCAGATAACTCCAGGAAGCCTGAACCTGCTTCTCGTGGTATTCCCTGACGCGCACCGCTGCCTCCTCCAGCGCTTCGCGCTGATCGTGCGGCAGCGCATCGAATGCTGCGCGCAGCTCCTCTTTTGGCAGCTCCAGATCACCCGACTTCGAGACAGAGAGCCTGTCGAACCGCGCGGTGTACTCCAGCACGGCGGTGTCGCCGCGCGTGCGCACATCGCTCAATATGGAAGCGACGGTCGCCTCCAGCTTTTCATCCGCTTCCGCCTCGAAGGCAAGTAGGGCATTGAGCCTTTGCTCGAAGTCGGGCGCGCTGCTCGATAATTGTTGGATATCCATTTCATCAGCCGAATTTGATATACCCGGCATTTTAATGGACCTCGGTCCCGAAAGCTATCGAGCGCAGAATCGCGTCACGCCATCTCCCTCGCGTGGAACCTGTCCAGCATCTTCTCCACTGACATCACCATCATGATGCGCCGCTCCGCGCCCATGGGTTTCACAAGGCTGTCCAGCAGCGAGCCGCCATCCGACATCATGTCCGGCACGGATTCGATCTGCGATGCCGGGATTTCCGCGATCTCGCCCAGGCTGTCCACCAGTATGCCAAAGCGCAGCTTCTCGCTCTGCGGCGCGCGCAGGATCAGCACCTGCCGGCTGGATTCGCGACCACGCCTTCTTTCATCCACATGTCTTTTTGCACCAACGATTTCCGACAGATCGAAGATGGTCAGCGCTTGGTCGTCGTACATCAGGCAGCCTTCCACCCACTCGGATGCGCCCGGCATCCTGGTGAGCCTGTCCGCGTCTATCGCCTCGACGACGGAGTTCGTGCGCACGCCGTACCAGTTCCGGCCGATATAGAAGCTCGCGATGTCCACCGTGTCCGCGCTCTTCGTCTGGCGCAGCGCATAGGTGTCCACCGCGATGTCGCGCATCGAATAAAGGTTCTCCGCATCGACGACGCGGTCGGAAAGCGGGGAGAAGATGAGCGCCACCACGTCGTTCTGGTTTTTGTCCTCTGGCGACTTGTATTCCCTGTAGCCCGCGCTCATGCAGGACCCGACGGCATAATAACAGCCTTCGTGAATGATGATGTTGGTGCAGCTCTCGCCATGCTGGAGATTGAAGAACTCGTAGCCTATCATCAACTTCATGCCCGGCTTGAGACTTTGGTCAGTGCTTGATATCACCCGCCCGTCGCGCGCGGCGAACACGGCGAATGTGCCGGGAACCAGACTGCCATCCGCCTGGCGAGGAAGGGCGTCTTTCAGCATCGCCTGGAATTGCGGCGCAGAATCGAACACGATGGCGATTCCGCCCACGGGATCGTTCCCGTCAGGCTCTCGCACGGCGGCAGTGAAGATGTAAGTCTCTTCGCCCGCATAAAGCTCGCTGGCCGCAAAACCCGATGTGCTGTAGCTCTGCGTGTCGCCAAGCCCCAGCGTCGGCCTCACCCAGCCCTCATTGAGCGGCTTGCCTATCCAGTCGTTGTAGGCCGGATTCGATACGGCGACGACGCGGCCGGACTGATCGAAGAGGATCAGGTTGCTGTAAACCGTATACAGCGAATTGATCTTCTTCAGCACATCCGTGAGCCTGCGCCTCTGCTCAGCGTCTGACTTTCCGCTCTTCGACAGCTCTTCCCGGAACAGGCGCGTCATTGCCCACCACCTGCAGTCGTTGGCGCGCTCGTACAGGTTGCGATCCATGATCTCGATTGCAAGGGCCGCCTGAGCACCGCAGTCGAAAAGAACAGTCGAAATCACCGTCTTGTAGAGGTTAGTCGTGGACTCGCTGTAGACGTTGCGCGTGCGTATGCCGGTGCTGCCTATCTCCCTCAGCAGTATCTTTGCGAAATCGGCGTTGTGCGCCGCGCTCTCGCGCGCAAGCCAGATGTTGCCGTTCCAGACGGCGCGGTTCAATTCCTGCTGTATGCTGGCCGCCTTGAGCGGGATTTCGCGCAATTCCTGGCTGAACAGGTTCGAAGTCTCCAGCACGCCCTTCACCACATCCTCGGCAACCAGCTCCAGCTCGTGCGCATCTGACATCTCGAAGGCATGATGCAGCGGCGCCATCGCATGTCCCAGCCACCCCGGTCCGCCGTATCCCTGGTAACCGTGAGTCTGGCAGGTGGTCGCGAGATATTCGCGCCCGGCAAACCTTATGATGCGACAACCGTTTTTGCACGTCGGCTCCATCTGGACGCCTACCGGAAACTGGTGGGGATCGCTGCTGGCGATGATCCTGCCGGAGGCGTCGAGCAGCGTGATGATGGTCCAGTCATCCTCGGCGACCAGACTCTCGAATATCCTGCGGCACTCGTCCTGCAGCCTGAAGCAGAGGCACAGCACGCCCACCGGATGGCTGCCGTCCCTGGACATCACCCGGTATGCATAGATCAGCGGGCTGTCTTCGCCCGGCAGCAGGTCGGTCGGACGGAATACCTCGATATAGCCTGCCTCAGTGGTCAATGCATCCTTCAGAAATCCGTCCGCAGTACGTTCGACCGGGTTGTCGGCGTCAAGCTGCGCCAGCACCTCGCCATCGGAGGAAAGCAGGATGATGTTGTGGTATACGGAATATTTCTTCACATACTCCGCAAAGCGGGAACGCATACCGGACTGCCATCCTTCATCTCGTTTTGCGGCCTCATCCGATTCGACCGCCTCGGCGAAAGCGCATATCTCGCTGTCCATCGCGAGGAACCCGATGTCGGCGGTTCGCTCGAAGAGGTTGCGCACGAGCACATCGATGGCGACACGCGCGCATGAGCTCAGGTTCATCGCCGCCTTCTTGTAGTGCTCGCCAGACAGCTGGTCGAGGAGCACCGATGCCAGGCTGCTGAAGTCCTTGCGCATCTTGGTGATGTCCGTGCCCGCGCCCAGCAGTTGACCTAACAGGGTCAGGTTGTCATAGACCGCCTGGATTTCGGTCAGCCGTTTCTGGTCCGGCAGAAGGCCTCCCATGTAGCGGGACAGATGGGCAAGATCGGTTTGGGTCTGTGTTCTTTTGTGCTTTCTCAAGATGCGCTCCTCGTTTCTTGTTGTCGATGCCGAGGGTTAAAGCAATATCGGTGCCAGGCGAGAAAAATCCAAAAGATATTATCGTCATGTCGCAGACTCAAAAGGGATTTCCGCGGAATCTTCTCGGATAGCAATCGCCCACCGCGCCGCACATATCCGGTGCAGTCGCATGACATCCGCTACCGCCCGCACCCATTCGGGGCGCAAGTCGAAAGTCATGCTCATCATCGACGCACCCATTCAAGTGCAACTGCGGATTTCTTCAGATTGCACAGCAAGTTGGATGTCATCGTGAGGTTTTTCACGCTTCTTGCCATGCTTGTATTCGACAGGACAATCCAATGTAGCTCATTCATACCCACGCACATGGGAAACATAGTCGTATTGCCATTTCTCTTCATGTCATCCGAATTGCTCGTGAGCCGTTGTAGGCAGCGCAGCACCTAAAAACAACACAAGGAGACGCATCATGTTGAAAGGCAAGACCGGCATCGCAATACTGGCAATATTTGCAGCAGGGATTTCACAAGGCGCTATGGCGGAAGGCGATTTCGCGAAGGACCATCCCCGCCGCGCAGAGGTCAATCACAGGCTCAACAACCAGAACGCACGCATCCACAAAGAGGTGAGAGAGGGAGACATGAGCCACGAGAAGGCGGAGCGGCTGCACCGCGAAGACCACAGAATCCGCCAGGAAGAACGCCACATGGCGGCAGAGCATGGCGGCGCGATCACGCCGCAGGAGCAGGCTGTGCTAAACCGCCAGGAAAACAGGGTCAGCCGCCAGATCGGCCAGTAGACTTATCGCCTGAGCGCTTTTTCGAAGGTATCCAGCATGGGCTGGATGTCGTGGCGCTTGAGCTTCAAGGCTGCCTGGTTCACGACCAGGCGGGAGGAGATGTCGCTGATATGCTCGACCGCCTTCAGGTGATTTGCCTTGAGCGTGTTGCCGCTGCTCACGAGATCGACGATCACGTCTGAAAGACCCACCAGGGGCGCGAGCTCCATCGATCCGTAAAGCTTGATCAGATCGATGTGCACGCCCTTCGCGGCGAAATGCTCGCGAGCAGCGTTCACATACTTGGTCGCCACGCGCAGACGCGCGCCCTGCTTAACGGCAGACTTGTAGTCGAAGTCGTTCTTCACCGCGACCATCATCCTGCAGCGCGCGATGTTCAAATCCAGCGGCTGGTAAAGCCCTTGCCCGCCATGCTCGTTCAGCACGTCCTTGCCCGCCACGCCGATGTCGGCCGCACCGTACTGCACATAGGTCGGAACGTCGGACGCGCGCACGATGATGAGCCTCACGTCAGCACGATTCGTGTCCAGTATCAGCTTGCGCGAGGACTCGGGATCCTCCAGCGCGCGTATGCCAGCCGCCTCGAGCAATGGCAGGGTCTCTTCAAAGATGCGGCCCTTGGACAGTGCTATCGTAATCATCATTTCTCCTATGCGATGCGCCGTATCTTCGCGCCCAGCGCGGAGAGCTTCGCCTCTATGCGTTCATAACCCCGATCCAGATGGTAGATGCGATCCACCACGGTCTCGCCTTCGGCGACCAGACCCGCAATCACGAGGGACGCCGAAGCCCTGAGGTCGGTTGCCATCACGGTTGCGCCGTCCAACCTGCCAGCCCCCCGTATCACCGCGGTGTTCCCCTCTATGCCGATCTGCGCGCCCAGGCGTTGCAGCTCCTGCACATGCATGAAGCGATTCTCGAATATTGTCTCAACTACGACCGAGCTTCCCTCGGCGATCGAGTTCAAGGCCATGAACTGCGCCTGCATGTCCGTCGGGAACGCCGGGTAAGGCGCGGTCCTCACGTTCACCGCTTTCGGCCTGCCTTGCATCTCGAGGCTGATGCGATCGCCCTGCACTTCTATGCTTGCGCCCGCCTCGCGCAGCTTTTCGAGCACGCTGTCCAGGATGTCCGCACGCGCGCGCGTCAGCATGATCTTCCCGCGGGTCGCTGTGGCCGCGACCAGGAAAGTGCCCGACTCGATGCGGTCAGGCATCACTTCGTAGCTCGCACCAAGCAACCTTTCCACACCCCGTATCGTGATCTTGTCGCTGCCCGCGCCCTCTATCCTCGCACCCATCGCGATCAGACAGTTCGCGAGATCGACCACTTCGGGCTCTCGCGCCGCGTTCTCGAGCACCGTAACGCCGTCGGCCAATGCCGCCGCCATCATCAAGTTCTCGGTGCCTGTCACGCTGATCAGATCGAAGCAAATGTGCGCGCCCTTAAGCCTTTTCGCCCTTGCGTGTATGTAGCCATGCTCTATGTTTATCTCGGCGCCCATCGCGACGAGTCCCTTGATGTGCAGATCGACGGGACGAGAACCGATCGCGCATCCGCCCGGGAGCGAGACCCTCGCCTCGCCGAATCTCGCAAGCAGCGGACCCAGGACGAGTATCGCAGCCCGCATGGTCTTCACCATGTCGTAGGGAGCGACCCAGTTATTCACGCTGGATGCGTCGAATGCCGCAGCCTGGGAGCTTCTCTCGACGCGCACGCCCATCTGTTCCAGGAGCTTCATCATCGTGAAGACGTCCTGCATGTCCGGCAGGTTCGAGAGGTTCAATGGCTCTGCCGTCAAGAGGCTGGCGCACATGATGGGCAGCGCCGCATTCTTCGCGCCCGAAATCTGCACTTCGCCGTTCAGGCGTTGGCCGCCTTGTATCGCTAGTTTTTGCATAGTCCTGCCGCCGGCGTGGATGCCGGCCGTTAATTGACGAACCGCCTAATGAACCACTGATTTATTCGTCTTCCCCGCAAAAGCGGGGAAACAGTGCCTTTGTAAAACCGTGTTCCCGCCTGCTCGGAAACGACGAAACCGAATAAATCTGTATCTCCCTAATGGCTGCTCTTCCACTCTTCGGGGGTATAGGTCTTCATCGAAAGCGCGTGTATCTCCCCGCGCATGCGCTCGCCCAGCGTCTGATAGACGATCTGGTGACGCTGTATGCGGTTCTTTCCTGCAAACGCATTGCTCACCACGACCGCTTCAAAGTGCTGGCCGTCCCCGATCACGCTCAAATGTTCGGTCTCCATGCCCTCTGCGATGCCCAGCCTTATGCTCTCCGGAGTAACCATTTCCATCCTGTCCCAAAAATTGAATTCAAAAAATGCTCATGCAGCCAGCATCGCGTCCACGCCGTAGAGGTGAGCGAGACTCTTCAGGCCATCGGGCATGTTCTCGACCTGCAGATTGCGCCCCTGCTTCTGCGCCGCCCTGGTCCATGCGAGCAGCATGCTTACCGCCGAAGAATCGACGGCCTCGACATTCGAGAAATCCACCAGCAGGTCCGCGCCCGCGAGATGCTTCATGCCCGTTTGATATATCTCGGGCACGGTGGACATCACGATCCTGCCAGAGAGCAGGAGCCTGTCGCCTTCTCGCGAGATCACTTCGCATCCGCCTTCATCGTCGACGCCTTTGCATTCAGGTCCGCCAGCGACTTGATCAGCGAATCTATGCCGGACTGCTCTATCTGGCTCGAGAAGGTGCCGCGATAGCTCGTGACCATGCTCACCCCCTCGATGACCACATCGAAAACCTTCCAGCCCGAGTCCGACTTCCTCATCACGTAGTCCACGTCGGTAGGCTGTCCGCCCGGCTTCAGAAGCTGCGTCCTCACCGTGGTCTCGGTGTCTGCCGGGGAAACCTTCGCGGGCTTGACGTCTATCGTCTCGCCCTTGTACTGCGTGAACGCCTTGGTATAGGTGCGCACCAGCATCGTGCGGAACTCGCTCACCAGCGCATTCCTCTGCTCGGGTGTGGCCTGCCTCCAGTACCTTCCCGCGGCGAGTTGCGTCATTCTGGTGAAGTCGAAGTTGGGCACTATCTTTGCATCCACCAGCGCCAGCACCTTCTTCTGGTCGCCGTTCTGCAAATCCTTGTCCTGCTTGATGATGGCGATCACATCCTGCGCCGTGTTCCTGACCAGCACGTCGGGTGCTACGATATCCGCCCTTGCAAGGCCCGTCACCAGAAACAGGGCCAAAGCCCACACATACTTTTTCATCTCCACTCCTTATTTTGTCGCAGCGGGTTCCGCCGCCTTGCTGAACATGAATTTGCTGATCAGATCCTCGAGCACCATCGCAGACTGGGTCTGCTTGATCTGGTCCCCGTTCTTGAGCATCTCTGTGTCGCCTCCCGGCATCAGACCGATGTATTGCTCGCCCAGGAGACCCGAAGTCAGGATGTTCGCGAATGTGTCCTTAGGGAACTGGTAGCGCTTGTCTATGTGCATCACCACGTTGGCCTCGTAGCGGTTGGTGTCCAGGTTGATCGCCGCGACGCGGCCTACCAGCACGCCCGCATCCTTGATCGAGGCCTTGACCTTCAATCCCCCGACGTTCGAGAAGTAGGCATGCACCTCGTATGTATTCGACATGTTGTAGGTGCCGAGGTTGCCCACCTTCATCGCGAGAAACACCAGCGCGGCAACACCCGCCACCACAAACATCCCCACCCATAAATCCAACGTCGTTCGTTCCATTGTGCTTAAGCCCCTCTAAACATGATTGCAGTCAACACGAAATCCAGCATCAGTATCGCAAGCGACGAGGTGACCACCGTGCGCGTGGTCGCCCCCGATACCCCTTCCGCAGTCGGCGGGGCATCGAATCCCTCAAACAGTGCGATCAGGGTCACCACGGTGCCGAAAACAAGGCTCTTGATCACGCCGTTCAGCACGTCTTCACGAAAATCCACTGCGGCCTGCATCTGCGACCAGAACGAACCCTCGTCCACGCCTATCTGAACGACACCCACCAGATAGCCGCCGAATATGCCCACCGCGCTGAAAAGCGCGGCCAGCAACGGCATCGAGATTACGCCAGCCCAGAACCTGGGGGCGACGATGCGCGCGATCGGATTCACCGCCATCATCTCCATCGCGGATATCTGCTCGGTCGCCTTCATCAGCCCGATCTCGGCGGTCATCGCGGATCCCGCACGGCTCGCGAAAAGAAGTGCCGCCATCACGGGACCCAGCTCGCGCACCAGACCGAGTGCAACCATCACGCCCAGTGCAGACTCGGAGCCATAGCGCTTCAGCGTCTCGTAGCCCTGCAGCCCAAGCACCATGCCCACGAAAAGACCTGCCACGACGATGATGATAAGCGACATCACGCCGGATGAAAACAGCTCCCTGACGATCAGTTGGAAACGCCTGAAGCTGTTTCCCGAATAGATGATCGTCAGGAAGAAAAAGCGCGCGGCCACGCCGATGCGCCACACCGCATTGATGATGCGATGCCCTATGCCTCTGATGGTGTCGATGACATTCATGTTTTCAGGCCCGTAAATTCAAGTCTTGTCGATACTCCGCGCCGGGATAATGGAAAGGCACAGGACCATCCATCTCTCCGTGCATGAACTGGCGCACGAAATCCGTCTGGCTTGCGCGCAGTTCGTCGGGCGTGCCTTCGGCGACGATCACGCCGCTCGCCATGAAATACACATAATCCACTATTTTCAATGATTCCTGAATGTCGTGAGTGACGATGATGGAGGTCGCCCCCAGCGCGTCGTTCAGGCGCCGGATCAGGTCGCCTATCACCGAGAGCGAAATCGGGTCCAGCCCCGCGAAGGGCTCATCATACATGATAAGCATGGGGTCCAATGCCACCGTTCTGGCCAGAGCCACGCGCCTCGCCATGCCGCCCGAAAGCTCCGATGGCATCATGTCCTGTGCACCGCGCAAGCCCACCGCATTGAGCTTCATGATCACGAGGCTGTGGATGAGATCCTCGGGCAGATCCGTGTGCTCGCGCATCTGGAAAGCCACATTGTCGTACACCGACATGTCCGTGAACAGCGCGCCGAACTGGAACAGCATGCCCATCTTGCGCCGAATCGCGTAAAGCTCGTCCTGGTCGAGCTCGTGCATCACCTGCCCGTCCATCCTGACGTAACCCTTGTTGGGCTTCAGCGCGCCGCCTATGTGGCGCAACAGCGTGGTCTTGCCGCAGCCGGACAATCCCATGATGGCGACCAGCTTGCCCCTGGGGAAGGTCATGTTGATCCCCTGCAGCACTGGACGTTTGTCGTAGGTGAAGTTAAGGTCGCGTATCTCGACCAGGGCGGACGGTGGCAAAATCAGATTCCAGGAAACAGATGGCGCATTCTAAACGATAGCGCCGCCTGCGCTCAACTTTCACCCTGACTTCAGCGCGGGATGGTCCGCGCAAGGCATGTCCATGTAATATCCCTGCACCTGGTCGACGCCGAACTTTTTCAGCATCTCCAGCGTCTCGGCATCCTCGACGAATTCGGCGACGGTGGTCTTGCGCAAGCCGCGGGCGACATCCACGATCGCCTTGACGAAGATCTGGTTGTCATAGTTGTTGGCCAGATCGCGGATGAACAGGCCGTCTATCTTGAGGATGTCCGCATTCAGATGTTTCAAGTAGGCAAAGGAGGAGAAGCCCGTGCCAAAATCGTCCAGGCAGACCCTGCACCCGGTTTGTCGCAATGCCTCGATGAAGCGCTGCGCGTCGTGCAGGTCGCTCACTGCCGCGGTCTCCGTCAGCTCCACCAGAAGGCGGCTGGGTTCGACGTTATGCTCGGAAAGCAGTTCGCCGATGAAATGCGGCAACGTGGGCTCGTCGAAGGAGCGCCCCGAGATGTTCACCGCCAGCGCAGGCACATGCTCCGAGCTCGCCAGCAATGCGACGCTTTCGCGCAGCACCCAGCGATCCACATCCAGTATCTTTCCGCTCTTTTCTGCAAAAGGGATGAAATGCCCCGGCATGACGAAACCGCCCGGCGCATCCTTGTCCTTCATGCGCACAAGGGCCTCGAGGTGGGAGAGTGTCTGCGCCGCGTCCGTCCTGAATATCCCCTGGAAGTGCAGCACGAAGAGATTCTCTTCGAACGCGCGGTTGATGCGATCGTTCCACGACAGGCGCGCGATCATAGCCTGCGACACATCCATGTCGGGTCGGTAGATGCGCCAGGCGTTTTTTCCCGCCCCCTTGGCCTGATACATCGCCGCATCCGCATGCGCGATCAGGTCCTCTCCGTTGTCGGCGCTTTCCGGATAAAGCGCGATGCCCAGGCTCGCGGTCAGGCGCAGGTTCTGCGCATCGAAGCGGAAAGGGATCTGTGCTACCGCGCGCACTATCCTCTCAGCAAGCGCCTCGATTTCCTGCCGGTTCGCTTCCGGCATCAGGATCGCAAACTCGTCCCCGCCCAGCCTGCTGAAGATTTCGTTGCGCCGGATCAGCTTTCCGACCTCGCCCGCGATGCGGATCAGCATCGCATCTCCCGCCCCGTGACCGAATGTGTCGTTGATGTACTTGAATTCATCGAGATCGAAGAACATCAGCGCACCCTGCGATTTGCGTCTATCCGAATCGACGATGAAGCGCGCGAGCTCGTCCTGGAAGCGGCGCCGGTTATACAGTCCCGTCAGGGAATCGCGTTCTGCAAGATAGATCAGCTGTTCTGCGGTCTGACGCTCCTTGGTGATGTCCTCGTATACCCACATCCTGCCCAGGAAACGCAATTCCGCGTCGCGCACCGGATAGCTGATCTGGGTGACCACTCGGCCATCCGCCATGTGTATCTCGAAATTGTCGCTCACCTCGTGCGTCGTCGTGACGTCAAGCAGGTATTTCGAGAAATGATCCGGCTGCGCGAGCACGTTGGCCGAGAGGCGCAGCACTTCCGGGGCAGGCTTGCCTACTAGCTTTTCCGCATTCGAAATCATCCACACGCGCAGGAACGCGGGATTGAAATAGACCACCTTGTTGTCAGGCCCGACGAACAGTATGCCCTGGTTCATCGCGGTCAGCAGCGACGCCATGCGCGCGCGCTCCTGCTCGGCGTCGCCGAGATAGAGGCGCTGCTTGTTCTCGGAGATCTCGAGCTCCAGTATGCGCATGTGCACCGCCGCGGCCATTGCATTGAAGGCGGCGCCCAGTCTCGCGATCTCGTCGTGGCCATGCACCGGCACCTTGATGTCGTAATTGCCATCCGCGATCACCCTGGTTGCACGGGTGAGCAAAACCAGGTTGCGCGTGAGCCAGAGCCCTACGCCCGCCAGCAACAGCACGGAAAACACAATCTCCAGCGCCGCAATGACCAGGCTCTGGTGCAATATGCTGGCTTTCGCATTGGCCAGAAAACCGGTCGACACCCCGATGCGCAGGTCACCATAAGTCTCGCCCGCAATCCTGATCGGAATGTCCGTGTTATATATCCCGCCCGACTTGACCGCATCGATGTTCGCATCGAGGACAGGCAGCGGATGGCCTGAAGACCATCCTTCTGACGCAACAACTTTCCGCGCGCTGTCGATCAGCACGAGATAGCTGATGCCCTGCTCCTGCCTCACCTGCTTCAGTACGCTGTCCATGGTGCCGTAGTCGCGTTCAGCCAGAGCAGAAGCGAGCGATGCATTGAGCAAGGGGCGTATCTCCTCCATGCGGATCTGCGCCTGGCTCAAGAGATGCTTCTCCATCACGCGCACGCTGTTTCCGACCAGCATGGTCAGCATGATCAACTCGACAACCACGCTGGCCAGGATGAGTTTGAAACGCAGCGATCCGGAAGGGGAGAAGCGCCTCATCTGGCATTCCCCATCTGCTTCTTGAGATCTTCCTCCAGGGGGTCGAGGCTTTTCATCTCGGCCTCCGTGGGCTCGCGCAGCCCCTGATAGCCCAGATTCCGTATGAACTCCCTGCCCTCCGGGGAGTCGACGAACTCCAGCAGCATGCGCTTCAAATTTGCCACTTCGTCAGCCGGAACCTTGGGGTTGGCCAGCAGCATCATGGCCGGGGTCTCTCCGGTTGTCGCCAGTATCCTCAGGTTCTTCCTGATGCTTTCGGGCAACTGGTCGTATATGATCAAGCCGGTAACGGCGGCATCGCTCTCTCCCCGCGTCACGTCGAGCACCGCGCTGTTGTGGGAGACTGCATGCCGCACCGTGACGTTCTTTCCGGGCTCCAATCCGTTTTCACGCAATGCCTTGAGAGCCAGCATCGCGATCATCGTGATGCTGTCCGTCATCGTGACGGTCTTGCCGCGCAGATCGCCTATACTTTTCAGAGGGCTGTTCCTGTCGACCACGAAGACCACGAACGAATTCCTCCTGGGCCTCAGCATGGGTACATAGCCCGCATCGAGTTCCGCATACCTTGCAAAATGCGGCGCCGTGAAAGCGTATCTGTATTCTCCACGCTGGGTGCGCTGGACGAAGGTCCTCTGGTCCGGGGCAGTGACAAAGATGACGGGGCGATGCAGGCGCTTTTCCAGATAGACCTGCATCGGATGGTATTCCGAGATCAGGGTCTGCGTGCTGACATAGGGCCATATCCCTATCTGCAGCTCATCCCCGGCATGGGCAGCAAATGCAGAAAGCAGCACAACCGCAGCCAGCATCATCCGCAGAAGATTTCCTTTCACTTGACTCCCCAGAGTTATTCTTCTTTCAAGCTTGCGCGAGCATAGCCCGAATTACGCACTGCAATCAAGCTTTTCAGAAAACCTTGTGCGACAAGTCATCCATCGATGCGCCCGAACAGTTCCTCGAGGCTCACATCCGAACTCTTCTCGAGCGTCGCCGCGCAGCCTGCCAGCCATGACACCAATGGGTCATTCTGCGCTGCGAGCAGAGCGCTTCTGTCCAGCACGAAAAGGTGCAGCAATTCGACTGCGCGTATGTGGGCCGCATCCCTCGCCATCATCCATCCATGCGCCTCGGCCTTGCCCACCATCTTCGCATCCGCCAAGCGCTCCATGATCTCTTCCAGCGCATGGAAATCCAGATGCAGCCTCTGTGCTAGTTCGGGGATGGCAAGCACTTTCCCCTGCGCCATGCCTTGCGACATGAAGCGCAGCACCCGCATCGCATCCAGCATCTTTAGTAAAGGAGGAAGATAGTGCTGCTGCGGCGCTCTCCAGTTCGGCAGAGATGCCGCGACCACGGCACCCAGAAGTATCGTGATCCACGAGAAATATATCCAGACCAGGAAGATGGGTACACTTGCAAACGCGCCATAGACCAGTTTGTAGGTCGAGAAATGACTGATGTAAAGACCGAAGACCCTGTTCATCGTCTCGAACAACACGGATGAAACCGCGCCTCCGATCATGGCGTGCATGACGGGAACATAGCGGTTGGGCATCAGCTTGAACAGCATCGCGAAAGCCATCGTGGTCAGGAGGACTGGCAATCCCTTCAAAGCACCTACGCCGAAAACCGGTATATGCCGGGCATAACCCATGGAAAGCCCGATCAGCCACGAAGTCAGGGACAGACTGGCGCCCACCAGCACCGGCGCCAATGTCAGCAAAGCCCAGTATATGACCAGGCGCCTGACCAGCGGGCGCTGACGGTGGACCTGCCAGATGGTGTCGAAGGCGCGGTCTATGGTCAGCATCATCAGCATCGCCGTCACCGCGAGAAAGATCACGCCCGCAGCACCCAGGCGGCCTGCGCTCTCCGCGAACTGTTCGGTGTAATGCGTGATCACGCTGCCCGCAGTCGCCGGCATCAGATAAGTCAGCAGGAAGTTCTTGATCTGCGCGGAAAAACTCCCGAACACCGGAAAGGCGGAAAAGAGCGTCAGCGCGATCGTGATCAGCGGAACCAGCGAGAGCAGCGTCGTATAGGTGAGGCTGGCCGCGATCTGCGAACAGCGGTCGCTTCTGAAGCGTTTGACAACAAACCGTATGAATGATTTCAGGTCTTGGCTTTGCATGCCGTGGTCGATTCTCTATAATCCGCGTATGATAACCGACAAAGAAATACTGGTGCTGTACTACAGCCAGCAGGGCGCTACGAAACAGATGGCGCACCTCGTCGCGCGCGGCGTGGATCAGGTGCCGGGCATGCGCGCAAGGCTGCGCACCGTGCCCAGGGTCTCCGCGGTGTGCGAGGCCACCGAGCCTGAAATCCCCGAAGCGGGCGCGCCCTATGCGGAGCTTCGCGATCTCGAGGAATGCGTGGGCCTCGCACTGGGCAGCCCGACGCGCTTCGGCAACATGGCAGCTTCCATGAAATACTTCTGGGATGGCACAAGCTCGCTCTGGATGAAACATGCGCTGGCAGGAAAACCCGCAGCGCTCTTCACCTCGAGCAGCAGCATGCACGGAGGACAGGAATCCACGCTGCTTTCGATGATGATCCCCCTGCTGCACCACGGCATGCTGATCACGGGCATCCCCTATTCCGAGCCCGAGCTCTCTTCCACGAAAAGCGGCGGAACGCCCTATGGCGCAAGCCACGTCGCAGGGCTTGCGAGCGATCAGGCGATCACGGAAGAGGAAAAGAAACTTTGCATCGCATTGGGCAAGCGCCTCGCACACATCGCGCTGAAGCTCTCAGACTGAGGCTCAGTCCTGCCTGTTCCTCATGTGGTCGGCAAGCCTTGCGAGCGCATCCGAAAGCTCGCGCCTGAGTCCTGCATCCTCCACCACTTCGGATAGCGCCTGATTCATGCACATCATCCACTGGTCTCTTTCGGAACTTGCAATCGCGAATGGGAAATGGCGGCGGCGCAGGAAAGGCTCGCCGAATTCCTGAACGAAGAGCTGCGGCCCGCCCATCCAGCCCGAAAGGAACTTGAACAGCTTGTCGTTCGCGCCCATGAGGCTCGCCCCGTGCAGCTTCCTTATGCTATAGGCCTCAGGCAGCGTGTCCATCAGCTCATAGAAGCGGTCCACCAGCTGGTGTATCTTTTCCGCGCCGCCGATGCGCTGATAATGTGTCTGCGGTTCAAAAGTCATGTCACCATTCCCGGAATGAAATGCCCAGCCCTACGGTGGTCTGGCGGTGATTATAGTCAATCAGGCTCTCGCCGTAACCGTTCGAAAGCTGCGCATGCAGGCTCGCTGCCCTGCCCAGATCTACGGGCAGCGTCCAGTCTATCTGCACATAACCCAGGTTCTGGCTCAGGCTCAGGTTGTTGCGAAGAAGCAGTTCGACGGACTGCAAGCTGTCCTCGGGCTGCCAGCGCATCAGCAGATCCCCATAGCCCATGTAGTGCGTGATGTCGGGGTTGTCGTCCTTCGCCGCGCTCTCCGGGACGCGCCACCAGCCGCGCCCCAACAGCGAGAAGTTCCCCCATTCCCATCCGCCCTGCGCATAGACCCTGTTCCAGCTGCGCGACTCGGGGTTGGAACGCCCGTTGGACTGATGCAGCAGGCCGAGATTGAGCAGCTTCCATCCCGTCTGATTTCCGGTACCGAACGCCGCGATCAGCTCCGGCTCGTAGTCGGTCTCCCTGAAAGGGGATGAATTGCGCGTATTGAACACCTGCCAGTAGGACTGTTGCGTATAAGCGCCCCAGAAGCGCAGCGTATGCATCCCCAGAAGGTCGATGTCCTGCGTTGCAAAGTCCGTCTTGAAACTGATCTGGAACTTGGCCTCTGCGGTATCGAAGTCATATGGGGTCGCTACCGTTCGCCCTGCCGCCTGGGAGTATGGCTGGCTGTTGATGCTGTTCGTCTTCTGGATCAGCAGATAGTTTTGCTGATGGGGTTGCAGCCTATCCAGTGCGCTCGAGTCGTGGTCGGCGAGATTGTCGAGATTCCACACCCTCGTCATGTAGGAACGTTCCGCACCCTGTTCTGCCTTCGCGCTTGTATCGCCCTGCACCGATAGCGCGGGAAGACTTGATGCAGGCGCGACATCTTTTTTGCTTGCTGCAGCGTCATAGCACTTCAGCCGTTCAAGGTCATTTCCCGCGTAGTCCTTTGCGCAACGCGCGTAATCATCCGCGCCCGCATGCGCGGCGGATGTGATGGTCAGGAGAATGGGAATGGCGTATTTCATCGAAGCCGATTATACAAGCGGGTAACGCGCCAGCACCCGATATTCTTGCGTGCTACTCACCAGGGCAAAATCCTTCGCGTGCAGGCGCACCGGCTGCATCTTTGGCAGATCGCAAGCGCGCGCATTGCGCAGCAGCGTGGCATGGGGCCTGTATTCACGCCTGTCGAAATCGAATCCGTGCCCCTCGAGGCTGGACTGCAGTTTGAGTACCAGCTTCTGCAACGCCTCCGGGACCACACTGGGCGCGGCATGGATTATGTGGTTGTGCTCCCAGAAGCGCGCCTCATCGAGTATCAATTCGAAATGCCCTGCCCTTACCTCGCTTGCAGCCAGATGCAGTGCTTCGAGGCGGGACGACTTTACAAGCCCCAGGAATGCCAACGTGACATGCAATGTGTCGGCACGCATTATACGCCCCATGCCGGCAAGCTTTTGCTGCCATGCATGAAGCGCGCGCCTTTCTTCGCCATCTGGCCAGAGCGCAAAGAAAATCCGCGCGTTTTCGGGGTGTTGATCCATCGCTCCATTTTATCCCTACTCAGTTCACAGTCGAGAAGTATGCTGCAATCGGTTAAAATGCACGAAACTCAAACGAGAAGCTTCCCACGAAAATGCGCTTGCGTGAAATCCCCTACAATTACACATCCTTCTCCGACCGCGAGATCGTGCTGCGCCTTCTGGGCGCGGAGGCATGGGACATCATCAACACGCTTCGAGCGGAGCGCCGCACTGGGCGTTCCGCGCGCATGCTCTACGAGGTGCTGGGCGACATCTGGGTCGTCACGCGCAACCCTTATCTGGAAGACGACCTGCTGGGAAACAGGAAACGAAGAAAAGCGCTGATCGATGCGCTGCACCACAGGCTCAACGCAATCGACGAGCGCCGCCAGGAAAACAGACTGGTTTTGCGCCTTTTGCAGCTCGCACGCCATGCGGTCGATGAATTTTCCGATGAATTCGAGGTAACGCTCGAACTGCGCAGGCGCGCGATGCGCGAGCTCTCCCGCTTCACCCGGCGCGATAACATACACTTCGATGGCTTGAGCCGCGTCTCCCACGTGACCGATGCGACGGACTGGCGCGTCGAATATCCATTCGTCGTGCTTCATCCGGACACCGAAGAGGAAATCGCGGATCTGGTGCGCGCGTGCATCGCACTGAAACTCACCATCGTGCCCAGAGGCGGGGGCACCGGCTATACGGGAGGGGCCGTGCCGCTGGACAGACATACCGCGGTCATCAACACCGAGAAACTGGATGCGCTGTCAGACATCGAGCATGTCACCCTTCCCGGAGTGGCACAACCCTGCGCGACCATACACTGCGGCGCGGGCGTGGTGACGAGGCGCGTGATGGAGGCAGCAGAAAACGCGGGGCTCGTGTTCGCGGTGGACCCGACCTCGGCCGATGCATCGTGCATAGGCGGCAACGTATCCATGAATGCCGGCGGCAAGAAGGCCGTGCTCTGGGGAACTGCGCTCGACAACCTGTCCTCCTGGCGCATGGTCACGCCGGACGGGTTGTGGATGAACATCGAGAGGCTCGACCACAACCTTGGCAAGATACACGATGCGAAGGAAGCGACCTTCCGCATCAGCCGCTTCAAGGCTGACGGCAGGACTCAGACAGGCGAGCCAGAACTTCTGACGATATCGGGCAGCTCGTTCAGAAAGAGCGGACTCGGCAAGGATGTCACCGACAAGTTTCTGTCAGGTCTCCCCGGCATCCAGAAGGAGGGCTGCGACGGCATCATCACATCGGCTCGCTTCATCCTGCACCGCGCGCCAGAGTACACCCGCACAGTATGCCTCGAATTCTTCGGACAGGTCAGGGATGCGGTTCCTGCGATCATAGAGGTCACCGAGCTTCTGGACAGCGCAAGACCATCGAAATTTTCATCCCCTGTCCTGCTCGCAGGGCTCGAGCATCTGGATGAACGCTATCTCAAGGCAGTGGGCTATGCGACAAAATCCCGCAGGGGGTCTCGTCCCAAGATGGTGCTGATCGCGGACGTGGTGAGCGACGATGAGAGCGCTGCGGGTCACGCCGCATCCGAGATCGTGCGCATCGCCAATCTGCGCCAAGGCGAAGGATTCATCGCAGTCACAGCCGATGCGCGCAAGAAGTTCTGGCTGGACCGTGCACGCACCGCTGCGATCGCAAAGCACACCAACGCATTCAAGATCAACGAGGACGTGGTGATCCCGCTTCCCCGCATGGGCGACTACTGCGACGGCATAGAGCGCATCAACATCGAGCTTTCCCTGCACAACAAGATCACTCTCCTGGATGCGCTGGATGAATTCTTTACAGGCAGCCTGCCGCTCAATTACCAGGACGACAAGCAGATAGGCGATGCCGAGCTTTTGGGCAGCCGCGTGCAGGATGCAAGACAGCTCTTAGCCTCCGCGCGCAGCCGATGGGCATGGCTTAAAGACAACCTTGATAAAGACATCTGCATGATGCCGGATGCCCAGATTGCGCCAGGAAGATCCGTGTTCGAAGTCCTGCAGGACCATACGATACGCGCATCCTGGAAGACGGAAATACTCGAAAAGCTGCGCCACATCTTCGGGGGCAGCACCTATCAGCCCGTGCTTGAAAGCTGCATCGCGATACACCAGCGGGTCCTGAAGGGCCGGGTGTTCATCGCTCTGCACATGCATGCAGGCGATGGCAACGTGCACACCAACATCCCCGTGAATTCCGACAATTACGAGATGCTGCAGCAGGCGTACCGCTCGGTTGACCGCATCATGCAGCTCGCGAAGGACCTGGGTGGCGTGATCTCCGGGGAGCACGGCATAGGCATCACCAAATTCGAATTTCTGGACGAAAGGGAAATCGCGCCCTTCGCGGCATACAAGCAGAAGATAGACCCCGAAGGCAGATTCAACAAAGGCAAGCTCCTGCCGGGAAGCAACCTCGAACGTGCCTATACGCCGAGCTTCAACCTGATGGAGCTCGAGAGTCTGATCCTGGAAAAGAGCGAGCTCGGCGAGATATCCGATTCGATCAAGGACTGCCTGCGCTGCGGTAAATGCAAGCCCGTCTGCACCACGCATGTGCCGCGTGCAAATTTGCTTTACTCGCCGCGCAACAAGATACTTGCCACCTCCCTCCTGATAGAAGCCTTTCTCTACGAGGAGCAGACCAGGCGCGGCGTGTCCATCCAGCACTTCGACGAATTCAACGACGTGGCAGACCACTGCACGGTCTGCCACAAGTGCCTGAACCCCTGCCCCGTGAACATCGACTTCGGCGACGTCTCGATGGCGATGCGAAACTTCCTGCGCAAACAGGGAAAGAAGAAATTCAACCCGGTCGCGGCAACCTCCATGCTTTATCTGAACAGCAGCGATCCCCGGACCATCAAGCTGATACGCAAGGCGATGATAGAGTGGGCCTACAGGGCGCAGCGCGTCGCGCACAGGCTGGGCCGGGGACTCTTCAGAAAACAGCTCGAGCATCCGCCCGCAACCGTGGGCAAGCCGCCGCTTGCAACCCAGGTGATACACTTCATCAACAAGCCCATGCCGGGGAATCTGCCCAAGAAGACCGCGCGCGCGCTTTTGGACATCGAGGATGGACACATCATCCCGATCATCAGGAATCCGAGACTTCAAAGCGAAGAGTCAGAGGCCGTGTTCTATTTTCCAGGTTGCGGATCGGAACGTCTTTTCGGCCAGGTCGGACTCGCCACACAGGCCATGCTCTACGAGGCGGGCGCCACAACCGTGCTTCCTCCCGGCTATCTTTGCTGCGGCTATCCGCAGAACGCATCCGGTCAGGGAGACAGGGCCGCGCAGATCACGATGGACAACCGCGTGCTTTTCCATCGCGTCGCGAACACGCTGAACTATCTCGACATCAGGACAGTCATCGTGTCCTGCGGCACCTGCATGGACCAGCTCCTGAAGTACCAGTTCGACAAGATATTCCCTGGATGCAGGCTGCTCGACATACACGAATACCTCCTCGAGAAGGGCATGAAGATCGGAAATCCGGGAGGCACGCGCTACATGTACCACGAACCCTGCCATGCGCCGATGAAAACCTACTCATCGCAGAAGGTGGTGGACAGCCTGATGGGACAGAGCGTGCCCTTCAACGACCGCTGCTGCGGCGAATCGGGCACCTTCGGCGTGAGCCTGCCGCACATCGCGACCCAAGTGCGCTTCCGCAAAGAAGAGGAGATGCGCAAGGGCGCTTCGGCTCTGCGTGCGGACGGCTTTGCAGGAGAGGTCAAGGTGCTCACCTCCTGCCCTGCATGCCAGCAGGGACTGTCCCGCTACGACGAGGACAGCAAGACCAGCGCGGATTACATCGTCGTCGAAATGGCAAAGCACTTGCTGGGCGAGAACTGGATGGCCGAATTCGTCGCACGCGCCAACAGCGGCGGAATAGAAAGAGTGCTGCTTTAGGATTGAGGAGTGAGGGATACAGGGAAAAATCAAGAGCGAACCACCGATTTTCCTGTATCCTGATTCCTGATTTCGCAATCCTGCTATGATTGAGTCATGCTGATTCTGCCACTCGAACCGACCGACGACCGCGCCGACCCTGTCTTCAAGGATGCAAAGGCTTGCCGGCTCTGGCTCGAGCAGCTGCAGCTGACGAATTTGCAGCTCGCGCACAGCCAGCTGCTGCACCAGATCTCGGAACTGAACCGCTACGCGATGGAAGGTCTGGAGCGTCTGAACACTATGGAGATGCTCAGAGAGACCGTCGGTTTCGTGCAGGAGGACTACGCCAGAAAACTGGTGGACAAGCCGCTGCCTCTGAGCGACGACGAGACCACGATCTTCATGTCCATCGTGCAGCTCTGGCAGGCAATGCTGACCGGATACCAGCGCTGCCTGCAGTTCTACATCTTCGGGGAAAACGAACTCGCATCTCATGGCGCCTTGATTTGCCAGCGCTGCCTCTGCTATGGCGGACTCGAGATATTCGAATACCTGCGCACAAGATACGAGTTCAGCCCGTCTCTCTGGCGCCAGATACACGAACTCCATGCCTATGCGGAGCAGCAAGAACTGCACGGGATCGAAGTCGAGGAACTCGGCTTCAGGACGAACTGTGCCGCGACCTATGCCAGGACACTGCTTGCCTGTTATTCCAACCCGGCAGAGCTGACGCGCTGGCAGCTTCAGCAGATGAACCGGTGGCTTTCGACATGGAGTTCGAGCCTCGCTATTTCCAGGAGCTACAAACTCGACAGAAAAGATGCGGAGCCGCTCGCGGTCGACATTTCCGGAGAACAGGGGCTGCAAAGGGCCGACGAAGTGCTGCACAAGGATGCAATGCGCTATCTCGACATGGTGCCCATGAGCAAACTCTTGCGCGTCAAGGCCATCCTGCTGCAGCAGGGTCAGACGCCGCAGCAGGTGGGCCTGGGGGATCAGTACGACAGTCATGCCTGCCACGAGTTGCTGATCCTTCTCCATCAGAACTGGTGCGAGAACAAACACAAGCGATTAAGCCAGCGCAAGCCCACCTCCAGAGTCACAGAGCTTGTCTGTCAGATCGAGGGAATACACGCGCATCTGTCGCAGAAGGGAAAGAAATCCCCCAAACTCGACAAGCTCGCGATTGTGCAGATAGAGACGATGGGCTATGTGCCGAGTTCTGACCGGCAGGATACAAAAGCCGATCATCCTCTGGAGCACTGGCTGATCGAAAACGAGAACGTGATCGGCGCGCGCATCACGCGGACGGATGAAACGGGAAGGCGGTTCAAGAGCAGGCAGCTCGTTGCGCTGCGCTCACCCAAATCCTCATTCATGCTGGCAAGCATAGCCTGGATGGTCGTCGCCCGTGATGGCAAACTGCAGATGGGAATCAGATTCCTGCCAGGAAAGCCCGTTCCTGTGAGAATAAGCGCTGCCGGCATCAATCTCGCAAGGAGGGAAGCGCTGGCGTTCCTGTTGCCCGCACTGCCTACGGTCAGGACACCTGCGAGCCTGATAATACCACGCGGCTGGTTTCAGCCCGGCCTCGCGATAGAGCTGAGGCAGCCTAACGACGATTTCATGGCCCTGCAGTTGGGTTTCAGCGTGGAACGCGGGCTCGATTTTGAACGCGTCAGTTTCACGCCTGTGTAGTTTATTTCTCCTCCACAGCGTTTTCCGGAAAGACCAGCGTGAAGGAGCTGCCCTCTCCCACGCGGCTTGAGATCTGCAGCCTCGCATGGTGGCGCAACGCGATACGATTGACGATCGCAAGCCCCAGCCCCGTCCCGCCCGTCTCGCGCGACCTGCTTCGGTCCACCCTGTAGAACCTTTCTGTGAGACGCGGTATGTGCTGTGCATCTATCCCTATGCCGCTGTCCTGCACCGAGAATTCGGGATGCCCGGAATGCAGCGCCCAGTCAAGCCGGATAGCGCCGCCATCCGGCGTATAGCGGACCGCATTGCTCACCAGATTGGTGAAGGCGCTGCGCAACTCTTCCCGGTTTCCTGAAATCTTCAACGGGCCCGCCATCTCCAGGCTGTACTGATGTCTGCCGTCGCTCAGCATCTGGCCGTCCTGGTAAACCTCGGCAATCAGCGACTTCATGTCGACCATCTCGGTGCGCAAAGGACTGTGATCGTTTTCCAGGCGCGACAGGGTCAGAAGGTCGGACACGAGATGATCCATGCGGCGCGTCTGCTCCTCCATCAGCTCCAGAGCGCGCCTGATCTTGTCATGGGAAAGATCCGGCATGTCCAGCAGGTTCTCGACAAAACCGTTCACCACGGTCAGCGGCGTGCGCATTTCGTGGGACACGTTGGCCACGAAGTCACGGCGCATGGTTTCGATGCGCTCTAACTGGGTGATATCGTGGCTGATCAAAAGATGTTTGTTTCCACCGTAAGGCACGAGCCTGATGGACAGCACCATGTCCTCGTGGCGCGCGGCCTTCATCACCAGCGGCTCGGCATAGTTGCCCGCGTGCAGGTATTGGATGAATTCGGGCTGTCGCACAAGATAGGTGATGTCCTGCAGGATGTCGCTGTTCACATCAAGGCCGAAATGCTGCTCGGCGAGCGGGTTGCACCATTCGACGCGCCTGGCCTCGTTCAGGCTCACCACGCCCTCGGGCAGCGCTGCCGTCGCCTGCTCGATGTGCTGCAACTCATCGGCCAGCTTCTGCTTGGTCTGGTTGTGCCGCTTGACCATCTTGTAAAGGCTGGAGAACACATCGTCCCAGATGCCGCCACCGTCGGGAATGGTTTCGGGGCGAGGTTCGCTAAGCCACCTTCCAAGCTTGTAGAGCTGCTTTGCCCGGTAGGCCATCACGACGAGCAGAAAAACAAGCATGAAGGAAAGCGCGGCCACAGCCGAGAATACGGCCCACAGCAGCAGCGCGAACAGCGCGCCATACACCACCGGCATGCTCACTCTTATCCAGAAATCCTGCAAGGCATTCACTGTTTCAAGAAGCTCCGGTGTAGGCGATCAATAGCTGGTCGAGAAACGGTAACCGCTGCCGCGCACGGTCTGGATCAGACTGTCCATGCCGCTGTGTTCCAGCGATGCGCGCAGACGGCGGATGTGCACGTCGACCGTCCTCTCCTCGACAAACACCTGCGTTCCCCAGACCTGGTCGAGCAACTGGGCCCGGCTATACACGCGATCGGCATGCGTCATGAAGAAGTGCAGCAAGCGGAACTCGGTGGGGCCGAGATCGATGGGCTTGCCGCGCGCGGATACGCGGTGCGAGACTGGCGAGAGCTCGAGTTCTCCCGCAGTCACCTTGTCGTCCGACAGCGTGGGTATGTGGCGACGCATCACGGCGCGTATGCGCGCCATCAGTTCGCGCGGCGAGAAAGGCTTGGTGATGTAGTCGTCGGCGCCGGACTCGAGTCCCAGCACCTTGTCGCGCTCGTCTCCCCTCGCAGTCAGCATGATGATGGGTATGGCCTTGGTCTGTTCCTCGGTACGCAGCTGTCTTGCAAGCACAACGCCGCTGGTCGTGGGCAGCATCCAGTCGAGCAGGATCAGGTCTGGCGAGTGCAACTTTATCTGCTCCCAGGCCGATTCCGCATCCGCCGCGCGCAGCGCCTCGAAACCTGCCTGATTGACATTGAATGCCAGCAATTCCTGTATTGCAGGTTCGTCTTCCACAACCAATATCTTCGCAGTCATCATTTCTCCTTACCGTTGAGGCTGCCAGAATATGAATAATTTGTGACAGGAAGATGACAAAATATCAGCGATGGTGATCGGTAGCATGGCCGGTATGGCTCGCCGCCTGATGGTGAAGATGGGCATGCTCGGGTTCCTCCGGCAGCGGATTGGCTACCATGCGCGGCATCAATGACCCGATTGCCATGCCGAGCGCGCTGGCGATCAGCCCTGCGAACTGCGCCGGAATGAAGGGGTCGTCGGAACCCGCGATCAGCACGGCAAGCCACACGGCGATGCCGAAAAAGATGGACAGGAGCGCGCCCTGGTTGGTCGCGCGCTTCCAGAATATGCCGGCGGTCAGCGGAACGAAGGCCGCGACCAGCGTGATCTGGTAGGCGTTCTCCACCATCTTGAAGATGCTGGCCTTGGAGTTCATCGCATACAGCGTGACCAGCACCGTGAAGCTCACCGTGACGACGCGCATCATGTGCAGCAGCCTGCGGTCGGAAATTCTGTGTCCTAGCATGGGCTTCAGGATGTTTTCGCTGAAGGTCACCGAGGGCGCCAATAGCGTTGCAGAAGCGCAGCTCTTGATCGCGGAGAGCAGCGCGCCGAAGAACATCACCTGCGCGAACATCGGCGCATGCCTCATCACGAGCGTGGGCAATATCATCTGCGGGTCCGTATCGATCAGGCCGCTCACCATCGCAGGATCGATCAGCGTCGCAGAATACGCGAGGAACATCGGAACGAAGGCGAAAAGGAAATAAAGCGCGCCTCCCAGCACCGTCGCCCAGACCGCGATGCTTACCGTCCTCGAGGACTGCACGCGCTGGAAAACGTCCTGCTGTGGAATGGAGCCGAACATCATGGTCATCCAGGCTGCCGCGAAACCTATCACTTCCTTCGCATCAGGCTTAGGCCAGAAGTCGAACTTGCCCGCGCCCGCAGCATGATTCACCACCGTGGCTACGCCGCCCACCTGCCCGCTGATCTCGTGGCCTATGAAGAGCATGCCGATCACGATGATGATCATCTGCAGAAAGTCCGTGATCGCAACCGCCCACATGCCGCCGAAGAGCGTGTATATCAATATCGTGCCCGAACCTATCCACATGCCTGCAAGATTGCTGATCGCGCCCGCCGACACCACGTTGAACACGAGTCCAAGTGCTGTGATCTGCGCGCCCACCCAGCCGAGATAGGAGATCACGATCGCAAGCGTGGTCAGCACCTCAACGGCTCTGCCGTATTTCTTCCTGTAGAAGTCGCCTATCGTCAAAAGGTTCATGCGGTAAAGCGGGGCCGCGAAGAAGAGGCCTACCAGGATCAGGCAAAGGGATGCGCCGAAAGGATCAGCCACCACGCCGTGCAATCCCTCCTTCAGAAAGGTTGCCGGTATGCCGAGCACTGTCTCCGAGCCAAACCAGGTTGCGAACACGGTCGCTGTCACCATGTAGTATGGAAGATGGCGTCCCGCGATCGCGAAATCCCTTGTGTTGTGCACGCGCGTCGCCGCATAGAGGCCGATGCCGACAGACACGATCCAGTAGATGATCACGAACCAGAGCAGCATAGTCATTGGAGCGAGAATATGGGGTGCTGCGGATTTTAACAGTCCTGCAATGCAAAAGGCCACCCGAAGGTGGCCTTTTGCGGGAAAAGGACGCTTAGAGTTCCTTGGCGTGCTCAGCCAGGTACTTTGCAACGCCCGAGGTCGATGCATCCATGCCAGCTTTGCCCTTGTTCCAGCCTGCGGGGCAGACTTCGCCGTGCACCTCGTGGAACTGCAATGCATCGACCATGCGCAGCATCTCGTCGATGTCGCGGCCCAGAGGCAGGTCGTTCACCACCTGATGGCGCACCACGCCGTTCTTGTCGATCAGGAAGGAACCGCGCAGCGCGACGCCAGCGCCTTCGAGTTCGACGTCGTAGGCCTTGCAGATTTCATGCTTGATGTCTGCGACCAGCGGATAACCTACATGGCCGATGCCGCCATTGTTGACCGGCGTATTCTTCCATGCGAGGTGCGTGAACTGGGAGTCTATGGAGACGCCGATGACTTCCACGCCGCGATTCTTGAATTCGCTCAGGCGATGGTCGAAAGCGATCAGCTCTGACGGGCAGACGAAGGTGAAGTCCAGGGGATAGAAGAAAACCACGGCGGCCTTGCCGGCGATATGCTTTTTCAGGTTGAATGATTCGTTGATCTCGTTGTTGCCCATCACCGCGACGGCGTTGAAATCGGGCGCCGGTTTTCCTACAAGAACTGCCATGTCGATCTCCTAAGTTGAAATTGGGTGACGCAATTTAGGCCATTCGCCCCTTTACGTCAACCTTGCATCGCTTATGGGTTTGCACTTTCCGAGAACTGCAGAAGCTGCGCGTATACGCCCTTGTCTGCGAGCAGCTCTTCATGGGTTCCGGTCTCTATGATCCGCCCCTTCTGCATCACCACGATGCGGTCGGCCTTCTCTATCGTGGAGAGCCTGTGCGCGATGACGAGCGTGGTGCGCCCCCGCATCAGCGTCTCAAGCGCGGCCTGCACATGGCGTTCCGATTCCGTATCCAGCGCAGAGGTTGCCTCGTCCAGGATCAGCACCGGCGCATCCTTCAGGATCGCGCGCGCGATCGCGATGCGCTGGCGCTGTCCGCCGGAAAGCTTCACGCCGCGTTCGCCGACCAGCGTGTCGAGCCCTTCAGGCCAGTCGCGTATGAATTCCATCGCATGCGCCGCGGTTGCCGCAGCGACGATCTCGTCTTTCCTCACCTCGCGCATCTGCCCGTAGGCGATGTTGGCGGCCAGCGTGTCGTTGAAAAGCACAACCTCCTGGCTCACCAGCGCGATGTTCTCGCGCAGGCTCTTCAAGCTGAGTTCGTTGATGTCGATCCCGTCCAGCAGTATGCGCCCGCCTGTCGGCAGATAGAATCGGGGCACGAGATTCGCGAGCGTGCTCTTGCCGCTTCCGGATGCGCCGACCAGCGCAATGTTCTGCCCCGCGGGCACATCGAGGCAGATGTCGTCCAATGCGAGACGCTCTGCACGCTCGCCGTCGCTCCGGTAAGCGAAGTCGAGATGATCAAAGCGCAAATCCCCTCTTGCGCGCCCAATGGAAACCCTGCCCTCATCATTCTCGCTTTCCGTGTCTATCAGCTCGAACACGCTCTCCGCGGCTGCAAGCCCGCGCTGCATGAATTCACTCACGCTGGTAAGCCGCTTGATAGGTGCGGTGAGCATCAGCATCGCGGCGACGAACGAAAGAAAGCCGCCCACGCTCGTGGCATCCGTCCTGGCCTGGGAAGTCGCGAGGTAGATGATGATCGCGAGCGCGATTGCCGCGACGAGCTGCACCAGCGGCACATTGGCTGCCGCTGCAGCGGCCTGCTTCATCATGTGGCGCCGCATCCAGTTGGTCTCATGAGTGAAGCGCTTCTCCTCGTAGTTCTGCCCGCCGAAGAGCTTCACCACCTTGTGCGCGGTCACGCTCTCCTCGATCACCTGCGTGAGATTCCCCATCGCACGCTGCGAGTCGCGGCTCGCATTGCGCAAGCGCCTGTTGATCGTATAAATCACCAGAGCCACAAGAGGGGTCACGATCAAGGACAACAGCGTGAGCTTCCAGTTCAAGTACAGCAGCCAGCCCAGGAGCCCTGCGATGATGATGGTATCCCTGATGCTGACTGTCACCACGCTGGTCGCGGCCGCGGTCACCTGGGTCACGTCATAGGTGAGCTTGGAGATCAGGTTGCCGGTGGCGTGATTGTCGTAGTAATGCGAAGGCAAAGTCAGGAGCTTTCTGAACATTTCTCCTCGCAGGTCCATCACGACCTTGTTTCCCACCCAGTTGATCGCATAGGTCGCAACGAAACCGGCGATGCCGCGCACCAGGAAGATCAGCACGATGATGAGCGGCGCCCAGCGGATCACGAAGTCGTCCTTGTGCACGAAGGTCCCGTCCAGCATGGGTTTCAGAAGCGCGGGGAGCAATGGTTCGGTCGCCGCGGAAACCGCCGTTCCGAGGACGGAAGCCGCGAATACGCGCCAGTAGTTCCTGACATAGGACAACAGGCGCAGGTAGAGCTGGGTGTTGGTCATAGGCGCGCACTTTAGCAGAAAAGCGTCTTTCTGGTGCTGCTGGACAGCCCTGACGGCTGCTGCTACCCTTCCCCGCCTTCATCCACATAGTCTGTCATGCTGCAAGAACTGCGACTGTTTCTCACTGCCGTGCAATTTTTCACGCGCCTGCCCATCCCCTCCTGGGTGGGGCACGATGCGCAACAGCTAGGCCAGACAGTCCGGTATTTCCCGGCGGTAGGCCTGCTGGTCGGCGCATTCTGCGCTGCAACATACGCCGCTGCAGCGCATCTGCTTCCCCTGTCCCTGGCAACGGGACTGTCCATCGCTGCAGGCATATTGATGACAGGCGCATTTCACGAGGATGGACTCTCCGATTTTGCTGACGGGCTGGGCGGCGGCTACACGCGCGAAAAGGCGCTGGCGATCATGAAGGATTCGCGGATCGGCGCCTTTGGCGCGATCGCCCTGATCATCGCACTGCTTTTAAAGTATCAGTCCCTGCTAAGCCTGGGCGACAAGCACTCTCTAATTTATGTCTCGTCAGCGATGATTGCAGCGCATTCCATCAGTCGGCTGATGGCGGCCAGCCTCATGCTGACCCAGCGCTATATACGCGAAGACGCCGATGCGCGCGCAAAGCCAGCCGCTTTGCAACCTGGCTTGGCAAGCTCCGTGATTGCGCTGATCACCGGCATCCTTCCTCTGCTTTTGCTGTCTGTCTCAGGCGCAAGACTCGCCTCCCTGTTCGCGGCCCTGGCCTGTGCATTGCTGATGCGCGCATACCTCGCAAGGCTGCTGAAAAAAAGGCTGGGCGGTTACACCGGAGACTGTCTGGGCGCAACGCAGCAATTGACCGAGCTCGCTTTCTATTTGGGACTGCTTGCGAATCTCTGATGCTGTACCTGATACGCCACACCACCCCCGATATTGCACACGGCATTTGCTACGGACAGCTCGACGTGAACCTTGGCTCGAGCTTCGAGGCGGAAGCGGCGGCGATATGCGACTTCCTTCCCAAGCTCGATCTCGTCATCGCATCGCCTTCTTTGCGAACCGAAAGGCTTGCCTCACGTCTGGCCATACGTTGCGAAATGAAAACAGATGCGCGCCTGCTGGAAAAGCACTTTGGCACCTGGGAAGGCGTTGCCTGGAGCGACATTCCCCGCTCTGAAATCGACGCATGGGCTTTAGACATCATGAATCATGCGCCTTCTGGCGGAGAATCGGCAAATCAGGTAATGCTGCGCGCAGACGCACTCATCCGTGAAATCACCCGAATGCCCGAAAAAAACATCGCACTGATTTCACATGCCGGCACCATGCGCGCAATGCTCGCATTGCTGGCAGACATACCGCTGGTTCATGCGCTAGACTGGGAAATTTCATACGGTGCGGTAATCGTCGTGAACCTCCAGGCTCAAGTCCGGCACCCAGCGCAGAACAGCACAAAATAAGTTTATGCTAATATTTATGCATCTTATCCAAAGGAGTCACAACAATGTTTTCGAACAGCATCAACGAAGTCGACGCGCACGAACTTGCGCAATGGGTGAACGATGAAAATCACAAACTGCGCGTGATCGACGTGCGGCAGATGCAGGAGATCGCCATGGGCACCGTGCCCAGCGCCGAGCCACTGCCACTGCACACCCTGCCCGCCAGGATCAACGAACTCTCAACCGACGAGAAGCTCGTCATCATCTGCCGCAGCGGCGCGCGTTCGGCCCAGGCCTGCATGTACCTTCAGCAGCAAGGATTCTCCAACGTGTACAACCTGAGGGGCGGCATGATGAGCTGGATGCAGAACGGACTGACCGCACATCAGCCCGGCTGACCTTAAAAAAGCATCATATCTTTCCGGACACGGCGGCTTCCGCAAAGGTTGCCATGCCGTCGTGCAATCCGCACGCAAGGCGCAGCAGCGGCACGGCGACAGCCGCCCCGCTGCCTTCGCCCAGTCGCATGCCCAGTCGCAGCAGCGGATCTGCATCGAGCGCTTTCAGCACGCGCTCGTGCCCGGGTTCTGCCGATGCATGGCCGAAAAGCAGCCATCCCCTCACCTCAGGATTCATGCGCACGGCAAGCAGCGCCGCGACCGTGCTGATGAATCCATCGACCAGCACAGGGATGCCCTTCTGTGCTGCCGAGACATATGCGCCTGTGAGCGCCGCTATCTCGAAGCCGCCAACGTACCGCAGAATTTCCAACGGCTCTGTTCCGGACAGGCGATGCAGGGACAATGCGCGTGTTATCACATCCGCCTTGTGCGCCACCCCCTTGTCATCCAGCCCGGTACCGGGACCGGAAAGCAGTTGTGGCGATTCATCGAGCAGTGCACACGCTATCGCGGATGCTGAAGTCGTGTTGGCAATCCCCATTTCTCCGCCTATGAAAAGCTGTATGGATTCGGATACCAGTATGCGCTCGCGTCCAGCCTGCAACGCAGTAGCCAACTGCATTCCCGTCATCGCAGGTCCGACTGTGAAATTTCCGGTCATCGGCGCGATCACGGCACGCACGACGTTGTGCAAGTCGCCGGGGTCATTGACCGTGCCCAGGTTGACCACTTCGAGCACCGCACCCAACGTTTTTGCCAGCACGCTTATCGCGGCCCCGCCGCTTGCAAAATTTTTTAGCATCTCTCCCGTGACAGCCTGCGGAAAGGCGGACACCCCTTCGGCAGCAACGCCATGGTCGGCGGCAAACACGCATATCTGCACGCGCTCAACACTTGGACGCTCCTGCCCCTGCATGGCGGCGAGCAGCACAGCGATATCCTCCAGCCTGCCCAATGCGCCGGGCGGTTTGGTGAGCTGCCCCTGCCTTGCCAACGCCTTTTCACGTGCGGTTTCATCGAGCACAGCGCAAGGTTCAAAGATCCAGTTCATTTCCATCACGACTCTCCAGTAAAAAATAAAATTTATGTGGCGCCCTTGACCATCAACGGCAAACCAGCCACCACCAGAATCACGCGTTCGCAGATCGCACCGAGTTTCTGATGCAATCGCCCTGCCTCGTCGCAATACCGCCTGGACAACTCGCCCATGGGCACTATCCCCATGTTGGTCTCGTTGCTCACCAGAATGATGTGTCCTGGAAAATCAGACAGCACGCGCAGCAATGCCGAAATCTCGGATTGAACAGCCTTCTCGTCGAGTCCACACAACATCTGCGTCAGCCACAAGGTCAGACAATCGACCAGCAGGCAACGGTCTGCGCGCGCCTCGCGCTCCAGCGCGCTGGCGAGATCATGCCCCACCTCGACAAGCTTCCAGTGCTCTGGCCTGCGCATGCGATGATGCGCAATGCGTGCATGCATCCCTTCATCTCTTGCCTCGGCCGTCGCAATGTATGTCACGGACAATCCGGATTCCTGCGCATGTCTTTCCGCAAGGGTGCTTTTTCCCGAACGCATGCCCCCCAATATGAGCTCCTTCAATTCGTTTCTCCGATGCCGAACAATGAACAGAGATGCCCGGCATCCAGATGTGCATCGACCGCATCGGCCAGCCTGTCTATATCCGCCTCGCACCTTCCGTGATAGTCGGGCGTCGCGACTTCCTGCAACCCCGCCCAGCCGAGCAGCGCTTCGAGCGCGGGCGCGGATTCAAACAGGCCATGCAGGTAAGTGGCGAATATTTGTCCATCAGTGGAGATCGCGCCTTCCGGATGAACGGCGCCATCCCGTTCCAGATAAAGCGCAGGAAAATCAAACGCCCTGCCGCTCGAGACCCCGGCATGTATTTCATAGCCCGTCACAGCGGCACCATTGAAACACAGCTTGCCCTTTGCGTTGCGCAATTGCTTGTCGGGGAAGAGTTCGGTGTCCAGTTCCAGCAATCCCAACCCTCTGCTGCTGCCGGGCTCCCCCTCCATGCCCAAAGGATCGTAAAGCGCGCGCCCCAGCATCTGCAATCCGCCGCAGATGCCGATCAGCTTCCCCCCATAGCGCAGATGGCGCAGCATGGCATCCTCCCAGCCCGCGTTTCGCAAACTTTCGAGGTCGCCACGGACCGACTTGCTGCCTGGCAGAATGATCAGGTCAGCGCCAGGAATGGGATCGGACATGCCGACAAAGCGGAATTCAATCTGCGGATGCAAACGCAGCGGATCAAAGTCGGTGTGGTTGCTGATGTGGGGCAGAACGGGAACTACGACGCGCAGTTTGCATGAGCTGCCTCCGCACACAGGAACAGCAGGCACCGCATCTTCGGCTTCCAGATGCAACCCGTGCATGTATGGCAGAACGCCTATCACGGGTTTTCCGGTATGATTTTCAAGCCACTCAAGTCCTGGCTGCAGCAGCGCGATATCGCCGCGGAAACGGTTGATGACGAAACCCGCCACCCTGTTGCGCTCACTTTCTGAAAGCAGGGCAAGCGTGCCGACCAGATGAGCGAATACCCCGCCCCTGTCGATGTCGGCGATCAGGATAACAGGACAGTCGACGGCTTCAGCGAACCCCATGTTGGCGATGTCGTTTGCCCGCAGATTGATTTCGGCCGGGCTGCCCGCCCCCTCCACCACGAGGGCAGAATATTGCTCCTTGAGCCGCCGATATGAAGCAAGGACCGCCTCGCGCGCAGTATTCTTGTAGCCGTGATATTCCAACGCCTTCATGTTGCCTATGGAACGGCCATGTATGATGACCTGCGCACCGGTATCGCTGTTTGGTTTCAGCAGGACAGGATTCATGTCAGTATGCGGCTTTAGTCTCGCAGCCTGGGCCTGTACTGCCTGGGCGCGCCCGATTTCGCCGCCATCCGGAGTGACCGCGCTATTGAGTGCCATGTTCTGCGGTTTGAAGGGAGCTACCGCGATGCCTCTACGCACAAGCCACCGGCAAAGCGCTGCGACCAGCGTGCTTTTGCCGGCATCGGATGTCGTGCCCTGCACCATCACGGTGGCCGCACTCATCTCTTCATCCCGCATAAGGCAGCATCCAGTCTGGACCAGTTTTCCTCAAGAGACGGCAAGCCGAAGCGCAAGCTGGCGGGTTCTCCATATAGCCTGGTCAGTATGCCCTGCGTTGCAAAATGACCATGCAGATCGCCCGCATTTTCACACCTCACCCACTGAAAAAAACGGCTTCCGCCCGAGGGCGACAACCCGTGCCGGGAAAGCAAGTCGTCCAGCCGCTGGCTCGCCTCTCGAAGGAATCTGCGTGCCGTTCCATGCCATGCGGTATCGCAAAGCGCAAGCGTTGCGACATGACGGGAAGGAGTTGCAATCGGCCACGGCCCCAGCCTCTCGGAAACCCTCTCAAGGTTGTTATCGCTAGCCAGTACAAAGCCGACGCGCGCGCCGGCAAGACCGAAAAACTTGCCCAGGGAACGCAGCACGACCAGCCCTTCCATCGGGCAGAACCTCGCAAGGCTGTGCTCCGGCGTGGAGTCCATGAATGCCTCATCGACGATCAACAGCCCTCCTTTGCGAACAAGCCTTCCATGCAGGTCCAGAAGTTCATCGACACCATATAGTTTTCCTGTCGGATTGTTCGGATTCACGACAACTACCACATCGGCATCCCCCTGCAGCAATTCCTCGTCCGACACATGAATCACACTATGCCCATACCGCGTCCAGGCAAGCTCATGCTCCGCATAGCAAAGCCCTGCAAGCATGACGCTGCCTGTCTTGCGCAAGGCTGGCAAGGACTGGATTGCGGCCTGTGAGCCTGCGACCGGGAGCAGAAAGTTTGTCCCGTAAAAACTGCGGGCGGCATCTTCGAGATCGTCATCAGTCTCGGGTAGGCTTTGCCATAAATCCTGAGGCAACGGGGGCACGCGCCAGGCATCCGGATTGATGCCCGTGGAGAGATCAAGCCATGCGCTTGCGGGTATCCCATAGCGCCTTGCCGCCGCTCGCACGCGCCCTCCGTGTTCAGGCGCCATGGTAAGCCCCCCTGACAAGCAGAGCGCCCATGCACGCGGCAAACAGCCATAAATAGAGTGCGCTCTGCACCAGCCGCACGGCCCTTGCGATGTCACCGCGCTCCGCCGGCTTGCCGCAGCCAAGGTGGGGGCGCTGCTCGAATCTTCCCTGATAATGCGCCCCACCGCCCAGCATCACCTGCAACGCCCCGCCTCCGGCAGCCATCACAGGCCCCGCATTCGGACTCTCCCAGTTTTTCGCCTGCTCGCGCCAGCAGCGCCACGCGCATCCGGAATTTCCAAGCAGCGCATAGCTCAGCGCAGTCAAACGCGCGGGAATGTAATTGAGCACATCGTCGAGCTTCGCGGCTGCCCAGCCGAATTTGTTGTAGCGTTCATCGCGGTATCCCCACATCGCATCGAGTGTGTTGGCAAGCCGATACAGAAGCACGCCCGCAGCGCCTCCCACAAGAAACCAGAACAGCGCGGCAAAGATCGCATCGTTGCCATTCTCCAGCACCGACTCCACCGCGGCGCGCGCCACGCCGGATTCGTCAAGTTCGCCGGTATCCCGGCTCACCATCATGCCCACCGCCTTCCTCGCATCGGACAGATCAGCTGCGTCTGACACCCGCCACGCGTGTTCGCGAAGACTGCGCGGCGCGATCGCAAGATACAGCACGACGATGGAAAAGAGCGGGCCAAGAAAGGCAAGACGCTGCAGCACGCAGGCTATCATTGCGAAAGGTATCAGCAGAGCCGACACGGCAAGTACGCCGCTCAAATGATTTCCCCGGTACAGCTCTTTTTCGATTTGCCTTGTGAGACTGCCGAAGCCCGCCAATGGATGAAAGCGCTGCGGCTCCCCGAGCAACTGGTCCATCAATACCGCCACAAACAGCATCAGCGGCACCGTCAGCTCAGACGGCATGCGCGGTTCCCCAGGCATTCTCGAACAGCATGTCCTGCAAGGGCAGGGGCGTGCGCCAGCCTTCCTGTTGGAGCATCGGCGACGCATAGAACTCCGCAACCTGCCCGAGACAGAGTATCGCGACAGGTTTTCCGCCAGCGGGAATGCCCAACAGCACGGCCAGCTTCTCGGGCTCAAACAGCGATACCCAGCCCATCCCCAAACCTTCCGCGCGTGCTGCCAGCCACATGTTCTGGATTGCGCAAGCGACGGAGGCAAGATCCATTTCCGGCATGGTGCGCCTGCCAAAGACATGCTCCTCGCGTCTGTCCATCAGGGCTGCCACCCAAAGCTCTGCACAGTCGCGTATGCCTTCCACTTTGAGGCGCATGAATTCCTCCTCGCGCTCTCCCAGCGCCGCAGCCGTCAGCCTTCTTTCGCTGTCGACCAGCTCGTGCATGTGTTCGCGCAGCGAAGCATCGGTGATGCGGATGAACCGCCACGGCTGCATCAGGCCGACCGATGGCGCACAGTGCGCCGCAAACAGGATGCGCTGGAGAACATCTTCGCCCACAGTCGCGCCTGGCAAAAAATGACGCATGTCGCGCCGTTCGGCTATCACGCGATACACGGCCGCCAGGTCTGAATCCGGATAGCGGTGGCTCATGGCTGAAACAGGCGGACTGCCGCCATCGGATCCGAAGGAAAATAGAAATGTATATAGGATGCAGTCAGACGCTGCTTCTGATATACCGCTTCGCCTGTCTTGCCGCCATTGGGACAGTTTCCCCTCGCTGCGGGGATGAGGTCCGTCTGCACTTTCGAATAATGAAAAGTATGGCCGCGCAGCATGCCACCTTCCAGTGCAACGCTTTGCAGCGCAAGCGCGCTCAGCCTGTTCTGCATCACCGCATTTCCTTCCATCAGCCCCAGCATGTCCGCAGATTTCCCCTGCGCATCGGTGAGGCTCTTCAAGGCATACAGCATGCCCCCGCATTCGGCGAGCATGGGCTTGTTTTCTGCATGGTGCCGCCTTATGTCGTCCAGCATGGACGCATTATCCGAAAGCCTTTGCAGATGCAACTCGGGATATCCGCCTGGCAGGTACAGGCTGTCGGCTTCCGGCAGATTCTCGTCATCGAGCGGGGAGAAAAAACGCAATTCCGCCCCCTGCCTCAAAAGAAAATCGAGGTTTGCGCGATACAGAAAAGAAAATGCCGCATCGGAGGCAACTGCAATTCTCACCCCATCGAGCTCGCGCGCCACATCAGGGACTGGGGCCGGAGCAGAAAACAATGCAGCTGGCGGCAAATCGGTTTCACACCTCTCTCCCCACAAACGTCCAGCCTCGGCAATACGCAGTTTTATGTCAGGCAGTTCTGCCGCCTGAAAAAGCCCCAGGTGCCTTTCCGGCAGGGTGATCTGTTCATTGCGCGGGAGTGCGCCGCAGAATTTCGTCGTTTCCAGCAAAAGCTCAGCGGCCATGCCTGCATGCCGATCGCTTCCCACCCGGTTTGCGACCACACCATAGAACGGAAGCGTCTCATCCAGCCGCGACAGCCCGCATGCCATTGCGGCGAAAGTCTGGGCCATCGCGCTGGCGTCGATCACCGCGAGTACCGGGATGCCGAATTTCTTGGCCAGATCGGCGCTGGACGGGTTGCCGTCAAACAATCCCATCACGCCTTCTATCAGGATGAGATCGGCATCTTTGGCTGCATTGAAGAGACGCTCCCGGCAATCGGCCTCGCCGCACATCCACAGGTCCAACTGGTAAACGGGATGGCCGGATGCGATTTCAAGGATGGTCGGGTCTATGAAATCCGGCCCGGTCTTGAACACGCGCACGGAACGGCCCTGCTCCCGGTGAAAGGCCGCTATTGCCGCAGTGACCGTGGTCTTTCCCTGACCGGATGCGGGTGCAGAGATCAGCAACGCGGGGCATGAAACCATGTTCAAAGGTCTATGCCTGGCTGCGCGCGTATGCCTGAGCGGAAGGCGTGCTTGACGTCCCTGATCTCGCTCACCGTATCCGCAATATCCAGAAGGCATTGGGGTGCTGCGCGCCCGGTGATCACCACATGCTGCATGGTGGGCCGTGCAGCCAGGTCGCTGCACACTTCCTTCTCGTCGAGATAGCCGTAACTCAAGAGATAGGTAAGCTCGTCCAGCACGACCAGATGCAGCGATTCGTCCTTGAGCATCTGCCTTGCGACTTCCCAGCCGCGCTTGGCAGTCGCGATGTCCGCTTCCCTGTTCTGCGTCTCCCAGGTGAAACCGTCGCCCAGCACGCGCCACTCCACGCCCGGCTGGTTGCCCAAAAATCCTTCCTCCCCGGTATCGCGGCGGCTCTTCAGAAACTGCGCGACCCCGGCCTTCAGTCCGTACCCCAGCGTGCGCGCCACCATCCCGAATGCGGAGCTGGATTTTCCCTTGCCGTTTCCTGTCAATACCAGCAACAAACCCTTGTCCTGATCAGCCCTGGCGATCGCCGCATCCACGACGGCTTTCTTTCTCTCCATGCGAAGGCTGTGGCTGTTGTCAGGCATGGCCTACCAGATGCGTCTTTCTGCCGAACAGCGCATACATGAGCACCGCCGGAACAAGATAAACCGCCGCGCTCGTGACATAAGGCACATAGTATTGCGCAACGCGCGAAGCGTATCCGGACCAGCTCATGTCCGCGAAACGTCCGGAAAAAACATAGAAGGCGCCATTGGAAATGGCGAATGCAGCGCTCACAGAAAAAAACGAAATAATTGAGAACGCACCCAGGCTGTGCAGCGTATCGCGATGTATCTGCGCATAGTAGCGGCCCGCATACCAGAGCACAGCGTAGGTTGGAATCAGGAACCAGTATGCAGGAGTCACGCAAAAATCGGACACCCCCATGTGGGTGATCGCAACGTAATCGAGCAACCCGGCTTCGATGAGCAGCGCGCCGAAAAACAGGGGGCTTGCGATCAATGCACCCGCCAGCAGGAAGACGGCAAGCGATGCGTCAGGCATATGCAGGCTGCTTCCGAAGTGGTGCATGCGCGTTGCAGCCATCAGCGCAAAAAGGGCAAGGCCAGGCCAGAAATTTCTCATCATCGTGTTCATCATGACACTCCTTTCAAGATTAAGGCGCACTCGCGCACCATACCACAGCGCGCGAGCCGCCCGCAATTACTGCTGGTAGTTCAGTCCCACAAACAGCGTGCGTCCCAGCGTGTTATAACCGTAAACCTCGGAGTAGTTTCGGTTGAACACGTTGCCTATGCTGCCCAGCACGTTCAGATGTTTGTCGATCTGATAGCGAGCCGTCAGGTTCAGCAGCTGATACGCAGACAGAACAACGGGGGCCGACGTAAGCTGATTCGTGTCCTGGCGAGCGCCGCTGTATCGCACCTCGGCGCCTATGTTCAGCACGCCGAAATCGCGCGACAAGCCGAGATTGCCAAACTCTCTCGCCCTGCGCGGCAGGAGCTGGCCCGTCGTCGCGTCGACAGGATTCTGGAATGTCGCAGCAGCATCCAGATGATACTCACCAAACACGCCGTTATAGCTGAGCTCCTGCCCCGAGATCCTCGCCTGATTGATGTTGGTGACCGAGGTATAGGATGCATTGAGGTCTATCAGGTCGCTGATGCGATTCTCGAAGTATATGAAATCGACGCGCTGCCCGTTTGATGAATAGTGCAGCCCGGCTTCCCTGTTCACGGAACGTTCGGGCTTCAGGTTGGGATTGCCCTGATACCCGAATGCCAGCGGCCAATACATATCGTCGAAAGTTGGCGCCTTGAACGCGTTGCTGATGCTGGCCGTTGCACGCAGACTGTTCGTCAGCGAAAGTCCGTACCCCAGAAGTCCCGTGTTGGCGATGCCGAAATCGGAATACCTGTCCTGTCGCAGGTTAAACTGCAGCTGATGCACGCCGAACTCTCCCACATACCCGCCCAGCATGCTGTTCACGTTGCGGCCGGTTTGCGTGAAGAGCGTATTGGATGTCACGGCCTGATTCAAGTTTTCCACGGAAAGGCTCAACTGCTGCTTGTCAGCAATCTTGAAATTGTTCTGCCATGCCGCCTGATTGTTCCTTGTCTGGTAGCGCGAAATCTGCGCGCCATTTGTATAGGCGAGACTGTTGTCCACTCCCTGAGCCAGGCGCATCTGGCTGTGCCACATCCCGCTCAGCTGATCATCGTATGCCATCGAATACTTGTCGATGTATTCAACCATATTATTGATGTCGGTCGGCAAACCGAATGCGTTGTCGTACGAAACATTTCCGCGCGTGCTGTAGACTGACGCTGTCAGTGCATGATCGTCATCGAAAGCATGCCTGACCTGCGCGTCAAGCGTGGTGTTGTCATAGCCGTTGTTGTTGGGGTTGGCGTTTGGCATGAGCGCCGGATTCATTGCAGACACCCCGTCTGTCTTCACATGCGCTGCATTCACGCTGTAGGAAGTCCCCTGCACGACGCCCGAGAGCCCGGCAGACATGTGCTGCGTCCCCTCGTTGCCTACGCCCGCGCTCGCATTGAAGGAAGGTGCGCCATGTCCCTGCTTGGTGAAAAGCTGGATCACGCCGCCTATCGCCTCCGAGCCGTAAAGGCTGCTGACGTTGCCGCGCACGATTTCGATGCGCTCTATGCTGTCCAGCATCAGGTGCTCGATGGCGGTCGAGCCCAGCGTTGCGGAATCGATGCGCACGCCATCCAGAAGCACAAGCACCTGATCGGAATTCGTCCCGCGCATGAATATGCCGGCTGCCGAGCCCAGACCGCCGCTTTGCGCGACTTCGATGCCAGCCACCGAGCGCAGCAGCGTGGCGACGTCTGTTGCGCCTGAATTCTTGATGTCCTGTTCGGTCAACACCGTGGTGTCGGCGATGGTCTTGTCGATTGCCTGCGGCATGCGCGAAGCAGTGACGACGATCTCCTCCATGTCCGGCGTGTCTGCAAAGGTTGCGAAGGGAAATGCAATCGCGCCGAAAAGCGCGATGTTGATGGTTCTGCGTTTCATGATTTTTCCTGAATGAATTCCAAGCGTCCCCGTTGGAATATGATCAATCAGGAAATATGCGCGCGGCGTAGCCTCGCTTTCGACATGCCACCCGCATATCTCCCGTCCATGCTTCAAGGCCGGTATCCGGGCTCACGAGTCTTGGCTTGCCGCCTTCCCATGATTGCTCACAGTGGCATGATGGCAAACCCACACTCGACGACCGTTGCGGGGGCAGCTCAGGCTTTGCCGTGCCCATTTGGCACAACGCACCTGCTTCCCGTTTAACCAGGCTGCAAAGCAGTCCTGGCACCTCAAAACGGCAGGCACTCTACCACTCATCATGCAGCAAGGCAAACGACTCATCAATTTGACTTGCCTGCGCTTTACAAACTATATTAGCGGGATGGAAAATGAACTCAACGCCCTGGAGAGCAAGCTCACGCAGCTGATACAAGTCAGCGGCCAACTGCGCCGGGAAAACCACCAGCTGCGCCAGGAACTGGCGCAGGCTCTGAGCCACAACAGACTGTGCAGCGACAAGGTAGACAACGCCAAGGCACGGCTCGAAAAACTGCTATCCACCCTACCCGAAGAACTATCATGAGCAAGAACACGCTGGACGTGACGATACTCGATCGCGAATTGCGCATCGCCTGTCCGGAAGAAGAACGCCAGGGGCTGCTCGATGCAGTCACTTACCTGAACAGGAAAATGACCGAGATACGCGATGGCGGCAAGACTGCGAACGTCGAGCGAATCGCGATCATGGCTGCGCTCAACATCACGCACGAACTGCTTTCGATGAAAGTCGGAAAAGGGGTTGACCTCGGCGATCTTGCGCGTAGAATGAACGCCATGCAGACCGCAATCGATCAGGCGCTCGCCGAACAGGATACACTGTTCTGATCGTCTCCCAATTCGAGTTGCACCCTGCGGTGTTCGTCAGACCCATATATTCTTTGAACCAAGTAACATTGCAGGTTGCAACCCACAAGCCGCTGTTGTGAACGTCCCCTGCGGATGATCCTGATGCGGCAGGGAAGCGACCGTCTTGAACCTAAAGGTTCGAGATGCCGGGTCAACGGCACAGGCGGGGGGCTTTATTCCTGGTGCGACCGAAAGGTCGCACTTTTATTTGTGCGGGCAGATACGGCATACCTTGCTGTATATACGTACGTTTGCGTGGAGTCCAACTTGAGCGGGAAGTTGGACTGGACGACTGCTCAACAAGACGCCCCGATACAAATTTGTGAAGCACGCTGGCAATCAATGTCTGATATCACTCTTGTCCAAAACAGGATTTCAAATCAGCGTGACGTTGGGTCATCCAAAGGTGTAAGGTAATCGTGTATCGCCAAACACACCATGCCCATCCAAAGGAGACCCAACGTGAAAGCATCATG